>CAMTMK010000013.1 GCA_947073645.1 uncultured bacterium | reverse complement strand
CCTTAACAAAAACGGGATTTACATAATTTCAGCAGGCGGAAAAAATCAGGTGGTAAAATATTTTTATAACTATGCAGAATGCCTGAAAATCCCAATTTTTGTACTTCTTGATAACGATGCTCAAGAAAATCTGCATGAAATTCGTCCACGTCTTAGACATTTTGATAAAATTCACATTGTCAAACGCGGAGAATTTGAAGATTTACTGCCTAATTCACTGCTTATAAAAACTCTTGATTACACAACACAAAATATCTCTCTTGCACCAATTGAAGGACTTGATAAAAGTACATCAAAAGTAGAATTTTTGGAAGAATTTTATAGACACAGAGGCTTGCATGAATTTAAAAAAGCAGAATTTGCCCAAGCCGTAAAAGAAAATATAACAGGCATGGACGATGTCTCTGCTGAAATTGCAGAAATCATACAAGAATTATCTTTACAACAAATTCAAAAAAGCTGAACCAAAAAGAATAACTCCAATTACAACTGCTATAACAGAGGCAAACATTACAGCACCTGCCGAAATATCTTTTGCCATACCAACCAACTTAGAATATTTATTATGAAATACTGCATCCAATGCAAACTCTACAGCAGAATTCAACATCTCTGTCACAATTACAAATGCTATCGTTAGAAGTAAAATACACATACGTTCAATACTAAAACCCAATACAAAAGCGAGAGCAATAACAGCCATTGCAACACAAAAATGTACTCTAATATTAATTTCGGATTTTAAAACAATACGCATTCCCTTGCGTGCATTTTTAAAAGTATTTGAAAATCCTTGTTGTTTAAATTTTGACATACTCCAAAGCCCTATTTTGTAAATCTATAATAAAATTATATTCTTCTTCTGTCTGGTGGTCAAATCCTAATAAATGCAAAATCCCATGACTTATCAAAAATGCCAGTTCATGCTCTTTTGTAACACCTTTTTTCTCGGCTTCTTCAATAACTTTATCCAAAGCAATAATGACTTCACCAAGATTAATTTCTCCGTCAAAAATAAATTTTTCTTCGCTGTCCGCAAAAATTGCAAATGTTATAATATCTGCAGGATAATCTTTTTGCCTGTATTCACGGTTAATCTCATGAGTTTTTTTGCTATCACAATACAAAAAATCAAAAGAAATCGTATCATACTCAAATCCATTTAAACAGGACAATTCCAATACTTCTGAAAAATAAAACTTCAATATACTTTTTGCGATATCTATAAACCTTTTTTCATCAATTTCCCACTCATCGTAGATATTTTCGCTAAATATATTAAGCTTGTTCATTTTTACCCTCATCAGTCTGTCCTTCAAGCTGTTTAATTTTGTTTTCCAAATCAGCATCCAGAATCGGCATATTTATTTTATCTTTTTTAACCTCTTCAGGCAGATTTTCCTGATACTTAATCCTATTATGCTGCATACCCCTCAAAATTCGAGAGAAAGTTTCAGCAATAACCTTCAAATCTTTCAATGTTAAAGGGCTGTCAGATAACTGACCGTCATTCAATCTTTCAACAATAATTTTATTAATCATTGCTTCAATTTCCTCAGGAGTAGGATTTTTCAAAGAACGAACAGCAGATTCTACAGCATCAGCAATCATTAAAATTGCAGTTTCTTTCATATTAGGTTTCGGACCTGCATATCTGAATTGCTCTTCCTTAACATTTTCCATACCTTCTTCTTTTACAGCCTGATTATAAAAATAACTTGCCAACCCTTCACCATGATGCTGGGTAATAAAATTTTGAATAACAAGAGGCAGTTTATTTTTTTTAGCAATTTTAAGCCCGTCGGATGTATGTGCTGTGATAATCATTTTACTGATTCTCGGGTTAAATTTATTATGCGGGTTTTCAATCATAAAATATGACTGGTTTTCCACAAAAAATAACGGACGTTCAAGCTTGCCGATATCGTGATACAAAGCTCCGACTCTTGCTAAAATAGGATCTGCACCGATAGCCTCCGCAGCGGCTTCGCAAAGATTTGATACCATCAAACTGTGATGATAAGTCCCGGGAGCATCCATCTGCAAACGCTTTAAAAGTTTTTGGTTATGGTCGCCGAGTTCTGCCAATCCGTAAGGAGTAATTATTTGAAACATACTTTCAAATAACGGCAAAGAACCAGATGCAATAATAGAACTTACTATACCGTTAAGTAAAATATATGCACAGTTTTTAATAATTAACACATTACTTACATCAATCAGACATTTTTCTAAAATATAAATACTTAAAACAAGCACTAACCCTGCAAGTCCGATATTAAATCCTGTTTTAATAACATCAACGCGTTCCGCATATCTAATCTGTGACATAGACACAACTGAAAATAAACTTAATAGCGCAAATGCAACAACATATTGAATATTATACTGATACCCTACAGCCATTATTGATAAAAGTACAATCGCAGCAGCAAATGCAATTCTTGGTTTAGTAAATATTGACATAAGAATCAAAAACGCAGGCAGCGGAAGAATATAAGGTGAAACTCCGGTAGGGAGTAAGACTGCAATCAAAGCCAAAAGCAAAGATAAAAATGCTGATATAGCCATATATCTTGGCTGTAAGAAATCTTTTTCAAAGTATTTCATATAGCACAAGAACAAAAGTGTACCAATAAATACAATTATATAAACAGCAATAAGCCCATGCCAGTTAAGTTCATAAACATTATATCCAGCCTGACGCAAAGCATCTCGTTTCAATCTTGTAACAGGCTCACCCTCAAAAAGAATTTTATCTCCTTTTTGGAATACAACTTCGTACGGTTTAATAGAAGATTGAGCATTTTTTCTTGCGATTTCGGTTGCAAACTCATCAACAACAAGATTTGGTACAATTACCTGTTCCAGCACAGCCGTAATAACGGACACCTGACGCTTTGACACATTTGCAACAAGATTATTTAAAATAATCCTTTCAATATTATCCTTTTCATAATCGCGTTCTGTAATTCCTGTACGCAATATATTTGCAAGAGTTAAAGTTGATTTATCAAACGCTTCATGCAGACTGTTATCGTCAGCTTTCAGCAGAAAATTTATAATAAAATCACGTTTTTGATTTCCTGAAATATCAAAAAGAACTTCTATTTCTTGTTTTTTTTCTACTTCCGGTACATTTTTTTTACGGATTTGCAAAACTGAAGTTTGTAAAGTTTGAAGATTACTTTTGATAAAATCATCTTCTGCAGGCGCAAGAACCGGTTCAATTTTCTGAGCAACTTCTTTACGATGCTGCTCTGTTCTTTTAACATCCTCAACGGTTAACGTTTTTTGAGCAACAATATCACGTTTACTTACCCCGTTTTCAATAATATTTTGAAAAAAGAAGTTTTGTGACGCTATAATTGCAGTCATTAGAAAAGTAAATCCGAAAAAAGCCAAAGCTTTATGCACCATAGAAGATGCAAAAAATTCTTTTACATTTGATATAATATCAGTTTTTATCATAATAATCCCTTATTTTTCTTTTATATATTACAACCTGCTGAAATTTATTTCAAGTCTTGAAGTTTCAAACGTCTTTGAATATCTTCCAGCAATTTTCGGTTTATCGACATAAGTTCAGACATAACAGCTATAACTGCAACTTGAACCCCTGTGATAATAAGAATTGCAGACAAAATTAAAGATTGTATATGTCCGCTTCCGCTTGAAAATATGTAATAATATAAAAATCTTAAACCCAATATTGTTCCTGACACCAGAAACAATCCTGCAATAATTGCAAAAAATCTGAAAGGTCTGTATATTAAAAACATTCTGAGCATAGTAAAAACAGAACGTCTGATATAATCAAACATATTTTTTACAAGCTTTGATTTTCTCAAATCGGCGTTAACCTGTATTGGAACACTTTTCAAAATTAAACCTTTAGCCTTGGCTTGTATAATAGTTTCCATAGTATATGTATAATTATCAAATACATTAATCTGCAAAGCCGCGTTCCTTGAAAAAGCTCTAAATCCGCTCGGCGCATCTTCAACTTCTGTAGAACTCACAAGTCTCATTACACCTGACCCCAATTTTTGCAAAAACTTTTTCATCGGTGAAAAATGTTCAATACTTGAAACCGGACGTGCTCCGATAATAATATCAGCTTCTCCTGACAAAATTGGTTTAACAAGTTTTTCAATATCATCTGCACAATACTGGTTATCGGCATCAGTATTAACAATAATATCAGCACCAATTTCAAGCGCCTTTTGCAAACCGGCAACAAAAGCTTTTGCCAGCCCGCAATTGTGAGGCATGTCAACAAACGATTTAACCCCGAAAGATTTCGCAATTTCAACTGTTTTATCAGTTGAACCATCATTTATAATTAAAACTTCTATCTCATCTATCCCATCAATACTTTTAGGCAAAGCTTCCAAAGTAATCGGTAATGCCTGCTCCTCGTTATAACAAGGTATTTGAATAACTAATTTCATATATTTATTATATAATCAAAGGGGGATTTTGACAATAATGAAAAAAACTTTAGGGATAATTACAATAGTTATTATAGGTTTAATTTTACGATTAATTTGTATTGATAAGCCTGACGGGCTTTGGAATGATGAATATGTAAGCTGGCTAATAGCATCAACACAACAAAACGGTTTTTGGGACGCCGTTAAATCACAGTGCCACATGCCGTTTTATTATTTATATTTAAAATTTTTCATGACATTTTTCGGTAAAAGTGACTTGATGCTAAGATTAACATCAGTTTTTGCAGGCATGCTGGCAATCCCTGCAATGTATTTTCTCGGTAAAGAAAAAAATAAGCAGACAGGATATCTATGTGCAGGTTTTACGGCAATAAGCTCATTTCTTATTTATTACTCACAGGAAGTTAGACTTTATTCTGTTTTATTTTTATTCTCAGCATTATGCATGCTCTTTACACTAAGACTCATCAAAAACCCGAATAAAAAAAATATTATATTGTGCATATTATTTAATTTTCTAATTTTATTTACACATACAATAGGGTTTGTTTTCGTATTTTTTAATTTGATATATATAAGTATTAACAATAAAAAAACAGCGCCGTATATATGGAGTGCATTAGCATTATGCTCAATTATTACCGCGCCGTTAGCATATAAGATTATGGCGACAAAATCGTTTTCTCAATGGTGGGGGCACTTTTCACTATCAAAAATCGGCTTTTTATTTACTGATTATTTCTCACCGGTCCTCACAAACCTCACCAACGCACCCGATAATTTCTTATACATCCCGCAACTTGCATTTTTCATGATTACACCTGCACTTATCGCAATCATGTTAATTATAAAATCATTAAAAAAAGATTATCAATTATTTCTGCTTGCATGCTTTTTTACGATTGTGCTTGTAATTGCATCAATAAGCGGGAAACTGGTATTCATCACTAAATATTCCATTGAAATTTATCCGATTTTAATATATCTGGCATGCTCAGGACTAGCATCAATAAATAACAAAATCTTAAAAAACATAATTATTATATTTTATTGTCTGATTTCTATCGGCTATATCCTTATACATCCTTATTCTGTGCCTAAAATACGCCGTTCTGAAGGTCATAAAATTCCGGCAGACATGCTCAATCGCATGGAATTAAAACAAGACGATATCATTCTTTTAGAATACTATCCACAACAAAGATTTGAAAAATATTTTGATTTTTCAAACTACAGAGTTGTCGAAATCCATAAAGGGAATTTTCCGCATTACTTGTCTGAAAGTACTGATTATAGTGATGTTTATAAAAACGGGAAAGAAATTTACAAAGATATATTTTCAAGCATGGATAATAAATATTTTGAAAACTTGCTAAAAAAATATGTTTTTGATAATCTGAAACCAGACCAAAGCGTCGTAATGGTAATATTAGACAGTGTATCTTTTTATTCGCCTGATGATTTGGCGAAAATCACATCGGATAAAAATCTGTATGATAAAGAACCGTTGTTGTTTTTAGTTTTCTCTTATATTAAAAACAAAACTTTTGAGGATATGTTGGGTACTCTTACTATTACACGTCTGGAGAGAAAGGGAAGCTGGACAGTTATTAAGTTCACAAAACTTAATAATTAATAAAAAAACTAGCAATTTTTATTTTGTTCAGGACTCTATATATATAGAAGGTTCATAGTATAGGTAGAAACATGGCAACAATAGGAAGTATTAACAGTTACAGTCAAAAAAGTGCCGGACTTAAGCCGAGTGCGCGAAAGAATTCACCAAGTTTTGGTGCATCATATTCTCAAAAAATCACAGAAGGACTTCACCATGCCAAAGCTATTAAACACATGAAAAGCTTAGAATGGTTAAAAGGCGAAATCGGCGGTATTTTAATTACAGCATTGGGTACAGGGCTTGTTGCACCCATATTTATCGGTTTCAACCCGTTTGTAAAAGCACCTAAAAATGCAACTCCGGAACAAAAAGAAGAGAATAAAAACACAAAATTATATACAGCAATGAGACAGCCTATTTCAGCTGTTCTTGCTATTATATTCCAGGCAAGCGTTCAAAAATATATTGATAAAGGCTTGGATTTTGTATTTAATAACAAAAACATTTCAAAATATGCAGCTTTAAAAGTTGACCAACAAGAACTTAATACAAAAACATATATCCAATCAAATGTAAAAAAAGCAATGAAACAAGAAGGTAAAACAAAACCATCTTGGATTAGTGCTTTATTCAGCAAAGATGCAAAAGCAAAACGCAATGCATACATAGAAGAACTTGACAGAAGAGTCTCTAAAACACAAAAAGATCAGCTTGAAAAAGTTGCACAGAGATTCCAAGAAACAGGAAAAATTAATATTGGCGAAAGACATCTTGATTTCAAAACAACATCAGAATTAGTTAATAAACAAATTGATGAATATATCAAAGATGCAAAAGCTCTGCAAAAAACTCCTGAAGCAATAGCAAAACATCTTGATAGAGCTGAAGTTTTAATCAATAATGAAAGTCATTTAAAACAAATATTTAGCAACATTCCAAAAGAACAAGTAACAAGCAAAGTTCAAGAATTATTGTCTAAAGAATCAAATGAAGACGTTAAAAAACTCTTGCAAGAAATCCTCGACAGACCTGAAGATTTACGTTACAGCAGAGTTCAAAGAACATTACAACGTATAGATTCAATCAAAGATATGTGCAACGGCACATTCTCAAGAGAAAACTACCGTACAGCACTTCTTGACAGAAACAAAGTACTTTCAGACAGAATTGTTGAATTGACAGCTGCAAGAATTACAGACCCTAAATCTGCAAATGAAGCTACTATCAAAAATGCTATTCAAAAAATAGCAAGACAATGTAACTTTGAAAATATAGACGGTATTACCTCTTCAGTACTCCGTGACACAGATACTTTCGATCATAATCTTGGCAAAATAACTAAAAAGATTTACAACGACATCGCAAAAGGATACAAAAAAGTTGTAGAAAATAACTACAAAAGCTGGAACCAATTTACAAAAATCGGCGTAGGCGTATTTATCACATTACCGATTACTTGTACAGCACTAAACTGGGTATATCCAAGATTTATGGATATCTTCTTCCCGAAACTTTCAGGGAAAAAAGAGGCTTCACAGCCAAACCAAAATAAGATTGGAGGTAACAAATAATGAGCGGACTTCAATCAGTTGGAAATACAATAGGTAAAGGAATTGCAAAAGCTACAAATGCCAGACCTGCTCAATGGTTAGGTAAAAAATTTGAAAAAGACCCTGAAAAAGCTTTAGCAATGGCTACAGTTACATCTATCATATTAAAAGACGGTATCGGATGCGCAATGTACGTTACTCAAAGTTTGCACAACGATAAAATTCCTGAAAAGAAAAGAAAATTCGTTGCAGCATTAGACTTAACAAACGGCGTATTAATGATTGGCGCGCAGATTGCAATGTTCTTTGCTATGAGAAAATATTCAGGTCCGATATTTGATAAATTATTCAAAAAATCATTCAACGCAACAAGCAAAGCAAACACCATCTCAAGAATGCGTATGCAAGATGCTGAAAAAGGTAAAGCTGGCAAGAAAATTATATACGATAAAGCTTATGAAGGCGTTAGAAAAGATGCATTAGGCTTGTTCAAATTCGTAGCAGATATCGCAGCTGCAACAATTATCGGTAAACGTGTAATTGTACCTTTGGTTGCAACTCCGCTTGCTAAAAAAGTTGAAAAGAAAATGGATTTGAAAAAGAATGGAGCTCCAGAAGAAGCACAAAAAACAGAAACTCCAAAAGCAGAAGACCAAAAACCTGTTCAAAAACTTGATATAACAAGCACAGGAAATTCAAATCTTTTAGCAAAATTTAATAAATAAAAAGAGCCTTTTAAAGGCTCTTTTTTTATTAGAATGGTTTTGTTTGATTTAATTTCAATCTCAGTTCTCTAAATCTTGAAATATCTTCCTGAGTTCTTCCTGACTCTTGGAAAACAGCTTGAGATGACGGATGAACCATCAAAACAAAATCCATATGAATTTCCAAGAAATTATATTTTCTAGGAGCTTGATTTGAGTTACGCGGATAAATTTCTGCATTTGTAACTGCTAAAAATCTGCGTTCTCTATCATTTAATAAATCCGTAAGTTCTCTGTTAGTATTAGTGTATTTTGAAACATGAACCACTCCTTTAATATCATGGTCAGCTGTCAAAATGCTTACTTCTATTGGTACTGTATCAATATTCTTTCCCATTCTTTCTACCCTTTCTGACGATTTTAATCAGATTTTATAAATATTGGACAGTCGCTTCGCCATAGCTCGCTCCCGTTATATCCTCATTATAATAATAATCTATATTGTTAAATTTTGTCAATACTTCCTTTTGTTCTTCCGCCGTATGCTTCGTGTACATCCACAACAGATATAAACGCATTTGGATCAATATTTTTTATAATCTCTTTCATCTTTGCCATTTCAAGACGCGAAACCACGCAAAAAACAATAGTTTTTTCGGCTCCGGAATAAGCTCCGACACCTTTCAAATAAGTTACACCGATATTCAAACTTTTAAGCAATTCTTGCCCGATTTCATAAGATTTATCACTAATAATACGAATTGATTTAGAAGAATTTAAACCTTCAAGAACAATATCGATAACTTTAAAGGCTATAAAGTAAGTTAAAACTGCATACATTGCTTTATTCCAGCCAAAAACAAGTCCGGAAGCTCCATAGATAAATATATTAAATGTCATAATCCATTCGCCGACAGAAAATCCAAATTTTTTAGATAAAACAAGCGACATAATTTCTGTTCCGTCAAGCGAACCGTCATTTTTAAGAACAAGTCCAACCCCTGTACCAAGAGCAATACCGCCAAATACAGTTGCCAAAAGCAAATCATGAGTTGTAGGCAAATGATGTATTGTCAAAACATTCACCCACAATGACAACATTCCGATTGCGTAAAAAGTTTGTATAACGAATTTCTTTCCGATTTTGTTAAACGCAAGAAAGAAAAACGGAATATTTATAACAAAAATCAATAAACCAAGATTAATTTTTGTAAGATAACTCAAGATTATAGAAACACCTACAATTCCACCATCAATAATGTTATTTGGAACTAAAAACACTTCAAGCGCAAAAGCGGCAATAAACGGTCCAAGTGTGAGAAAAAACATTTTTCTCAAAAAATTAAATACTAATTCTTTTTTTGATAATTTTCTTTCCAATGTTTACTCCGCACTTTTTTTAATAGTAATAAAATTATTAATCTTGAATATTGTTTTTTTATTAGCTTCATTTGGCTCTTTAAGACCTAAAATACTTTCCAAATCTGTTTTTAGAGTAACCAAATCTTCGTATTTTTTAAGGTTGCCGTCAAGAGCGATAGAAACATCACCAGTTTCTTCAGATACAACAAGACAAGCAGCATCACTGGTCTCTGTCATACCTATAGCCGCCCTGTGACGTGTACCGTATTTCCAGCTTAGTTTAGGGTCTTCTGTCAATGGTAACAAAACACCTGCTGAAATAATTTTGTCTCCATTAATAACAACTGCACCGTCATGAAGCGGTGTATTTGTATGGAAAATTGTCAATAAAAGTTCTGTAGACAAATCTGCATTAAGCTTTGTGCCGACATCATAATATGTATTGCTCAAATCACTTTGGAACACAATCAAAGCACCTGTATGAGATTTTGAAAGATATTTAACACTTTCGATTAACTCTTTAACAACGTCAATTTTTCGAATTTTATGTTTTGTATTATGTGTATTAAAAACTCTTGTAACAAAATCAGCTTGTCCCAAAAATCCTAAAAAACGTCTTAATTCCGGCTGGAATATAACAATTAAACTTAAAGATACTAAAGTAACAACAGCTTTCAAAAACATACCTATAATATTCAAATTTATACGTAATAAAACTTCGCTGAAAACCCATACGCAAACGAGAATTAAAAGCCCTTTAACAAACTTTTCCGATGACGTATTTTTGATAAACTTTTTATACAAAAATAATAATACACAGGTAAGAAAAGCAATCTGTATAAAATCTGACCAATTAAACGCCATTTCCAGATTTCCAATATAATTTGTCAAGTATGCAAAAATCTCATTTATCATCAGTTCAGCCTATCATGTGATATCAAATCATCTAAAGTTTCTCTTGTAACTATAATACAGGAATGTGAATTTTTTACAAGTACCATAGCCGGTTTTGGCACACGATTGTAATTTGATGCCATTGAATAGTTATAAGCACCTGTATTATAAACACATAGGATATCGCCTTCTTCCAATTCAGGAAGTTCAACATCTTTAATTAATATATCGCCTGATTCGCAAAAACGTCCAGCAATCGTAACTTTTTCAAAATTTTTCGCATCAGGTTTATTTGCGACCTGTGCAGTATATTCAGCTTGATACATAGAAGGTCTGACGTTATCAGACATTCCCCCGTCAACTGCAACATATTTTCTGCCGTTTGGGACTTGTTTAGAACTTCCGACAGTATATAAAGTTACCCCAGCGGTTGAAATAATACTTCTACCAGGTTCAATAAATAATGCAGGAGGTTCAATATTATACTTTTCAATACATTCATTTAATCTTTTTATGATAATTTCTGCAACATCATAAACGGACGGAGGACAGTCGTTTTCTGTATATTTAACACCAATACCGCCGCCAATATTAATTTCGTTCAAACCAAGGCGTGCAATTTCTTTTACAAGGATTTCGATTTCGTCGCCATAGATTGAAGTTTCAAAAATTTGCGAACCAATATGAGCATGAAGACCGTGTAATCTTAAATTTGTATAATCATTTTTAATCAACTCAACAGCTTCATCAATCTGAGTTAAATCAAACCCGAATTTTGAATCTAAATGACCAGTTTGAATATATTCATGCGTATGACATTCAATTCCCGGAGTAATTCTCAAGAGAATATCAACTGTTTTGTTTTGAGCTTTTGCAACTTCGTTCAATAAAGCAAGTTCAAAAAAGTTATCAACAGAAATTCTGCCCACACCCAACTCAATTGCTAACGAGAGCTCGTCATAAGACTTGTTATTACCGTTAAACAAAACTTTTGACATGTCAGCGCCAGCTTTATAAACAGTATAAATTTCGCCAGCAGATACAACATCAAACCCAAAACCTTCCGATGCAATCAATTTTGCAGTAGCCATTGTGCAAAGCGCCTTTGAAGCATACATCATATTAACTTTAGAATAATTCTTAAATGCCTGCTTATAATCCCTGCAAATACCTCTGATAGTATCTTCATCCATAACATACAAAGGTGTGCCGTATTTTTCTGCAAGTGCAACACTATCGCATCCACCGATTTCAAGATTACCGATGTCATTAATTTTTACTGTTAACGGTTTTAAATTTTGATTTATACTCTCCATGATATATTTAGAGTAACATACTTTCTTGAAAAATAAAATAGTTAAAATAATGTATATATATTGCCCAAAAATTAATCTTGTTTTATGCTATAGATATGATAAAACAGCTGAGGATAAAAGATTACATACTTATTGATGAACTTACCGCCAATTTCCATGACGGTTTGAACGTTATTACCGGTGAAACAGGTGCTGGGAAAAGTATTCTGATTAACGCTATTGATATAGCTTTTGCACCGAGAGTTTCAAAAGATGTTATTAAGCATGACCGTGATAAAGCTGTAATTGAACTTGTAATAGAAAATACAAAGCATGATTTATCACAGCTTTTAGATGAAAACGGAATTGATAATTTTGGTTCAGAAATCATTTTAACAAAAGAGATTACACAAAACGGAGTCCGCTCCCGCGTAAACGGAACTCTTGTAAATCAAGAATTTATAAAACAGCTGAAAAATTATTTTCTTGATATTCACTCACAACACCAGACTTACGCTTTTATGCAGCCCAAATATCATATAACACTGCTTGATAATTACGCTTGCTATGGTGATAAACTTCACGAATACAAGGAAAAATTCAAAGAATATCAAAACCTTTTATCACAGCTTGAAAACTTAAAGACTGCATCTGATATGACAGAAAGTCAGTTAGAATTTTTGCAGTTCCAGATTAACGAAATCGATAGTGCAAATATTACATCAGACACTGAAGATGACGATTTAAACCGCGAACTTGAAGTTTTGGAAAACGCTGAAAAACTTAAAGAATTAACAGGAAGTTCTTATTGGGCAATCAACGGCGACGACGGTTCTATTATGGAAGCTTTAAGCAAAATTAAACAAAATATCTCAAAAGCCGTTTCATACGACAGCAGTCTAGAAGAACTAGAACAAAATCTTATCGATGCAATAGAAAACTTACGTACGGCAGGCTCTGAATTAAGAGATTACAGTCAAAACCTCAATAATGACACGCAAAGGCTCAATGATATTCAAGAACGCCTTTACCTATTGGATAAATTAAAACGCAAGTATGGCGGAACACTTGAATCTGTAATGCAAACTTTTGAAACATTATCAAAAGAACTCAATGCAATAGAATTTTCCACACAAAATATTGATGAATTGGAAGCAAAAATTTCTCATGCCCGTCAAGGTTTAGAAAAACGCGCATCTGAAATTTCCGAACAAAGAAAAAATTATGCACAGGTTCTCTCAAGCCTTGTTCAAGATAAATTAGAAAAATTAGAACTTCCAAAAGCAAGGTTTGAAATTTCCGTTCAACAGAAAGAATTAAGCACAGACGGATGCGATGAGGTAGAATTTTTAATCTCAACAAATATTTCAGAGGACCTAAAACCGCTCGCAAAAGTTGCATCAGGCGGTGAAATTTCACGTGTAATGCTTGCAATAAAATCTATTTTTGCGCAGAGTGACGATATTAATACAGTCATTTTTGATGAAATAGATACGGGAATTTCAGGGAAAGCTTCTCAAAGCGTTGCAGATGAAATTGTTGAACTTTCAAAGTTCCACCAGATAATTTTAATCACCCACCAAGCAATTATTGCCTCAAAAGCTGACAAGCACTTCTATGTTCGAAAATCACAAGCCGATGAAACAAAAGTCGAAGTCTACGTTCTGACAGGCGACAACCGCATCAAAGCACTTGCCGAACTTGCAGGTGGTGAAATTAACGAACAGTCAGTAGAATTCGCAAAATCATTAATGCTTAATAATTCATCTGCCCTTCTTGGATAATTCTTGCCGCACAGGAATATCCTGTACCATCTTTTGTACAATCAGATATATCGTCAATATTATAAGGTACAACCTGCCCGCTTTGATTGAGAACAAACCAAAAAATATCTCTGCCTATCTGATTGGGTTTGGCAATTCCATTTACATCAACAATAAAAGCCTGATTTATTTTCTTCTCAATTAACGTCCATAAAACACCGCCACGTTTATTATTACTAAATACTAACCCGATTGTGGAACCGTCCGCAAGTTCATATACATATGCCGTATGGAAAAGCGCAGAACCTGTATAAAATGCACTTGGATTTGCATCTCCATTTAAATAACGATAAGGAATACTTCTATTGACATCTTGATACTCATTATAACTTGTTGTAAATTCATTAACAACATTTAAGTGTTTTTTATAAGCATAAAGAATATTTCTGTTTAAAGTATCATTTTCATCCCCATCAGTATGAACTGAATAAGCCCAAAACTTCGGTTCAACACCTAAATCTTCACTCACAAGCTGAGTTGTTTGAGATATAAGAGAATAGGTCTTTTTTAATTTTTCAACATAACCCTTGTTTTGAATATTTGTAATCAATGACGGCATAGTAATCGCCGCAACAACTCCGATAATTCCTAAAGTGATTAATACCTCAGCTAAAGTAAAGCCCCAGCGGTCTAATCCCTTACCATGAGTGCCCCCCCCCGATGGGTTGAGAGGAGCTCATAAACAATATTTTCATCAATTCAGCTCCTTTCGCATATTCTTAATTATTTACGATAGCTCCTCATTTGTCAATATATAACCTCTAATTAATACTTGACAGTCTCTCCAACACCCAATGTGGCGGATAGAACGGCTACATTCCTAATCCTCGATAAAATCTCTGAAATGCTGTAATTCTTTTCTCTGTCTGATTTTCGTCAGGGCCGAATCTTCAAGCTGGCGGATTCTTTCTTTTGAATACCCCATCAATTCTCCGACCTGCTCAAGCGTTTTAGGCATCTCTCCACTGATTCCAAAACGGCAATTAATTATTTTTCTTTCTCTATCTGTTAATAATGAAAGTAAATCCTCAACACTTCCTTTTAAAACATTATTACCTGTTTGAGCCTCAGGCGAACGGTAAGATTTGTCCTCAACATAATCCCCGACATTCAAATCATCAGTAACAGGAGTTTCCAAACTTATCGGCTCTTTTATAATTGACTTTTTTATTGTCAAAAGCTGTTTAGGGGTAATCTCAAGCCTTTGCGCAACTTCTATATCTGTAGGTTCTCTGCCGAGTTCAAAGGATAATGTTGTATAAGCCCTCTTATATCTTCTGATTTTATCTGTCATATGAACAGGAATTCTTATTGTACGTGAATTATTTGAAATCGCCCTTATAATAGTCTGCTTAATCCACCATGTTGCATAAGTTGAAAATTTAAAATTTTTTGAATAATCAAACTTTTCCGCAGCTTTTATAAGTCCCAAAGAACCTTCCTGCACCAAATCCATGAACAAAACTCCCTGACCGATATATTTTTTTGCAATACTTACAACAAGCCTCAAATTTGCCTGAACAAGTTTCCGCTTTGCAATCTCAGATTCAGTTGATTTACCCTCTTTAATCTGTTTGCCCAGAGCCTTTTCCTCTGTTGAATTGAGAAGCTTAACCTTTCCAATGTCTTTCAAATACATCTGCAAAATATCGTCATCATTAGAGATTGAATTAAAAGTCTTCGGTTCTTCCAACTCTTCATCAAGCTCAATATATTCGGCAGTTTCACTATAATCGTTTTTTAAATCCTGATATAAATCTTCTTCTAAATACTTCTCTACTGTCATATAAATCCTCCCACTAAATTTCCTGACGAATTAAGTGTAAAAATGTTTCAATTTTGGTGTAAAATAAAAGTATGGGAATTTTGAGCGAAAAAGATTTTATTGAAAAAGTCAAAAATTTAAACGAAATTTCATTTAAAGCCGGTGAAAGACAAAATCCTGAAATTATGGACAGCCACGATTTCAGATATGTTGAATCAGGCAGTTTTAGCGCAAATTTACACATACATACCGAACATTCCGACGGAATTATGACCGTTGAAGAACTTCTTGAAAAATCTAAAAATAAATTTATCGCGATTACAGACCATGACACAATAGACGGATGCAAAAAAGCTTTAGAAATTTGTCCTGACAATGTCAATTTAGCACTTGGAGTTGAAATCTCAACTGTTGCTATTAATTTCCCGAAACAGCCAAAACCTATGCCGATACATCTCCTTGTATACGGAATTGACCCGCATGACAAAAAACTTAATGATTTTCTTGATAAAAAACGTACACTAAAATTACAACTGGCAAAAGATACAATTGCCAAATTAAATGATGCACTTCCCGAATATAATTTCACACTTGAAGAAGCCTCACTTTGTCATCCTATGATTTTAAAAGGTCAGGATGAAGTTGCACATCCCATGAAAAAATACACTTGCGGAAAAATTCTGCTAAATCACTTTTTCCCAAATGCAGATTTTACTTACGAAAAACCTTTCTTCAAACATAAATATCTGTTTGGCACAGACTCATTTGTAATATGTTACAAAAGAGCATTGGAATTATACGCAGACTGTGCATTACCGCTAATTCCAGAAGAAGTTTTAGAAAAAATCCAAATTGCAAGAGATATTTATATGCAAGCACATCCGTCTATTGGAAAAATGCTTGAACCATTCTCTTCTTTTGAAGAAACAATAGAATTTGTAACAACATTAAATTGCGGAGTTATGTCAATTGCACATCCCGCAAGAACTCGAGCATATACTCCCGAATTCTACACTTATTTATTTAATAACTTTAAAAAATTCGGTAAAGAAAAAGCAATGTTTTTTGAAAAATATTACCAATCATACGACGGCAAATATTTCCTTGAATGGTGTCCGATTATTGACAGAACAGCAGAAAGTTTTAACTTGTCTGCAACGGGAGGCATGGACAGTCATGGAAACAGCATCACATCAAGATGCCCGCATTATTAAGAAAGGATAAAATGAAAAAATTTTTAATTTTAATTTTAATATTCATTTCGCCACAGGTTTTTGCATATGAAAACTATGTAAGTCCTGAAAGCTATGCTGTTAATGAAGCTGACTTCACGGATTACCGCTATATTCCGGCAACACCCAAACTAAATTTAGACATGCTCGAAACACAACAAACCACAGAACCTGTCAAAAAACAAAAAGAAAAAGAACCAAAAGTTTCCAAAAATGAAGACCCTGAAGCTTATAAAAAACGTCTTTCATATAAATTTGCCAAATGGTGGGTAGACCAGCGCTACAAAAGAGAAGAGGCACATCATGGTACAAAGCATGAAATTAAAGTTAAAGCACGTGAAGAATACGAAAAACGAGTTTTAGAAAAAACAAATTAAAAAAAAGTGTTGACAATAAATTTTGTTTTGTATATGATTAATCTTGTTGAGGGCGTTTAGCTCAGTTGGTAGAGCGCCTCCCTTACAAGGAGGATGTCAGAAGTTCGAGTCTTCTAACGCCCACCATAAAAAAGAGGTCTTATAAGACCTCTTTTTTAGTATAAAAAGATATAATTATGAAACAAAATGATGAACTTACAGTAAAAATAGAAAAATTCTCCAACCTTGGAACAGGTATAGCAAAAGTAGAAGGACAAATTGTTTTTGTAGAAAATGCCTGTCCGGAAGATGTGGTTAAAATAAAAATTACTAAAGTAAATAAAAATTATGCGTCAGCTAAAACTCTTGAAGTCATAACCCCTTCTCCAAACCGTACTGAACCATTTTGTCCTATGCAAAAAGTTTGCGGTGCATGCCAGATGCAGTTTATTGATTATGATTATCAATTAAAACTCAAAAAACAGATTGTAGAAGATGCAATGAGAATAATAGGACACATTGACACGCCTGTTAATGACCCGATTGCAAGTCCTGAGATTAAAAATTACAGACACAAAATTCAATATCCGGTTTCGCAAACTAAAAATTCGGGAAGGATTATTGCAGGATATTTTAAACCCCAATCACATGAGATAGTTAATATAAAATACTGTCCGATACAACCTGAAATTTGCGATGAAATTATTGAATTTATAAGAGAAAACGCACCAAAATTTAATATTACAGGATTTAACGAGAAAAAACACACAGGCGACTTGCGCCATGTTGTAATCAGAAGTTCTGCTTACAACGGTAAATGCTTAGTTACTCTGGTTATTAATGGAACAAAAATTTTTGACAGACTTAACAAATTTGCGAAAGCTATATTTGAAACATTTGAAAATATTGTTGGAGTGTGTATAAACTTCAATTCTAAAAAAACTAACGTAATTTTAGGTCAAAATACAGAATGCTTATACGGTCAAAATTTTGTTGAAGAAAAACTGCTTGATAAGACTTTTAAAATTGGGGCAGATACATTTTTCCAGATTAACCCCAGAAGTGCAGAAAATATCTTTAAATACGTAAAAGATGAAATTTCCAAACACAAAAATCCAACCGTATTAGACGCATACGCAGGAATTGCAACTTTTGGGATTGCGATATCAGATGTTGCAGAAAAAGTCATAAGTGTTGAAGAAAATAAAGCATCAATCGAAAAAGCCCAAGAAGTTTTGCGCGAAAACGGCATAAACAATCTTGAGTTATATGCTCAAGACACTACGAAATATCTAAAATCTGTTAAGCGCAAATTTGATATTACTGTTTTAGACCCTCCACGAAAAGGCTGTACGCAAGAAGCCCTTGATGAAACACTTGCACATACAAAAGAAAAAATCATTTACGTAAGTTGTAATCCCGCAACACTTGCGCGGGACTTAAAATACTTGAGTGAAAAAGGCTGTACAGTAAAATCCATACAGCCCTTTGATATGTTTTGCCACACTTATCATATAGAAAATGTTGCTATTATTTCTTTTTAGCCCTCCCATTACATTCTTCCATCATACTGTGCAAGTTTTTGTAACTCAATTCTTGCGGTAATGAATAAGGGAATGGCAAGAAATAATCTTTTTCAAAATTTGGTTTACGTTTTGCAGACATTGCAGGAATTTCTAATGCATGTTCATAAGAATCTTTAATATATCTTTCTAATGTAGTATTTTGGAATTCATCCAAAGTAGGCATTATTTTTTTGAACATATCTTGAATTGGTTTATATTTTTCTGCAAAGTCTTTTTCACATCTCCACTTATAGAATAAATCTTCAACTTCTTTGACATTTTCCATATCACGCCCCATAATTTGAAGCTCTACTAATTTTCCATCAGGTAATTCAAATGTAACATGGACTGCTGTATAAGAATTTGGCAATGCTTTATTTTTTATTTCTGGATACTGTCCAAATTTATTACAAAATTCTTCAAATGTATCCAAAGTATTTTGCGAAATATAACTTGTTCTTGGATTTGCACGATAGTTTTCAACTTCTTTAACTTTTGCACCTTTCTTAACCATATTTCCAATAGCATCAAAAACAAGTGCTACATTTTCCTGAGATGCATCCCTCAATACAATTCTGGCGCCCGCCACATCACCCATTTGAGCGATTTGTTCAATTGTAAATAATTTTCTTGAATTAGACTTTACTTCTACACCTTCAAGACTTTTAATTCTGCCTTTTATACCAGAAATCCCAGGCATAATAGGATTATTCGGTTTGGCATCAGTCGCAACAAGATGTTTCATTTCAGCTTTCAAACCTCTGAAAAATTTATTAAACGGCTTTTGAAAACTATCCAAAAGTTCAATTATTCCCAACCTAGTAATAGGTGTTTCATAATTCCACTGTTTTGCAACTTTTGTTTTTGCCACATCCTCAACAGCTTCTGCAGCATCAACAATCAACTTAGATTTTGCACTAAAAGATACAGTATCTTTAGCTAACGGTCTTAAATTCGGATAAGAAACATTATTTGCGTTCAAACCACCTTGGTTTGAACGCGTAATGATATCATTACGCAAAAATTTCGGGGTTAAAGCTTGTATATTCATAATTACACCTTTTCTACACTTCACATATTTAACAACGCTCAAGATGAAAAATTTACTTCGTAGAAAGAAATTGTAACATAAGTTAACATGGTATTAAGAGTATGTTTGTAATAAAATATTATTGTTATATTTAAGCTTATTAAATAAGGAGGTTAGTTAAATATGGCTGGAAAAACTATAACAGTTGACGGCAACTACGCAGCGGCGCACGTAGCGTACGCATTAAGCGAAGTATCCGCAATTTACCCTATCACTCCTTCATCTACAATGGGTGAATGGATTGACGAATGGGCTTCTCAAGGTAAGAAAAATATCTGGGGAAAACAAGTAAGAGTTGCTGAAATGCAATCAGAAGCAGGTGCTGCAGGTGCAGTTCACGGTTCTTTAGCTGCAGGTTCTTTAACATCTACTTATACAGCTTCTCAAGGCTTGTTGTTGATGATCCCTGTTATGCACAAAGTTGCAGGCGAAATGCTTCCGCACGTAATCCACGTAACAGCTCGTGCATTGGCAGCTCAATCATTAGCAATCTTCGGCGACCATACAGACGTTATGGGCTGCCGTAACACAGGTTATGCAATGTTAGCTGCAAACTCTGTTCAAGAAGAAATGGATATGGCTTTAGTAGCTCACTTGGCTACTTACAAAGCTAAAGTTCCATTCTTGCAATTCTTCGACGGTTTCAGAACTTCTCACGAAATTCACAAAATCGAAGAAATTTCTTACGAAGATATCGCAAAACTTGTTGAACCTAAATATATTGAAGAATTCAGAGCTCGTGCATTAAGACCTGAAGCTCCTATTTGTAAAGTTGGTGCTCAAAACACTGACGTTTACTTCCAAGGACGTGAAACAGTTAACAAATACTATGATGCAGTTCCTGATATCGTTCAAGAATACATGGATAAAGTTGCTCAAGTTACAGGCAGACAATATCATCCATTCGATTACGTTGGTGCTCCTGATGCAACTGATGTAATCGTTGCTATCGGTTCTTCTTGCGAAACTATCGAAGAAACAATCAACTACTTGAACGCTGAACGCGGTACTAAATACGGTTTGGTTAAAGTAAGACTTTACAGACCGTTTGATGTAAAACGTTTCAATGAAGCTCTTCCAGCTTCTGTTAAACGTATTGCAGTTCTTGACAGAACAAAAGAACCTGGCTCAATCGGCGAACCATTATTCATGGATGTTACTGCAGCAATTGCCGGAAAAGATATTAGAGTTATCGGCGGACGTTACGGTTTATCTTCTAAAGAATTTACTCCGTCAATGGTTCTTGCTATTTACAAACACTCTGAAAACAACGGTTTCCACGGATTTACAGTTGGTATCGAAGATGACGTAACAAACAAATCTTTAAAAGTTGAAGAACACATTGTTACAGAACCTAAAGGTACTACAAACTGTATGTTCTGGGGATTGGGCTCAGACGGTACTGTTGGTGCTAACAAAAACTCAATTAAAATCATCGGTCAATACACTAATAAAGATGCTCAAGCATACTTTGCTTATGACTCTAAAAAATCATTTGGTGTAACTGTTTCTCACTTGAGATTCGGCGATGAACACATTAAATCAACTTACCTTATCACAGCTCCTGACTTCGTATCATGCTCAGCTCATGCTTACGTTGGCAGATATGACTTGTTAAAAGGTATTAAAGAAGGCGGTACATTCTTATTGAACTCACCTTATACAAAAGAAGAAGCTTTTGCTCACTTAACACGTGATATGCAAAAAACTATCATCGATAAGAAAATCAAATTCTACAACGTAGATGCTGAAAAACTTATCAAAGAACAACCGGGCTTGCGCGGTAAAGGTGCAAACACAGTTATGATGGTTGCTTACTTCAAAGTTTCAGGAATTATTCCGTTTGAACAAGCTCTTGAAGGTATGAAAGAAATGACTATCAAAACCTTTAAGAAAAAAGGCGACGATGTTGTTAACATGAACCTTGCATTAATTGATGCAGCAGTTAACGCAACTGAAGAAGTTGTAATTCCTGCTTCATTAGACGGCGTAGGCTGTGTTGACGATGTTAAATTGTTACCTGACGATGCATCAGAATTCGCTAAGAAAATCATTGAACCTTCAATGAGACAAAAAGGCGACGACATTCCTGTTTCAGCTATGTCAAATGACGGTGTAATCCCAACAGGTACAGCTTGTTTGGAAAAACGCGGCATCGCACCTCGTGTTCCACATTGGAATTCTGAAAACTGTATTCAATGCGGTATCTGTGCATCAGCATGTCCGCACGCTGCAATCAGAACTAAATTAGTAGAAAAAGAAAACTTGAAAGACGCTCCGGCTTCATTCAAAACTATTCCGGCTAAACCTGCTCTTGCAGATGAAGAATTCAAAGTTCAAGTATACTGTCAGGATTGTACAGGATGCGGTGTATGTTTAGACCAATGTCCTGCTAACAAAAACCCTGAAAAACAAGCTCTAACTTGGTCAACTATTGAAAAAGAAGTTGAAGCTTGTGAACTTGAAAACGAAAAATTCTTCGATGAATTACCAGACAACGTAATGGGTAAAAACACTACAAAAACTATCAAAGGCGCAATGTTGAGAAAACCATTATTCGAATTCTCAGGCGCTTGTGCAGGTTGTGGTGAAACTCCATACGTTAAACTTGTATCACAATTGTTCGGTGAAAATGCTATCGTTGCTAACGCAACAGGTTGTTCATCAATCTACTCAGGTACTTTCCCAACAATTCCTTATACAAAAACAAAAGAAGGCAGAGGTCCGGCTTGGGCTAACTCATTATTCGAAGATAACGCTGAATTCGGTTTCGGTATGAGATTAGCTGTTGATTCTAACAGAGATACTTTGAAAACATTCGTTGGCAAAGTTCTTGAATGTGAAAAAACACCTGCTGACTTGAAAGAAGCTCTTGAAGGTGCTATGGCTCACTTCGAAGATTCAAAAACAGAAGAAGCAGTAGCAGCTCAAAACAAAGCTAAAGAAGTTCTTGCAAAATACGCTGATGTAGATTGTGCTGATTTAGCTAAAGTTCGCGAACTTCAAGACTACTTCACAGATAAATCAATCTGGATTATCGGTGGTGACGGTTGGGCTAACGATATCGGTTACGGCGGTATTGACCATGTTCTTGCTCAAAACAAAAACGTTAATATCCTCGTACTTGATACAGAAGTTTACTCAAACACTGGCGGTCAAGCTTCAAAATCAACACCGACAGGTGCTGTTGCGAAGTTTGCTACAGGTGGTAAACCAACTTACAAGAAAAACATGGGCTTGATGAGCATGTCTTACGGATATGTTTACGTTGCATCTGTTGCATTGGGTGCTGACAGAGGTCAAACTCTTAAAGCGTTCCAAGAAGCTGAAGCTTACAACGGACCGTCAATCATCTTTGCTTATGCACCTTGTATCGCACACGGTATTGACATGAGCAAAACTCAAACTGAACAAAAACGTGCAGTAGAAGCTGGTTACTTCCCGCTTTACAGATACAACCCTGCAAACGAACAACCGTTTACATGGGATGCTAAAGAACCTAAAGGAAGCTACCAAGACTTCATCAGATCAGAAGGTCGTTATAAGTCATTACTTAAAACTAACCCTGAAGCTGCAGAAAGCCTATACACTCAAGCAGAAGAAGATGCTGCAAGACGTATGGCAATGTTCAAAGCAGTTGGTGAACTGGTTAAATAACAAAAAAAGGCGGAGATTAAATCTCCGCCTTTTTAATAAAATAAAAGAGGTGGTTATAGAAACCACCTCTTTTTTGCTAAACTAAATCTTGAACTTTTTCTACAACTTCTTCAGGAAGATCTGCCAAATTATCATTCAAAATTTTCACATCTTCTCTATTTTGTGCATCCTGCATCAAGAAATCATTCTGCATAGATAGTTCACGAACTCTTGCCCGTGAAACATTCATCTGTTTTTCTTTTAGTTCTGTATAATTTTTAGCAAATTCTCTGCTTTCAGAATTTGCACTTGCTATAGAGTGGAACATGCCGCCGAACAATAATGCTGTAGGAGCCCATTCCAGCGCAGTTTTACCGATTTCTTTTAAAGCAGAAGGTGTTTTTGCCAAAAGATTTTTATAACCGTTTTTAGCTTTTACCATAATTTTACTTTCATTTAAGAAATTTGCAGCTCTTTCAGTACCTTTTTGCATAAATTTAGGAACCTTAGCTTTAGCCAGCATACCTGCACCTTTACCAACAAGAGCAATTGCTCCAATACCTGCTGCAATCATTGTACCTAAAGATAAAAGCGGATGTTCTTTATCAAATTTTCTAACTTCAGGGGATTTTTGAGCTAATTTATTTTTAGCAGCGCCAAGCAAATCAATAGCCATAAGTCCTGCAGTCCAGTATGCTGCAACTTTTAAACCCTTAGCCATTCTGCCAGCAGTGCCTGTTAATTCTTTTGAAAATAATTTAGTATTACCGTTTTTAGTCAACAAAGCTGTTCCTAAACCGGCAGCTAACGGAGCATTATAAAATAATGCATTTGTAATTTTACGATTTTTATCATGGTCAATTTTAGCTGAGGTTTTCAAATAAGCCATCTGGCGAATCGAATTATCATCCATAGCAATTAAGGCATCAACGTTATCACGTCTGCCTTTAAAACTCGGACCTATTGAAGATACTTGCATACACACACCCTTTCACAGTTAATTATACTCTATCAAAACCCAAAAGTAAAATTTTTTGCTAGTTTACGAAAAATTTGTTAAGAATATTTACAAGCACAAATGTTTCTTATATTATACAAGAATGAAAAAGTATTATATTCACTCAATGGGCTGTAAATCAAACCAATTTGAAGGTTCAATAATTAAAGAAAATTTAAACAAAAACGGATATGAAGAAGTTAAAAACATAGAAAATGCAGATATTTATATTCTGAATTCGTGCTCAGTAACACATAAAAGCGATAACGAAGCAATGTATCTTTTACGTAGTGCTAAACACAAAAATTCAAACATTATAACAGTTGTTACAGGTTGTGTTGCGCAAATTGAAAAAGATAAGCTTCTCGAAAATGATTTTATAGACTTTGTTATCGGGAATGATGAAAAGCTTAATATGTCCAAAGTTCTTATAAGTGGCGTAAAATGTCAGGCATCAGACATTATGACTTTAAAAGATTTTAATAAAGTTGTACTTGAAGATATGACCAAAACACGTGCAAGTTTAAAAATACAAGACGGATGCGACAACAGATGCTCATATTGCATAATTCCTTTTGCACGCGGTAAAAGCAGAAGCGCAGATATCGATTTTATTATTGAACAGATTAATAACTTCGAAAAACACGGGTTTAAAGAAATTGTCTTCACAGGTATACATATAGGTCAGTGGGGCAAAGATTTTGGCTTGGAACTGTTAGACCTATTGAAAGAAGTAGACTCAAGAACAAATATCCGTTACAGACTTGGTTCACTTAACCCGCTTGAGATAACTGATGAAATGCTTGACTTTTTACAAAAATCAAACAAATTCTGCCCTCATTTCCACTTATCCCTCCAATCTGCCTGTAACAAAACTTTGAAATCTATGAACAGATTTTATAAGGTTGAAGATTATTTGGAACAGATTGAAAAGATTAATTCAATGTTTGACCTGCCGTTTTTGGGAAGTGACATTATTACAGGCTTTGCCGGCGAAACAAATGAAGATTTTGATATCACAGTCAACAATTTGAGAAAATCAGGCTTAACTCAAATTCACACCTTCCCATATTCTGTGAGGGAAGGTACAGTCGGCGCAAGAGCAGAAAATCAAGTTCCTGAAAACATACGCCAGCAGCGTGCAGAAATAGTAAAAACTCTTTCAGCATTCAAGTATCAAGAGTTCATTCAAAAAAATATCGGCAAAACTGCAGAACTGTTAGTTGAAAAACGTCCTGACAAAAACGGCTATATGAAAGGTGTTACAAAAAATTACCTTACAGTAACTCTCGATACTAAAGACCAAACTCTTGCAAATACTATTCAAACAATTAAAATCACAAAGTTTGAAAACGGAAAACTTTACGGCGAATTGTTTTTATAGTATAATCAGTTGTAAGAAGGGGAAATTATGGGCTATAAAATATTATCAAAAAAAGAACTTTGTCCTAACCAATTTGAAATAATAATTGATGCACCTTATGTTGTGAGAAACGCAAAAGCAGGACAATTTATTATATTCCGTGCAGACGAAAACAGCGAAAGAGTACCTTTAACAATCGCTGATGTTAATAAAGAAAAAGGTGAATTAACTCTTGTATTTATGGCAGTTGGTTATTCAACAAAAAAACTTGCTATTCTTGAAGAAGGTGATGAAATTCATGATATCGTCGGGCCTTTGGGACAACCTACACATATAAAAAAATACGGCACAGTAGTTTGTCTTGCAGGCGGATACGGTGCTGCACCTTGTTATTTGATTGCAAAAGCTTTTAAAGAAGCCGGCAATAAGGTTTATATGATTATGGGTGCAAGAACTAAAGACTTAATTTTCTGGCAGGATAAAATGAAAGATGCCTGCACAGAATTGTTTATAACAACAGATGACGGAACATTAGGCGAAAAAGGTTTTGTAACACAGGTTCTGCAACGAATTATTGATACAGAAAAAGTTGATTACGCAATAGCCGTCGGACCTATGCCAATGATGAGAGCAGTGGCGGATTTAACTCGCGATAAAGGCATTTATACTGAAGCAAGTATGAACCCTATCATGGTTGACGGAACAGGTATGTGCGGTGCATGCCGTGTTACGGTTGGCGGAGAAACTAAATTTGCCTGCGTTGACGGTCCTGACTTTGACGCTCACAAAATAGACTTTGATGAAGTAATCAACAGAACAAGAATCTATAAAGACCAGGAAAGAAAACGAGATGAAAACTGTAATTTACTAAAACAGGCAAGGAGAAACTAAAATGGCAAAAGATATTCCATACTGCCCGCTTATGTCAGCAGGCTCTGAAATTGATAAGGTTTGTACTCTTGAAAGCTGTGCATGGTATGTACCTAGCGTAAAAAAATGTTCAGTATATATGCTTGCATACAACGCACTACTTGAAACTACAGCCAGACAAAAAGAAACTAAAAAATAATAATGAAAATATTAGTTTGTATAAAACAAGTTCCTGATACAACAGATATCAAGTGGACTGAAAATAATACTATTCAAAGGGAAGGTGTCGAAAGTGTCATCAACCCTTTTGATGTATACGCAATTGAAGAAGCATTAAAATTTAAAGATGCTGAAATTACCGTACTCACAATGGGACCATTGCAGGCAGACAGCATGTTAAGAAAAGCTATATCTGTCGGATGCCATAAAGGAGTTTTAATCTCTGACAAAAAATTTGCAGGTGCAGATACATATGCAACAGGAAAAACTTTAGCATCAGCAATTAAAACAAAAATGGCTGATTTTGATTTGATACTATGCGGTCAGTTTGCTGTAGATGGCGACACCGCACAAACAGGTCCAAGTATTGCAAGCCAATTAGGAATTCCACAGGTTACTTATGTCCGAAAACTGGACAGATTTGATGGCGAAAGCGTTTATGCAGAACGTGAACTTGAAGAGGGGTTAGAAACTGTTAAAGTTCAACTCCCTGCACTTGTTTGTATGCTAAAAGGCTTTGAAGAACCGACACGACCGACAATTAACGGTATTAAAAAAGCTAAAAATGCGAATATTACAGTTTATTCTATGGAAGATATCGGCTTAACTCCGGAAGATGTAGGGATTAAAGGCTCACCAACTTATGTCAGCAGAGCATTCCGTCCTGAAAATAAACGTGGAGAATGCACATTTTGCGAAGACATTAATTGTCTTGCTGATAAAATAAAAGTGTTTGGAGGCTTAAATGGCTGAAATCTTATTATATGCAGAAGTTACACAAGAAAACTATGTACATACGGTTCTTTTTGAACTTGCCTGCAAAGCACATGAGCTTTCAAAAAAACTTGATAACGCAGAAGTATCAACTCTTCTGATATGCAAACAAGGACTTGCAGAACTTTATAAAGAAGCTTTCAAAAATTCAGGTTTTGATAAAGTGTATATCGCAGAAGATAATAGGTTTACACACTATTCAACCGAATTTTTTGCGAAAGTTGCAATTGATATCATTAAAGAAATTAATCCTGAAATTATATTAATTGGCGCAACTACACAAGGACGCGATTTAGCTCCAAGAATTTCAGCATCTTTACACACAGGCTTGACGGCAGATTGCACAGACCTTGATATTAACGAAAAAGGACAGCTTGCAGCAACCCGTCCGACATTTGGCGGGAAACTAATGGCAACAATATTGTGCAAAACTCTACCACAAATGGCAACAGTAAGACCAAAAGTTTTTAAACCGTTATCTGAAAATATAGTTAAAGATACGCAATTTATTTACAAAAAACCTGATATTGACAATATAAAACGAAAAGTTGAATTTATTGAATTCATAAAACGTACCAATATTACGATTAATGACCTCGACAGCGCACAAATAATCGTTGCTGGCGGTAAGGGAATGAAAAATGAAGCAGGATTTGAAATTTTAAAAGATTTTGCAAAAAGTATAGGCGCAAGTCTTGGTGCAACGCGCGGTGCAGTAGATATGGGACTTGCATCTCAAGATATTCAAATAGGTCAAACAGGAAAAACTGTTACACCTAAACTTTATATTGCCTGCGGAATCTCAGGAGCAATTCAACATACAGTCGGCATGTGCGACAGTGATAAAATAATAGCAATAAACAAAGACCCGAAAGCCCCGATATTTGATATTGCAGATATAGGATTTGTAGGTGATGTATTTGAAGTTTTGCCTAAACTTTCTAAAATCTTTGTGCTAAAATAAACAGGTAAAGAAAGGATGGGATATGAACAGAGTAGTTGTCGGCGCTCAATGGGGCGATGAAGGTAAAGCAAAGATTACAGATTTATTAGCACAGGATGCAGAATTAATCATAAGATATCAGGGCGGATGCAACGCAGGACACACTGTTGTTGCACACAACAAAACTTTTAAATTCCACCTTATTCCGTCAGGGATTTTATATAAAGGTAAAACTTGCTTTATTGGCGCAGGAACTGTTATTTTGCCTGAATCATTTGAGCAAGAAATTAAAGGTTTAATAGAGGAAGGTATTGACGTTTCAGGCTTAAAAATTAATCCCCTTGCTTCAATTACGATGCCATGGCATACAGAAGTCGACGGCTATTCTGAAAGCACAGCCGGCAAAGGTAAAATCGGTACAACCAAGAAAGGTATCGGACCGACTTACACTGATAAAATGGCTCGTATCGGGTTAAAAATAGAAGATTTATACTCAGAAGAAGCCTTGTCAGAAAAATTAGACATAATTCTTCCAATCAAAAATAAAACATTAAAAGAAGTTTATGGACTAAAAACCTATACAAAAGATGAAGTAACAGCTCTTTGCAAAAAATATGCAGAGATTTTCAAACCTTATGTATGCTTTGAATGGCAAAAAACACTTGAAGATGCAAAACGCGAGAAAAAAGCAGTCTTGTTTGAAGGCGCACAAGGTGTAATGCTTGATATCGACTACGGAACATACCCTTTCGTAACATCATCAAATCCAATCGGCGGTGGTGCTTCAACAGGTTCCGGTTACGGGCCTTGTATGATTGAAGAAGTTATCGGGGTTGCAAAAGCCTACGTTACACGAGTTGGTGAAGGTCCTTTTGTTACAGAACTAACAGACGAAATCGGAGAAAAAATTCAGACAATCGGACATGAATTTGGCGTAACAACCGGCAGGCCGCGACGTTGCGGTTGGTTTGATGCCGTTACTATGAAATACGCAGTTCTCGTCGGCGGGCTGACATCAATTGCACTTACAAAAATTGATGTATTTGATACATTTGATGAAATTAAAATTTGTACAGCATATAAAGACAAACGTGACGGCAAAATTTATACAAGTTATCCGACAAATGTATTTATTCACAAGTATTTAGAACCTGTTTATGAAACTCACAAAGGCTGGGGCAAGGACATCACAGGCATAACCGAATACGATAAACTACCCGAAAACGCGAGAAAATATCTTGAAAGACTAGAGGAAATTCTTGAAGTTCCAATCTCAATTGTGAGCGTTGGTCCAGACAGAAATCAGACAATTTTCAGATAAATTATTTATCAAATTGTGTTGTCCAACCTCTCATAAAGCTTGAAACTTCGTCGTCAGAATGAACTTTTGGTTTAGTTTGTTTAGTTGTTTTGACTTTTGGAGCAGGCGTTAGAGGAATATTATATTTCCGCATAATCCCTTCAATTTCAGCAACATTATCTTTTGTTGGCAAAATATATTCCAAAACAACATCTGTATGATTACCATTTGTTTTTTTTGAAATAAGACGATATTCTGCGCCTCTCGGCATTACGACTTCTCCTCCGTGTTGGATTCTATGTTCCAAATTTCTTGAGACTTTTGCCCCTTTTGGCAGCCTTATCTCGTACGCCATAGTTTTAAGTGTTTTTGAAGAAGTTCTGCCCCATGCATCACAAGCACCTGAATTAAATCCGGTATAGCTGTAGCCAAGATCAGGAACTATAATCTCATCAATTTGAGCATTTTGAACAATTTTAAAATCATCATTAGCTCTGCCTAACTGAGGCTGTTCCACTCGTCCACGATAGACAATACAATCTTTTTCTAATGGCGGTAACTTTGCAAATTCCTTATCAGTCTTTAATATATCTTGAAAATCATCTGCAAAGTATCTGCGTTCTAAATTTACATTTACCCTTCCGCTTTCAATATCCCTGATTATACCTCGAACAGTTGAATTGCTCCCATTTAATGCATGATGCATCGCAACTTCAGAACCTTCACATACAGTTGGTATGTAATTTTCAGCAGCTCCGCTCCATCTTCCTGCAGTTTTTGACAACTGAACGGTATCAGCTTCCAAAGTTGCGAGTTTTAAACCTTTTGGATCTATCTTAAACCCTTGAGGTCGCATATGTAACCTGCTGCCGCTTTCTACCAAATATTTTCCAACACGTTCTGCTAAATTTACTGATAAATTTCCCATAATAAATAATCCTATTTTAACCTACCTGTATTTATAAAGTTATTTTTATCATAAAAATTGTCTTAATATTAACTTTTATTACATAACGCAATTTTTTGTTTGTTCATGTTTTTATATTAATGTGGTTAGAATAAATTCTATTAATAGTGTAAATAATTATACATCGCAAAATAAACCGTCTTTCAAAGCTAACAATGCGACAAACCCGCAGATTAAAGAATTGCAAGACGTAAAACCTGATTTCGCGGTTAAAACTCCTATGAGCTATTCAAAAACAGGGGAAATTAATTTTCCATACGATACAAAAGCTCATTGCTATAAACTTGCAAACGGTCAAAAAGTAATCATTGTTCCGCAAGAGGGCGAAACTGTCTTAAGAACCTATGTTAATACAGGTTCAATGAACGAGCCTGATAATATTCGCGGTATAAGCCACTATATAGAACATAATTTATTCAACGGTTCAGAAGGCTTGCAAGAAGGTGATTTTTTTAAACAAGTCGATAAAATGGGGGCTTCAACTAACGCTTCAACAGGCTTTGCAGAAACAAATTATTATATAAGTTCAAACCTATTGAATGACGGAGATTTGGAAAATAAAATCAAGCTTCATGCATCAATGCTGGAAACACCAATATTTGCAATAGAAAAACTCGAAAAAGAAAAAGGGATTGTAAATTCTGAAATAAACATGATTACCTCCAATCCCGAAAACCTCGCTGTTAATAGAATGCTAAAAAATCTTTACGGGATACAAAGCACATCTGTCGATATGATTGGCGGAACTACTGACAACATCACAAATCTTACCCGCGAAGACGTTGTAAATTATTATAATAATAACTATTACCCGTCAAATATGGTAACAGTAATTACAGGTGATGTAAAACCTGATGAAACAATGCAAATTATTTCAAAGTATTTTACATCAAAAAAACAACCCAAAACTCAACAACATTTTGAAAAATTCAACCCCATACAAAATACAATAAGAGAAGATATTCTATCAGATAAAGCAACCGCAACATCAACAATTGTAGGGTTTAACGGTCCGGCATCCGATAACACAAAAGACAGAATTTATTCAAGCGCCTTAGGTATTTTGCTTTCAACCTCCCCAAGCGCAAGAATTAACACAAAAATAAAACAATATAATTCAATATCATTTGCCGAGCAGGAAAAAATAAGTTCAAACCCGAAAGACGGCAGAGTGTTGATGTTTATGGCAGAAAGCACTGACGAAAACTCTGAGAAAGTTCTCAAAACAATATTTAATGAAATCGGCAACATTGCAAATAATCCGCCAACAGAAAAAGAAATGCAGATTATCAAAAAGATAATGCTGAAAAGTTTTGCAAGCGATTTGGAAAGCTCATTTACAACAAACGACGCCATCGGAGCTGCTTTCTTAGAAAATAACAAATCGTATTTTACCGATTTTGAGCAAATTGTAAACTCAATGACAGCACAAGATTTGGTTGATACTGCAAAAAAATATCTGGATATAAATAAAGCATCTGTAACAGTAGTTCATCCGGCCAATATTACAGAAGAAAGTATTAAACAAAACTATAAAAATGTTTCATTTACAGGAACAAAAAAAGAAGCAATCAACCCTGACACAGTAAAAGAATATAATACACAAAATAATTATAGAGTTATCACCCAAAACTCCAAAACCAATAATGTAGAAATCCTTTATAAAATCTGTACAGACAACGACATAATAATCAAACCGTCAGCTTCAATAGTTTTAGAAAAATTATTGAATGAAGGTACAATTTCAAAAACTCAAGAAGAACTCGACACAGATTTAGCACAAGACGGTATTATGAAAGGGCTTTCAGCTTCAGAACGTTCTATTACTTGCGCAATAGGCTGTGATATTGAGACTATAAACAAAACTTTTGACAATATTAAAGACATAATCAACAATCCGCGCTTTACACAAGCTGACTTTGAACAAGCAAAAAGTAAAATCAGAGATAATATCTTAACCACAGAAAAATCAGCCTACGACAAATTGGACGCAGAACTTTTTGCAGGTACTGTTGATGGTTATACAAAGCAAGAAATCCTTGAGGATTTGCAAACTCTATCATTGGATGATGTTAAAACACTCTACAATCAAATTCTTAAAAACGGAAAAGGTATGCTCGTAATTTCTGCCCCGTTTGACAAAAAACCTGAGCTTAAAAATAAAGTATTCTCAAACATAGCTCAATTGCCAAAAGTTAAAGAATTTAACCCTGCAAAATTGCAAGAAACCTACAAACCGACAGAAGAAACAAAAGTTTTGACCGATACTGATTACAAAAATCAAGCTGAAATTATACAAGCATACAAATTTAAAATAAATGGCAATCTCAAAGATTCTGTATCTTTACAACTATTGAATATAATTCTCGGTGGCAACCCGTCATCACGTTTATTTATGGATTTGCGAGAAAATCAAAAGCTCGCATATCACGTAAAATCCAGATATCAAAGCAATGATAACACAGGTGTTTTGAGCCTGCGCATCGGTACAACTACCGAAAATAAAGAAACTGGTGAACAAAGTTTTGACAATGTTCAAAAATCAATCGAAGGTTTCAAACGTCATATAGATAAAATCAAATCAGAAAAAGTAACAGAAGATGAATTAAACAATGCTAAATTGAGTTTCAAAAATGCAATTCTTAACGATAATCATAAGTTTAGCGATAAAAACGTTAACCTTATACTAGGTGTAAATTCCCCCTACGGTGCATTCAGAGATAATCAACTTTTTGATGAAATCGATAAGATTACAGTTGATGATATTTATAACACTGCTAATTACGTATTCTCGAATAAACCTACTTACTCTATTGTTGCAACAGAAAATACATTAAAGGCAAATGAAGAATATTTAAAAACATTACAATAAAAAAGACCTCTTTCGAGGTCTTTTTTATTAGTTTTATCTAAAATTATAATTTAGAAGCAACCATTTTTAAAGTTTCAGCAAGTCTTGTTGAATAACCCATTTCGTTATCATACCAAGAAATGATTTTAACTTGATTTCCGCCCATTACACGAGTTAATAAAGCATCAACAGTTGAAGATTGAGAAGTACCAACATAGTCAGATGATACTAATGGTTCTTCAGTATAGCAAAGAACATGTCCATCAGCACCTTCTTTTAATGCTGCGTTAACTTCTTCAACAGTAACGTCTTTAGCAACTTCGAATACAACGTCAACTAATGAAACGTCTGGGGTAGGAACTCTCATTGCAAAACCGTCCAATTTACCTTTTAATTGAGGTAATACAAGAGCTACAGCTTTAGCAGCACCTGTTTTTGTAGGAACGATGTTAAGAGCACCAGCTCTAGCACGACGAGGGTCTTTGTGACCAGCATCTAAGATTCTTTGGTCGCCAGTGTAAGAGTGAACTGTTGTCATCAAACCTTTAACGATACCGAATTTTTCAGAGATAACTTTAGCAACAGGTGCTAAGCAGTTAGTTGTGCAAGATGCCATTGAAATTACGTTGTGGTTAGCTGGATCATATTCATTTTCGTTAACGCCAAGAACGATAGTTTTGTCTTCGTTTTTAGCAGGAGCTGAAATGATAACTTTTTTAGCACCAGCTGCGATGTGAGCTTTAGCTTTTTCAGCATCTGTATAGAAGCCTGTAGATTCTACAACAACTTCAACACCCAAATCTTTCCAAGGAAGATTTGCAGGGTCTTTTTCAGCAAAGAATTTAATTTTTTTACCGTTGATAACAAGACCGTCTTCAACAACTTCTACAGTACCGCAGAATTTACCCATAACTGAGTCATATTTGAAAACGTGTGCAGCGTTAGCAGGAGTTAAACCTGGGTCGTTGATTGCAACGTAATCGATTTCTTCAAAGATACCTTCTCTGATAGCTGCTCTTAATGTGTTTCTACCGATTCTTCCGAATCCGTTAATAGCTACTTTTACCATAAGTTTTTCCCTTCTTTCTTTTGTAAAAACTTTAACAGTTTATTTATATAACAAACAAAAAAACTAATCAAGCAGATCAGTTTTTTTGAAATATTAAAAAATAGTTAATCTTGATTAGTAATCCATCTTCCAACCGTCAGACATGATTTTTGACAAGCAGCCAGAACCGTACGTCGCATTTGCTACCCCGCATTCATTACCGTGCCAAGTAGGATCTATATCATACCCTTCTGCAATTTTACCATCACTGTATAATTCGGCGTAAAACAAATCTCTTCCCAAAATATTCGGACCTTGTTGACCGTTTACGTCAATATAAATCCTTACATAGTCATGCCAGTTATACTCACCATCACTATATTCGTCTGTTTCAAACCCGCCGCTCATACAAACAGCGGCACCGTCAGCTAATGAAACACAAGGCGATGTTGCATTTACATTCATAGCCCAACCATTAAAAACAGTACCATTTAACTGTTTATATACACTAGCCATACAAGGCGACCTGTCTGTTGTACATGTTTGTATAACTTTTAAATATTTACTCAAAAATTGTTGAGCTGCACGATTATTACTTGTCCTGTACGGTGTTTCAGTAAGCGTTATAGCATTTGATTCCTGAATAGCTCTTTCTGCGGCCTGCGAAAGTTCATTAACAACTTTTTGCAATTGTGTTACGTAAACCTGACGTTGATGATTTTTCACTAGTGTTGGTAAAGTCATTGCAGATATAACCCCAATGATTCCTAGAGTGACCAACACTTCAGCCAAAGTAAATGCTTGTTTCATAACAATTCTCCCAATATTATAATAATAAGCAAAAAATAATATACATTACTATTATAACCTATCATTGCGCAATATTCAAGTATTTGTTAAAATTATAAAATAAGCTGGCAAAAAATTTTATTCAGAGATTTTTAAACACATATGATAGATAAAATTGGAACTTACAGTACAACAACACGGCAGATAAAAAATCAGACTTTTTTAGATAAGTTTCATACTTATTCCAAAAATTCAGCTGATATGAACGATACTGTTATAGTCCCACGAACCATATTCAAAGGTTATTTAGGTGTAATGCTTGGAACAACACTTGTTACATTAGGCGGAGTTTTTAACAAACACCCGAAAACAAACAAAACTCTTATGACAACAGGTCTTTTAGCCTCACTATACGGTACCTGGGCATTTGTTCGACCATTTATCATAAAAGACAAAAAATAATTATTTCACTGAAACACAAGCTGATATTGCATCAATTAAACGTTTTACAGGCACAATCTCTATTTTCTCGTAATCAATTTTGTTTGCATAAGGTATTATAGCCTTTTTAAACCCTGACGTTACAGCTTCATTTAATCTTTTTTCAATATTATTTACAGGATGAATTTCGCCAGACAAACCAATTTCGCCGATAATTACAGTTTGCGGGTCTACAACAACATCACGGGCACAAGTTGCGACAGAAAGTGCAATTCCTAAATCAGCAGAAGGCTCTGAAACATCAATTCCACCCATAACATTCACATAAACATCTTGTTTAGATAAATTTAAACCTACACGTTTTTCAAGTACTGCAAGAATTTGCAAAACTCTGCTTGTATCCACCCCATTTGCAACACGCCTTGGAGTCGGATATGGAGTTGTACCGACAAGAGCCTGAATTTCCACTAACAGCGGACGTGTTCCTTCATTGGTTACGACAATTGCACTCCCGGGAACTGCAACTTGAGAACGTTCGTTCAAAAATAATTCATTAGGATTTGTTACGCACTTTAAGCCTGTTGTACACATTTCAAAAATCCCGACCTCTGAAGTATTTCCAAAACGATTTTTCATTGAACGAAGCATTCTATATGATTTATACTTATCACCTTCAAAATAAATTACAGTATCAACCATATGCTCAAGCACTTTTGGTCCTGCAATATTACCGTCTTTTGTAACATGACCGATTACCACAATGGTAACATTTTTGGATTTTGCAATATGCATCAAAAGGTTCGTACATTCACGAATCTGAGAAACACTTCCTGCAGAACTAGCAATATTTTGGGAATACACAGCCTGAATACTATCTATCACAACAATATCAGGAGAAATATTTTCAATCTGTGACTTTATACTTTCCATTGAAGTTTGCGGATAAATATATAAATTATCTGCATTAATTGAAAGGCGTTCAGCCCTTAATTTCAACTGACTTGCACTTTCTTCTGCAGAAATATACAAGACTTTTTTGTTATTTTTGCAAAGTTCACCACTTGTCTGCAAAAGTATTGTAGACTTACCAATCCCAGGGTCACCGGCAATTAGCACAAGAGAACCTTGAACCAATCCTCCGCCCAATATTCTGTCAAATTCCGAAATATTTGTTGACACACGAACTTCTTCTCCGATATGAATATCTTTCAAAAGTTCCGGTTTTTCTTTATTTATAAATTCATCATGAACAGAATTTTGTGTTTTTAGCGTAAATTGAGTTTCCTCTGTTAAAGTACCCCAAGCTCCGCATTCGGGACATTTTCCCAAATACCCTGCCGTTTCATACCCGCATTCTGTACAAACCCATTTTGATTTAACTTTAGCCATTATCTACCTGTCTTATTTATTAAAGATACATCTTGAACTCTTAATGCAAAATAAGGCTGGTCTTTATCTGCTTCTTGCAGGAATAATACAAAAGTATCATCAAAGAAGAATTTTCTTGGTTTTGTTGTTTCTGACGGCAATAAAGCTGTCATCTTAGTCATAATCAAAGCTTCAGATTTCAACTTAACACCCTCATTATTCATTTTAAAATCAACAGTTTCAATTGCCTGCTCAATTTCAAAATCAGTTCCTTTTATTCGATGTCCGCATACTTCATCAAATGATTGCATTTTATAAAGGCTAATATCAGGAATTTTAAGTTCATCTTTAACTGCAAACTCTCTATTTCCCATATATTCCGATTCTTTGTTATGCATATCGGCATATAATTTATCGAATGATTTATTATCACTTGTTCTATAAAGATATAAAACATCTTCTCCTTCAGTTAAAATTGCAACCGCAAAATCATTTGATGAATTATAGAACAAAACTCTAACCATATCATCTAGAATTTTTTCGCTGTTATTATCTATACCAAAAAAGTTCACTTTAGAAAGAGAACGCGCAAATCTTGCAGGTTTCAATTTATCAAACGCTGTCATAAATTTAAAATCTTTTTTAAGCATTGCATAAACAGTATACTTTCCTTCACCTTTTGCCCAATCCATACCGTCTAAAACATCACTTGTTTCATTAAATTTTTCCTTAATAGCAGTTTCAATTTGCTCTTTTAATTCAAGAGAAGTTTCACCATATGTTTTATAATATGAATTTTCGGAAAGCTGTTCAGCCTTAAAAGATTGTTTATTTAAACCCTTAACAATAGCTGGCGTATTGCCAACAAACTTAACAGGACCATTAACAATTCCATCCATTAAATCATTCCAAGCAAGTTGAAAAGTTCCAACCCAAAGTCTGTTTTGTTGAATTGACTGCGAAGACATCAAAGGTAATACATCCAATGATTGTATTGTTTTTGCTGACACAGAAGCTCCAAACAAAATTAACAGTGCGGCTAAAGTCATTATTTTTTTCATTTATTTCTCCCTTATATTTAAAAATCTAAAAAAACTTTTTAAAAAGCCTTTTGAATTCTCCTCATGAGGAATATTAGCACAAGCATAATAATTTTCATAGTTCTGTATAATATTCTCAGGGATATCTTCACCACGCTCCATAAGTTCAGCCAGGAACTCAAGATAATCATCCTGTTCTTCTCGATAAACCTCATCACGTTTTCTTAAATCTTCATCAGCTTCATAATGAACAAGCGCATGATAAACCGCGTGTATACTTTTGTCCTCTGTATCACGCGGGAAATTTAAAACAGCTTCCCTTACACACATACGAGAAATTAATACTTGCCTGATTAAATCGGCAACTAACGCTCTATCATTTTTCATACTAAAATTTGAGATTTACTCTCAGCAAATCTGATTAACTCAACATAACTACCGTTGAAGAACTGTTCTGCAACAGTTTTCACAGCTTCTTCCGCCATTTCTTCTTTTGACATTGCAGCTTTATAGAAGAATTTTTTACCTACTTTATAGCGCACAAGAATAGATTTTACTGTCAATCTATCCATAACAGTTTTAATAGTTGTATACGCTCTTTCAATACCGTTAGCAGATAAGTCATCAACGATGTCTTGAATTGAAACATCTTTATCTTCATTTTCTTTAGTCAAGTTCCAGAATGAATTTAAAATATCAATTTCTAACTTACCGCACACCATATTTTCCTCTACTTTCTTTTAATTACTAACATTGTAACACATAAACGATATTTTTCAAGTTTGATATGACAAAAATGTTACAATTATTGTACATCAAACAGGTCTTCTTCTTTTTTAAAGTTTGTTTTTTTCTTTTTTATTTTCTGATTTTTTTTCTTTGTTTTATTAGATACATTTCTGTATGCATTATCCAAAGAAATTTTGGCCAAAGCAGTTCCTTTTCGTCTGTCATAAAATGTCAGCCAGAAGCTTCTGTTTATATTATCAACAGCAAAAGAGACTCTGCCTGCAAACTTATCACCCGGGCGGACCTGCTTAAACATTAATTTCGTATCCCCGAAAATTGACGGGCGAAAAACGGAATTATAATCATTTACAAGCGCCATATCAAGCCCTGAAAACGTCTTATCAGACATATTTGAAATCATAACCGTTAAAGTTATTGTATTTACCTCTCCAAACGGGTCAGCTTCGTGTTTAATATCACTGATTTGAATATCCAAGCCGGGATAAAACATTTCATGCTGTTTCAAAGCTTCTTCTTTATAAACAGGTAATGGAACTGTCGTATTAATTTTAACCCTGATTTGGTCTCCCGGAGCGATTAAAACATCATGCCCTTTTCGGATTAATGCCATACCAAGCCCGATTGCACCACCGACAGCAGCCCCACCCGCAAGAGTATAACCCTGTGATGCAATTGCAGCCTCCAGTCCAAGCCAGTTTAACGCCAAAAATCCGCCAACAGCTCCGCCCGCAAGAGTATAACCCACATCTTGAGCTACAATTTTCGAAGCTTCTGCAACAGGGTGAAGTTTTGTCGACATCTTACCTTCAATCGGGATTTCACGTCCGTCAGGCGTAATAAGATAATCAAAATCTAATTCTATCCAGCCTGAACGTCCCAAACGCTTCGGATCAACAGTCTGCGTAATCTTACCATGTGCAATTGTTCCTTTTGGCAGAATTACACCCTTATCACCCTTAACCTCATCGGTTACTTCAGCAAAAAATTCATCACCTTCAATATTTATACTGCTGTCTAATACCTGTGAAACCGTCATATTAATAACATCTTTTCGCTCAAGATTTTCAACCTTGCCCGTAAAAAGCTCCTGTTGAAGTCTTTGCTCATACTGCTCAACCTTTTCGGCATGACCTTGCAGAACATCAGCATAAGAGTGAGAACCCAAGAATATTAATAACAATACCCAAGCAATAACCTTTTTCATAATAATATTATATAACAAATGTTGACAGAATGGCAAAAAATTTGTATTATTAATATATGAAAAAACGCTGGTATGATATAGATCCGACAGTAAGCAGAGCTGTCGCAAGTTTAGAAAAAGCAGAAGAATATATTCAAGTCCGCTGTGCAGACTTTATTATCGATAGACTTAAAGACATTGATTTCAATATTGAGATGTCTTTAGACGATCAATACAATTATATTATGCGCAGATGGTATGATAAAAATATTAAAGTATCACATGCAATGGAATACTTAAAAAATGCACCTGTTGATATAAGAAAAGAACTTGCTTTAGAAATTATTGATTTTATAAAAGAATATACAGACTACGCAAAAAACTTAAGAGATTGATTTTAAATATTGCTCATAAGATTTTTCTGACCAAGTTGTATTTTCAGCTTTTATAACCCTTGCCGGAATACCAGCAATAATCGTATTTGACTTTTCAAAAGACTTTGTAACATATGATTTTGCTCCAACAATAGTATCATCAGGCAAAGATACACCTTTGGAAATAATAACATCGTCACATAACCAGCAATGATTACCTATTTTAACACTTTTAGGTTTATTTAAAGGCTGTTTAGTTTCTTTGTCATAAATAACATGAAAATCTGTTGTCCAGATTTTAACAGATTTTGAAAACATACAACCATCGCCTATAGTTACGGAAAGGTTATCAGCATCACCCACAAAAATACCCCCCCCCCGAATTTTCACATTTTTACCAATTTCCAGCCTTCCGTTTTTCGACAACAAATTTATATTCAAATTAGATATATCACGATTAGATGATCCAATAGAAACAAATGCATTATCATAACAGACAATTTTACAATTTTCAAATTTAGGACAAGGTGAATAAATTTTTACAGTTGAATTACTACCGCGAAAAAGCACCTTCAAACCTCTTGGCGTTCTCAGACGTTCTTTACCGTCAGGAGTAACTACAATAACTTTATTGTTTCCCATCTCAAAACAATTACGAAACCTTATTCTAATTCCAAAAATATTTATTTTATACGAATGAGGAGCCAATCCCTTTTCTATAAATGCCATATTTTTATTATATAAAATAATACTTTAAAATAAATTAGCCATTTGGGTATTTTCTCGTTCGTAATAACGCAAATCAAGCTGATACAACTAAATTTTTTATATCTGTTTTTGGCGGTGCTCCAAACATTTTTTATATTCTCTGCTAAATTGAGTAGGGCTTTCATATCCGACAAGATAACTTGCAGATTCCGCATTATGCTCGCCAGAAAGCATTAAACGCTGAGCCTCATATAATCTTAATTGTTTTTGATACTGCAGAGGACTTACAGAAGTTACTTTTTTAAAATTTCTATAAAAAGTAAAACAAAAAATTCTTTAACAGAAGGTCTTAATGAATTAGGTGCTGAGATTATAAATAAATTAACCACCAAACAATAACTGGCAGATAGTCAGAAGAAGGCTGGCGGTTGGGCAACTATACCAAATATTAAAAATTAAAAGTCTCCAATTAAGGAGACTTTTTGTAATTTTATTTCCGACTTTTTTGTAAAAATTTCCGACTAAAATTTCAAAAGTCCGGTACCAAATTTCGCATTTTAACCGCACAAGATTTAAACACCTTCTAAACTTCATCTATATTTAGGTTTTAAGGCAACTGTCCAAGCTCGGACAAATTTGGACAGCTTAAGGACTTTTGAGAACAGTTGAATTGCGAATTTTGGAAGACTTCCGACTTCTAAAACCTAAACACAAAGCCTCTTTTGAGGTATTTCGCATTTCAGCCGCCAATGCGCAACAGTCCTGTCAAATAACACTTCGGCTGTGTTGGTTCTCAAACTCAGGATTTTTCGAAGTCAAAACAAAAGCGAGGACAAGCCTCGCTTTAATTTTGACAATAAAAAACTCACTTTAGTGGACGATTTCAGAACTTTTTTGATGGGATTTGTAGCATAATATGAACTTATTTATTGGATTGTAAGTTTTTAAATAAACCTCGCCCTTTAAAAGGATTTATATTAAATGTTGAAAATTTACCTTCATAGCCACATCTTTTTGCAGTTTGTTTAAAATCTTTAATTTTGTCTTTATCAAAATCATTCATAGAAAGAGTGACTTTTGATGTATCAATATTCCTAAAAATTTTATTTAAATAAAATTCATCTACATCTGAATATGAAAATCCATATGTATAAATTGTAAAATTATCTTGTTTATTCAATTTTATTATCTTTTTAAAAAACTCTTTATTCTTATCATAAGCTTCTTCTGTATTCTTTTTTAATTTCTCGTGAAGATGTCTTAAAGTGTATTCGGAACCAAAATGATGTTTCCTATAATATTCGCTGTCAAACTCATCATTTCCATGACCTAAGTATATTTTTTCATCACCAATTGAACCATGTATATGACAAATATTTTTAACCTCATATATTTTTTCCAAAGTTTTTGTATAGTTAAAGTTTAAAAATAAATCATTTTGTGCATCAATAATATTTTGAAAATCTGATAAAGGTTCTGAAGAAATTTCAATTGTATCAAGCCAATAATAAAAATAGGTGTGTATTTGTTTTAATACTTTATAAAGATTTGTTGCACTCTCTTCATTTCGGTTATATTCATGTTGAAATTTTTCTCCATTATATAATCCAAATGTTTGAAAAAATGGAGAATAATCTATTACTCCTAAAGATTTTTCAATATTTTTCCAAGGAGCATTTCCTACTTTGTCAATGCAAGTTATAATTGTTTTTATCGCTTCTGCTTCATTAAATAATTCATCGCCATCGGGTGATATTGAATATTCAGGAATTTCACAAAACATATCATCAACGTATTCAATATCTTCTAGAACTCCAGTTTCAATAAGATATTTTCTAAAATCACTGTATTGTGTTTTCATATCATGAGCAATGTCAAAACCATTACCGATTATAAATAAATTTGTCATATTTATATTACACCTTTAAATAAATTTTATTAGCCTTCAAACTCTTTTTCTTGAATTGCATCTCTCATTTTATTCAAGTTCTTTTGAATATTTAGTAAGTAAATAGTTCTAACTTCATTTTTTTGCAACAATTCACTATGCACGAGTTCTTTTCCGTTTATTTTTATCTTTCTATCATAAGTATAGCCATTAGGTCTGTTTTTTGTATCAAAATCACAAAATAAAAATGTATAGATATTATCTAATAAATTTTTCTCTGTTGTGTTTAAATCTTCATCAGGATTAAAACCATTATGCTCTATATTCTCTATAATGTAGTTTAAGGCTTGAATACGTTGTGCAACATTAAAATAATTATCATTCATTCCTTCTTCTGTTTTATTAATATATTCCTTATATTCTTTTAGTTTATTTATAGCATTATCGGACAGACCTGTTATTTTATGTATCTCCTCATTTTCTAATTCTTTACAAGTGCTTTCTCCTAGCCAGTATGCGTATGTACCTCCAAATTTAGCCATATATTTATGTATAACTGATATAGAAGGTTCTATACGACTAGCTTCTATAGCTTGAATTGTACTATGGGAAACACCTACATACTTACCAAATTTTCTAAAACTCATGTCTATATTAAACTTTTTGCTATAATTTTTTCTTGCGTTTGCAAAAACTAGTGCAATTCTATCTAATTGGGTTCGACTTAAAGTATTCTTTTTTCTGCTCATTATATCTCCTGTAATTTTATAATTTACACTTTTATATTTTTTAATGGTTTTGTTAGTTAATACAAATCTCGCCCTTGCGGGACAAGGGTTTTGGTTTTATAATGTAATTTAATAAATTACAAAATATAAACCCGTCTAATATACATTACAATATTGCCAAAATATTGTCAATATCAAAGACTACTTTATATCTTGATAATTTGTAATGAGTCACTAAAAAAAGAGAACACAATTTTTGATACCCAGCGAAACAATTTTACATCAAACCATAGAACATTTTAACAAGTTTCAGCAAGAGCATATAACAAAAGCTGAAGCTACTGAAATCGTGGTTAATTTTACTGGTTTCACAAAATTGTTATTAAAACTTGATAAAAAAAGGAATGGAGAACTTAAATGAACGAAAATTCATTAAAAAATTTAAAAACTTTAAGCCCGAATGAAGCCCGAATTAATGGACGAGTTGGCGGGATTAAATCTGGTGAATGCAGAGCAAGAAAGAGAGCATTAAAAGAAATAATTGAAGAACTTATCAATCAGCCAATTTCTGATAAGAAATCTGAAGATTTTGTAAGGAAGTTTTTTCCGCATTTAGAAAACAGAGATTTTAATGTATCTGTACTAGGTTTAGCTAGGATATTTAAAGATTTAACCAATCCTAACACAAAACCAAATGAACGAATAAAAATATTTGAGTTTTTGCGGGATACTCTTGAGGGAAAACCTATACAGGCTATACAAATAGACCCATTGAAACAAGAGGAATTTGAGATTGATAAACGTTTAGCACAAATGTCAGACGAAGAATTATTACAAATCATATATGGAAAGGACGTAAAATGATAGAAAATTTAGGGAACAAAAGAGTATTGACGGAAGCAGAACAAACAATGTATGATGATTGGCACAAATCCGGCATAGATGATAATACTATTATGAGTTACGTAAATGCAGGATTACTAAAAGCTCATGGTGATTATTGGGAATTATTTTATCCTCAAAAAAACAATACTCCCAATGAATATTATACTCAACGATTTTATAATAATTGTAAAAATAAATATATTCGTCCAAAAGGTAAAGAAAGCCAAATCTTTATACCTTTGGGTTTACATAATAGTATTAATAATAAAGATGATTACTTAATAATTACAGAGGGAGAAAAGAAAGCTATAAAAGCATCTTTAGAAGGCTTTAATTGTGTAGCTATTCCGGGAGTTTATTGTTGGAAACGAAATCCATTAAAACAAGAAGAATTAAAAGACAAAACAGTTGCACAAATAGAAGAAATTTTAGATGAAGAAGATTATCCCAGTGATATAATTTCCAGTCTTTCTGAAATGCAATTAAAAGGAAAACCTATTTACTTATGCTTTGACAATGATGTAATGACAAAAGAGATGGTAAAAGAGGCTTTATTAATGTTATCAGGATATCTAATAGGTGAAAAAGAGGCGATTGTGAAAATAATATATTTACCACAATCAGAAGATAAACTGGGATTAGATGATTATTTAATAAAATATGGAAAAGAAGATTTTACAAGGCTACTTGAAAAAGCCCAAACTGTTACATTAAAGTCTATCCAAAACGATATGATGGGGGTAAAAAATACAAAAAATAAATTTCCTATGGATATTTTTGAAGATGATTTAAAAAATCAAATTGAAGATGTTCAAGAAAGATTAGATGCACCTATAGAATACATAGCAATGGCAGTTCTTGGGGGTGCAGCAGTAATCATGAACGGTAAATATTCAATTTTAGTAAATCCAATATCAGGATGGACTGATAGCCCTATACTTTGGATAGCGATTGTAGGTGAACCATCTCGAAAGAAAAGTCCATGCCTGAATTTTGTAAAACATATTATAGATGATTTAGAAGTAACTTTTGAAGATGATTACAATACAAAAATGAAAAAATATAAAAAAGAATTAAATGAGTATAAATCAAAACTAAAATCAAAAGAAGATATAGGAGAGTTAGAACCTCCAGAAATACCACAAAGACAAAGAATGACTACTCAAGACACTACTGTAGAAGCTATAGTTAGAGCTATTCTAAAAAATTCGGCAGATAGCAAAAGAGGCATAAGTATTTGGACGGATGAACTTTCAATGTTTCTTCTTGGAATGGGGCAATATAAAAGCGGAGGAAAAAATAATGATGAAACATACTTTTTACAAAGTTGGAATAAGCAAAGATTTAATGTTATGAGGTCAACCAGTGATATTGATTACATAATTTATCCGGCACATTCAATAATAGGAACTATTCAACCTAAAGTATTGGATAAAACTATATTTTCTAGTAATTTAGGCGGCGAAAACGGTTTTATGGAACGTTGGTTGTATGTATTGACAGATTATGTAGAAACTGGCATACAGTCAAGTAAAACCACTCCATTAGACAATAAAGTACTAAAGGATATTTATACAAGACTTTTTAAGCAAACAGTAGAAAAAGAGTATAAATTTAGTCAGGATGCACAAAAATGCTTTAATCAATTTAATTATGAAATCGTACAAAAGAAAAATAAGCAAGAAATACCTGAAATAATGAAAAGTTATCTTCAAAAACATACTCAATATGTTGCAAGATTTGCTCTTGTACTTCACTGTATTAAAGACCCTAACAAAATTGAAATTGACAAAGAAACAGTTAAAAAAGCTATCTCTTTAAGCAATTACTTTATAAAAACTTATGAAACTATCGTTATTAAAAAGGCTAATAATATTGATTTAGTTGAGGAAACATACACAAAATTACTCTTTCTTGGTAAAAATTCAATCTCCCCAACCAAATTATATAAAATGAATATGTCAAAATACAAAAGTGTCAAAAATGCAAAAATTATATTAGAACATTTGCAACATCGAGCTTATGGGCGTATGGTTAAGGCTTCTAACGGATGTAAGTTTAAACTCTATAAATATAACTGATTTTACCCTTTTTGTTCTCTGAAATCCATTTTTTAGGGGATTTCCAAAAGGAGTATCTAAATTTATACATTACTCCTTTTGCCCCTTTTCTTTAATTATAAAAAGGGTAAACAAGAATTTTATAATTAACTTTTAAAAAAGCGTTAAATAAAGAGTTTTAGCATTAAAAAGGGTAAAATCATATAACTATTATTTTCGACATTCAAAGTAAAGATTTATCATTTTGCGTATAGTTTTTAAGTCTTTTATTTCAAAAGATTTAATATCTTTTGTGATTAGTTTTATTAGTTCTGCCTTTGTTAGTTCATCTTCTGAAAAATCAAATAAATCTTTTATTGTAAGGTTTAGAGCTTTTGCGATTTTTTGCAAATTTTCATAACTAGTAAAATAATAACCCGTTTCTATACGACTTATAGTTTGATATTCAAGTCCAACTAATTCCGCCAACTGTTCTTGGCTATAACCTTTAGCCTCCCTTAATTTTTTTATATGTTTTCCAAAATCTTTGTTACCTGCCATATTATTCCTCAAAACTCATGTTATTTTCTAAATGATAAAATATGTATAACTGTTTGCGCATAGTTTTTAGCATGTATAATAAGCATGACGTATAAGGTATAAGTAAAATGTTTAAATATTACTTTGAATTCTACGCAAACAAAAGAATTAACGAGAATTAAATGGACGAATGAGAAATGGCAATACTGATTAACCAACGATTGCTTAAAGTTTGTATGGAAAAGTTTAATTTCCCGACAGGCGAAAAGCGACAAAAAATAGACGGAATTATAAAAGGTTGGCAAACAGCTTTTAAAGACCACGATTTAAGCAAAGCGAAAGAAACATCTTTGCAAGGGAAATTCTTTTCAAAATTCTTTTGTGAAATTTTAGGTTATACAATGCAAGATGATGGAACTGATATTTGGACTCTAAAACAAGAGGCTAAAACCGAAGTTGACGGCAAAGAGGCGGACGGTTCATTAGGTTTTTATAGTAAAGATAAAGAGAAAACACATTGCGTAATTGAGTTAAAAGATGCTCAATGTAATTTGGATGCAAAACAGGTTTCAAGAGAAAATAAACAAACTCCGGTTGAGCAGGCTTTTCAATATTTATATAAATTTGCGGATTGTGATTGGGTTATTGTATCAAATTTTAGATATACAAGACTTTACCATAAATCTAAAGGGCAAACAGCTTATGAAGAATTTGATATTTTGAACCTACATGAGGAAAAAGAATTTAAACGATTTTATTATTGCCTTTGTTGTGAAAATTTACTTGATAAATCTTCTAAATCACCTATGGATTTATTAATTAAACAGTCCGGTGAAGCTGATATTGATATTACAAAGGAATTTTATTCAGAATTTAAACAAGTTAGAAAAATCCTCTTTGAGCATATTTGTGCAAATAATCCTAATTATGACAAAAAACTTCTTTTAGAAAAAACGCAAAAATTATTGGATAGGTTTATATTTATTTTCTTTTGCGAAGATACCGCAGGGCTTTTACCACATAACACAGTTGAAAACATCTATAAAATGGCTCAAAATTCGTTTTCAATGTCGCCATGCCGGATATGGGAACAGTTTAGAGGTTTATTTGTTTCTATAGATAAGGGGAATAACAATGTTAATCCGCCAATAAATGCCTATAATGGCGGTTTATTTGCTTATGATGCAATTTTAGATAGTTTAATTATAAAAGATGAAATGTTTGAACATTTAAAAGCATTAGCACGTTATGATTTTGAAAGTGATTTGAATGTAAATATTTTAGGACATATTTTTGAGCAGTCCTTATCGGATATGGAACATATAAAAAACGAACTTGACGGAATAACAGAAGATAAAAAGAATTCTAAACGTAAAAAAGATGGAATTTTTTATACTCCCGAATACATAACTCATTATATAGTTGAGGAAACTATAGGTAAATATTTAGAAGAAAACCCCGACAAATTAGAAACAATAAAAATATTAGACCCGGCATGTGGAAGTGGTGCTTTTTTAAATCAAGCACATGAGTTTTTAAAACAACAACACAATATAAGGGTAGAAGAAAGAATAAACGCAGAAAAATCCAGTAAAAGAGGCGGACAAGAGTTTGTACAGGTAAATCTCCTAAAACACATAAACCCTATGGAAATAGACCGTTCAATATTGTTAAATAACCTTTTTGGAGTTGATTTAAACAAAGAAAGTGTTGAAATAACAAAACTGGCTTTGTGGTTAAAAACAGCGAATTCAAAATGTAAACTTCAAAATCTTGATGAGAATATAAAATGCGGAAACTCTTTAATAGATGATGAAACTATTGCAGGCGATAAAGCTTTTAAATGGGAAAATGAGTTCCCAGAAATTTTTTCTAATTGTCTAGCAAAAGGAGAACGTCTTAAAAATGGTGGGATACACTCTGTAACAACAAGAGATGATAGAGATTATGGTTTTGATGTTATTATAGGTAACCCACCATATTTTAATATTGATACATTTGGGCATAACTCCCCTATATTTGAACACCTTAAAACAGCTTATTCTGATGTCTATATGGATAAAAGCGATATTTTATTTTACTTTATCAAAAAAGCTATTGATTTATTAAGACCGGATGGCATTTTAGGGTTTATTATTTCAAATGCCTTCTTGTTTTCGGATAAAGCCAAGAAATTAAGAAACTATATATTAGAGAAATGTACAGTTTTAAAAATAATTAATTTTGAACAATATCAAGTTTTTAAAGATGCAGGAATAACAACTTGTATTTTAATTCTTCAAAAAAATAATAAAGATATTATAGTAAGTGTAAACAGTATAAAAGAAACAGAACAAAACGAAGAACTAATTATTCAAAAAATACTAGAACAAAAAAGTTATTTTGTATGCAGTTTTGAAAAAGATAAACCTTTTGCACTTATTAATAATAAAATAGCCAAATTAAATGCAAAAATTGATGGTCAACATAAAAAATTAGGCGAGATATTGCATATTGGCTCTGGCATGCAAACAGCAGCTAATGATATTTTTTCATTTAAAACTTATCCTAATGATTTTCCTGATGAGTTTATAAAAAACAGAATGAGCGGTGAAATTATATCAAGATACCATATTTCAAAACCTCTTGAATATCTGCTTTATTTTGAAGATGTCGAAAATTTTGAGGACTTACCTAAATCAATTCAAAAGCATCTACTTGAAAATAAAGAATTTTTAGAAAATAGGGCTGATAAAAAAAGACGAAAAACTTCAAAATGGTGGAATTACACATTCCCCATGCATAAAGAATATTACCATTACGACAAAATATGGTGTTCATACAGAGCCAAAGAAAACAATTTTGTTTATGACAATACAAAAAATTTTATAGGTTACACCAATATGACCGTAATTTTTGGAAACAATAAAAATTACAATCTAAAATATATCCTTGCCTTATTAAATTCAAAATTACTAAATTTTTGGCATAAATCCAATGCCAAACAAACAGGAAATGGGGTTTTTGAATATGTACCTAATGTGATAGAAAAAATCCCAATCCCTGATATTTCCAGCGAGTACCAACAATTATTAGCACAAAAAGCTGAAAAAATGACTGAGCTTAATAATAAGCTTTGTAGTGAAACACAAAAAGCACATGAAATTATAGAGCTAGAATATAAACCCAAAAAGCTTACGCAAAAACTAGAAGTTTTTTATAGTTTGGGCTTAAATCCATTCCTTGAAGAATTGCAAAAACAGGGAGTAAAACTTTCTCTTTCTCAAAAAGAGGATTTAATGAGCTGGTACAAAACAAAATCCGAGCATCTAAACGGATTAAAAACACAAATTGAAGTATTAGACAACGAAATAGACCAAGAAGTCTATAAACTCTATGGATTAACACAAGATGAAATAAAAATAATTGAGGAGGCATAAAAATGTGCATTATAGAATGGTGTAATAATAATCAAGGTTTTACAAATGTTATCTTAACATCATGTTTGATTTATTTTACATATCTACAATTTGCAATAGTGCAAGAACAAAAAAATGATGATTATTTTAGAGTGAGAATGGAACATTATCAAAAATTACAAAATGTTATAGGTAAATACAGACAAGCAGTTCCACACGAATATAAAACAGGTAAATATATTATTATCAATATTTCTGAAGATAAAAAAGAAGATAGTTTACTATTGCTTGAAGAAGTTCTGTTGCAACTAAACTTTTTACAAACAGAGGCAAAATATTTATTTGATGAAAAAATACAAAGTTTTGAACAAGAATTCTATGATATAGCATATATTTCAAAGAAATTATTTGAGAAAAAGGAAATTTCAGGAAGTTGGAATGACTCTATTGAGGAAAAATTAAATATATTTTTAGAAAAAATGCGTGAAAGAGAAAATTTTTTTGATAAATTTTTAAATTTAAAAAATAAAAATAAACTATTCAAACAAAACATTTTTAAATATTTAATAGTAACTTTTATTTTTGTATTTTTAATTAATGCAATTTCTGATTGTACAAAATTTTGTCTATGTAATAATTATTCATTAAATACAAAACCTGATATTAAACAAAATATTGTCATTATAAGTAATTCGGATATAAATTTACATTCAAAAACTCATACAGGAAATCAAAAAACAATGAACAGGCAGACAATAAGAGGGAGAAAAAATAATGAATTCAGTAAATGAAGCAGTAAATAAATTTCTATTAAGGTTATACAAAGCACAAATAGATAACATTGATGAACAAACAGTAAGAAAATTGATTATTGATTTTGCTAATCAGTTTGGTGATAACAATGTAGAATTTATAGAAAAAGTAAATTCATTAGGATTTACTAACTTGTCAATTCGTAATGTTATGGGTGGGCAAACTATATTTGTGAAAAAGCCATACATAACTCTTGACGGAATTGAATATTTAAAACAATTACAAAAACAACTAGAAGAAATAAAAAATCAAAACAAAATAGGCTTTTAAATATAATTTTTCTTTACATAATGTTGCATAATGTTTTGAATTATGCAACTATTATGTTATGAATATAAAAGATTACATTACAATTAAACAGGCAGCAGAACTCTTGGGAGTTGATAAGACGACTTTAAGACGTTGGGATAAGGTTGGCAAACTTAAACCTTATAGACACCCTCTAAATAAATATAGACTTTATAAACTTACTGAAATAAACGAAATTTTAGGGGGTATAAAAAAATGAATAAATCTACAAAAGTCGTAATTTATGCCAGAGTATCAAGCAAAGAACAGGAAAAAGAGGGATATTCTATTCCTGCTCAATTAGAATTGTTACGCAATTATGCACATAAAAATAACATGCAAATCATAAAAGAGTATGAAGATGTTGAAACCGCAAAATGTGCAGGTAGAACAAATTTTACTCAAATGGTTAAATTCCTTAAAGCCTCTAGAGATTGTCATACAATTTTAGTTGAAAAAACAGACCGACTATATAGAAATTTGCCGGATTATGTAACGATTGATAGCTTACCACTTGCCTTACATTTTGTTAAAGAAGGTAGTATTATAAGCCCAGACTCACATTCTAGCGAAAAATTTATGCATGGTATAAAAGTTTTAATGGCTAGGCAATATATTCAAAATTTAGGTGAAGAAGTTACAAAAGGTTTAACCCAAAAAGCTAAAGAAGGTTATGTTACAGGTAAACCGCCTTATGGATATAAAAAACTTGATAAAAAAGTTAGCATAATTGATGAAGAAAAATCCCCTTTTGTAGTTAGAGCTTTTGAATTATATTCACAAGGAACTTTATCATTAGCGAAATTAGCATGCCAGTTATATGAAGAAGGTTTTGTATATAAAGAAACACAACCAAAGGTATATAAATCTCAATTAGAAAAAATTCTTAAATGCCATTTTTATTATGGAATGATTAAATTCAAAGACTGTTTATATAATGGAGTACACGAACCTTTGATTAGCAAAGAAACCTTTGACCTTGCTCAATTAGCATTTAGAAAAGACAATAAACCAAAACACATAGTAAGTAAAAACTTTTTATTTACAGGCATGGTTAAATGTGCAAAATGCGGATGCAATTTATCTGGCGAAATTAAAAAAGGGAAATATATTTATTATTCTTGCACAGGCGGTAAAGGGGAATGCGAGCAGCAACATATTTATATAAAAGAAGAAATTATTGAAAATCAGATTTTAGAAGCATTATCTAATATTACTATCACAAAAGAGCAAGGAGAATGGATTAAGGCTGTATTGAAAGAGAGTTTGAAAGATGAACATGATTTTACAATACAACAAATCAACAGTTTAAGAGGACGACAAGATAAATTAAGAGATAGGATAGACAATCTCTATATCGATAAATTAGACGGCAAGATTTCAGAAGAATATTGGCTTGCTAAACATAATCAATGGTCTAATGAATTAAATATTGTACAAGAAAATGTAAAAACATACGAAAATGCAAATATAAGTTTCATGGAAGATTGCGAAAAGATTTTAAAAATCTGTAATGAAATCAAATCACTTTATATAATTGGAGATAATTCAGAAAAGAGAGAATTATTAAATTATGTACTTCAGAACTTAACACTCGAAGGCGAAAAGCTATGCTATACCTATAAAAAACCCTTTGACATATTCGCCAAAGGATTAAATCGTAATAAAAAACTCCCCAGGTTGGACTCGAACCAACAACCTACCGGTTAACAGCCGGTTGCTCCGCCATTGAGCTACTGAGGATTACATGACTATTATATACAAAAAAATTTTTATTGTAAAGTACTTTTTTTAATTTATTTTTGATAATTTTACTAAATTATCAAAATCAGCATATTTAGCACATAATTCTGCAAAAGTTCCAACGTCGACTACCTGCCCCTCTTTAAGATAAATCAACTTATTACAAGCTTTTAAAGTTGACAATCTGTGTGCAATTGCAATTATAGTTTTTGATTTTCCTATTTCTTTCAATGTTTCAGTTATTTGATTTTCAACCTGAACATCAAGAGAAGAAGTTGCCTCATCAAGGATTAATATTTCCGGATTACGATATAAAGCTCTTGCAATTGCAAGACGCTGTTTTTGTCCCTGAGAAAGTCCGTTTGAACCAACTATAACATTTGATTCAATACCTTGAGGATATTCATTTATAACATCAAACAATTGAGCTGTTTTTAATGCGTTAATAACAGAAGCATCATCAATATTTTTACATCCCCATGCCACATTTTCCTTAAAAGATTTATCCAAAATATTTATCTGTTGGGGCACATAACCAATAATTCTGCGGAACTGCGGGAATGTTTTTTCAGTAAGCTCATGCCCGTCAACAAAAATTTTACCGCTATCTACAGGTAAAAGTCCGGTTAAAATATCTGCAATAGTACTTTTACCGGCACCCGACAAGCCGATAATACCAACAAAATCCCCTTTGTTAATCTCAAATGAAATATTTTTTATAACTTCTTTTTCTGGAACATAAGAGAATTTTACATTTTGAAAAATTATTTTATCATTAAACCCCATTCTTACATAATTTTCTGAACTTTCAGCTGATTCAAACTGAAATTTTTCATGCTCATTATTTAGCAATTTTACAAAATTTCTTGATGAATTAATCGCGATTACAGCTGATTGTATACGATTCAAGGCAGGTGCAATCCTAAAAAGTGAAGCAACAATAATAGCAAAAGATGCAATTAGATTAGAATTACTATTAATATTTTGAACAGATAAAATACAAGCCATTAGAAGTAATGCTGTTACAACAAATATTTCGACAATATAAGGTGGGATTGATGCATAAAAGCCTTGTTTTGCCTGAATATTTTTCATATCTTTTGATTTTTGAACAAAATTTTCATAAAAAACATTCTCGGAAGATAATATTTTAATCTCTTTTATATTATTCAAATTTTCCAATAATGCAGTTTGGTAATTATGGAATTTTTCTGCCATGACTTGAGCAATTGCCATAGTTCTTGCTTTAAAAAATTTATTTTGAATAACTACAGACAAACAAACAAACACTATTGTAACAATTGCTGGAAGCGGAAATTTAATAAGCAATAATGAAATAACCATGAAAATAATTACAACATTTGTAAAAAGGTTCAATACCCTCATAATAAAGCAATCAACAGTTTGATTACAAAGCGTTTCAATAACGTAAAGTTTGTCATTAGCTGATGATTTCATAGCTTCTTTATATGGTGCATAAATGTAAAACTTCATAAAACGTGTTACAATATCTTGCTTCCAATTTGCAGTAAAATTATTTTGAACATATTGTGTAAATATAATAAATGCATTTTTAAATATAAAAATCAAAAGTACAGAAAGTCCAATTAGCAGTCCTCCTGCTATTGAATTATCGATTTTAATAAACTTTGATATATTAATCATATCCGGTTGAATTATAAGCATAATAAACGGATAGATTAACGCAATCCCTATAAATTCAAGAGTACCTGCGATAAATGACAATAGGGTAAACCCGATTAATTGCAAATATCTTCCTTTGCCGTAATATGTAAAAAATCTGTTTAAGTTTTCTAAAAACATGTTCAAACCTTGTTAAATTTATAAATATAATATATAATTCATGGTAAAGGAAGGAGTTAATTATGTCAAATCCGATTTTAAATGACGAGAGATTTTCACCGCAAGAAAGAATTCTTGAAGGCGAACCAATGACAATTCAAGGGACTGTAAACAAAATAATAATGCTTTTTGTATGTCTGCTTGCCGGCTGTGGTATAAGTTTATACCTTTTATTTAACGGAATGGGGCCGGCACTAGCACCGTTAATGGGTATCTCTGGGCTTATTGCATTTATTCTGGTTCTTATAACCTGTTTTAAAATAAGCAGAGCGAAATATCTGGCACCGCCTTATGCTTTGTTTGAAGGTATTTTACTTGGCGGAGTTTCAGCACTTTTCGAAAGTGCAATACAAGGCATAGTTTTACAGGCTATTGCATTAACTTTTACAACATTGGTTGTCATGCTTTTGCTATATAAGGCTAAAGTTATACAATACACTGAAAAATTCCGTTCAGTTATATTAACTGCCATTTTATCAATAGGAGCTATATACTTAGTACAAATTATAGTATCATTATTTGGAAGAAGCATTCCCGGATTGTTTGGCAACGGAATCGCGGGGATCGTATTCAGTTTAGTAGTTGTAGCAATAGCAGCGTTATCACTAATCCAAGATTTCTACTTTATAGAAAACGCATCTGAAAGAATGCTTCCAAAAGATTATGAATGGTACGGCGCAATGGGGTTAATGATTACTCTTGTATGGCTGTATATGGAAATTCTAAGATTACTTGCAAAATTAAATTCAAGACGATAAAAAAGAGGCTCATTGAGCCTCTTTTAATATATCATTCTGAAAGTCTATTGACTTCTGACGCATTTGTTCTATTTCATTAACCTGAGCATCAACATGCTTTTGAATACTTCTTGTATCAGCTGGAGTATTTTGCAGATTAATCCCTTTCATTGCATTCATCCCAACCAAAAAGACAGCGATTGTAATAAGAAGTCCTATTAATAAATCTATTGCCCCAAATCCGTCTTTTTTAAACATTATCTTAGCCTATTTTTACTTATAAAAAATTTAACTGCCTTATCAATTGTTTTAGGAGTTTTTAAAATTTCATCCTCTGTTGCAGTTGAAACTTTCCTCATAAGAATTTTGTTATACATAGCCAAACCTGCCCAGATAACAACAGATGCAAGCATTACTCCAACCATTGCAATAACAAATTTTATCATAAGGTCAGAAATTGCAACAGTGCGGGTCTGTGCACAGAAGCCCGCATTTGTTGTCAATATTAAAGTTATAACAAGTAAAAAAAACTTATTCTTCAACTTTTTCCTCTTTATCTGCTTTTTTAGCACGTGGTTTTCGTGTTTTTGAAGCCCCGCGATTCGGTCTGCGAGTTTTTTTAGGAGTTTCCTCCGCTGAAACTTCTGAATCTTTTACATCTTCTACAATAGGAGCTTCAACCACAGGTTTAATTTCTTCATTAGGCTTTAAAACTGTTTCTGCCGTTTCGACGACCTTTGGCTCTTCTTGAGATTCAGCTTTCTTTTCAAACTTACTTTTTCTAGTGCGGCGTTTTTTACTATCGCGTTTTTCTGTTTCTTGAACTGCCACAGTTGAAGGATTTTCTACTTCAACCTCAACCGGAACTTGCGGTTGTTGTTCTTCCACTACCGGTTCAGATTTTGGAGCTTGGTTTTTATTATTATTTCTGTTGTTTTTCTTATTTACAGGAAGTTTCATTTTTGCATTTTTCGCTCTATATTCACCTTCTGCAGTCGGAGAAGCAAAATTGAATTCATTCAAGAAATACCCAGTTCCCTGACAGTGCGGACATCTTTTTGTAAAGATTTCGGACAAAGACTGTCCTTGCCTATGACGAGTTAACTCTACAAGTCCCAAATCTGAAATTTGCCCAACTTGTGGTTTTGCTTTATCCGGTTCAAGCGCAATTTCAAGTTCTTCAAGCATTGCAAGCTTGTCAGCTCTTGACATCATATCAATAAAGTCAACAATTACCATACCGCCGATATTTCTCAAACGAAGCTGGCGTGCGATTTCATGAACTGCTTCAATATTTGTTTTCAAGATAGTTTCATCTTGAGTGGAAGAACTTGTAAATTTACCGCTGTTAACATCAATTACTGTCAAAGCTTCTGTCTGCTGAATAAACAAATATCCGCCTGACGGCATATTAACTTTCACATTCAGCGCAGCTTTAATTTCTTTGTGAATATCTTCTGCAATAAGCAACGGCTCAGTTCCTTTATACAAAGTTACCTGAATATTTTTACTCATATGCCAGTTTTGAAGAATATTTTGAACTCTTTGCAACGCAAATGCAGTATCTACAACGATTTCTTTTACATCTTCGGTACAAGCTTCTCTGATTGTTCTGTAAAGTAAATCTTGGTCTCTGTACAAAAGATTTGGAGGTGTAAGAGTTTCTGCAGATGTAATAATATTATTCCATTTTTCGAGCAATACTTCCAAATCTTCTTGAATATCAGCTTCAGATTGTCCTTCTGCCTCAGTTCGGATAATAACTCCAACACCTACAGGTTTAATCAAACTTACAACAGATTTAAGTCTTGCTCTTTCTTTGTTATTTTCAATTTTTTTACTAATACTGATACCGGGTTCATTCGGCATAAGAACCAAAAATCTGCCGGGAAGACTGATTTCAGTTGTAACTCTAGGACCTTTATGTCCTGTCGGTTCTTTAACAACCTGAACAATAAGTTTTTGTTTTGGAGAAAGTTTATCTTTTAATGCGCCTTTACCCATAACATCTTGAGCATGTAAAAAGCCCATTTTATCAGCACCGACATTTACGAATGCCGCATCAATACTCGGCAGAATATTATCTACAGTTGCGAGATAAACATCTCCGAGGATTACATCCCCTCTTGAAATAATAAAATCCGAAACTCTACCGTTTTCCATAACTGCAGAAATATTGTCGCGTTCAGCAATAATAATTCTTTTTTCCAAATTTTGACGTTTGTTGTTGTGTCTTTCCATAAAAAATCCTTTACTATAATTCATTCATTTCGGTGTCAAAAAACCTTGTACGTTTTATATCAAAAGTAACGTCAGGTGCGATTAAGTTGAGCAAGACATCAGCTCTCAAGGCAGGAATCCCTGCAGCTGCCGTTCCGTCTGCATTGTGAATCGCGGATTGACCCGTTTTTAATACTATGAACAGACTCTCATCTTCAAACCTATATGATTTTATTGATGGTTTAACATCTGTTTTTTTAAGTAAACCTTTTTTGTTTTTCTTCTCGATAAAAATTTCTTCGGAAGATAAAACTTTGTCTGTATTATATCTTAAATTTTCAAAATCGTAAAGTGCTTTGTCAAAAATATCAATTTTATATTCAGCCCACTGAGCAGTCATATCAATTGCAGGCGCTGATTTTTCGATATTTACAATACTTATAATTTTTGAACCTTCGGGAAGAACTTTCTCTAACTTTAGTTTGAGTTCATCAGGTGTAAGTTTATCAAAAAGTTCCAAATCTACTAACTCACATTCACTTTCAGCAAATAAAGGAAGCGCGATACCCATAGAAACCTTCATTGATGGATTAAAACCTAATGAATAAACTACATTCAAATCAGTTCTTGAAAGAGCTTTAAAGAATGTATTCTGCCAGTCAAGATGTGAAAAATATTTTAAAATACCTGTTTTAGTAAGTTTTATACGGTATTTATAAATATCTTTATCATATCCCTGGCAAAGTCTTGGGTCTTTAACTTCAATTTTAAGATGTTGTGCTTTTTCACTTGCCTTATAGGCTGGTGCTAAAACTTTATGAGTTTTAAGATTTTTACATACTCCGCAATTCACACAAACCTTTTCACAAGTAGGTTTTGCATTACTGTCATTATATTCCTGAATAAACCATTCTTTATCAACACCGATATTAATAAAATCCCAAGGCAAAACTTCATCAGTCGAATAGTGTTTTTGTGCCAAACCTGCCAAATCGATACCAAGCTCTTTTGCAGTATCTGCCCAAACATCTTCATTCAAATATTCTCCCCACGCATCAAGGTAACAGCCTTTTTTATAAAGTGCTTCGATATATTTGCAAAGCGATTGGTCTCCGCGGGTTAAAACAGCTTCAATTTGGGATGTAAACTGTTCGTGATAATTAATTTTAACACCTTTTACATGAGCAATTTTTTCTTTTAAATATTTAATATGCTCTGAAACCTTTTCTAAAGGCATTTGCGGATACCACTGGAATGGCGTAAAAGGTTTAGGTACAAATATTGAAAGGGTACAGGTTATATCCATTCCGTGCTGTAAACCTTTTTCTTTTTTGATTTGTTTACAACGCCATTTAATTTTAGACAATAAACCTGCCATTTCATCCATATCTTCCAATGTTTCTGTCGGAAGCCCGCAGATAAAATAGAATTTAACCCTTGACCAGCCGTTTTCGTATAATTTTAAAACAGCATTCAAAATTTGTTCTTCATTAATATTTTTCTTTATCTTATCGCGCAGTCTTTGACTTCCGGCCTCAGGCGCAAGAGTCATTGTAGATTTTCTGACACTTTGAACCAGATCAGCAAGTTCAAGATTAAACCCGTCAATACGCTGGCTAGGAAGTGACACGGAAATCTTTTTCTCATTAAAATCAACAGCAAGTTCTTTTATAACTTCATTAATATTCTTATAGTCGTTTGAAGAAAGTGACAGCAGCGAATACTCGTCATATCCCGTATTTTTTACAAGCTCTTTTGCGATTTTTATAATGTCTTCCGCAGAACGTTCTCTGATAGGTAAAGTTACGTGCCCGGGTTGGCAAAAACGACACATTCTTCCGCATCCTCGGCGTATTTCAACAATTGCTCTATCTTGAACAGATGTTGAAAACGGTATAGGATATTCTTTCAATGCAGTTTCATATTTTAACTGCGCAATTCTTTTCGTTACACCGCCACCGACAGAAGCCGACCAACGTCCGGAATTTTCACCTTGACATAAAGCATTAATCCTTTCTTGACGCGGTAAACCTTTTGTTTTTTCTAAGATTTGGCAGGTTTCTATTATACTGTCCTCACCGTCACCAATCATAAACACATCAACAAAATCAGCCAACGGCAAAGGATTAAAAGCACAAGGGCCGCCCGCAATAATTATCGGATCATTATCTCCTCTCATATCGTTACGGTATGGGATTCCCGACATTTCCAACATTTTCAAAACTGTAGGATAAGCCATTTCATACTGCAGAGAAAATCCGACAGCATCAAATTCGTTAATAGGTCTTTTACTTTCAAGACCATACAAAATCTCAGGCTGAAAATCGGGTTCCGGCGCATAAACTCTGTCGCACATATAATCCTGCTGTGCATTAATTAATCCGTATAAAACCCTGACGCCAAGATTACTTATACCGATTTCGTATTTATCCGGAAACGCAAAAGCAAATCTGACTTTTGCAGTATCAAAATCTTTATTCGCGGATAAAAATTCTCCGCCTACATACTGATATGGCTTATTGCATTTATATAATGCTTCATTTCTAAAAAAACAATTCATAATATATTTATTAAACTATAACCAAAATGTCATGGCTATATTGTTAACAATTTGTGATATAATTTTTCCCAAAAGGAGAGAAGGAATGTTTTATATAAAAAAAAATGCATCTACAGAAAGTTATGAAATTTGTTTGTTTGGCATTAAAATGAAACTGCATACAGCATGCCCCCCCCCCGCACAAATTAAAAACCTGCTTTATGAACTTGCAGATCCTAGAACACTGCAAAATATAAAACTTCCTAACATTCTGAATCTTGATGATTCTCTTGAAGAACTAATTTCTTCAGGCAAATCTGTTGCTCGCTACGGTGATGGTGAATTCAAACTTATTATGGGTGAAAACATCGGATTTCAAAAAAGTCACCCTGAATTAACAAGAAGATTAAAAGAAATATTAAAATGTGAAAATGAAAATGTTTTAATAGGAATTGTAGATGTATTCGGCTATTGCCCGAACAATTATATGAAAAAAGTTATAATGCTTTGCAGAGAAACTCTTTATAAATACATAAACTTTGATAAAACTTATGTTGATGCAAGCCTAGCAAGACGTTTTAAATTTAATTCAGAAGAACAGGGTAATGAATATTATAAAAAAATCAAATCATTATGGAATAATAAAGATATAATAATCGTAGAAGGTGCAGGAAGCCGTTTAGGAATAGGCAACGACCTATTTGATAATGCAAATTCTATAGAAAGAATTTTATGTCCTATAAAAAATGCATTTTCAAAATACGATACTATTTTGGCAGAATGTTTAAAACAACCAAAAGAGAAACTATTCGTACTCGCATTAGGTCCAACAGCTACACTACTGGCAGTAGATTTAGCTGAAAAAGGATACAGAGCATTAGATATCGGTCACCTTGATACCTGTTATGAAACTTTCTTACGCAAAGCTGATAAGTTTGTTCCGATTGAAGGCAAAATTGTTTTCAACAGTGAACGTTATAATTGTCTTTTAAAACCTTGTAAAGACGAAGATTATAACAAACAAATTATTGCGCGCTTTAAATAATCGTTGACAACTTTAGGCAATTTGTTATATTCTTTGCATGTACTCTCCCGAATCGTCTAGCGGCAGGACTGAAGATTCTGGCTCTTCCAACGGTGGTTCGAATCCATCTTCGGGAATTTATAGTAATTAAGGAGTGTGTATATGGAAAAGATTTTTAAATTTATTGATTTCAAATATTTCAAAAATACAATGATTACTCTTGGAATATTTTTGATATGTCTTTTATTATCTTGGATATTTAATATTGACTATATCCCTGAAAATTCATTACTTGAAAATATTCAGCTTATTGCATTAGTTGCTGGGTTTATATTATGCTTGAAAGCTAAAAATCATAAAGTTTTATTCAGATTCGGAGCTATGGCTATTTTCCTTATGTTCATGAGAGAATTAAGCTACGGAAGATGCATATTCTGCCAAATGCCGGACAACCCATATATGTTTTATCCATGGTCACACTACAAATACGGTTGGTTAGCGCATGTTATTGTGGGTATTTACATTGCAGGAGCATTCCTGTATGCAATTATTAATAAAATCTGGATTGATATTAAAAATGTATTTGAACAGGTAAGATTTCCGTTTTTAGATTTAATAGTAATGGCTTTTCTTACAGTTATGCAATTATTAGGTGAAAAAACTTTGGACAGTACAGTTTTAGAAGAATCTGCCGAATTTTCATTATATTGCGCAATATTTGCACTTGTTTATTATTACTATAAAAGAACATCTGTGCTAAAATGTGAAAAGGAGTAAGAAATGTCAGCATTATTAGAAATTCAAAAAGATATAG
>CAMTMK010000012.1 GCA_947073645.1 uncultured bacterium | reverse complement strand
ACAGCCAAATAGTATAAAGCGTAAAGCGGGCTGCCTGCGGGAATTATAATTTTTGCAATTAATGATGTTATTAAAAGCATCTTAATTCCTGCAGACCAGCTTATAAGTGCTAAATCAAACCCTGAATTATCAAGTATCATAACTTCATGTATCATAGTTAACTCAAGGTGAGTAGCAGGGTCATCAACAGGAACTCTCGAACCTTCAATCAAAATCATAATAAATAATACAACAACTGCGAAAATTTGGATTAATACACCATAATTTCCCGCACTTGCCAATATATTCTGCAAACTGTCAAAAGTAAAGTTTCCACTCAACGCCATAATTGAACCGATTAACATAAAAAACGCAGGCTCAACGATTGTTGTAAAACAAGCTTCACGAGAAGCACCCATTCCTTCAAACGAACTTCCCGTATCCATTGCAGAAACCAATGAAACGAATTTGCCCAAACTTAATGTATAAGCAAAGATTACCAACCCCGCAGAAACATTAATCAATGCGCCGCCACTTGCCAAAGGTACAAACATTGATGCAAACAATACCGATGCAATCTGCACAACAGGCGCAATTTTAAACACTGTCGACGTTGTCTTGCTTATTACAAAATCTTTTTTCATAAGTTTGATAAAATCATACAAAGGCTGAAATATTGAAGCACCTTTTCTTCCGCCCCAAAAAGCTTTTGTTTTCTTTATTACACCCGCCATCAAAAACGGTACAATTAAAAGTATTATTAAATTTATAATCATATCAACAAGCTCCCGATTATTACAATTACAAGGAATATCAAACCGTATTTGATATATGACTGAATATTACCGCTTTGAATAGCTTCAAACTTAGATAAGAACCATTCATCAGTTTTCAAAATCGGTTCAATTAAATAAGCTTCTTCAATATCTTCCACATGGAAGTTGAAGTGAGCACTGTGCGGGAATAATTTTCTCGGTTTTTCAACATCAAACACCTTTTTAAACAAAGGATTTAACATTGATAAAAACGGACTTGCATAAGAAGATGCAGTATATTGCATATGGTTATTTGCTCTGTTATAACCGCATCCCCAAGTTTCGTGCATATCAATTTTGCCATTTGTAAGTTTAATTTTTACCAAAATCAAAACAGCAATGAATACCAAAAATGCTAACGCATACAATGTAATTACACTAACAATAGAAAGTGTCGGTAATATATTATATTGTACGACAGGCATCAAAACACTTACGGGACTTAAGATTAAAGCAAATGCAAATATCGGCAAAACTCCGATTAGAAGTGCCATAACAGCGAGAAATCCCATCGGTATTATCATAGAAAGTTCATTATCTCTGGTAACTTTTTGAGCAGAAGCACTTCTAGGCATTCCTAAGAAAATTATGCTGAACGCTTTAGTAAAACATAACAAAGCCATAGTACCTACCAAAGCCAAACCTGCAATAGCAAACAAAATCATAATTACAGAGAAGAAATTATGAATTGAAAGTCCTTTGAACATTCCAAGATATACCAAAAATTCACTGATAAATCCGTTGAACGGAGGCAATCCGCAAATTGCAACAGAACCGATAAGGAACAATATTGCAGTCTTTGGCATTGATTTTACCAAACCTCCAAGGATTTCAATGTTTCTTGTATGAGTTTTTGTATAAACGCTTCCGGCAGCCATAAACATTAACTCTTTAAACACAGAGTGGTTTAATATATGAAGTATACCGCCTGCAAAACCAAGCATCGCAACAACAGGATGATTAAACGCCAATCCCAGCATTCCAACACCGATACCCATACCGATTATACCAATATTTTCAATACTACTGTATGCAAGAAGTCTTTTAATATCATTTTGAGTAACCGCATATAAAACACCGTACAATGCAGTAATCAAAGAGATTACCAATACAGCAAACGCAACGCCTTTTGCAGGAGTTCCCATTAGCGAAAGTACTCTCAAAATTCCGTAAATACCTGTTTTTATCATAACCCCTGACATAACGGCACTAACATGAGAAGGTGCTGCGGGGTGTCCGTCAGGTAACCAGTTGTGGAACGGAACAAAACCTGCTTTTGTGCCGAACCCTATAAATAATAATGCAAATACCAAATTTGCAAAATGAACGTTTTCACCAAAAACAGCTTTGAAAGAATTAAAATCAAAACTTCCGGCCTTAATAGATAAAAGGGCAAACGCAATCATTATAAAAAGAACCGAAATATGCATAAATACTAAGTATTTTATTCCGGCCTTTAAAACATCTTTCTTTTCGTTTTCAAAAATCACAAGGAAAAATGAACTCAATGACATTATTTCCCAGCAGATTAAAAACATGAACGCATTTTGGCAAGTAACAACCGCCTGCATTGATGCAAAAAGCATCGGCAAGAATACTAAATGCGCATTTATATTTTTACCTTTTTCAACATAAGGTCTTAAATACCCGTTTGCATAAACAACAGTTATCAAACTCATAACAGAAATAATAATTACAAAAAATGCCGAAAGCGGGTCAATAACAAAGTTTACGTTCCCGAACAACGGGTTAAAATTGAAAGTTTTAACTAAACTGTCACCGCCGAGCAAAACATTTACTGCCGGCACAAAACAGCAAGCAGATGCTAAGCCTGTAAATATTGACAGCGCAATAATTTTAAACCTTTCAGAAAATCTGCCTGCAACAAATCCGCAAAGTAACAGAATGATTAAACCTGTGAAAAAGCTATTCATATATAATCTCTTCCCTTAGCTTGTGTAAATAACAATTCTGTTGTAAATCTAACAAAAACGATTGTCAAGTTTAAATTTCACAATTAATAAAAACAAGCTGTAACACTGGTGCATCAATAGTTTTAAACTTGTGCCTATCGGCGGTCGACGATAGGCACACTATTACATAAGATTATTTTATGGTTGAAGATGTTAGAATCAAATTTTCACAAAAATTGGAAAAGTTGAGAAAAGAACGAAATCTCTCACAAGAAAAGCTTGCATTACTCTGCGGAATAGATAGAACACACATCGGAAGAATTGAAAGGCTTGAAAGAACACCGAGCCTTGTCATATTACAAAAAATTGCAGACGGGTTGGAAATGTCCTTGACTGAACTTTTAACATTTAATTGATTATAATTTAGATACTTCATCTCTCAGTTCTAACAACTGTTCATGCAGATTTCTAAGATTTTTATTGATTTTTTCTATTTGTTTTTGATATATAGGTACAGTGTTATGAGTTGATTCTACCGCATAACCGCTAAATTCAAGTATTCCTTCGAATGCTCCTACCAATCCAATGTAATTTTCTTTAAAATTTTTCACTTGTTCATTCAATATTTCTAAACATACATTCATAATTTTCTCCTTATAATGTGCCAATTGGCGGTCGACTATTGTCACATAATGACATACATTTATTTGTATGTCAAGCGAAGTAAATATCAAATTTGCAAAACGACTAAAAGCCTTAAGACTTGAGAAACAATTATCTCAAGAGGAATTTGCTTCACTTTGCAAAATTGACAGAACATACATTGGACGTTTAGAAAGACTTGAAAGAAAACCCAGTTTAGAAATAATTCAAAAAATCGCAGATGGACTTGGTATTGAATTAACAGAATTATTAAAATTTTAACATTACATAGGAAATTTTTTCAATGAGGGCTATGCCCTCTAAAAAAAATTTCCCTCTTGCATTTTAAATTTCACGATATAAAATAAAATCGAACTTGGACAATTTAAGAATTTTGGAAATATAACCCTAAAACACCACGATTTTTCGTGGCAATTTGGTGACGACTATAGGAGAAAAAAAATGACAATTACTCAAAATTTGGATACAAAAGATTGTATCAACCCTACTGATGTCGCTCACGAGTTAACCGAACAGGTTATGCCCGCGAAAGCGAATTTTAGAAAATCAAAAACATTTGTACTTGCAATCGCTGCAGGTGCTTTAATTGCCTTCGGTGCACAGGTTTCACTGACTGTTATGACAGGAACGGAACAGGTTAGCTGGGGGATTGCAAAACTCGTTGGCGCAATGACTTTCGCAACCGGTTTAATGATGGTAGTTTTGACAGGTGCAGAACTTTTCACAGGTAACGTTATGATGACGTTTTCTGTTATCGAAAAAAGAACAAGCTTTGCTAAATTATTAAGAAACTGGTCTATCGTTTACTTTGGAAACCTTATCGGTTCAATAATTTTGGCAACATTAATCTATTTTTCTGGAGCTTCACACAATTCTCACGAAGCATTAGGCGTTATGGGCTTAACAACAGCTTATACAAAAGCGTCTTTGCCATTAGTTGAAGCTTTCACAAGAGGTATCTTGTGTAACTGGTTAGTATGTCTTGCAATCTGGATGGCTTCATCTTCAAGACACGTAATCGGTAAAATCTTTGCAATCTTTTTCCCGATTATGACGTTCGTTGCTTCAGGATATGAACACAGTATCGCAAATATGTATTTCTTAACTAACGGTTTGTTCTTAAAAAACACACCTGCAGTTGTTGCAGCATCAGGATTAACTGCTGATCAATTATCAGTATTAAACTTAAAAACTTGTATTTTAGGAAACCTTATTCCTGTTACTCTCGGTAACATGGTAGGAGCATTAGTTTTTGTAGTACTATTATTCTGGACAGCTTATTTAAGAGATGATCACAACAATTAAGAAAATACTGATAATATTATTGCTGATTTCTTCTTCTGCATATGCAGAAGAAGAAATTTTGCTCAATGAAACACCGCTATTTCAAACAGATGCAGTTATAGAAGAAACTTTACCCGAAAATCATGACAGTTCTGTTCACCACCATACAAAATTTTATGATGAGCTTTATAAAAATGCTCACAATGTTTATAACCTTCAGATTGAAAATACTAACGTTCCATCATGTCTTTTAAAAGAACCTCTAACACATACATTTGAAAAAGGCCCAATTGAAAGTTTACACTTGTGGAGCGTTATTCAGATGAATAACAGCACAAATTTTGATGAAGGCGATACTGACAATAATTTCCGAGTAGGGCTTGTAAATGCTCTTATTGACGGAAAATTCCGAGGCGGTAAAGAAGATTTCAGAATTATGCTTGATCCTACACCAACTCATGCCAGAGGATTTTTCCAACAATTCATTCAGGATTTGTATGTAGAAACTCATAGAATTCCGCATCATACGGTTTTAATCGGAAATTCTCGTCCCGGAGTCGGAATTGAGGGCGCTCAATCTCCTTATACATTACCTTTGGTAAGCCGTTCTCAAATTTCAAGAAACCTCGCAAATGTGAGAAAATTCGGTATAAGAGTTCGCGGAGATTATTCACTTGTTGATTATGATTTTGGCGGATACAGTTCAGATACATACTTTAGAGAGTTTTTCCCCGGTGCGGAATTTGACGGCTGGGTAAATTTAAAACCGCTCGGCAAAACTGACGGCAGATACGGAAAACTTGTAACCGGCGGCGGTATTGTATCAGGTAAAAAACATTCAACCGATTATTTTGTTGCAGGCGCATACGTCGGTTATGAATACAAAAAATTATGGATGCGCGCTGAATACGCAAATTCTGACGGTTCAAACGGCGGTGACGGCTTAACAAACAAAAAACGTCAAGGCTGGTATGTGACTCTCGGTTATCATATTACTAAAAAACTTGAAGCAATTCTGCGCTATGATGAATTTGACCCCGACAAAAAAATCAGCAATAACAATAAACGCGAATACACTGCAGGGATTAATTATTACGTAAAAGGACAAGCCCTGAAGCTTATCCTTAATTACGTTTTCTGTCAAAATCAATCATCACCCGACAGTCATAGAATTATTGTCGGAACACAGATTGCTTTATGATATAACTTTAATCCAGCCTTCCGGAGCTTCAATTTTGCCCATTTGGATTCCTGTTAATGTGTCATATAGTTTTTTGGTAATTTCGCCCATTGCATCCATTCCGAAAACAATTTCTTCATCACCGTTAACAACTCTGCCGACAGGTGAAAGAACAGCCGCAGTTCCGCAAAGTGCACATTCTTTAAATTCTTTTACCTCTGTGAAAGGAACTTCTCTTTCTTCCGCTTTTAAGCCTAAATAATGTTCTGCAACATACATCAATGAACGGCGTGTAATTGAAGGCAAAATAGTATCTGATTTTGGAGTAACAACAGTATTATCTTTAGTTACAAAAATAATATTTGCCCCACCGGTTTCTTCAACGTTGGTTCTTGTTTTAGAATCAAGATACATATTTTCGTTAAAACCTTGTTTGTGAGCTTCAACTATCGGATGTAAACTCATTGCATAGTTCAAACCGGCTTTAATATGTCCTGTACCTCTCGGTGCTGCTCTGTCAAAATCAGGAACTCTCAATGAAATTGGTTTAACCCCGCCTTTAAAATAAGGTCCTACAGGTGTTGCAAAAATTCTGAACTGAAATTCTTCAGCAGGTTTTACACCAATTACTGCATTTGAACCAAACATATATGGTCTTAAATATAATGATGCACCTGAACCGTATGGAGGAACAAAGTCCAAATTAGCTTTTACAACCTTTTCAACTGCATCAATAAATCTATCTTGCGGGAAAACTGCCATTTCTAATCTTTCGCAAGTATCTGCCATTCTTTGGGCATTTAAGTCGGGTCTAAAACAAACGACTTTCCCGTCAACCGTTCTGTAAGCTTTCATACCTTCAAAACAAGTTTGAGCATACTGTAAAACACCTGCACTTTCATGAAGTGTAACTGTTTCATCAGTTGTTAAAACACCGTCGTCCCATTTTCCATCTTTGAAATTTGAAACGTATCTGTAATCTGTTTTTACATAACCAAAACCTAAACTACTCCAATCAATATCTTTTTTAGTGCTAATCATACTTAATCCCTCCGCCATCATTTATATCATGCAAAAATCGGGAAAGCAAATTACCTCCCCGATTTTGTAAACTATCTATACAGTTGCAGTTTGTTTTAACTTCATCACATCTTCTGCAATCTGTTCTTTTGTCAGCCTGTAACGTCTATATAGTTCATCGAGCGGAACTCTATCGGTAAATTCTTTTTTAGCACCGTAGTTAAGAACTTTCATATCGGAATTTGCATAAAATCTTGAGATTTTTTCGCCAAAACCGCCGTCAAGTTCGCCATCCTCAAGAGTGATGACGACATCATGATTTGCTTTAAGATTCTCGAGCAATTCTTCATCAATACCTGTCATAAAGCACGGATTAATAAGTGTTGCATTAATTCCAAGCTCTTTTTTAACCTGCCTGCCGAGTTCAAAGAAATTACCAAGCGCAAGAATTGCAACTTTTTCACCATTCTCAACAACTTTAAATTTATTCAAAATTGAATAATCAGTATCATCTTCAATACCAGTTGATACAAGAGGAACATTGGGAACTCTGATTGCAACGGGATGTTCGTTTTGCGCAAGCGACCAGTCTAACATTGCAAGATACTCTTCCTTATTGGTCGGCGCAAGATAGACCATATTCGGAATATTTGAAACTAACGGAATATCAAATGTGCACAAATGTGTCGCATCAGCACCCGAAATTCCGCCCCAATAAACAAGCATTGTTGCTGGCGAATTGTTCAGACACAAATCCTGCGACATCTGGTCATAAGTTCTTTGTATAAATGAACTCATAACAGCAAAAACGGGTTTTGCTCCACAAGTTGCCAAAGCTGAACAGTAAGCAACCGCATGTTCTTCTGCAATACCAACATCTGTATATTGTTTTCCAACAGTATTTCTAAATTCTTTATCAAACCCAAATACACCCGGAGTGCCTGCATTAACCGCAATTACAGTTTTATCCTCTTTGGTTTTGTCCAAAATATATTGACGAGTAAGAGATGTATAATCTTCTACAAATCCAACAGGTTCTTTATTTTCATCCAAAGTTCCCGGCAAAATCCAGTGAAAAGCTTCTTTGTTCTGCTCTGCAACATCAAGCCCACATCCTTTAACGGTTCTGATATGAACAACAACAGGATGACTTGCATCTTTAACTTTTTCGAAAGTTTCAACAAGTTTTTCAACACAGTTGCCTTCATTTACATAACAATAATCAAAACCTAAAGATTTAAAGAAATTGCATTCTGCTTTTCCGTCAGTTTCTCTCAAAAGTTTTAAATTATCATAAAGGCCGCCATGGTTTTCTGCAATAGACATATCATTATCATTAACTACAATTATTATATTGCTATCCATTGAGCCTGCATTATTCAAACCTTCCAAAGCTTCGCCTCCGCTGAGTGAGCCGTCGCCGATAAGTGCTAATACGTTTCCTTTTTCACCTTTCAAATCTCTTGCTTTTGCGACACCGCATGCCAAAGATACAGAAGTTGAAGTATGCCCGATTTTGAACAAATCATGTTCGCTTTCCTCAGGCGCTGTATAACCGGTATAAACATGGTATTTATCAGAATTTGTAAACCCTTCCTTACGCCCGGTCAAAATCTTATGCGGATAACATTGGTGTGAAACATCAAACACAAATTTATCAACAGGAGAATTAAATACATAATGCATTGCAATTGTTGCTTCCACAATACCCAAATTCGGTCCCATGTGTCCGCCTGTTGTATTAACCTTTTTTATAATAAGTTCTCTAATCTCGCCTGCAAGAGTATTCATTTCTTCAAATGACAATTTTTTCAAATCATCAGGGGTATTTAATCTGTCTAAAATCATATTCTCTCCTTTCATATAAAAATATTTTACATCTTGAGAGCAGCTATCAGTCAAGTCCCAAAATAAAAAAGAGGCATTAGCCTCTTTTTTTATTTTATTTTTTCTGCGATTTTTAAAAGCAAGTTTGCCACTCGTCTCAAACCTGTTCGCTCACATCCGTTTGCATCAGAGCCGATTTGTCTTGCTAATTTTTGCATAGTTCCTTTAAACCCATCAGCAAATCTGCGAGATTCAGGAATTACTTCATATCCCCCGACAACATCTTTTCCAACCGAACGAGATACTGAATAAAAACCGTCAGGACGTTGAATTTGAACTAACTTATGATCGGGAAATTGTCCCATTGTAGATTTTATAGTTGTAGTTTTAATTCTTTCCGCATCAGGTTTAATTACACCATAGTTTACTCTTACAGAATCAATATCTAAATTTCCGTTCTTATGAGTATAATTATGTGATGCTACTAAATCTCCTGCATCACCGATAGGTGACAAAGTTTGAGTTATAGTTTTATGTGCAACCTTATTGTGACCTTCCGGAGTTACTTCATTAACCCTAACAACTTGTTCACTTACACCAAGAGGTTTTTTAGTTTGACCAACAGTATATGACAAATGTTTTTCAGGAATTTCATATGAAGTACTGCGTGAAACTTCTTTTGGAATAGTAATTGAGCCGTCAGCACCTTTTCGTACTTCTAATACTGATTTATAACCATTTGAACCAGTGCACCATGTTTGGTTTTTCGGCATACCAGCAGGGGGTGTTATTGATAAATTTTTCACAAATTCACTACCTTTCTTGTTTTTAACACTCCAATTTAAAAACAAGACAAGATTATAATTGATAAATTATAATAAACAATTTACAATTCTTAAATTATTTTAACTTTCTCAAAGAAGAAATAAAGTTATTGTGCTCTACATCACCGTCAACTTTTGTCATAAATATTTGGGCATTGCGCTCGTCCTCTAATTCAGGCAGTTGTGACAATTCTGCTTCATAATAATGAGCATCATTTCTTGTTGTCATTGGAATTCTGTTTGCAAGACTATTAAGAGAAATATTTCTCAAAGCTCCAGCAAAACCTTTATTTTTACCGCTGAATTTTGTATAAATCCTCAACGCTGCATCGCCGTTTTCCAGATTATATTTTCCCGCAATATAAGCACTCAACTGCGGTGCAGAAGATTTTATCTGCATTTTTTCAATTATATTATCTTTAAGCTCCAATACACCTGAAATCCTGTCAAATTTGCCGTCTGGAATATTGACCAAATCAGAAAATATTGAAGGACTGATAGTCGCAATAGGGTTTCTGAATAATGATGCAAATTTCAAAACATATTCTACCAAACCGACTTTTTGAATAGTTCCGTCCAATACAAGGAATTTAATTGAACCGTTCAATTTCATACTATCATCTGTATTAAGTTCAATCAATCCACTGGCTTTACCGGTAATCTCTTTTTTCAATTGCAGAATAGTTGATGCCATTAAATCAGAATTAACATCTTTTATGCCAAGACGTACACTGTATTTATGTTTTTTCAAATCGCAATTGATTTTTGCAGACGAATGACCCTCAGCAATTTCAAACTTATTAGAATTTATATTTAGAACACTGTTTTTATCAAGCGTCAAAGTTGCTTTCATATCATTGAAATTAATATCCTGATAATGCCCTTTCAAAATATGAAGAACACAATCTTCAACAATAAAGTTTCCGATATCAAACGTCGGAGTATCATCGTCGTCATCTTTAGCTTCTCCTGATGGTGCTAAATCAATTTTTTCGCTTGTTATAGCTTCTGAACTCTGGTTATTAGCAGATGCCATAAACTTCTCAACATCAACATCATCAACGGTTAAATTAATATTTTTAACCACAATCGGGAATTTAAGTTCATTAATAAGACTTCCGTCAAAATCATATGCAGAACGTCTGTATTTACCGTCTGCGATTAAATTCAAAAGTCCGTTTTGAGTATTCATCTCGCCATGTTTTAAATAAATTCTTTGAGAAGGAATTCGAACCTCATCCATAGTAAGTCTGCCGTCAAGAACCGGATATTTACCTGTATTGACATATTGCATATTACCTGCAATTTTACCGCCTTTAAACAATTTTTGTCCCGCAAATACATTTAAAAATTCACTCGGCAAAGGTTTTGGAATCTCAAATCCCATATTTTTTATATCAGGAATTTCTGTTGAACAGTCAACATTTCCCGCAAGTTTTAAGACTGGCTGAATACCTTGTCGTTTCTCCTTGTCAAGCCCGTCAGGCACAATATAATAATCTATTGATTTTATATTGAGCATCATATCTTCAAAATGCATATCCGCTTTTAATCCGCGATTGTAACTTGCAGGAGTTAATGATGCACCGTCAAGCAATATATCTTTGCCTGATTTCAACCCAAACAGCCATACCAAATCAATTTTATTATTAATCGATTTAATATCCAATCTTGTTTTTGTGGAACCGCCTGTTAATTCGACAGGAATGCCGATAAGTTTTGACATATAATTTTGAGCAAAATCGTTTGTAACAACTGCTCTCATAACAACATTCGTATCGATTGACTTGAGATAATCTTTTACAGAACCTTCCATTTCAATTTTGTTTTCAGCGCGATTATTATAATAACCGTCAAAATCTGAAAGTGTAATTTCATCATTAGTCATGACTATTTTACCCTTTTCAAGACGTACCGGAATATCTGCAATAGGAACTATTTTACCCGTAAAATTATTTAGATTTACAACGCCGTTCAAGTCGTTATTTGAAAGTTTTATGTTAAAATTAAAACTTCCTTTCAAATCCTTGAAAAACGCTAGCGGTTCATTAAGATTATTTTCGACAAGACCTGAATTGATTAAAGCCAAAACATCATCCATATCGATTTTATCCGAGAAAACTTCAATATTAAATTTACTGTTTTTATCAGACTTTGCGTTGAAAAATATCTTCGATTTATTAAATGTCAAATAACACTTATCAACCCATAATGCTTTATCTTTAATATATACAGTGTTTCTGTCAGCAATATTAAAATGAACTTTATCAGACCCTTTTTTGATATCAGATGTGATATTAAAATGTACAAAACGAAGTTCTTTTTGAGTATTATCGATACTTATATCATCAGCATTCAATGAAACATAAGTCGAAGGCTCAACCTTGTATAGGAATAGCGATTTTTTAACATACAATAATGAATCATAAAAATCAAAATTCCAATCACATTCCTGCGGTTCGGACTGTTCACCCTGCGCCAGTGTTGAAAGTTTGTTTATATCTGCAAAAATATAATCTGCACCGAGTTTTTTGATAATAATATTTTTAGCAAAAATTTCTTTAAACGAAATTGCTGTATCAAAATTATCGACCTGCAATAAATTTGCACCATTGTTCATAAGCGACAAAGCGTCAACTTTAAATTCCAAATCCGGTGACAAAGCCGTTTTTAATACAGGATTTTTGATACTTAAATCCACTCCCATAGTGTCATGTAATGTTTTTTCAACAAAATTTATCGCCTTAGGATTCGACACTGCCCATGGCAAAACATTCAAATACAGAGCAAACGGAATATATCCCAATATAACCGCTGATGCTCCTGCTGCAATTCCTATTTTAAATCTTTTTGATATCTTCATAATGAAATTATATCATGATTTTATGCTATTATATTGTCATGAAAAGATTTTTTACATTAATTGCAATAACATTATTTTTAAGTTCTGCTGTTTTGGCAGATGATGTCAAAGTTTTCAGCGAAAAAAATAAATTCGGACTTCAGGATATTGAAGGAAATCAAATTACCAATGCAGAATATACAAAGCTTATAAGACTCGGAAACGAAGGCTGGATTGCACAACGCAAAGGTAAATACGGGATTATCAACAGTAACGGAGAAATCCTTGTCCCCATAAAATACAGACACGTTGACAGACTAACTTCTAAATTTGTTAAACTCGGTAATGATAACGATTTTGCCGTATACAACGAATATGGTGAAGTTATTGTTCAGCCTGAATACACTTCAATAAGTATGCTTTTTGGCGGAATGTTTCTTACCAAAAAGGATTACAAATACGGAATAGTAGACAGAAATGGAAAAGTAATTCTTGAAAATAAATTTGACGATATTTATATGCCAAAACCAAACATTATGCGCATACAATATAACGGGCAGTGGTATGAAATCGAACAACTGAAAAATACTGAATTTGAACTGCCTGAAGATATAAAAACTGTCAAAGATGACGCTAACTTTAAAGTAACAGCTTTTATCAAAGACCCTGTAACAGCATCAGGATATTCCGCAGTTACATTTACTGATTATTTTATAAAAGTATTCTCATCAATTTCACCATCGCATGAAGAAACAATTGATGAATTAATGCTTTCTCAAGGGGCAGACACAGTTTCAATACTTATAAAAATGACCTGGCTTCCAAAATATCCTTGGACATTTGCCAAAAACTATTACCACAACATAAGGACTCCAAATAACGGACCTTTAACAAATATAAAATATGAATTAAAACAAAAAATGCAATAACCTGACTAAAAGTCAGGTTATTTTATTTTAGGAAAAGCCGGCAAAGTTAATTTATGTTTTGTCAAGAAGCAATTTATGTGCCGGCAAAAATTCTTAATTCTGATATTTAACTCCTATAATTAATATTATATTTAATATTATTTTTATTGCAATAGTTTGTAATCACATCTGCAGTTTTCTCAAAATAATCCGAAGCCTTTTTTATGTAAATTGCGTCATAGAGCGGAATTAAGTCTTTACGTTCATGCTTAATAAAATTAAACATCTTTGTTTTGAAACTGCTCCGCAAATCCAATTTATCAAAAACATATTTATCAACAAAGTCTTTTGTAACTTCTATAATCTTTTCAAAATCAGTTATGCCAGGGATTATTGGCGAGATGTAACAAACCGTCTTGATACCTTCCGATTTCAAAACTTTTAGAGTTTCAATTCTCTGTACAATCGAAGGCGAATTCGGTTCAAGCTTGGATTTAATAACTTCATCAAGCATACTGATTGAAACTCCGACTTCAACATGCTTCATCTGTTTGAACAAATCAATATCTCTTAAAACCAAATCCGATTTTGTTACAACACTTATTAAAGCTTCAGATTTTACAAGCTGTTCTAAAATTTTTCGTGTTACACCAAATTCACTTTCAAAGGAATTATACGGGTCGGTAACAGTACTAATCATTACCTTTTTATTCTTAATTTTGAAAACATTTATTTTTTTATTGGTGCATTTAACATCAATAAAATCTCCCCACCCCTCAGTATGTTTGCTAAAACTTGACATATAAGATGCATAACAATACAAACACTTGTGCGGACAACCTACATAAGGATTTATCACATAATCAAGGCTTTTAAGTTTAGTTTTATTCAAGTAGTCCTTAACTCTTGCATAGTCTTGAGCAATCATATTTGTATAATAAAGGTTCAAAAAAACATGTCAATAGCATTGACTTTTAATTCTCAAACGCGATATCTTCCTCAATAATTCTTGGAGGCTGTGATATAACAAGCATTTCCAGATATTTATCATTATTTTCTTTTATTGCTTGTGCAATCTGTTCAATTTCATTTTCGTGAGCGAAAAAGTGCTTAGATGCGAACTTTGTGACAATCATACCCTTTGAGGGATGTTTTTCAAATTTATATACATCATATTCGAAATATTTCTTAGCATTTTCACATCCGTTAACCAAAAAACTTATTGCAGATTTGTTTGTTTTTTTATTTTCAATTAATTTTAACAGCATGCTGTTTTCTGTATTTTCAACTGTTTTATCAAAGTTTTGTGCATACTTTACGGGATTATCTTCATCAGGATAATAATAAACTCCAATCATTTTTGTCCAATTTTTGGCATCTTCTGCAGATTTATAATATTCGTTCCCATACCCGTTTGTTGCAGGTGCAAGAGCACTAAATTTCAACTTATAAACTTCATTATCAAAATGAATTTCTTCAGATAAACAAATTATCTGAGAACATAACAAAGCACAAATCATAATTAAAAATTTCTTCATACCGAAATTTAAACTCTTTTTTATATAAATTTAAACTGATAACTCGGGTAATATTATACAAATTCCAGATTTCTTACATCAAACGCAGAAACTAAAGATTTAGCATCTTCTGATGCCCCCTTGCATCTTAATCGGCGTTCCGGATTATGAGCAGATGACAAAACCATAACCTTTAAACTGTCAAATATATTCATTGATGTTAAATCTAACTCTATGTTTTCCATAAACAAAATAACGAATTTATTTAACAAAAATTAAATATTTTGTATAAAATTACTCTGTTTATAGGATAATAAATATATGGAAAATTCAGATATTAAATTAGCCGCGTTTGACGTAGACGGGGTTTTAACAGACGGAAGTCTTACTTTTGACGAGCTCGGACACGAATATAAAACATTTAATGCAAAAGACGGACAAGGTATTGTTAATCTTAATAAAGCAGGAATTATTACTGCAATAATTACGGCACGCAACAACGGAACTGTTGAACACAGAGCTAAAAATCTTAACATAACAGAGCTTCATCAGGGGTCTAAAAATAAAATCGCAACTCTTGAAGAAATTTTAAAAAAATACAATTTAACTTTTGATAATGTAGCATATATGGGAGATGACCTTCCTGATATCTGTGTTTTGGAAAAAGTTAAATTAAAAGGCTGTCCTGCCGATGCTGTTGAAGAAGTTAAAGCAGAAGCAAACTTTATTTCGTCAAAAAATGGCGGACGCGGCGCAGTTAGAGAATTTTGTGATTACATATTGAAGGGGAAATAAATGTTTGAAATAAAAACACAAGCTTATTTTGCGGCAGCACATCACCTGCTTAACTATGAAGGCGAATGCGAAAACCAGCATGGTCATAACTGGATGGTAGAAGCTTTTGTAAAAGGCGATACACTGGATAAAAGCAATATTCTGATTGATTATAAAATTCTAAAAAAAGAATTAAATGCGGTTTTAGATATGCTGGATCACAAAGATATTAACGAGCTTCCCGAATTTGAAGGTGAAAGTCCGTCAAGCGAAATGATTGCGTATTTTATTTATAACAAACTTAAAGAAAGAATTGTTCAGTTGAGCAAAGTAAATGTTTGGGAAACTCAAACATCTTGCTGCAGCTATTATGAAGAAGCATAGCAGCATCACCCGTCACACGGATTTTGAACAAATTTTAACAGTTTTGGAAAGAGAAAGATGAACTTTATACAAGCAATATTAATGGGGATAGTCCAAGGATTGAGCGAATTTTTACCAATATCAAGCTCGGCGCACCTTGTTTTTACATCAAATTTTTACAAAGTTTTTAAAGGGATTGAGATAGTTCAAACATCTAATGAAGAAGTTTTCTTCGATATTATGGTACATTTGGGCACTCTAATTGCTGTTATGATTTTCTTCAGAAAAGATATAATAAATATTCTAAAAGCAATGTATAATGCTTTTAAAACAAAAGATTGGTCAAATAACGATGCAAAACTGGGCTTATTCATTATTGCAGGCACAATTATTACGGTTGCAATGGCGCTTCCAATAAACAATATTGCCGAAAAACTCGTATATTCACCTGCAATTGTAGGTGTTTTATTATTCTTTACAGGCTTTGCACTTTTATACAGTGAATATAAGTCTAAAAAAATTGAAGCTAAAAAAACAGAAGTTGATTTAAAAACTTCAATATTTATCGGGATTGCACAAGGTCTTGCTTCATTACCCGGATTTTCACGCTCCGGCTGGACAATTGCAACCGGTTTATTTTTAGGTTTAGATAGAGTAACTTCAGCAAGATATTCTTTCTTGTTAAGTATTCCGATTATTTTAGGAGCTTCTATGGTTTATCCGCTTTTGGAAATTGATATTCAAGAAGCTGTAAAATATAATTGGACTGCAATAATTACCGGCACAATTGTTTCTGCCATAACCGGATACATTTGTATTAAATATTTTATGAAATTTATCTCTAAATTCTCATTAAAAATATTCGGATATTATTGTATCATTGCAGGTATAGCAACAGCTGTATTTTTCAGCTTATGTAAATAAATGTAAAAATACTAACAAAAAAATATATTCAGGGGTCTTAATATACTGACATTCATGTGTGTGTGGAGTAAAAATGATTTTAGCGGTTAATAACGTTAACAATAAAATAAATTTTTCCGCCGGGGATAAAAAAGAAAAATCCTTGGAATACAGTCACGACACACTTTTAAATAATAATCTTGCCACACGCACAAAAATCGGTATAGATAAACTTACAAATGCACTAACCGTTTATCCTGCAAAAGGCTTTAAAGGGAGCAAAAACGCTAATTTCTATGAATTTCTGACAATGGGCACAGTTCCGTATATAATCGGAAGTATTACCATGATGTCAGTGTTTAATTCTGCCAACAAACACTTTGCACCGTTTGCGAAAACAAAAGCTTCTGCATTAGGACAAAAAATGGCACTGGGAGTTTTATTCTACGGTCTATTGAAAAGCGCATCAAAATCCTTAGTCACCAAACCTGTTCAAATGATGACAGGAATTGATACAGAACGTCCATATGCCAAAGTTATCTATGAACTTCCCGATGATATAAATGATACAGATATTACAAGCATCGAACATCACAAAGTTTTTGAAAGTGTAGAATTCCCCCGCTGGGATTTACTTTACGGAGATGAAGGCAAAGGCGAAACAAGAAATTACCGCTATGACAAAATCGCAAAAAAACTTGGAATGGGAGAAAACTTAAACGATTCCGACCAAGAAGTTAAACCGAGAATAAAAGAGATTGTAATAAAAACAAATCTGGCAAAAAATCTTTCCTCATATTTATGGGCAGCAACAGGTGTAGGTATTGCATTCCAAAAACCTTGGGAAAACTTCTTTAACGTAATGACTTTGAAATTCTGGAAAGGCAAAGAATTCAAAAAATGCGTTCAATCATTCGGTACAAACTTTGTTGAAAGCGTAAAAGATTTTTGGAAAGGTGAAGGTAAAGGTTTTTCAAAACATGCCGGCAAAGCACTTGTGGGAGCCTCAGCATTAACAACTGTTCTTGGTGTTATTAATGCAGTATCACACAAATCAACAAGCACAAAAAATACTATTAATAAAAATGAGAGGTACGTGGTAAATTAATATGAGTTCAAACCTAATTCAAAACTACATATCCAAACCGCAAGTGCCTCAACAACAGACATCTGCAAAGCCAAAACCGGATTTTGATATCCAAAGAGAATTGGATAACAGAACATTTATAAAACCGCTAAAAGGTAAGGGAAAACTTCTCAGCGGTAATATTCTGTATGCACCTGTTGATACATTCAGAGATATGACATACAGTATTAAAGCTTTAGGTCATGCCGTAAAAGGTAAAGCCAATGATCATGAACTCGGTAAACTTAACGACCTTGGCATGATGGCAGGCGGTCTATCAATTGCAGGTTACCTGTTCACCAAAAAAACTACACCTTTAACTAAAGGTATGGAATTTGTCGGATTAGGTTCTTTCTTTGCTTCTATGGCATTATGGCCAAAAATTGCAATCCAGCTTCCTGCTTATTTAATACATGGAGTTGATGTTCAAAAACAATATCAAGACAGTTTCGGCAGAAAAAAACCGTTCTATCAAGACCCGCAATTTATTCCCTGGGATTTATATTCAGATAAAGAAATTGACAAAATCGGAGACAGATTAGGTGTTCCTAAAAACATTCCTAACAGACGAGATTTTATTCAAGAAAAAATGAGAAAACTTGCTGTTCAAAATAACACACTCTGGATGCTTACAGCAGGTTTTGCAACTCCTATTATGAGTGCATTGATTTGTAACCAGGCTGAACCTTATCTTTTAAGATACCAGAATAATCAAAAGAATAAAAAAGCAGACCAAATTTTAACAAATCTTGACCAACAAGCAAAAAAATATCAAACTAACCCTGCTCAAAACAGCATAACTGAAATTATCAAAAAACACAGCAACCAACCGATTAATGAAGAATTGGTTGAAACAATTACAAATACACTAACAAGAGATGTTGACCCTGTTACATCAGAAAGTTTGAAAAAAGATTTACAAACACTTCTTTCTGATGGCAGATATTCTTTAAGCGATGCTACTGCAAAAAGCGTTTCTGCTAACCTGCAAACTCAATTCGCAGATAAGGGATTTGCAAAAGAATTTTTAGAAGCAGTTTTACCAAACGAATCTGAAATGATTCAATTCTTTAAAGATAAAGGATTTACAGGCAATAGTTTTAAACAAGTTGAACATACCGACATAAGCAACTCAATAGTAGAAGAAATTGTTAAACGAGCAAACGTTTTCAATCAAGCGCATCCGGAAGCTGCAGAAGATATAGGTTATATCAGAGAACTTATCAACGCAAACCGCGCAGAAGAACATCCTGTAGCAAAAGCATTAGGTGAAGTCAGAGCATCATTACTTGATGAAACTGCTCAAAGTAAATTGAAAAAACTTGCGGAAATACTTGATACTTTCAGAGCCAAAAACCTCGCATTGGATGAATATGCACTTATAAAAGTAGGTTCTGCACCAGAAACAGTTATCGCAAATTATTGGAACAATACATCTCAAGAATTAATGAAATCTCTTGGTTTCACAACTTCAGAAATCGAAAAAGTAAGATTTAACAGAAGTCTTATGGGTGAACTTTTGAGAGGGAAATTAGAACAAATCTCCTCAGACAAAGCTTCTTTTGACAAAGTAATGGGAGTTCTGGTTGAAAAAGTTGCATCATTAAATACCCAAATTAAACCAAACGACATTGCATCACATATGTTAAGCGACACCGGCTCACAAACAACATATGAAAAAGAAGTCGAATCTCTATTTAACCAATATGCATCATCTCTCAGAGAAAACGGCTTTACCAAAACAGCAAAAGCAATAATAGGTAACGGCAATTGTGATAACGGAAGTTACATCCGTATACAAAAAGCATTTGTTGAAGACAGATTGTTAGGTGTAAAAAGTTCATTTAACAGACTTATCAGTACGCTTGATTTATACAGACGTGTAGCAACCGACCCTAATAAATTAACACACATCAATCCGGAATTACCGCTTGTAAGAGAAGTAAAAGAAGAACTTATTGAACTTTGCAAAATAGTAATGCTTGAAGGCCACTCATCAGACCATGCTACAAAATTCTATATGCAAAGAAATCCAAACCCTTCAAGTGATACAAGTCCTTTAGAAGTTGTAAAAGGTAAAATCAAAAATAAATTCTTAGGACATGCTGCAGAAGGAACTGCTGATATTTCTACAGACAAGTACTTCTATCAAAATGCTATGAAATTTATGTTTGGCGATGAAGTTCACCCTGATACAAAAGCTATACTTGAAAGAAATGCTTCTATCAGAGACGAATTTAACCGATATAGACAACTTATTATGGAAAAACTAGGCGGTGAAAAATATTTTGCAAAACCTCGCCACTTGGTTAGCGGAAAAAATCATACCGGTTCTGATGTTAAATTCTTGCTTACAGGTATTGCTCCAGACGAATTTTTCTTTAAAGCCGGTCAACAGGCATTTAATACTAAAAAATGGCTAAAAATGTTCGGCGGTTTTGGTGCAGGATTATTAGGAGTAACAGTATTAACACAATTCTTCTTAGGCAAGATGAAAAATCCAAGGCAGGTAAAAAATGATTAATACAACAAACCTAATAGCTGTAAAAACTCAACCTATATTTAAATCACAAACTATTCAGCCTGCACAGCCTGAACAACCTAAAGTATCAACAAATTCAGGACTACTTAATGCTTATTTGAATAATATGGCAATGATTAATACCCCTGCGGTAAAAAAATCAGAAACAACAGCCCCGATTGATTATCACAATAACTTAAAAACATTATTCAGAACAAATCAAGCAAAAATCCTTGCCATTATTCCAAGAACTTTTAACGCAAAAGATTTAAACGGTAACGAATATATAGACGGAAACGAACAGCACGGAACATTCCTAAATGCAATCGAAAGACTTGATGAAGTAAAAGCTCAAGGTTTTAATACATTACACATCTTACCTATACACGAACCCGGTAAAATGAAAGCAATGGGAACAGCAGGTTCTTTATATTCACCAAAAGATATGCTTGGGATTGACCCGAAACTGATTGACCCAAAGGACCCGAGAAGCGACAAAGAACAATTTAAAGCCTTCATTGATGAATGCCACAAACGTGGGATTAAAGTAATGCTTGATATGCCAAGCTGTGCATCTTATGATATGTTTTTAGAACATCCTGAATGGATGGCAATGGAACGCGACGGGCTTGCCAAAACTCCTCAAGGGTGGAATGATATCAGAATGTTTCAACCTTGGGAAGATGAAGGTAAAAGAACGTTGAACCCAAAACTTCTTGAACTTCATAAAGAATATGTTGACATGTGTATAGACTTAGGTATCGACGGAATCAGAGCCGACGTTGCCAGAGCTAAACCTGTTGAATTCTGGGATATTATAATTCCTTATTCAAGAATGCGTGACCCTGAATTTGGCTGGCTCGGAGAAACTTATACATACGAAGATGCTTCACCTCAGGCAAATATGCCTTATGACAGACCTCAAGACTCATTACGTGCAGGTTTTGATACAATTTACGGACAATACCACATTTTCCACGAATGGCCTGATGCAACTACCTTTATTAATTACGTAAAGGAACAGTTGGATATGTCATATAAACTTCCAAAAGGTAAAGCAATAATAGGTTCATTTGCAACTCACGATGACATCTCGCCAATGTATCATGGCGGTGCGGATTATTGCAATTTGACAATGGGACTTCAGGTAACATTACCGATGCTGAGCCCTTATATAGTTGACGGTTATCAATCAGGTGACAAATACTTCTATCCGTATGAAGAAAAATATAACCCTGTTACAGAAACAGATAACCACGAAATGACAGTCCATAGAGGCAGACTTGATATTTTCAACCTGTCAAGAAAACCAGGTGGGAATCAACCTGAAATAGGCGAATTTATGACAAGCGCATTTGCACTTAAAGACAAATATGCTGATGTAGTAAATAAAGGTACATTCATTCCTCTCGATAAAAATGGGGACAAAAATGACCAAATTATTGCATATGCCAGACACTTTAACGGCAAAACCCTTCTTGTTGTCGCAAACAAAAACGTAAACAGAAATGTTTCTTGTACAATTAACGTTCCAACATTAAAAGCTGAACAAGAACTGAAAAACCTCCTTCCATCTTATGGAAAACAAAGTGCATTACAAGCTCAAAATAACCAATTGGCAGTTAATCTTGGACCTGCACGTGTACATGTATTTGAAATAGATACACCTAAGATAGAAAATTACTCAAGAAAAATTTATAAACAAAACTTATAGAGGCACATTAAATAAAACACAGAAAAAAAGGAGATGTTAATCATCTCCTTTTGATTTTTAAACATGTTTGGGTTAAAATATAATGTGTTAATAAGGACATAAAAAATGCTACAAGAATTTATAAGTTCAAAAATACACAGAGCAACCGTTACTGATGCAAACTTAAATTATATAGGCTCAATCACAATTGATGAAACATTGATGAAAGCATCAAAAATTAAAGAATGGCAAAAAGTTGATATTCTGGATATTGATAACGGTGAAAGATTTCATACATACGTAATAAAAGGCGAACCTGATTCAGGTAAAATCTGCCTAAACGGCGCGGCTGCAAGAAAAGTTCAACCTGGTGATAAAGTTATCATTATTGCTTATGGACTTTATAATCCTGAAGAAATGGATAACTATAAGCCGACTATAGTAATTGTTGATGAAAATAACAAAATTATAAAATAAAAAAAATAAGCCTCTGTTGAGGCTTATTTTTTTATCTGTAATTTGTAAACTGCAAAGGATAATCATATTTTTCTTCGTTTGAACGCAATAATTGAATGATTGCCTGCAAATCATCTTTATCCTTACCTGAAACTCTTACCTGATCGCCTTGAATTGATGCTTGAACCTTTTTCTTGCTTTCTTTTATATCTGCAACAATTTTTTTCGCAAGTTCTTGATTTAAACCTTTTCTAAGCTTAAATACCTGACGTACCTTGCCGCCAAGGGCATTTTCAACAGGCTGCGCATCTAAAATTCTAATGCTTAAATTTCTTTTCACAAGTTTTGACTGCATAATGTCATAAATATTTCTTAATTTCATTTCATCACTTGTTGTAACTGTAATCATTTTATCAGCTTCTAACTCAACAGTAGAACCTGAATCCTTCAAATCAAAACGAGATGCAACATCACGTTTCACTTGATCAATAGCGTTAACAAGCTCCTGCCTGTCAAATTCAGAAACCACATCAAAACTACAATCTTTAGCCATATTTCCTCCTTGTTTTATCCTATTATACATAAAAAAGTGCAAGATGTAAAACACTTGCACTAAGATTGGTTATTATGGTTTAGGTTTATTATATATACACACTACTAATATAAATCACTACGGAGTTTGGGGTTGATTATTTCTTGAAAATTTATTTTTAATTGAACCCCATTTTGAACCGCACCAGCCTTTAAAACGATTCCATTTATCCGGTTTACCTTTAAGCTTTGTCCATTTGCCAGAACACCAGTTTTTAAATCTTGAGCATCTTGATGCTTTTTTAGGAGCTTTTGTAAACAAGCTTTTTACATAATTCAATACACCGCCTGAGTTTTTAATTCCTTTACGAACAACAGGAATAAATCCTAATAATAAACAAGCACCTATACCGAGCATGGCTTTTTTAAATGTATTTTTCCCCTCTTCACTTTTCTTGTTCATCAACTGCACTTTATCATTATCAAGTTGAGGTCTCATTTGAACACCGCCAAGATAAGAAGAACTTCCAATCCCTCCGGCAGTCATACCGCCAAAAGGCATATACATCGGACTCATTGTATAATTTGCCAAATCTTGATACATTACTGGTGTATCAAAGTCACCGCCTATCATAACGATTCTCCAAATTTACCTAACCTTACATTTATATAAAGTATTTTGTTATCAAAAAATTGACTTTTTTGTAAAGAAATGTAAAAAGCGGTCCTTGCCAATTTGGTAAGGACCGCTTTTAAATCGTTATTTTAGCATCTTGCTCGCGGGCTATTTAGAAGCTTTTTGAGCTGTTTCAAAAACTACAGAGAATGCTTCTGCATCTCTAACAGCTAAGTCAGCAAGCATTTTTCTGTTTACAGTAATGTTAGCTTTTTTGCAAGCGTTAACGAATTTAGAATAGCTCATTCCGCGTTCTCTAACAGCTGCATTAATTCTAACAATCCACAAACGACGCATATTACGTTTGTTAGTACGTCTGTCTCTGTAAGCATATTTTAAAGCTTTCATAACAGCGCAATTAGCAACTTTGAAGATTCTGCTTCTAGCGCCGATAAAGCCTTTAGCTAATTTTAATATTTTTTTATGTCTTTTGCGTAATACATTACCACGTTTTACTCTCATTTACTGCCTCCTATCTCGCATACTTTCTGTAAGGTAACTCTTTAGATATCAATTTGAAATGTGAATCAGAAATTGATACTGTTTTGAAAATTCTGCGTTTTCTTGAAGCAGATTTGTGTTGAAGTAAGTGGCCTATACCTGCTTGTCTTCTAACAATTTTGCCTGTTGCAGTAACTTTATAACGTTTTGCAGCAGACTTGTGTGTTTTCATTTTTGGCATTTCGTCCTCTTTCTGTGCTAAGCACGTTTAGTGTCGTTAAGAAAGTTTTTGGCATACCAAAGCCATAAAACTTCTGCATAATAATTATATTATGCAAAATTTCTATTTGCAAGCATTTTGTAAACCTTTTTTACTTAAATGTTAATTTAAGACCAGAATAAACTTCTTTTACTTTTACGTATTCAGATAAAATAAGTTTAGAATTTAAATCACAACAATGACAAGGATAGAAGTTTTTAACATTCAAATCTTTCAAGTAAAGGCCTATTTCTCTAACCCTGTATTCACTTTTATCTACGAGATGAACCCCGCCTATAAATGTGTCTACACGATCTTCACCGGTAACTTTTCTCGCATAATCAATTAAATTTTTTGTACCGACATGACTGCAACCGCTAATTATAACCAATCCATTATCAGATTTGTACACAAGCGCAGTATCATCATCATACTTATAAACAGTCTCATAAACTTTTGGAATTACGCCTAGAAAAAGCAACCTTGGAGTAAGCCAAATACATTCACTTGAATAATCAATTTCAAAAATGTCACATAAATCCTCAACTCTTCCAGGGAAACCTATATTATTAGAATTTCTATCTAACTTAACTTCAAAAGCATCCGGAACTGCAAAAATTGTTTTCATATTTAAGCTGATGCCTGCCTTTAACATTTTTCGATACAAAGCATCTAAACGTAAAAGACCTCCAGTATGGTCGTTATGTCCATGAGATATAACAATATCCGTCACATCACTTAAATCTAATCCTAATTTATATGCATTTTTAATAAACACATCACTATATCCGCAGTCAAATAACACCTTATGGTATTCATTCTGCAACAAAAACGATAGTGCAGGCTCTGCTAATAAATTACAGTCAATCTTACAATTGTTGTCAACTAAAACAGTTAATTCCATTAAAATCCTCAACTTTATACTTTATTATAACAATTTTTTATAAAATTTGCAATATTATTTTAAAAAAAATTTGTTAAATCTGAAACAGTTACCTTTAAAGCATCCGCAATATCTATCAAAGTGTCAAGTATAAATGGCCCTAAAAAACCTAATGCTTATGAACATGACACATTTTTCTTTGAGAAATAATAAGCTATCTCCTTCAAATGCGTTGGCATATTCATCCTCAAGAGGTGCTTGAAGACTAAAGAGTTTGGAACAGGCAACAGGCTGTGCCTGGTGGATTTTAACTCACGAAAACATGGATTATTTACATTGTGATGTTGACAGAACGCACACAAAATGCGGTAAGTAAAGACAGCATTTGCACAACAGGCAGGTTCCAACATCTAACAAGCATTTTAGTTCAAAAACCTGAATAATACTAAAATTTGGTTAAGTAAGATACAGTGGTATCAAGTGCATCAGCAATTTGTATCAGCGTATCAAGTGAGGGTTTTGAAAACGCTACTTCAATTTTGCCTACAAAATTGAGGCTCATATCGAGTTTATCAGCAAGCTCCTGCTGAGTAAGCCCTAAAGCTTTACGCCTTGTTTTAATATTTTTACCAAGTATTTTGTAGAAACTCATACGTACAGTGTATACGTAAATTTTTGTTAATTATACGTACTACCAATACGTAAAGCATGTTATACTCATTCTATTGAGGTACATATGAAAAAAGCATTCACACTGGCAGAGGTTCTCATCACACTCGGCATCATTGGTATAGTCGCTGCTATGACTTTACCATCGTTGATTCAAAAACATACGGAAAAACAAACTGTTGTTAGAGTCAAAAAAGCTTATTCAACACTATTAAATGCATATCAGCTTGCTCGATACGAATACGGCGATCCCAGAGATAATCTTGACTGGTCAAGTGCTAACAGTTACAAAAGACCTTTTTTAGAAAGACTTATACCATATTTAAATATAGGTGTGGATTGCAAGGATAATATAAAACTGTGTTATGATCAAGAGTCTAATAGAGGATCACATAAAGCACAGTTAGAAAAGACTTGGGGAGTATTCAATGCAGATTATTCTTCAGTCTTACTTAAAGATGGAACACTTATTGCTGTTGTGCAAAGTGGTAATCCATACAACAAACAGGTTCGTATAATGGTTGATATAAATGGACGAAAAAAACCTAATGCATATGGACATGACACTTTCTTCTTCGAAATCTGGAATAACAAACTTAGTCCTGCCAACGCGTGGGCATATTCATTTTCAAGAGGTGCCTGTAAACTTAAAAGTTCAGAACAAGCTACAGGTTGTGCTTATTGGATTTTGACATATGAAAATATGAACTATCTTCATTGCGATGTAGATAAAACACACCAAAAATGCGAGTAGACTTAATAAAGTCTCTGCACAACAGGCAAATTCACACCTCCGCAGAACGCGCGTTCTGTCAATCTTACGCCCAGACACCCCTGATGACGCTTAAACTGAAATCTGTGAATTTTTCTGATAACCTCATCAACAATTGAGCGCTCAAACGGAATTTCTTCTGCCGGTATATTTTGTTCAAGATACATTTCAATTATTTGATCTAAAACATCATATTCAGGTAGTCTGTCGCTGTCTTTCTGGTTTGGATGAAGTTCTGCAGAAGGTGCTTTATCAATAATTTCTTGCGGAATAATTTCGCCGTCACGATTTATATAATTTGAAAGTTTATAAACATTTGTCTTTGTAAGGTCGCAAATAAGATTGTAACCTCCTGCCAAATCACCATAAAGTGTTCCAAATCCCATAGCACTTTCAGATTTGTTGCCTGTAGATAAAAGAAGCATATTTTCTCTGTTTGAATAGAACATCAAAATAAGTCCTCTTAAACGCGCTTGCAAATTTTCTTCTGCAAGATCATGCAAACGTTCACGCTCATCCATAAAAGAGTTAAACAACGGCGTAATAGGCTCGGTCACTGTTTGCATACCCAAATTTTCAGCCAATTTCAAACTATCTGTCACACTGCCTTCTGATGAAAACATACTTGGCATTAAAATCCCGAAAACATTTTCAGCGCCAAGTGCCTCGACTGCAAGAGCAGCTGTCAACGCACTGTCAATACCGCCGGACAAACCTAATATAACTTTTTTAAACCCTGTATTTTCACAATACTCTTTTAGCGCAAAAGTAGTAACTGCAAGAACCTGCTTTTCCATAGGCTCATCAACAAATTCAATCATACGTGAAAAATCGACCGTATCAATATCTTCTTCACAAACAGGCATTTGTAAAACAAGTTCATTATCAGCATTTTTAGCAAAACTTGCGCCTGCATAAACATTAGCATCAGCAAGCCCAAGAGCATTTACATAAATCAAATTGCAACTTGTTTCAATACTATCAACAAAATCAGCATAAGTATTCATTGCAAAATATCTGTTTTTTGCCAAAACATACAAATCACATTCAATATCTTCAATAAACGTATCTGATACAAAAACTCTTTGTCCGCAAATATCATAAAATCCATCTTCAGAGATTTCAACTTCGCCGTTTTTGATTAAAACATCCCCAACAAGAATGTTTTGAGAAAAGTTTTTATCTGCAATTTTTTTATAAAAATCACTCTGGCTATTTCTGCATTTTTCATCAAGGATTAAGTCTTTTCCGCCCAAATCTTCAATATTTGCCTGCGGAAAAATTATCAAATCGGAATTAGCGTTTATATTTTTTATGATATTTTCAAAATTAAATTCAAAATCACCTGTTCTTAATTTTATTTGTGCTAAAGTAACTTTCATTTTTCACCCTTTATTTTAATTTTAAATAATTTACCTTTTCCCAGCTCAAATCAAGATATTTGACCTTGCTGTCAACAAGCTGAACCTGCGGGAGAATTGACGGTAATCGTTCAATTCTTTTATAAATATTTTCATCAAGTTTTCCAACTCTGATATTTACTGTCTTTATCTTAACAAAAATATCATTAGGATTTCTGAAATCAACAAATTCAACCTGCTCTTTTGAATATGTTTCAATATACTTAACTATTTTTTGAATTTCTTTAACCCTGTTCAAATCCCATTTATGATAATCATCCCCCTTGTTACCGTAAGACAAAACAAGAATAGTTTTATAAGACTTATCCAATGGCATAAATTCTCTGCCAATAAGAGTTCCGTCAGTAGTAAAAAACGCAACAGGTGCTGATTTCACATCAGGTGAAACCGTAATAATCGGAGTTCTCTCTCTTATAATAATTTGAATTCTTGCAGGGAATGCGTAACGTCTGATATAAACATTTTCAATCGGCGGCAATTGCATCAATTCTTTTTTTATTGAATTTGTACGCGCCATATATAATGGAACATTAGGAACATTACTATTTTTCAAAAGTGCCATAATTTTGACAGAAGGCACAATATGATTGTTAATAATTTGCACTGATGTACCGTCAGCTGTATTAAAGGCATTTTTATTCAGATACCAGCCATCAGCTTTAAGCAAATAAGCCAGTCCTATAATAATCCCGACAGACAAGAAAAAACGCATAAAAGCTCTAAAGCGTTCCTGCTTCATTCTGCCTTTACGCACAATTCTTTCACGTCGTTTTTTTTGAACAAATTGTTTGCCGTCTTGCTGTTGTTCGTTATTTATCTGCTGTTCGTTTTCATCCATTATTTATTTAATCCTGCACTGTTTAAGATTAATTGTACCAAATTATCGTAATCAATACCCATAGCATTTGCCTGAGCAGGTAAGTCGCTTGTTTCTGTCATTCCGGGACTTGTGTTAATTTCCAATACATAAGGAATATCCCCTACAATATGGAAATCTACCCTTGAAACGCCTGAGCACCCCGCAATTTCAAAAGCTTTAAGTGCGATTTCTTTAACTCTTTTTGTCATTTCATCTGACAATTCGGCAGGCAGAACAAATTCTGTCATACCTTTTGTATACTTGCATTCATAATCATACCATTCGTGTTTTGGGCGCATTTCAAGAATTTCAGTAACCTGTCTTTCTTTTCCGTCTCCAATAATACCGACAGTTGCAGCAATTCCTACCAAATATTCTTCGATTAAAACATCATCGTTATATTTTATCGCATCTTCATAAGCTTTTTCCAATTCATCAGGCGTATTAACCTTTGTCATACCAAAGCTTGAACCTTCTGATACAGGCTTTGTAATAAGCGGATAATTCAAATTTTTCGTCATTTCTTTTACATCATCACCTTTTCTGACAAAAACAGACTTAATCAAAGGAATATCTTTGCAAGTTGAAAGAATTCTTTTTGTATATTCTTTGTTCATACAAACAGAACTTGCCATAACTCCGCATCCTGTATAAGGAATTTTTAAAATTTCCAAAATACCCTGAATACACCCGTCCTCACCGTATTTGCCGTGAAGCGCGTTATATGCTGCATCATAATTTCCGTCTTTCAAGGTTTGTGCAATATTTTCATCAACTATAACCAATTCCGCATTATTATATCCAAGTCTTTTTAAAGCTTCATAACAACCTTTTCCGGAACGCATTGAAACTTCTGCTTCTGAAGACATTCCGCCTGCAAGTACTGCTATTTTCGAATTTTTATCTATCATAATTTTTCTCCTAAAAACCTTATTTCAGGTATAAGTTCAATATCAAATTTCTCTTTTACTCTTTTTTGCATTTCGCGCATAAGATTTATAACATCCTGCGAAGTTCCGTCATTATGGTTTACAATAAAGTTTGCGTGGTTTTCCCAAACCTTAACCCCGCCTACTTCAAGCCCTTTCACCCCGCATTCGTCCAAAAGTCTGCCCGCAGAATTTCCTTCAGGATTTTTAAATACACTTCCACAATTCGGCAAAGCCAAAGACGGCTGATGAGACTTGCGGAAAGCAAGATTTTCATCCATTTTCTCTTTAACACCTTCGTGCGGAACTAATTCAAATTCAGCTTCAAGAACAATATAATTCTCTCTTTGACAAATCGATGTTCTGTAACCAAATCGCAAATCAGTCAATGTTATCAACCCTTTTTCTGAACAATAAATTTTTGCGGATTTAAAAACATCTGCAATACACTGACCATTTGCGCCTGCGTTCATATAAACTTCTCCGCCGACAGAACCGGGAAAACCTATCATAAATTCTAACCCTGACAATCCGGCTTCTGCTACAGTTTGAGAAAGCTTCGGACCTCTTACTCCGGCACCCGCAAGAACTCTAGTTCCATCAATTTTGATTTCTGTTAATTTTGAAGTTGAAATAACAGCCCCATTAAATCCGTCAGATGAAACAAGCGTATTAGATAGGTTTCCAGCAACAAAAGCCTGAGGATATTCTTCTAAAGCTTGAACAAACTCATCAACAGTTTCAGGAAAAATCATCTTAGCGACTTTTCCGCCAATTTTAAAAGACGTAAGTTTTTTTATTTCGAAATCATTTTCAACGAGCAACTTCAACAACCTCATCTTTTATTGCCAAAAGTTCTTTGCCAAGGTTTGTAATTGTTCCTGCACCCAAACCGATTACAACATCATCAGCGTTTAATTTAGAATATAATTTTTTAGCAACATCTTTAATTGAGCCTGAAATATGTTCACAATCAACATTTTTGGATAACTCTTTAACAAAGTTTTCAGCATTTACACCTTCAATTTCATCTTCAGAAGCTGCATAAACATCTGTCACATAGACTTTATCAACCCCGCCGAACGCATTTAAAAACTCATTCCAAAGATTTTGCAATCTGGTATATCTGTGAGGTTGGAATACTGCAACAATACGTTTGTCATCCATTCCCTCAGCAGAAGAAAGAGTTGCCTTAATTTCAGTCGGGTGGTGCGCGTAATCATCATACACTGTCACACCGTCAAACTCACAAACTTTCTGAAAACGTCTGCCCATACCGGAAAAAGTTGCGAAATGAGGTCTGACTTTCTCTACATCAACACCTGCCTGATGCAAACTTGCAAGAACCGATAAAGCATTATAAACATTGTGTTTACCGCGTAAAACAATAGTCAAATCTGTTAAAAATTCACCTTTATAGTAAATATCAAAAGTTGTACAGTCAGATTTAAACTCAATATTTTTTGCAGTGTAATCCGCATCAGAAAATCCGAAAGTAATACTCTTATGGCTATGCAAACTCATTGCACCCTTGCAGTCTTTATTCACAAGCAAAATTGCATCTTCACTCATATTAGAAATAAATTTTTCGAAAGTTTCCAAAATAGATTTCAAACCTTCTTTATAAAAATCCAAATGGTCAGCTTCTAAATTGTTTACAACACAAATATTGGGAACATATTTAACAATTGTACCGTCGCTTTCATCCAACTCCGCACAGAAAAATTTCCCGTCCTGCGAATGAGCATTCAAACCAATATCAGGCAAAAGCCCGCCGACAACATAAGACGGCATCAAACCAGCTTTTTCCAAAACATAAGAACAAAGTCCGCTTGTAGTAGTTTTTCCGTGAGTTCCGGAAAAACCTAAAAAGAATTTGCCCCAACTTGAAATTTCCGCCAAAATATCTGAACGATGATAAATTTTTAAGCCCAATTCTTTTGCTCTAACCATTTCTGGATTATTTTCTCTGATTGCCGTACTTGCAACCACAATTGCATCTTCCGGCACATTTTCAGCCTTTTGACCAATATATACAGTTGCGCCTAATTTTCTTAATTTATCAATATATTTGCTGTCTACTATATCAGAGCCCGAAACTTCACAGCCGTTTTCCAGCAAATATTTTGCTAAACCGCTCATTCCTACTCCGCCTATTGCTATAAAATAAAACTTCTTTTTCAAGTGTACATCCCCTCTCTTTTTTTATTATATAGCAAAAAAATTTATTTTCGTATTTTAATAAAAAAAAAGGAGAAATATATGAAAACAAACTCTGTAAATTTCACAGGTCTCATACAATATACGGGTCCAAAAGACAAAATAACAACTACTATTGATACAAAAAATATTATCGGAATTCAACAGAAAAAAGAAACTCCATATGAAACTCAAATTCTTGTAAAAAATACTAATGAGAACAAGAAAGATTTTCCATTCGCAGTTATGACAGTATACAAAATGCCTATTAAAAATGTTTTAATGGAATATAACAAAGCTTGTAAAAACGAGTTAGCAGACCTTGGCAAACTCACTGAAATGGAATATTTAAAAGACCGCAAAGATTTTGTAGTATAAAAAAAAGGAGCTAATGCTCCTTTTTCATTTTACTACTATATTTACCAACTTTTTCGGCACAACAATCGTTTTCACAATCGTTTTACCTTCTGTAAGTTCCTTCACCTTCGGACTTGATAGAGCAAGCTCTTTCAGTTCATCCTGATTTAAAGCCTCGTCAGCCTCAATCTTGTCTTTTACTTTCCCGTTAATCTGAACGATTAAAGTAATTGAACTTGCTTTTGCAAGGTTTTCATCCCAAACGGGCCACTCTTGTGAGTGAATAGAACCCTCGCCGCCAAGCTCTGTCCAAGCTTCTTCACATAAGTGAACCGCAACCGGTGACATTAATTTAATTAACGTTACAATAGCAAAGCTCAAAACTGCCTTATCCTCATCATTTAGAGAAGGTTTTTTACCCTGCCAATCATAAATCGCATTAACAAGTTCACGATATTTAGAGATTACAGTATTGAATTGGAAATCATTTGAAATATCATTAGTAATACCTTTGATTGCCATGTGAACAACACGTACCAAATCATCATTTTCTTTTGTTAATGCTGCAGGCAATGCGTAATCAACATTGATATTTTCAGCGTTAGAGGAGATTAATCTCCAAACTCTGTTCAAGAATTTGTAGCATCCCTCAACACCAGCATCCGACCAGTCAAAATCTCTTGCCGGAGGTGAATCTGACAAGATAAATAATCTTGCAGTATCAGCTCCGTAGTTTTCAAAGATTTCATCAGGATCAACTGTGTTACCTTTAGACTTAGACATTTTTGCGCCGTCTTTAAGAACCATACCTTGAGTCAAAAGATTTTTGAACGGTTCGTCAAAATCAAGCAAGCCTAAATCTCTCAATGCTTTTGTAAAAAATCTTGAATATAATAAGTGCAGAATTGCATGCTCAATACCGCCTACATATTGGTCTACAGGAAGCCAATGGTTAATTAACTCTTTAGAAAATGGAGCTTTATCGTTTTTAGCATCAGCGTATCTCATATAATACCAGCTTGAGCATACAAATGTATCCATAGTATCAGTTTCGCGTCTTGCTTTTCCGCCGCAGCATGGGCAAGTTGTTTCTGCAAATGTTTTCGAAGTTGTAATAGGAGATTTTCCTACTACTGAAAAATCTACGTCTTTTGGTAACAATACTGGCAATTGTTCTTCAGGAACAGGCTGTATACCGCATTTTTCGCAATAAACAACAGGAATTGGAGCACCCCAGTAACGCTGACGTGAAATCAACCAATCTCTCAGTCTGTACTGTGTTTTAAATTCACCAAAACCTTCATCAACCGCTTTTTGTGTAATAGCTTTTTTCGCTTCGGTATTTTTCATTCCGTTAAACTCATTTGAATTAACAAGAATACCTTCTTCAGCATAAACCGCATCTTTACAGTCTGACGGGTTTTCAGGATTTTGAATAACAACTTTCATTGGTAAATTATATTTTTTAGCAAAATCAAAATCACGTGCATCGTGTGTCGGAACAGCCATTACAGCCCCTGTTCCGTATTCCGCCAGTGCATAATCCGCAGTCCATAACGGGAATTTTTCGCCGGTAAACGGATTTATACAATGAGTTCCAAGAGGAACACCTGTTTTTACTCTGTCATTTGAAAGTCTTTCGATTTCAGTCATTTTACGCGCATTAGCACGATAAGCTTCAACAGCCTCTTTATTTTCAGGTGTAGTCAAAGCTTCAATATCCTTGTATTCAGGCGCAACAACAAGGTATGTAATACCATGAACAGTATCAGGTCTTGTTGTATAAACAGGAACTGTCAAATCGTTTTCTACAACTTTGAAATTAAAAATTGCACCTTCTGACTTTCCAATCCAGTTAGCCTGCATTGTTTTAACATTGTCGCCCCAGCCTTCAAGCTTATCCAAATCTTTAAGTAAATCTTCCGCATATTCGGTAATCTTAAAGAACCATTGTGACAAATATTTTTTCTCAACTACGCTGTCGCATCTCCAGCACTTACCGTCAATAACCTGTTCGTTTGCTAGTACTGTACCGCAGTCATTACACCAGTTAACAGAAGCATCTTTTTTATAGGCAAGACCTTTTTTGTATAATTGTAAAAACAGCCATTGAGTCCATTTATAATAATCAGGCAGGCAAGTTGTAACTTCTCTGTCCCAATCATAAGAAAGACCTAACATTTTAAGCTGTTTAGTCATATAAGCAATATTTTCCAAAGTCCATTTTTCAGGTTCTGCCCCATTTTTCATAGCAGCGTTTTCGGCAGGAAGCCCGAAACTATCCCAGCCCATAGGATGTAAAACATTAAACCCGTTCATTTTTTTGAAACGTGCAATAACGTCTGTAATCGTATAGTTTCTAACATGCCCCATATGTAATTTACCAGATGGATATGGAAGCATTGATAGAGCATAATATTTAGGTTTGTCGCTCTCATCGGGAGTTTTAAATGTACCGTTTTCTTCCCAAATTTTCTGCCATTTCTTTTCTATTTCCTGTGGAAAATATGTTTGTTTCATACTTTTTCTCTCCTAATCTGTTAGGATAATAGCATAAAAAAAATTTTTTATATATAATAAAATCATGAAAAAGATATCCGTATTTTTAATTTTAGCTTTATTATTATCTTCTCAGATGCCGTCAAAGGCAGGATTTTTAACAGAACAGAGAGTAAAAATCGAACAACAAAAATTTAACAAAACAAGAAATGCTGAAATCAAAGCTCTTTTTGGAGAAATGATTAAACAAGCCAACAAACATTGTCTTGTCGGACTTCAATCTGTCTATTCAAAAGATTTTGTAAACTCTGACGGATTTAATTACGATACATATATGAAAATGGTTGAAGATACCTGGGAAACATACCCTGACATAGCATACTCAACACAAATAAACAATATTGACTTTACCGATAATTACGCAAGAGTTATGGTAACAGAAACAGCTGTTTCTACGCCAAAGGAACAAATTGGCGATTTTGAAACAATAGGAGAACTCTATTCTGTATCAAAATGTATTTATCATCTAAAAAAGCATGGCGAAATTTGGCTCATTGAATCAGAAGATGTTTTAGATGAAACATCAACTTTAAAATATGGCGGAGCAAGATATATTAATATTGAACTAGATGCTCCAAAACAAATTGGGGCTAAAAAATATTATACTGCAACTTTGAAACTAGATACTCCCCAAGGCGTTAATGCTATTGCTTCAATCAGCAGAGAAAAAATTATTTATCCACAGACAAAAATAGAAGATAATTTCCGCAGAGTTTCAAACGACAATATTTTAGAACGAGTTTTTGTTTCAAATGCAGATAATGTGAATGAATATGTAATCGCCTCTGTCGGGCTTGCACAAGCTGAGGAACAAGGTGAGAACTTAAATATACATATGAGAGGCTTAGCTTTTATTATGACAAGAGTGAATGTCGTTCCTGAAAATAAATTTGTAACAATTGAAAACAAGAAAGTTGAAAAAAATGAACAAAGCAAGTAAATTTATATATTTCGCAGTATGTTATGTGTTTTTTATTTTCACTGATTTATACCTGTCAAACGTAATGGTAGAAAATCTTCGAAGTGGATTTCATATGTCAAATGCTGTATTTTCACTTAATTACGTAAAAAACACAGGCGCAGCATTCAGTATTTTACAGGATTCAAGAGAATTACTAATAATCCTTTCAATGATTGCTCTTGTATTGCTTGCACTGCACGTAATCAATCACTTGAAATCAATCTCTTTGAAAACTTGTTTTTTCATTGCATTATTATCCGCAGGGATTGCCGGCAATCTTCACGAAAGAATTATTTACGGCTTTGTGAGAGATTATTTCCAGCTCAATTTTATAAACTTCCCTGTATTTAACATCTCGGATATCTTTATAAATGTTGGCGTAATTGCACTGATTGTAATGATTTTAATTAAGAAAACTAAATAATTGCAGGTCCATTTAATTTCTTATACAGCTCTAGTACCTCATCAGGAAGTTTTTTGCCTGAAATTAGTTTTGCATATGTTTCTGCAATAAATTCTCTAGGTTTAGTCATTGCATAACCGGAAACCAAACCTGCAATTTGCTCATCAGCCTGACTTACCCATCCGCCTGAAACAACATTATCATTCAGATGTCCTATTTCATGATAAATTGCATGGAACGGAGAAACACCTTTCCCTGCACCTTCACCAATAGAAATAGGAAGATTTCCATCCTTAATCATTCTCATAAACAGAGAAGCTTGTTCTTTTGTAGAGAGCTTTTCTATTTGTGCAATATCTGTTAAAATACCTTTACTCTTTAATATTTCAACAGCATCATTATTTTTTAATATTGCTTTTATTGATTTAAGAGGAGAATTAAACGGAGCACTTCCAACCTGAAGAGCATCATCAAACCAATTGTATAAATACATTTTGTCTTTTAAAGTTGTAATTTCACCTTTATTATATCTTTCTATGTGTTTAAGTATATCTTTAGCATAAGCCTCATCAATAAATCCTGAAACTCCAATTTGATTTTCCGCGTTTCTGATTAAAACACCTTGCTTTTCCAAGACACTTAAACGCCCCGCAAGTTCACTATCTATATTTCGGAAGAAATTTTTATTTAAAACAATACCACCATCAGTTGTTGTTGCAGCATAACCACCTTCAAAGTTTCTAAATTCAAAATACTTAGGCATATTGGTATTTCCACTCACTTTATTACTCAGAGTAACAAATCCTTCATTAGCAAAATTCACAACTTCTTTATCTGCAGCCTCAAAGCCTCTGTAGTTTTGAATACCAAGATTGTTTTTACCGAATTGTGCAGCTTCTTCAAGAGTTTGTGCAGGTTTAAACGTAATTTTTTCTGCAAGTTTTTTAGTCTGTGAAACTTTAGGAGCTTTTCCACATTTCAGTGCCAATACACCGGCTGCAATAACACCTAAGCCTATTAAAACTTTTGATGTTGTTGACAAACCTTTTTCAGACTTTTCAATCTTTTCACTTTTTGGCTTTTCAGTCTTTTTCTCTTTTTTCTCAGTGACACCACTAACCGTATCGGGTTTTGTAGTATATTGAAAAGCATCACCTGTATAGAAAGGCTCTAAATGCCCCCCCCCCGAAAGGGTAAAATACTTGTTGCATAACTATTATACTAATTTTTATAATAGTTATCATAATAATTCCAAGCCTGATATGCGTAATTATTTCCAAACTCATTAATCATAATATTTCCCCTATATTATATTTAAAACAAAAATAATTTTAAAATTGCTTTTTTGTAACAAAATATTATGCTATAATCACTACGGAAATGATTATTTTTATTGATGAAAATGACGAAAATAAAAGAATTGACAGTTATTTAGCAGAGATAACTCCTAATTTGTCACGTTCAAAAATTCAAAATTTCATCAAATCAGGTGCTGTAAAAATTAATGACACCCCTAAAAAGCCGTCATATATACTTAAAGAAAATGACAAGATAGAGTTTGAAATTCCGGAGCAGGAAGACTTAACTATCCCGCCTCAAAACATTCCTCTTGATATTGTTTACGAAGACGAAAATATGCTTGTGGTAAACAAACCGTCAGGAATGCTTACTCATCCGACAACAATTGAACGCGAAAACACACTTGTAAACGCCCTTTTATACAAATTCGGAGGGAATTTATCAGATATTAACGGCGAATTTCGCAGAGGGATTTTACACCGCCTTGACCGTAACACTTCAGGACTTTTGATGATAGCCAAAAATAATGAAGCTCATGAATTTCTCAGCCATCAAATAAAAGCCCACAGTTTAACAAAAAAATATCACGCAATAGTTAAAGGTGTTATAAAAGAAGACGAATTTGAAATAAATTTACCGATTGGAAGAAATCCCTCACAGCCACACAAAATGGCAGTCAGAGAAGACGGTAAAGAAAGCCTTACACGTGTAAAAGTTCTTGAGCGTTTTAAAGAACATACTTACATTGAATTAACCCTTATAACAGGCAGAACACATCAAATCAGGGTTCATATGAGCCACTTGAAACACCCTGTATACAACGATACTCTCTACGGTGCGGGACAAGGAAAAGTTAAAACTGAAGAACAGGTTTTACAATCATATTATTTAAGCTTTACAAAACCGTTTGGAAATGAAATAATAAGTTTGGAAATTGAACCCGACGAAAAAATCAATAAAGTTTTGAGATATTTGAGAGGTTAAACGGGAGCGTTAGCGACTGACAAAAGTTTGATAAGCAGCTCCAAAATAGACAAAGAGGTTAAAATATGCAAGTACTTTCTATATTATCAGCACTATGCGCAGGCTTTTTGATATTGATGAATTATCACAATAATGTAACAATAAATTTGTTAAGCCCCAAATTTGCAGAACTCACAAACCTTTCAGTACACACAATAGGTTTTGATTTTGCAATTTATACACTGATAGTATTCTTCCTCGGAATCTTCTCTGTAATATTTTTCTTTGCTCCTCTATATTCCTCATTAAAAGAAAAATATAACGCATATAAACGCGAACTTGAAAAAGGTGCAATTTCAAATTCTAACGGCGAAGCAAAAATAAAAGTTTTGGAAAATAAAATTACAGTACTTGAAAAAGCACTCGATGATGCTTTAAAAAACAGATAATGGAGGAATTGTTATTATGAAAAAGCTCAGAATCGCCCCCCCCCCCAAGTGCTGCGCACGTAGCCATGCCGAACAATATTGGTTAAGATTTTTAAAACTTTGGTCGAAGTTAAGCTTGACCCGCCACATTGGGCATTGGAAAATTTTTATAGGTGGTTTTACTTTAGCTGAGGTTTTAATTACTTTAGGAATTATAGGTGTTATTGCAAGTTTAACAATACCGACAATAATTCAAAAATATCAGCAAAAAGTTACAATTGAAAGATTAAAAAGCACATATTCTATAATAATGCAAGCTATGGAAAGCGCTAAAGAAGAATATGGCTATGATACAACCTCTTGGGTTGGAAACGAAAATAATAACGAATCTTCTACAATTTTGTACTCCTTGTATTTTAAACCGTTTTTACAAACAGATAAAGCAAAACATGGTGCAATATGCAAGAGTTACAAATGTGCTGCGGTATATAAAAACTTAAAAGGTCTTAATATGTATGATCACGATTGGGGATATTCATTTTATTTAAAAAATGGAGCATTTATACATATATTACCATTTTCATGCGGTATGCATATGTACTCTGCAGCTATATACATAGATGTTAACGGGCCTGAACACGGTCCAAACATTTTAGGTAAAGACACTTTCGACTTTGTTTTAGAAATAGGATATATGGCACAATTCCAGCTAGGAGGCAAAAACAGACCATTTGTTGCACCTTATGACTGGTATTCCAGAGAAGACTTACTTAAAATGTGCAGTAAAGAATCTGACGGTAAAGGTTGTGCTGCAATCGGCTTGAAATCTGCATGTGCAACCTTAATAATGAAAGACGGCTGGCAGATTGCGCCGGATTATCCCTGGTAAAAAAAAGAGGCTTTCGCCTCTTCTTTTTTACCATCTCTGCCAATATTGGTCAGACTTTTTATGCCTTTATCAGTCGCTCACTTTCGTTTGCTCCCGTTTATTAAGCTTCTTGTTTTGCATCTTTCTGCTGATTAATAAGGTTTTGAAGTTTTTCTTTGATTTCGTCGCCTTTTTTCTGCATATCAGAAACAACATCATCTGCTTTTGATTGAATTTCTTTTACTGTTTCATCTGCACGTTTTAGAGCATCTTTTGCACCATCTGCAATCATTTGGCGAGTTTCTTCACCTGATTTTGGTGCTAACAAAACACCTGCAATAGCACCGATTGCACCGCCTACTATAAAACCTGCTAAAAATTTACCTGCTGACATAATAAATATTCTCCTTTACTGTTTCTTTTGTATTTTAGCGTTTAAGTATCAATAAATAATCCCGCTAAACGGCTATTTTTTAAACATATTGTATGCTGTTGTAAAACCTTTAATCAAACCGCCGAACAAAGTGCCCGAAATCAATTTGGTTTTGTCAAAAAGTCCGCCGACTGCTGTTTTAAAATCGCCTACACCTTTATCGGTATTTTTGACGATTTCATTAATCGAACTCAAAGTTTGGTTCAATTCATTAAGCGTCGGTTTCAATTCTGTATTAACAATAATTGAAGTTTGATTTAAGTTTTTAGCTAATGTTGAAAGGTCAAATAAAAGTTTAACCAAAAAACCTGCAACAATAATAACAACAATACCTGTTGCCCACGCAAGAAAAGTTAAACCTTGATTTAACGCTATTTGTGACATCTCCATTTTTGGCTCCTAATAATTGTAATCATCCATTCCTTCAAGCTCTTTTGCTTTAAGAAGTTTTTTTGATTTTACCATGTTATTAAATTTTCTCAATTGTCTTTCCAACTTATATTTCATCAAATCAACGCTTTCAAGCGCCTGTTTTTTTGCTTCTCTAACAGCCGGTGAATGTTTTTCATATAATTCGCACGCAGTTTCTTTAATTTGTCGTCTTGATTCTTCACCCGGTTTCGGAGCAAATAAAACACCTGCAACAAGCCCGCCTACAACACCTGCAAGCAAACCCATACCAAACATTAATGATTTGTTTTTACTCATTTTTTACCCTTTCATATAAAAGTACAAACTTATCTTATCATATTCTTTAACAGATTACAAGCTAAACGGCTAATTCAAGCGTCAAATCACGCATTACACTGATTAGCTTATAAATTTTAGAAGCTTTATTCATTTTTATTTTAAACACAATCAAGATAGCATAGATTGCAATCATAAATACAGTCTTGAAAATAATCTGTTCTTTTTTCTTTTTTACAAACTCAAAAACACATCCGAAAGACTTATTGAATTCGGAAACTTTGCATCTTGCATACTGCAGAGCCGTTTGGGCAAGCGGATTAAACGCATCAACACAAGAATTATAATAACGCACTTTTTTATCTGCCTTAAGTATCCATAAAATTAAATTCAAGGCAATTATTAATTCTGCTATAAAAACTATTGATATTAATATATACATTTTAGTGTTTTTATACTAATATAAATTATAGATTAGGGGAATACGTCTAAAGGACTATTTATGAGATTTTATATATCATTAATCATAGCAAGACTTGCTTATTTAGCCATAAAATTGAGAAACAAATCATCAGGAACTTCGTTTGTAGGAATGCTTACACTAAAAATTTGTCCTGACTTTTTAAAACACTGCAGAAAATATATCACAAAAGATGTTGCAACGGTTACGGGAACTAACGGGAAATCGACAACATCAGGACTTATGGCGCATATCCTCGAAGTAAACGGGCAAAAAGTCATTCATAACTTAGAAGGTGCAAATATGCTCACAGGCGTTGCAAATATGTTTGCCATAGCCCCTCACAGACACTATGATTATGCGGTAATCGAAAGCGACGAAGCTTATCTGACAAAACTTTATGATTATATAAAATCTGATTATCTTGTAGTAACAAATCTTTTCCGCGACCAGTTGGACAGATATGGCGAATTGAATACAACCGCAGAATTTATTAAAAATGCGATTGACAAAAATCCTGATTTAAAACTTATCCTAAACGCTGACGACCCGCTTGTTGCGACGTTTGACAGAACTAAATATGCCGTTTACTACGGGTTTGAAAACGTAAAATGCTCAACAAAATCAAATGCACCGTCAGAAGTTTTTAATTGTATGTGCGGACATGTGCTCGAATACTCAAAACAATTCTTTGCGCAACAGGGACACTATTTTTGCTCCAAATGCGGATATAAACGTCCTGAGTGCAACTACCCCGCTGATGTTGAAGTATTTGATGAATATTCAATAATTACATTAAAAGGTTATGAGTTTAAAGTTAACCTTACAGGACTTTATAACGCTTACAACGCGCTCGCATCAATTGCTTTTGCATATGAACTGGGAATGAACGAGGCGCAAATTCAAGAAGCTTTAGACAGCTATCATGCGATTTTTGGAAGAACTGAAAAAAGAACTATCAACGGCAACCCTGTATTAATTCAGCTTATCAAAAACCCGACAGGCGCAAGTGAAGTTTTGAAGACAGTTGACTTAAACTCAAATATCGTAATCGCAATCAACGACAATTACGCTGACGGACGCGACATAAGCTGGCTTTGGGACAGCGATTTTGAACAATTAAAAGACGCAAAAAAACTTGTAATAACATCAGGTATTCGTGCAAATGATATGGCAACACGCTTGAAATACGCAGGAATACCACAGGAAAGAATTATAATAGAACCAAATATTATAAAAGCAATAGAAAAAGCTGCAAAAGACGGTAAAACAACAATTTTGCCTTCGTATACAGCATTATTATCAATTAAGGAGAAGTAACATGTTATTGGGTGTAAATATAGATCATATAGCAACTTTAAGAAACGCACGCGGCGGAATTGAACCCAGCGTTATTAAAGGTGCGGAAATCGCCGAAGAAAACGGCGCAACTTCAATTACAACACATTTGAGAGAGGACAGACGTCATATTAAAGACGAAGATGTTTATACACTTACAAAAACTCTAAAAACTCGTCTTAACCTTGAAATGGCAATGGCTGAAGATATTCAAAAAATTGCTTTGGAAATTAAACCGCATTCAATCTGTCTTGTACCAGAAAAACGTCAGGAAATCACTACAGAAGGCGGACTTGATGTTGCGGGGCAATTAGATAAAGTAACCGAATTCATAACACCGCTTTTGGAGGCAGGTATTATTGTAAGCTTATTTATCGACCCAGATGAAGAACAAGTTAGAGCATCTGCAAAAACAGGAGCACAATTTATTGAAATGCATACAGGCACATACTCTGAATGCTTCGGCTACGAAGACGAAGAAGTTGAATTTCAAAAATTAAAAAAATCTGCTGAACTTGCCCAAAATTTAGGCTTAAAAGTTAATGCAGGACATGGATTAAACTACGAAAATGTCCACAGAATGCACGAAATCGAAGGTCTATACGAACTAAACATCGGACACAGCATAGTTTCCAGAGCAGTTTTTACAGGACTGCCAGAAGCTGTTAGCAAAATGAAGGAGCTTATTTCATGAGAGATAAACAAGAAATAATTGAAGAAATGGCGCAAGTAGTTGAACAAATGCGCATCGACGATATTGAAGACAATCCTGATATTATCGACGAAACTTTTGACTGCGACTGCTGCGGTGAAACAAAATGCCTCGCAGGTTCTATCGAATATGAAGGTTACAGACTTTGCAACGACTGTGTATTACTTGCTGAAACGGGGTTCGCTCTAGGAAAAATACAATCCGTAACTGAACTTATTGAAGCAATTGAAGATAAACATCTTGAACAACTTGCGAAATTTGTAAAAGATGAAGAAAACAGGAATAACAACTAAAATGGACAAAAAGATTTCGGACAAAGTCATAAACAGATTAACACTATATCATTGCATATTGTCAGATTTTATCGACAAGAATATTGAACATATTTCCAGCAAACAAATAGCAGAACTTTTGCATATCGATGACTCTCAAGTCCGAAAAGACATTAATTTACTAAACAATTCAGGTAAATCCCGTATCGGATATATCGTAAAAGAATTAAAAATCTCAATCGAAAAAACTCTGGGTTTCAAAAAAACAAAAAAAGCGCTTATTATAGGGGCAGGAAACCTCGGAACGGCAATTGCAAACTACGGAAACTTTACCGATTACGGCTTAAAAATTCTTGCAATATTTGATAATGACAAAAACAAAATCGGCAAAATCATAAACGGTATGGAAATCCAAAATATGTATGAACTCTCAGCCACTGCATTAAAAGAAGATATTGACATTGCAATCCTTACTGTTCCAGGCAAATACGCACAAAGCACAGCAGATTTTCTTGTAAACGCGCATATAAAATATATCTGGAATTTTACTCCGACAGTATTATCAGTCCCAAATAACGTTCAAGTTTGGAACGAAAACCTAATGGGAAACTTCCTGCAATTCACTTACAACATTTAATTCATATAAATAGCGAAGCCCTTCAAGGGTCAATGTCGGGTTGATAAAATCAAACGGACGTTTTAAGTAATTCGCGATTAACCCTGAATATCCGCCAGTTGCAACTAGAACAGCTTTTTCATCAAGCTCTCTTTCACACTGTTCGACTAATCCGTCTATCATGCACGCAGTGCCTCTGATTACACCTGATAAAATAGCATCATTTGTATTATGACCGATTGCAGAATGTGAAATCGTTACATCAGTCTGCGGTAGCTTTGAGGTAAATTTATTCAAAGCCTTCATCTGTGACATAATTCCTAGAGAAATTACACCCCCGATAAATTCACCTTGTGCATTTACAATATCAAAAGTTGTCGCAGTGCCAAAATCCACAACAATTACCGGATGATTATACAAAACATAAGCCCCGGCAGCATTTGCAATCCTGTCAGCTCCGGCTTCCTCCGGATTATCAAGCTTAATTTTTACACCCGTATTAATTTTTGTTGAAAGCACGATAGAATCAAGCTTAAAAACATTATCAACAGCCGACTTAAACTTTTTAGTAAGTTCCTCAACAACAGAAGAAATTATACACCCGTTAACAACATAATTTTTAAACAAAGATTTTAAAAGAACCTCATACTCTTCCAAAGACAAATCCTTGTCAGAAGCCAGACGAAATTCCTCAACAAGAGCACTTTCATCAAAAATCCCTAATGTAATACTTGTATTTCCGATATCAGCAGTTAATAACACGATAGACTAATCCTCTTTTACGAGAATTAGTCTACCTTAAACAAAAACTTTTTGCAAAGACCTAATCGCCAAATGCCCCTTGAACATTAGTCCCTGCTGTCCATACACTATTACCGGGATTAATATTCAAATATGAGCCGAAACCATTCAATGCATTGCCGATTTCTTCCCACGGTTTTCTTTTAGTACCTTCAGCATATTCAGTTCTTCCGGCTTTTTTGTCATCACCATGTCCGATTGCACCAACTGCGTTTACGCCCATAATTATACTCCTCATAATTATATATCTATCTCTTATATATATATAAAGAATATAATTTCCATATAATTGCTTAAATCTTTAAAACTTGTTACAAAACTTAATTATTTTAAAATATTTTTCTCTAATGCAATTGCAGTTTTTGTTTTTGCAAGTCCGCCTTGAGAACTTTCTTTCAATAACGGTGACATCAATTGACCAGTCTGCTCCATCGCATCAACAACCTCATCAATAGGAATTTTTGAAATAATATCTGCCATAGCAAGCTCAGATGCAGTTACAGCATGTATAGCTAGAAATGGATTGCGTTTGACACAAGGGATTTCCACAAGTCCGCATACAGGGTCGCAAGTAAGCCCTAAAATATTTTTCAAAGCAAGTGCAACAGCGTTTATAATTTGCTTAACAGAACCACCGCGCATTTGAGTTAAAGCAGCTGCTGCCATTGCAGATGCAACCCCGCATTCTGCCTGACATCCGCCTACGGCTCCTGCAAGTGCCATTTTGTTGGCAACAAGTCTGCCGACTTCTCCTGCTGTAATTAACGCGTTAATTTGTTCATTTTCTGAGATATTATTGTCTTCAGCAAATGCTATCAAAACCGCAGGAACAATTCCGCAAGAACCTGCCGTAGGACAAGCAACAATTCTTCCCATACGTAAATTTTGTTCACTTGTTGCTAACGCATATTTCATCATTTTTTGCGGAGTAGAGCCTAAAATTGATTTTGCAGAAGTTTTTTGTAATTTATCACAATCATCTCCGCTCATGCCGCTAGGAGAAGGTTCTGTACAATTTAAGCCTGTTTTTATAGCATCCTTCATTGCATCCAAACTTTTTTTGGCTTGCAATCTTACATGATATTCACTGTACTCGCCTTGTGAAGCTTCATAATCCAATGCAACTTCATAAATAGCTTTATTTTTCTCTTTGCAGGTGTAATACAACTGCCTGAATGTATTTATATTATCCATTAACTTTCCAACTTCCTAATATATCTTACAATATACATATCTTTCAAATCACTCAGGTTATTAAGACAATTTTTAGTTAAATCTCCATCAATACAAATACACATTGAAGCATCTTTTCCTTTACCGCTTCTATCACAATATAGTGATGCAATATTAACTTTATCTTCTTGAATTATCCCTGTAACTTTTGAAATAACCCCGGGTTTATCATCATAAACAAGCAGAATTGTGTTATACTTTCCGCTTAAATTTACCGAAAAATTATTTATTTTTGTCAAAAGGATTTCACCTGCACCTACAGAATCCCCAGATACTGTGAAGTTCAATCCGCCTTCAAAAATAAAATCAACAGCATTAGGGTGTCTGTTAAAATCCTGCAAAAATTCAAACTCATAATTTATAGATTGAGCTTCCGGTGTATCAAAAATATTTTTAATTCTTTCATCATCAACTGAAAACCCCAGAACTCCAGCAAGTAATCCTTTATCAGTTCCATGTCCTTTTCCTGTTAATGCATAAGAATTATAAAGTTTAAAAGTAACCTTATCCGGTTTTGCATTATACACATTTCTAGCCAAAAGTCCCAATCTCACGGCACCTGCAGTATGAGAGCTTGAAGGGCCTGCCATGACGGGAGAAATTATATCTATTATTGAAGCTTGTCTCATTTTTACCACCTGTAAATATTATAACACACATTAATGTAAATAATTTGTAAATTTTAGGCAAAAAATTTAAGTCATGTGTTTTTATATAAATGTAGGGAAGGTGTTTATATGTTCAGTCCAGAATTTATGAAATATTTAATCAATTATCAAAAATCAGAATTTACTCCTGAAGAAACAAAAAAAGAAATAAAGTTTAAAGATAACAATTCAGGTAAACTTGCTGAAATTTTAATGATTATTAATAAATAGCGTACGGGCTCACAATGTTATAATAAGCTCATCCAAAACCCAATGGGCTACGTGCGTAGCACAAAAAAAACTCCCGACAAAAAGTCGAGAGTTGGAATTTTTTTTTCATAATTCCTCGTAATAGTGTGAAGTGTAGTGTGCAATAAAACGTTTTTCGTGATTCCTCGTTTTATGCTTTCCTCGTGTGTATATATATAAACAATTTTTGATATATAAAATTGCTATACCAAGGTAATACTGTCAATATTTTGTTACAAAACTTAATAATTAAATATGGTATCATTTTTGTATGAAAATATTAATTTCAAATGACGACGGAATTGCAGCTAACGGCATAAGATGCCTGTCAGAAGTTCTTGCAGAACAACACGAAGTATACGTAATTGCACCCGATAGAGAACGCAGTGCTGCAGGACATTCACTAACATTGCATACACCTATTAGAGTTGAAGAAGTTGAAGCTTACGGCAATGTAAAAAGAGCGTGGGTCACAACAGGAACTCCGGGAGACTGTATCAAAATCGGTATCAGTGCAATTTTATCACCGGAAGAACGTCCTGATATTATAATTTCAGGTATTAACCATGGTCCAAACTTGGGAGCTGATATTTTATATTCAGGAACTGTAAGCTGTGCAATGGAAGGTGCAATGCTGGGATTTCCAAGTATTGCAATGTCATTGGCAAGCATGCATTATGAAATGGACAGCTTTAGGTTTTCAGCAAAATTTGTTAATGCACTTTTGCCAAAACTTTCGCAATTCACTTTCCCGAAAAAAAGTTTATTAAACATTAATATCCCGGCACTTGATGAAGACGATATTGCAGGCGTTGCAATCACAGAACTCGGCAGAAAAATGTTTACGGATAATTACGAAAAAAGAGTTGACCCGCGAGGAAAAGTATATTACTGGATGGCAGGTGAACTTATAACAGAACCTGTTGATGCTAATACTGATATTGCAGCAGTAAGAAATAATAAAATTTCAATTACTCCTGTAACTTATGAAATGACAAACGAAAACACAATGTCTGATTTAGAAAAAGTGCTTTGCAATAACGATTTATGCAACTGGTTCTAGATGCTTTACTCAGTAATAATCCTTGCAGGATAGTTGTTTCTGAGTAAGTCATTAACAACACTCTGAGCTTTTTCACGCGAAGAATAAGAACCTACCTGAATTGTATAAGCGCCACCTATACTTCTTACAAAAGGATTAATATTCAAACCTGCCTCAGCAATTATACCTTTTGCAACTTCTGCCTGCTCTTTTGTTTGATAATAACCGACTACAACTTTTGAAGAAACAGGTGCAGCTGTTTCTGTCGGTTTGGGAGATGCCTCTTTTTCAGAAAGTTTTATTTCTTCTTCCGCTTTCACATCTTCTGTATTTTTCTTTTCCGGAAGTACAACTTTTTCGTCAAGTTCAGGCGCAAACGTATTTTCACCGTTATCTTCCATTTGTAAAAGTTTTAATCTTTCATCAACAACAGATTTTTCTTCTTCATCTTCTTGAGAAATTTTAGCGTTCTCATCACCGATAGAAACATCAATTTCAGGTGAAATTTGTTTAGCAATTCCTAAGAATAACAATAACAAAATAAAAAATGCAGATACAAAAATCGCAATACCTTCATTTGGATTTTTAGTAACTTTTTTCTGGTAATCTTTATAGCTAATGTGATTTGATTTTTTTAAATCTTCTTGCATTACACACCTCTAACCTTTGTTGATGCCATAATTATATCATCAATTTCTTCAGCATAATTTTTCATAATTTCCTGTGCTAAATCTTTGATATCTGAAATACCCAATTCGCTTGTAAGTCCGCTTGCTTTGACAGGCGCACCGTCAGACAAAATATTTATTCCTGTATGGATTAAAACAGAAGTTGCGGATTTAGTCGCAATTGATACAGTTAATTTTTTACCGTCAAAAAATAAATCATCACCGTTTCTGGTAATTTTAAACCCGCGTTTTTCCAAAGCTTCTTTTATTATACATATTAAAAGTCTTTGTCTAAAAACACCTTCAACCAACCCGACATTAAACTGTTCAGATATAAAACTCAACATTGATTTGCTGTAAATAGATTCATCATTGATAACATCTTCAATGTCAACCATTTCAGTTAATTTAACTTCACATTCACCAACAAAAGCAACGGTTGCATCACCTTGAATTTTAAAATTTCTGTAAATCCAATGCGGACATAACTGCCAGCCTTCATATTTAATTTCGTTATCTATCAATAAAGTTTTCAAAACAATTCCTCTACAAGTTTTTCAGCATGATTATATAAAAGTGCATTTTTCAATCTTATACAAGATTCGCATTTTCCGCAATGCCTTTCCCCTCCAGCATAACAGCTTTTGACAAAATTTAGGGGAACATCATGTTCTAATGCAAGTTTTACTATATCATTTTTATCATAATTTATCAAGGGTGCAATGACTTTTGGCTGTTTACGGGTAGAAAACTCAAATTCAGCATTAACCCTTTCGATAAAATCTTTTGTATTATCAGGGAATGTTTGTGCCTCCTCTTTATTTGCACCAATCAGGATATAATCATACCCCTCAGCATCTGCAAAACAACCTGCAATATTGAGAAACAACCCGTTTCTGTTTGGAACCCAGACATTTTTTGCAGAATTTTCATCAATTTTATCTGGCAGTTTATCGTCTGACACGAGAGCAGTATGCGTAATATTTTTCAGCCATTCAAGCTTAATTATTTTATGCTCAAGCCCGTAATATTCACAAATTTTTCGAGATGCTTCAATCTCATCTTTAACTGACTTTTGCCCGTAATCAAAAGTCAAAGCCAGCGAAACATCATATCCGCCAAGTCCAAGACTCACAAGACTATCAAGCCCGCCTGAAAGTAAAATAATACCTTTATTCATCTTCCTCATACTCCGAAATCATTGAAACAGCTTCCATTTTTAGATTGTCCGAAAAATCAGGGCTGTTTGCAACTTCATCTAAAATTTCGCGTCCGATAAGGTTATAAAGTGCAATTAAAGCATTTTTCTTAACTTCTTCATCCTCATCTTCAAGAAGACAAGTCCTAATAGTTTCAACCGAACGAGGATTTTCACTTTCCATTATCGCTTCAATAGCATTAATTCTTATTTGCGGAGATTCATCTACAAGAGAATTTTTCAACGCATTAAAAACACGTTCGTTATCATCAAGTCTTAATTTACCGAGAGCCTCAATAACACGTTCTTTCAGGAAAGTAAATTTGTTCCAAATACCCTTTTGGGTTTCCAAAATACTTACCAAAGGGTCAACTGCTCGTAAATCTCCAAGCATACCTAATGCTGAAGCGCAAGACTCACGCAAATAAACTGATTTTTCATCCTCATCTTTTACAACATCAATTAACGGTGCAACCGCATATCTGTCGCCAATTTTCCCCAATGCATCGGCACAAGCAAGACGAACTTTGTAATTTTCATCTTTATTGTTCAGGCAGTACAAAAGTGGTGTTACCGCAGATGTATCTTTAAGATTTGCGGCAGCCTTCGCACACATTACGCGTACATTTACAAACTCATCCTCTTTTAATAAAAGCAAATCGAGCAGTCTGCCGAGTATCGCCTTATCTCTAATCCTGTCAGAGCATTGTATAACACACATCAAAATATCTGGATTTTTAGAAACTTCAAGAAAATAACTGTAAATTTCAACAAGATTATCACGCTCATAAACTTCGTCAAGAGCCTGTATTTTTTTAATGACAGCATCTACATCGTTTGCGTCATATAAATTACATTCTTTTGCAATTGTTTCTAAATAATCTCTTTCCACTCTGTTACCCCGCTAAAAATATACTATAAATATCTTTTTTTTTCAAGAAAAAAGGCATCTTCTCAGATGCCTTTTTATTATGCTTTTTGTGTATTTTCTACATTTTCCTTTTTCTTTTTGAGATACATATCGCAAAGTTTGTTTGCCGGTTTCGTAACCGCAACCGGTACAAAATATCTGTATACAAATCCGAATACAATCATTGTTCTCAATGGTGACATACCTTTTAATTTTTTCAATAGTATATCAGCATCTTTTGCACTCAATGATTTATAGTAAGAATGCTCCTTAACAAGCTTATCTACTTTCGGAAGTGATTTCAATTCTGCATTAGTACCCTTTAGTTTTTTGTTTGCTGCTGTAATAGAATCTTTTTCCTGTTTAAACTTCGTATAGAAATCGTTATCATTCAAAAGATGTCCTGCAAATTTAGCAGTTATATTGTCCCACCAGCCTTTGATATATTTATCAAGCGCATAAGCTCCTGCAGTCGATGCAACAAGCGTTAAACCCTGGTTTACAGCCAATGTATTTCTTCTGTCTTTATCCAAATCTTTGTTAACCAAAGTTCTTTGCATATAAAGACCGCTTGTAACTACAGAACCTACTGTCAGACAGTGCTGGAACAAATTATTGGTATTTTTCAATTTGTCAGCAAGAGTCTCTAAAGGTCCCCAGTTAACAAATCTTGAAGTAACATGTTCTGCTATTTTATCTGTAAAACCATCATAAGCTTTTTCTACCGGAGCAAAGAATTTTGAACTTTCTGCTGCTGCTTTTGTAACTTGTTCTGCACCTTTAAAAGAAGGTCTTTGCTGTCTGTAATTATTGTTATAAGGAGTAATCATTAAACTCATTATTGAACACCTCCTTTAACATTTTTAAAGACATCTTTGTCAATAAAATCCATTTTTGGAGCTTCTACAGGTTTTTGTTGTGCTTCCGGAGCAGGTTTCTTTTTCTTTTCCAAGCCGAAAACGTATTTCAAAATCGGCGGAATTAAAGCAATTGTTAACATTGCTCTTGGAACACCTATGAGCCAATCCGGAATATTTTTAACAAGAACATTAAGAGCATCGCGTTTTTTAGTAAGAGCTTTTAATTCTTTTTTCGCCTCTTCGGTAATTGTTTTAGCTTCTTTTTCAAGATTTAATTTTGCAATTTTTTCATCCATTTCTTTGAACTTTCCGCGAGCAAATTTCTTTTGGTCAAATACTTTTTTAATAGATTCATCAAAAGGGCTTGTTACGGCAGTTGAAACTGCAAAACCGATAATTCCTGATGCCATCGCATGTCCTGATGCGTAAATTTTGTCTTCTTTGTCTTTCTTACCGGGCAGTGCCATAATAGTTGCCGGGCGCATAATACCTGCCAACACAAGAGCAATTAAAGCTGATGTGGAAATATTATGTTCGTAAGAATATTTTGCGAATTTACCAAACCATCCGCTTGAGAGGATTTTATCCAAAAATTTTGCGGCAGGTTTACTCTTTCCCGTAAAACTGCCGCAATAATTCGCACTATATCCTCTGTCACACATGTTCGCACCATACTTCTCTCTAAAGTTCGTAGATTCCGAACGGAGCGTCGAAATACCCTGTTTAAGGGTCATATCACGTTGTACTGAGTTAATTTTCATTTTTTCACCAAATAAAATGTATCTACATTCATTTTAAAACAAAGGAAAATTTTTTTTGCTACCTTATTTAAGAAAGTTTACAATTTTTTTTTAAAAAATAATGCAAATATAGAGAGCGTCTGAAAAATTTAATTTTTCAGACGCTTAACAATTGGTGTTAACTTTACACTTACATATCAAGTGCCAAGTCCAAAGTAGGCGCTTTTGCGACTATTGCACTTGATGAAATTATATCTACACCTGTTGAGGCTATTGAATTTACAGTATTCAAATTAACATTTCCGCTTGCTTCAACAATTGCACGATGATTAATATATTCAACAGCTTCTTTCATTGTTTCAGTCGTCATGTTATCAAGCATAATAATATCTGCACCGACTTCAACAGCTTCTTTAACCTGCTCAAATGTGTCACATTCTACTTCAATTTTGTGTGTAAAAGAAATTGCTTCTCTTAATTTTTGAACAGCATTTGTAATAGAACCTGCAAGTCTTATATGATTATCCTTAATCATTGCACAGTCTGATAAATTAAATCTGTGTAATGCTCCGCCTCCGATTTTTACAGAATATTTTTCAAAAGAGCGGAAGTTCGGAGTTGTTTTTCTTGTATCAACAACTTTTGCATTATAAGGTTTAACCGCTTCCTGATACTTACGAGTTTCAGTTGCAATACCCGACATTCTCTGAATATAATTTAAGGCAACACGTTCGCCCATAAGCAAATATTTTGCAGGGCCTTCCAAATCAGCAATTTTATCGCCCTTTTGGATTTTATCGCCGTCTTTAAAATAAAATTTTATTTTAACATCTGAACTAAGAATTTCAAAAACAGTCTTAAAGACTTCACATCCACAAAGTATACCATCATTTCTTGTATTCAATTCTGCTTTTAGATATTCACTTCCGTCAGTAAGATTTTCGGTTGTAATATCGCCAAATCCGATATCTTCCTGCAATGCTGATTTAACATGTTCTTTTATATAAAAATTACTTAGCATACTCTTCTACCTCTTTTACTATATAACTGTGAATACATTCTTCATTTGTGTTCGGATAATCTGTTCTGAAATGTGCTCCGCGGGATTCTTTTCTGTCCAATGCACAATGAGCAATCAACTGTGAAACCGTAAGCATATTTCTGAATTCATATTCTTCTCTGTTTAAACATTTTTCAGTGCGCGGGAAGTCTGCTTTTAAGCGGTATAACAGTTCATTTGCCTGTTCAAGAGATTTTTTATCTCTTAAAATCCCGACATAATTCCACATAATATTTTGCAATTCAGATTTCAACGACTGAATATCCAATTCCTCCATAATAATATCTTCATTGCTGTATTTATCTATAATTGATTTAATTTCTTCATCAATTTGTTTAGGAGTTTTTAACTCAATTGATTTTAAATATTCCGCAGCAGAATATGCGCAGACAACACATTCCAATAATGAATTGCTTGCCAATCTGTTTCCGCCATGCAGACCTGTTGATGCAACCTCTCCAATTGCATAAAGTCCGTTTATTGAAGTTTCACCTTTAAGGTTTGTGCGAACTCCGCCCATAAAGTAGTGCGAAGCAGGAGCTACAGGAATATAATCTTTTGCAATATCAATTCCATGGTCAAGACATTTTTTAGAAATTGTCGGAAAGCGTTTTGCAAGTTTTTTACTGTCAATACAAGATGCATTCAAATAAACGCAATCTGTATGATTTTCCTGCATTTCATTATAATTTGCGCGAGTCACAATATCACGCGGTGCAAGTTCTTTTCTCTCATCATACTTGCACATAAATTCAACACCGTCAGCATCACAAAGTTTTGCACCTTCCCCTCTGACAGCTTCCGAGATTAAAAACCTGTTTTCATCACCATCAATTGCAAGTGCTGTCGGGTGGAACTGAACAAATTCCATATCCTGCATTACCGCACCGGCATTATATGCAAGAGCTATGCCGTCACCTGTTGCGCCAACAGGATTTGTCGTATATTTATATAATTGACCAAGCCCGCCTGTTGCAAGAATTATTGCAGGAGAATATATAGTTTCATATTCACCGATATCGTTATTAAAAATAATAACACCTTTACATTCACCCGAACTTACGAGCAGTTCAACAGCATCGGTCTGCTCATAAATTTCTATATTTTCGTTTTCCGAAACCTTACGGCACAATGCCTGCTCAATCATCTTACCCGTAGCATCTCCGCCTGAGTGAAGAATTCTTCTCACGCTGTGAGCTGCTTCTCTGGTAAAACATAGATTATTATTTTCATCTCTATCAAATTCAACACCGAATTTCAATAAATCTTTTACAACAGCATCAGAATTTTCCGAAATAAATTTAACGGTATTAAATTCACTCAAGCCCGCACCTGCTTTTATCGTATCAGAAATATGAGATGCAACACTGTCAGTTTTATTGTCCTTCATGACAGCAACCATACCACCCTGAGCATATCTTGAATTACTTTCACCCAGTCTTGATTTTGTAATTAATAAAATCCCATCAGGAAGTTTTACCTGCTGTTCTATTTTTAATGCGGCATATAACCCTGCAATACCGCTGCCTATTATTACTGTTGAATATTTTGAGTACTTCATTTTCTTTTCACCATCAGGCGGCTTATTCTGTCACTTATCGAACATTGTGACGACTTGCTCTAACGCCTATTTTGTAATTTTACCATTTACATAATAATCCAAAAGAAAAATAATAGCAAAAAATATTTTTACGTGTTTTAATAACAAAAAAAGGAGAAATATAACATGCAATTAAACTTAAATTGTAATCAATCAAGACCACAATTTGGAATGGCATTCAGACGTCCGTCAACATCTGAAATGGGCGTATTTACAGACACCGTTATCGGTAATGCCAAAGGATATTCAGCTCAAATTCTTCGCAAAGGTCTTAGACAGTTTGATGCAGAACAATCTAAATTAACAAAATTTGATACAAGATTTAATGCAAAAAACAAATCAATGGAAATCATTGACAATGCAACAGGCAACGTTGTAGAAAAATATGACCATTTCGAATATCAAACAGGACTTGATATGTTTGGAGAAATACAATATCCCGGGAAAAAATTATTAGCAAGCATTTTTAATCCTAAAAAATTACTACCTAGAGAATTTCAACTGGCTGGCGAACAGGCTAAAAAACTGGAAGCTAAAGCAATTCAAAAAGAAAAACTTATAAAAGACCTCTTTTAAAGAGGTCTTTTTAATATCAATCCAAATTTATTAAATTATAATATTATCTGCCATTCTCCATACAAAAGGGATTAATTCATCTGAAATTAATTTTATAAGTATTGTAAGGAGAAAATATTATGACTATAAATATATTACTCGTTGAAGACCAAAAACTTATACGTGTAGGTTTAATGTCACTTTTTGAAGGTGATTTAAAAATAACATCCGAAGCTCAAAGCGGAAAAGAAGCGGTTGAAAAATACCGCACTGAAAAACCTGATATTATATTAATGGATATAGGACTTCCCGATATTTCAGGAATAGAAGCAACTAAAAGAATACTTGAAACAGACAACAGCGCAAAAGTTATAATCTTAACTTCACATTTAAGCGAACAAGAAGTCCTTGATGCACTTCATGCCGGCGCTTGCGCCTATGCAATGAAAGACATCGGAACTGATATATTACAAATGGTTATAAAAACAGTTCACGAAGGCGCAATGTGGCTTGACCCGCAGGTAGTTCCCGTTTTGCGTGAGAAAAACTGCGGTGTAATCCCGCCGCGCCAAATGTCAAGAGCAATGTTTAAAGAACAGCATGCAAACCTTACACAAAGAGAATACGAAGTTTTAAAACTTGTTGTAGACGGGCTTTCAAATAATGAGATAGCTCAAGAATTAACAATTTCTGAACATACTGCAAAAGCCCATGTATGTAATATCATCCAAAAACTTGTAGTAGATGATAGAACACAGGCTGCTGTTAAAGCTTTAAAAGAAGGACTTGTTTAACTTGACAAAAACTGAAAAATAATAAATAATGGGGAAAAATAAAGGAGATTTTTATGCTTAATCATAACAAAACTCAGAGTTGCCCCCCCCCCAAACGTGCCGCTTGACTCGCTGCATTTGGTTTTATAAAAATTTTAACGGAGCATTCACACTTGCTGAGGTTTTAATTACATTAGGGATTATAGGAGTCGTTGCTGCATTAACCATTCCAACCCTGATTGCAAATCATAGAAGTCAAACATTACAGGCTCAATTCAAAAAAACATACAATGAACTTTCGCAAATTAATCAAAAGTTCATTTATGATTATGGAATAAATATGTGCGAATACGATTGGATGCTTGTAGAAAGCGGAATGACTGTTATGAATGCCTCAAAAGAATTTGCAGAAAAATTCGGAGAATATTTTGTTACACAAAATAAAAATATCGGCTGGGAAAAAGTTGCCACAAACGTCAAAACACTAACAGGCAATTCTGCAAATTTAGCCATGTTTGACGACGGTTATAATTACGATTTTATGAACCGGACCTATTTTTTTGAATACGGCTCACCACCGGGAAAATGTCCTGTAATCAGTGTTGACATAAACGGGACGTCAAAAAAACCAAATCAACTCGGAATAGATATCTTTTCATTCCGTCCAACACTTGACGGAAGAATAATACCAATAGGAAATCCGAATAATACCGCTAATAACATAAATGGAAATCAGTTAAGTTTAACCGTATGTTCAAAAGCAGACAATTCCAACATGAACGGTTTCGGATGTGCATTTTGGGCTTCAATAGATAAACACCCGCAAGATAATACAAAATCTTATTGGAAGGATTTTATCAGATAAAAAAGAGGCTTTACGCCTCTTTTTTATCCATTTTATTCTTTTTATCTGCAATTTTTTCTTTTAATTCTTTAGCTTCCGTTTTTACTTTGTCTTTAACTTTTTCAGCTTTATCTACAATTTTTTCCTGAAGCTGTTTGCCGTCTTCGGCTAGTTTTTCTTTTGCCTTAACTGCTTTTTCCTTTAGTTCTTCACCTTTATGGTGAATTTTTTCTTTCATAGTATCTTTTTCCATAATCATTCTCCTTTTTTATTCCAAATTTATTATTTAACATTTTTCACTGAATTTAATCAGAAAGAAGTTTATATGTTATAATACTTTTCGGTAAGGACTTTTTAGCAATAAATAAATGAAAAACTATTCACTTATACTAAGAAATATTTTAGACTACCTTCCTTCAAGGGTTTTGATTATTCTTAATTCAATAATCATAATTCCTATTTTTGCACATATTCTGGATACTAAACAGATGAGCATATTCTTAATTGCATCACAAATGCTTAATATTATACTCACCTGCACATTTGACTGGATTACCAAAGCTGTATTAAGATTTCACGAAAAATACAGATATCAGGGAATGCTTAACGCTCTTTTTTCAAGCATGTTTTGGATTTCAATAATTGCATATGTTCTGATTTTCTTATCATACTTTTTACTTAAAGATATTGTTTTAACAAAATTTGCTATTAATAATCTGACATTTCTGCTTACAATATTTCTTGTGATACCGTGCAGTATCAGACAATTTTTATACCAAATCTTAAGAATTAGAAACCATGCAAAACTTTATACATTAAGCATTTTATTATACCAATTCAGTTTTATAGCTTTATTTTTAACCATTTATCAAATATTGCCGAATGCATCTGCAGTATTAATAGCAATGAACATTGCAATATTTATTATAGATATTTACATTATACGTTCTATCAAATTTTATTATAAACCTGATTTATTTATTGATAAATCAATTGTTTTTGAAGTTTTAAAATATGCATTACCGCTTATTTTTACAAATTCCTGCTATTGGTATATTTTACATATTTCAAAATTCCTGTTTCAGCAGGAGCAAGATTACCTGAGCACTGCAATTACAGGGGCAGGCTGGCTGTTGGCAAACAGTATAACTCCATTTATGACTGTTTTTATGTTTGCATCATTTCCGATTATCGTTAAAAAATTTGAATTAAAAAAGAGATTTGAACTATATTTTACCAATATGCTTCAGCTTTATTGTTTTATTTTCATACCGATTATAAGTATTTTCTGCTTCTATTCAAAAGAAATTACCGAAATATTTTTCCCTTCAAAATATGCACCTATTGCATATATTCTACCGTTGTTTGCACTTTCGGGATTTTTGCATGAATTGATGAAACTTATTAATATTAAATATCATTTAAAAATCAAAACTTATATTGAAATGATTATTGCAGGAGTAATTGCACTCTGCGCATATTTCTTAAACATCGGCTTAATCAGCAGATATTCCGTAACAGGTGCCGGTATTGCGTTATTTTTAACTGAACTGATATTAATATCAGTTAATATTTTTACAGGAGCTAAAAACCTTGACTACATTAATTATAAAAGCCTGGCAAAAACATTTATATGCGTATGTTTATTAGGATTGACAAGCTTTTTGGCACTAAACAGCCTGCCCTGTAACAGTATAGTAAAAATTGCAATTTACTGCCTGACATATTTTTCAGTATGTTTAATTTTTAGAAAACGAATTTTGTCTTAACATTAAAGTTCTTCTTATCATCTAAAAATGCTTTATTCATTTTTTCAAAGTTTTCTTGTTCAAGCTTAGTAGGATTATACCTTGCCCAAACAGCATATCTTACTGTCATTTTTGGAACTTCTGCTATGCTAACAAGTTTATAATTTACATCAGCAAGACCGTTTTCTTTAGCAAAATTTTTAAGCTCTTTAATATTTTTGGTGAAATCATCTTTCAATATCCCGATTGTATTTTCATCAAGCCAATATAGAGAAACTCTGTGATATCCTGCATCTGTATAAATTTTATTAAACATTACAGTATATTTATTAAATTTATCTTTGTCTTCCAATAAAGAATAAACTTCAGCATTTACCATATCATTTATCTCTTTGTATTGCTGTTCAAAAACCATTCTCTTAAATATAATAACTTCTTTTGGCTCTTCCAGTAAAAAAAGCTTGTTTAGAGTTTTTTCTGCAAAATTACGAAGTTTATCTGCTTCCTTGATATTACCGCGCTGTTCCAATTCTTCTGTTGTCGCAAGCAAAACATTATACATAGTATTAATTTTACCGTCTTTAAGTAATCTCAAATAAAGATTAGGATGTTCAAGAATTAACAGCAAATTAGTACAAACATTTGAATATTCGTTTAACAATTGAATATCCCTGTTTTGCATATTTTTTAAGATTGTTTCAGAAATTTCAGACATAATTTCTTTATCCAGCAGTGGTGATGCAATATCAGCAGTCTGCATAACTCGTTTAAGCATTTTAACAGGTCTGTCCTGCATTACCTGAATATTTGAGATTTCCTGTAAATGTCTTTTATAAGAAATCATTCTATAGTATAAATATTTTTCATCATCATTTAAGTAAGAAAGATTTTTAAGAAATTTTTCAGATTTATTTCCCGTAAAAGTTGAAGAAGCAAAAAATCTTCTTGCCAACTGCATTCTCTCACCCATAAAAGATTCAGGAACAATTTCTATAAGATGACCCGCCCCTGATTTATCCTTTACTGTTATAAAAAATTCTGGAATTATAGAAATCGAACGAACATATTTCGGCATTTCTTTGTTATAAGAAACAACATCACTATAAAGCATTATAGGACTGTAATTCTCAATAAGAATTTCATAAGGACGCATAATATAAGGCAAATCCATTTCAGACCCGTCATCAACTTTTTTTACAGTATGATTAATATACTCTTTTCCACTTAAGGCATTAGCCAAATTATCAGAAATAGCCTTAACATTTTGCTTGCGGACTCTTGTAGATTCTATTAATATTTCAAAATAAGATTTATCAATATAAAACTTTTTATCCTCTGATAAATTCACATAATTATTAAAGAAATATTGAAAAGAATTCATTTTATCAACTACAGATTTTGCAATTTCACCGGAATTTGCACCATCAAAAACATATTCACCAAGATGCAGTCCTACAGAATAATCTAAATCATTCGGAATTAAATTATTATTTAAAAACCCTGACCCATACGCGTTTTCAAATATATACTCATATTCAAATCCGTCTTTTAAAGAAGATTTCCGCGCAAAAGCCAATCCCTTATCAATTCCTCTGATTGTTTCTGCAATCCGAGAATAACTTCCCGTATAAGTATACGGATTAACCCAATTAAACTTAACAACATGTTTAAAAATTACAAATAAACCTAATAACAATACAATTAAGCAAATAACAATCTTTTTCATACCATAATTATATGTATTCAAAAATTTTATGTCAACTTGAAAGAATATGATTTTTTGGGTAAACTGACAGGCATGTCTGAACAATTTTCAAGAATAAAAATGCTCATAGGTGAAGATAATTTAGCGAAACTTGCAAATTCTCATGTCGCAGTTTTCGGTATAGGCGGAGTTGGCGGTTATACTGTTGAAGCACTTGTCCGAAGCGGAATCGGTAAGATAGATATAATTGATAATGACACAGTAGCAGAAAGCAACCTTAACAGACAGCTGTATGCACTCCACAGTACAATAGGCAGATATAAAACCGACGTTGCAAAAGAAAGAATTCTTGATATCAATCCTAATATTACCGTAAATTCACACAAAATTTTTTATACTCCGGAAACATCAGCACAATTCGACTTTACACGATATGATTATATCGTTGATGCAATTGACACTGTTTCGGGCAAAATTGAACTTGTTATGCAGGCAAATAAAACTAAAACCCCGATAATTTCATCAATGGGCGCAGGAAATAAAATGAATCCTGCAGATTTTGAAGTTTCAGACATTTTTAAAACATCAGTATGCCCGCTTGCAAAAGTAATGAGACAAGAACTGAAAAAACGCAGAGTAAAAAAGCTTAAAGTTGTATACTCCAAAGAACCCCCGCTTAAACATGAAGGCAGACGTATCCCTGCAAGTAATGCATTTGTTCCGTCAACAGTCGGCTTGATTATTGCAGGCGAAGTCATAAAAGATTTGATAAAATAATTAAAATATGATAAAATTTTGGCTAAAGAGGATAGTATGAGAGAAAAATTAACTAAATTTATAGAAAACAAATGGACACAAAGATTTATATTATTTGTTATCATATTCAACTCCGTAATTCTCGGCATGATGACAAGTAACGCAATTATGGCAAAACTCGGCAATTTAATGAATTTATTATGCAATATTTGCGTATGGATATTTACAGTTGAACTTGCTGTTAAATTATATGTTTATAAAAAACAATTTTACAAAGACGGCTGGAATATATTCGATTTCATAATCGTTGCAATTTCATGGATTCCGACAGGCGGAGTATTCTCATCATTCCGAGTATTCCGAATTTTAAGAACACTTAGAGCATTAAGACTAATCACACAGCTTGAAAGATTAAGAATAATAGTACAAGCAATTATAGACTCTATCCCAAACGTAAGCTGGGCTTCTGTTTTACTTCTCATAATATTTTATATATTTGCAATTATGGGAACCACTTTATACGGACAAGAATTTCCAATTGAATTTGGCACTCTCGGCAAAAGCCTTTTCACCATGTTCCAATTAACTACACTTGAAGCATGGCCGGATATTGCTCGCGGGATTATGGAAAAATATCCTCTTGCATGGTTATATTTCGTATCATTTATTCTAATTTCATCTTTTATTGTAATGAACGTGATTGTAGGTGTAGTTGTTAATGCAATCAGCGAAATAAGTGAAGATGTAAAAAAAGAAAAACAAAAGAAAACACTTAAAAACAGCGATTTAGAAATTGAACTTATTAACCTGAAAGAACAAATTCAGAAAGTTGAAAATTTGATTGAACTGAAAAAACAGTAAGTCAATTACGAACTTTTTGTAAAGTATCAAAAGGGTTCGACCGATTGCTCAAGACTGGTTGTTTGCAAAAAACCTAATTCAGGATATTCTAGTGATAAAAGTCACAGTGCGGCTGAAAGAATTTATCCAATGAACTATGTAAACGGTAGTGATTCTTTGTACGCATTACTATACCATATATTAATAAAAAAATAACTAAAGCAGGTGTAAAGAGTCACATGGTTTGATTACTTAGGTCAGATAGTTTGACGATTTTGGGCAAAGTAAATAAAAGTTTTTGTAATAATTAGGCAATTTTTGATAAGAAAAATACTTTATATAAATATATAGGGGAAATTAAGGAGTTTTTAATGGAGAAATTTCATTATAATTTTGTAGATACAGGATATAAAATACACTTACCTGTTGTACCAAATAGTAATGATCCGTTAACACGGGAAATTGTTGATTTTCTTGATGAAAAATTCGGTTTACAGACAAATTATAAAGATATGTATAAAACTCCTTTTTATAAAGTTGGTTCTGGTGGCGAATTGATTGATGGAAAGGGTATAACTTTATACGGTAGAACATCAAGTATGAATGAAATGCAAGAACTTGCAAAAGAAATTGAGCAAAAATTTGGACAAGAATTAACTGAAAATATTCAAAAATATAATATCAAATTTGCAGACCCAATAAAACTATCCAATTCTGTTCAAGCACGTTTTGCTCAATATAACTATTCAAAGATAGATCCAATTAATGGCAAATATCTTACCTTAACGGCTGATTATCAAATTGGTCAAAACCCTTCAGGTGCAGTAGGTTGTCGATATTTTAAAACAAAGAGCGGTTCTATTAAAGCTGTTATGGGTGGAGAAAATTGGTTTAATGCTTTATCTGATATAGATAAAAAATTCTTATATGGTGATTCAACTCTGCAAGCAATTGATAGTTGTGGTGAATTTTTTACAGGTAAACTAGAAAATGGTAAAATCCCAAAATTCATTATGGATGGCTTACCTAAAGAATACTTAGAACACTATAATATTAATGAAAAAGATATGGTCAGTCGAT
>CAMTMK010000011.1 GCA_947073645.1 uncultured bacterium | reverse complement strand
ATATTGTTAACCAAAAAATAAATGCATTTACATATAGGTGGTGCATATTGTGATTTCTTTCTTTTCATTTTGTAGCCATTACTTGTTGCATTCGCCAGTATTTCATAAGTAAGCCCCATTTTTTGTAACTTGTTAATAGCTTCAATCCCCTTGAATATAAGAGTTTCTTGTGATAAAATTGTTGCGGCATTTAACATTTCCAAAATCTCCTTTTATTTATTAAATTACTCTTGAAATAATCTTACCACATTTGAGTATTTTGTAAAGCTTATTGGTAATATTTGTAATTTTTCTTAATATAGTATTATTACAATTGTCGACCCTAATTTATCTTATTACTATTATCTTACGATATATTTACACCATCTTGTAATTTTGTAATAATAAAACTTATACAAAAAATAAAAAAATGATAAATACATAGAAGCCATCTGAGGAATTGTGATGATTAAATAATAATTTATATTCAATCATCATTAAAGGTTATTTCTTGGTTATCTGAATGACCTCTCGTTTAACGATAATAAATCTTATTATAATGAAAATTTCTGTGGGTAATGGGTGGGTAATTCATATATGATTTCACATATTTGTGAATAAGTTTCAATCAGTCAAAATAGTTGTAAAATCTGTGTTTTTGTCGTCTTTGCTTAGCTTGCCAAGGAGGATGTCGCGAGTTCGAGCCTCGTCTCCCGCTCCATAAAAAAGAGTCACATAAGTGACTCTTTTTTATTAGCCTACAGATAGTGACAAGAAGCATGTTTTTTATTAGCTTTAATTTCAAAGCTAATACCATTTTACCACTTTTTAAATATAAAAAATGCCGCAAAAATTATAAACAAAAAACCGACAAGATAATTCCAGCGAAATTCTTCTTTTAAATATAAAACTGAAAAAACACTAAATACAATAAGTGTAATTATTTCCTGTATAGTTTTTAATTGTGCTGCATTATAAATACCATGACCAATTCTGTTTGCTGGGACTTGGAAACAATATTCAAAAAAAGCAATCCCCCAGCTTACAAGAATTACAACACCTAAAGCAACAGATTTATGCCTTAAGTGTCCATACCATGCAAAAGTCATGAATATATTTGAGATTGTAAGCATTATAATCGGTGCAAGATGTTTTAACATAAAACTATTATACTTCAAATGCTTTTAAAAACCAGCGTCTGAATTTCACAAAACGGTTTAATTTATAATCATACAAGCTTAAATAACCTCTATTTAAACTCAAAAAAGCATAATAATATTTATATTTTTTAAGATTAGAAGTATTCCAATACTTATAATATAACTTAAACCCGTCATCAGGATTTACGGGATAATTCCAGGGTTTTACATCACCAATATAATGAACTATACCTCCGCCGTACAAATAATCAAGGACTTCTCCTCTTATAGTCTGGTTGTTCCATCTTTGCGGAAGCTCTTTGATTCTGCCGTTTAATATAACATTAATCAAATCCTGATCAGGATACAAAAACACGTTTGAATCTATACCTGAATAAACAAATTTATCCTTATTATTTTTAACAAAATCGACCATTTTTTTAGAAAGATTTTCTTTACGCCACATATCAAGATTCATCAAGATAACCCCTGAATTATAATACCCGCTTTTTAATTTGAACAAATCCACTGATTCAAATACAGATATATTAAGTGCCAACCCCGCAGGATAATTTTCTAAATCAATATCATATAAATTTTTCAAATCTTCAGTAACACAAATATCACCGTCTAAATATATAACTTTATGGACTGTTACAGGAAGTAACTCTGCTAGCATGATTCTTGCCATAGCAATTTGTGTTATTCTTCCTGAGAATCCAAAAAAATACTCGCCATCATCAATAACATGTGTGTCTATATTTATAAATTCGATATTTTGCTTACGCTCCTTGACGTATTCAGCCATTTTCTCTTTATTTTTATCAGTTAAATTGTTTTCCACAATATAAAAATTATAATGAGAATCTGATTTATTATTCTGTAAAATTGTATTTATTGCCAAAAGCGTAAAAACAGGATAATTATTGTCTATAGTAAATGCAACATTGATATCCTGAGCATGAACTGAAGTTGCCATAAACAATGCACTAAATAATGTTATAATGAACTTTTTCATGATTGCTCCTTTAACTTAATTATCTTAACCATAAAATATGAACATGTAACCAGAAATACCATAAAGGCTATTGCAAAAAAGAAATTAAGCCCCAGCTTATCAATAAAGAGTTTTGATGAAATCAAAACTATTGCCGCCATGACGCGGGAAACAAAATTATTAATTGCCATAAGCGTACCTCTTTTTTCAATAGTGACAAATTTATGAATTCTGCTTACATGTAAAATTGTGAAAATAACCTGAACTCCAATTACTAAACATATGAATAATAACATCAATAACAATAAAGGAATGCTGGTGAGTGATAATATCTTAAATACACAGCTAAAGGCAAGGATATACAAAATAAACAGCGGAATAACAAGTTTCTTAATATCAAAATTACGAAGCCATTTTCCAGCCACTATACCAGACAACGCCCTTACTGCATGATTTACAAATGCAATTACGCCGAACAAGAATATCGGAAATAAAGCATTTTGCATTAAAGGTTGAAAACTCAGCGCAAACAAAATTGAAAAAGATGTTAATATTCCTGCATAAAAAATATAATATTTGATTGAAACATTTTTATATAAATCTTTTACGGCATCGAAAAATCTTGTTATTTTTTGAGAAATTACCTCAGTTTTTGTTTTTACAGACTTTATAGACGGCAAAGATACCACAAGCATTATACTGCACAAAATCAGAATAATTTCAGATATAATAACTGTTCCCGAGCCGAATTTGGAATACATATAAGTTCCGATAAGCCCCGCCAAAGCAGTTCCCAGAGATAAGTAAAAATTCAAATACCCGTAATATTTTACCATTGCAGATTTGTTATCGTTAAAAGCCAGATAATCGTATAGATATCCTGACATTGCATTATCCATCATAACTTTTGATATACCAAACAAGATTTCACCCGCCAAAATCACATAATACCCATGACAAAATAGCCATAGTGTATAAAATCCCATAAATATAATAAAGGATATTATCAGAAGTTTTTTACGTGAAATATTATCAGACAAGTATCCTACAGGGATTTCGGAAGCAATTGATGTTAAATAAAAAATTCCCTGAAAGAAAAATAAATCTTTAACCGTCAAACCGTTTTCCTGATAAAAAAGGAGCATGACAGGTGATAACAAAAGCATCGCTCTAAAAAATAAAGCTGTATTAAATTTTAAAATATTAATATCAAACTTGGGGTTCATACCTCTATCTCGCAAAACAGATAAATTTAACTGCCAAATAAACAATAACAAGTCCGCTGATAACAATGTAGTATCTTGAATCTTTTTTGGTTTCAACATATGCAGTAAAGCCTATTGACGCCAGAATCAAAAAGAAACAGACAAAAAAAGTTATGTATTCAGGAAGCTTGAAAAACGAAGTTGTACGAAACAAATTTTCAATTTCATAAGCCAAAATTCCATATACAATAACAATAAATAAATTTCTATACCAATCATAAAATCTTTGATAATTTTTTGTTATCGCGCCATATAAAGATAAAACTGCCATAGCACCTATAGTCAAAGGCAGAATCATCATAGGCACATCCCAGAATAAAGTTATAGGAAGCCAGAGTATAGCGGTGATACCATTTAAGATATCACCACTGTATACTCCAAGTGCCAATAATAGAATTATCAAAATCCCCATAAGAAATATAGCTCTCTTCATTTTGTAACCTTAATAATTCATTTCCCAACCGTCTTTGATGATTTGTCTGGCTCCAGGACCACCAAATTCACCATACCAAGGTGATAATTCTCCTGTTTGTGAACTTATACCAAATGTAAATAAATCTCTTCCGTATGTATTAGGTTTTTGTGAACCATTTACATCAATAGTAATAATTGATCCATTAAAATAGACTGTAGAACCATCTGGTAAAGAAACAGTATTGCCTCTTGTGTAATCACTTCTTGTATTGTTTGATTTAGAACAGCTGCTATATTCACCTCCATTACTACTGCTCCATGAACAACTTAAAGTATTATACGCCCTGCCAGAACTTGATACATACTCAGCATTTGTCGATTTAAGATATTTAGATAATATCCCCTGACATTGAGAACTGTTATTACCACGCAAACAAATAGACCAAAAATCTGTTTCATTAAAATTTACAGCCTTTTCTTCGTGCATCATACGTTCAAACGCTTGTGACAATAAAGAGTGAGATTTTCTCAACTGATTTACAAGTACCTGTTTTTGATAATTAGAAATTAAGGTTGGCAAGGTCATTGCAGAGATCACACCGATAATTCCTAAAACAATCAAAACTTCCGCTAAAGTAAAAGCTTTTAAATTTTTCATGTTATCCTCCATATTTTATACAATACATATTGGACATAATTATGTCCACTTGTCATTATTATACCATTATCATTAAAATATGCAAGTGCCAAACAACGAAAAGAAAAAAATTTTTTATAAAACGCTAGGACAGACATTAAAAAAACTTAGAAAAGACAGTAATCTTTCAGCACGTGCGGTAGCATACAGTATAGAAATATCAAAGACAACAATTTTGCAGGCAGAAAATGGCACCTTGGACCCACAACTCACAAACATTTTGCAAATTAGCAGAAGCATTTAATATCAAGCCTTCTGAATTACTTAATATGATAGAAAAAGAACTTCCTGAAAATTGGAGTTTTTGCGATTAAAGAAAAAATTTAAAAATCCTCTTGACAGTAAAAATTTTTTTGATTAGAATAAGTAATGTGAGTTGCCGACTTGGCTCAATGGTAGAGCAACGGTTTTGTAAACCGTAGGTTGTAGGTTCGATTCCTATAGTCGGCAATTTTTTAAAGCAAGCCCTTGTGGCGCAGGGGTAGCGCACTCCCTTGGTAAGGGAGAGGCCACGAGTTCAAATCTCGTCAAGGGCAATTTTGAACTCAGTTGAAAAGTTAATATGGGTAGGTGCCCGAGTGGCTAAAGGGAGCAGACTGTAAATCTGCCGTCGCGAGACTACGGTGGTTCGAATCCACCCTTGCCCACCATAAAAAAAGACTGAACTTAGGTTTCAGTCTTTTTTATTATGTAATTGGCTTTACGATATATTTTGCATTATTTTTCCTGTATTATGACGGACATTTCAAGAATGTACGGTTAAAATGCGGAATCGGCGGTATAGCCCTGTGTGTTTGGGAATTACCTGTAGGAACTCTTCCAAATTTCGAATTTGAACTGTCCTCAAAAGTCCACGAGCTGTCCAAATTTGTCCGAGTTTGGACAGTTGTCTTAAAACCTAAATATAGCGGAAATTTAGAGGGGGTTTAAATCTTGTGCGGTTAAAATGCGAATTTTGGTACAGGACTTTTGAAATTTTAGTCGGAAATTTTTGCAAAAAAGTCGGAAGTTTTATGCAAGATAACAATTAAGTTCTTTATGCTATATTGTTTCTGGTACGAAACAATGTCCTTTCAGTACAACGTTATTATTGCGATCAACTATTGCATGAGCAGTGACATCAATATCACTTATAGCTGCACGTTCATAAGAATAAAGTCTACTAAATTCAGGGTCAGAGAAGCTCTTATATTTCAAACTAGTAGGCTCAACAAATTTACAACCATGCATTTTTAATGTTTTATCCAATTCCGTTCTTATATATTTAGTTGCTTCTGGTCCAAAATCCTCACACTCAATATATAGACTTTGGAATTTTTTCAGCAATGTTTCTTCAATGCCCCCTGGTCTTATTTTAGTTTCAAGTTGAGCAAGTTTTTCTTTCAATGCTTTTATTTCTTCAGCATCTTTACCTGATGATGCCAAAATCTCTTCTAATTTAGCTTCAGTACCTTTTAATTTAGTTTCTGCAGTTGTTGCTCTTGAAAGTGCTTCTTCAAGTTCTTTACCTTTACCTGTAATCTTGTTCAAATGTTTACCTTTACAAATAAGAACATCTGCCATTCCTAAAACCCCAATTGTAGCAAGGGAACCTAATATAACATTAGGTGCTGTAAAATATTTTTTCACAGATGATTCTTTTGATTCACTACTGTTTTTAGGTTGCGCCATAAAACGAATTTGATTTGTACCTGATAAATTTACTTTTTCAATATTTGACATGCTTATATACCTATGAATTTACACACTTATATCATACAAAACATAAACATTATTATTTTTGCGTAATAATAGTCTGATTATGTAGATATGTTAAATATATTAGAGGCGGAACTCTTCCAAATTTCGCATTTGAGGTGTTACTGTTTCGCATTTGAAGTGTCATTGTACATTTTCAAGTTTTTCGCGCTGTTCTTCATTTACATAACAAAAATGTTCACGCACTTGTTGTTTTAGTTTTTCATTACGAACATTTCTTGAAAGTTGTTTTAGTACAAAGAAATGGTTTTCTCTATCTACATTAGAAAATTTATAAATCATTCTGTCATGCAAATCATCATTCTGTATTCTGGCTAATCTTCTATAGTATGGTTTAAAATTTTCTTTAGGCAAAAGATGTAAGAAACTTGCCAAATGCTCTATTGTATCAGGTTTAGCATACTTTTCTGCAATATCATAATATGCCTTTACGCGCGTACAAAGAATTTCTGAACGTCTTGTTTGAAGGTCATCTTTTAAATTATCATCTCTATGCCGCATTGCAAGCAGTGGAATTTCGTTAAAAAGAATAACCTGTGTTATTGAATCATCTGTTTGAACAAGTTTCTCAAAATATTTTACAGCTTCGTTGTATGGAAGATATTTCAACGCATAAGCTAAACCCTGATTTACTTTTGGTTTATTTAAAGCTAAACATCTATCAAAATAATGAGTTTTATTATCCATATACTTAATACTCATTGCGAGCCCTGCCTGCCTGCTATCAGAGTTACCGTCTTTTTTGGACATAATTTTTTCCCATTTTAAAGAACGATATACCTCAGGAGTATTTTTAATATCATTTAATACAGTTCTTGCATATTTATCACCGTTTTTAAGCCTGTTAACGACACGCACTCCGCCCCAGTCATAACTGTAGCCTTTGCATACATTATGTTTTTTAGCGGCATCTTCATCAGTACATTTCAATCCAAATTCATAAGGGTCAATAGTACGTTTAGGCAGCCTTACATCTTCATCAACAAACTTATTAATCATGTATCCGGAACGCATATCGCCCCAGAAAAATTTACCACGATTTGTGTCTGTACCAACATTATTTATCCAGTATTGAGCACTGTTAATTTCGGCATAACATCCATGACTTTTTGAATATTGCCAATTTCTACCTTCTACTACATGAAAAACTTTTATAACAAATTCATCTTCGTTTTTATCAGAAAAATCTCTTAAACCGACAAGTTTATATGCAGCCCCCTTACCGCCTTTACCCAGATATTCAATATCACAATCATCCCATTTGCCGACAAAATTATATTTTTTCATAACATTTTCAAACTTTTCGGCTGTAGATTTGCAGCGTCTCTTGGTTATTTCATCTATTGCACCTGCTTTTGATAAATCAACTTTTTCATCATCAAAATATCTAAGTTCTTCAGTTATTTCCGAGAAGGTATTATAGATATCCATAATAGCTTCTTTTCTGTTTTCTTTTGGAAGTTTTTCAATCATAAAAGGCGGTAATTGACCTACTATAAGGTTTTTATCGCCTCGTTCATCGATAATCTTTTTAATATCTCTCTGACCGTCGATATAAGTGTGTTTTTTCATTTTTTTTGTAATACCGCTAAAAGATACAGTATCTTCAATTGGAGCAGAGAGATAACTTTTATTAATATTTTGCTTTGAGGAATTTTTGGTTCTGTATGAATATACAGAACCAAATAAACTATAGTTTATTTGCATATTTTGTTTAAACGCCAAAATAAAAAAATTTGCTAATATAGTTAATAAAATTTTACAAAATTGTTAAGATTATTGCCGTAATCACATTTTACCTGTACCATGTGAATGAGTATAGGAGAGTGGATATGAAAAATTTATTAAAAATGTGTTTATCATTGGCAATTGGTGTTACACTTATTGCACCTGCATTTGCTTATCCTGATGTCACACAGGAGCATTGGGCTTTTAAACAAATTAACGAATTAACAGAACAGGGCGTAATTGTAGGTTATCCTGACGGAACTTTCATGCCTGATGAAAATGTCACACGTGCTGAATTTGCATCTATGGCAATTAAAGCTTTAGGTCAGGAACATACAACCGTTGCACAACCGGTAAACTTTACAGATATTGACCCGACTTTCTGGGCATATGATGCAATTCAAAAATCATTATACTTTGATTTAATTTCATGCCCGCAGGAAGGAGATATTTTCAGACCTGCTGATACTGTAACAAGAGCTGAATCCATTTCTGTCGCGGTTAATGCTCTAACTACAGAACAAATCAGTACAATGAAAGCCAAAGAAGTTTTATCAAACAAATTTATTGATGTAGATGAAGTTCCAGAATGGTTCGTAATACCTGCCGGTAAAGCAGAAATATTAGACATGCTTGTAACTATGCCTTCAGCAAATAACAAAATTGATGCAGAAAGACCTGCAACAAGAGCAGAAGTTGCATCTATTTTATTTGATATGATGGAACAGGCGAAATTAAATCCTAACGCTAAACTGGCGGAAGCAATGAGAAAGAAAGTAGGCGAAGGATATGTCATTGAAAATGCTGTTGTTCAAGGCAGTGTAGGAATAATTCCTGCTGGCACTCTAGTTCCGGCAAAATTAAGCAATTATGCAAGCTCACAATCTTCTCAATCAGGTGAAATTTTTACTGCAATTGCACCTGAAAACTATGTTACACCCGAAAAATTTATACTTATCAGAAAAGGGGCAAATCTAAAAGGTCAAATGCTTGACGTTAGAAAAGGCAAATGGTTTATAAGAAACGGAGTTTTAGTATTTGATAATTCATTAATTACAACAACAAACGACCAAACTGTATCATTCAACGGCGTTTGTGAAATATCAAAAGACAGAAACTGGTTTATGAAATTTGTGAGATTTGTATTTAAAGGCGAACAACTTGATGTAAGCCCTGAAGATACTGTTTATATCAAACTTTTGAAACCTATAAAAGTTGATTTAACAAACGGTTGGATTTACGAATAGTGCTACGCACGTAGCCCACTGGGTTTTGTACAAACTTTAAAAATCATCTTGACAAAAGAGCTCCCAAAAGGGAGCTTTTTTTAAACATCTTTTTTTATAAAACCGGTCTGAATAATATCTTTACCAAATTTTTGTTCAAGCTTATCAAAGCATTTGGAAAGTTTTTCTTTTTTATTATCCACACTAATATCTGCAAATAAAGACATTTGTTCCTCACTGTTTAACACAAATGTATCTAATATTACTCCTGTACTGCGATACAAAATATTAGGATTATAAACTTTATCAAGAAGTTCAAAAATAATATCTGAAATTTCCAATTCAAAATCACATCCTGCATTCAAAACTTTCTTTTCACAATACACTTTAAAATCCTTAGTCCGCAAAAATATACTTACACCCTTACATTTGGCATTTATTTTACGAAGTTTTACACATGCACGATGAATATGGTAATTCAATGAATTTTTCAAATAATCTTTGTCAGATGTAAACTTTGCAAGTGCGCAAGTTTTTTGAATAGATTTTGGAAGTTTTACCTCATCTGATACAGGCGAAATCATTTCACCCAAAAGTTCATGCTTCATCTCCAATCCGCGGATACCTATTTGCTTATCCAGCCACAAATCATCCTGAGAAACAAGTTCATAAGCCGTTAAAATCCCATGCTTTCTAAGCATTAAAGATAAATTTCTTCCTATTCCCCAAATTTCATCAATACCGGTTTTCTGCAAAAGCGGAATAATTTTTCTTGCCCCGATTAAAAATACACCTTCCTCAAGTTTTTTAGCTTTGTCCGAGGCAAGTTTTGCAAGTGATTTTGATGAACTTACTCCGATTGATACCGGAATATCTGCTTCTTCCTTAACTTTTTCCCGTATCATTTGAGCAATTTCAAGATAATTCCGTTTATATAAACGTTCTAAACCTGTCAAATCAACAAAAGCTTCATCAATAGAATAAACTTCAACAAGCGGACTGAAAGTTTTCAACACAGCCATAACTTTTTTAGAAATTTCAGAATAAAGTTCATGATTGGCATTAATAAAAATTGCTTTTTTCATACTTCCTTCTATCTGAAAATAAGGCATGCCCATTCTTATACCAAGTTTTTTAGCCTCCTTAGAACGCGAAATTACACACTGACCGCGTCCTGACATAACACATACGGGTTTTCCTTTCAAGTCAGGATTAACAGACTGTTCACAGGAAACAAAAAACGAATCGCAATCAACAAGTGCAATAATATTTTTTCGAGCCATATCAATATTATCGGATATGTCAAAATTTTCGTCCAATTTGTCCATAAATTAATTATACACATCAATAATTTATTTGCCAGCTGTCTTGAATAATCCTTTGCCAGCAGCCCCAGCCTGATGCACCAGGATTTAAATCAGGACGGCAGCAATCACCGCAATTACTGCAATCCCAATCTTTTGTTCTTTGATAAGCTCCTTGCGGGCTCGAACTATTTGGATAAAAATAAAAACGAAAAGCATCAGTACCCACTTTATTTGGACCTTTGTTACCGTTAACATCAAAATAAACAGTAAACAAAGAATTCCACATACTGTCATCAATCTTAATCGCAGCACCTTTTGAAGTAAGATAATCAGATTTCATACTATAGATATTGCTATTTTTGGTCATATATTTTTCCCTGATAGTAGGAAAATCACCAGTATTGCCTGAAATATATTTTTTCAAAAAATTATTAATAAAATATACTTTTCTTTCATTTAACGATAGAGCTGTATTACCCATAGGAGTTTCCGCAAAACTGCTGATACTGTTATCCTGCATAAACAAATCTACAGCATTGGTAAAATCTCTGTAAAAAGCTTTATATTGATTTAAAACAATACGTTTTTGCGCATTTTCTATTGCAGACGGAATTAATAACGCAGCAACAAGCCCAATAATACCAAGAGTAATCAAAACTTCCGCCAACGTAAAACCAAAAAATTTCATAACAAGCCTTTCATTTTACAAATATGTGATTAATTAATCACAGAATTATCCAAATCATAAATCTATAATCTTTATTATGCAAGAGTTCGAAAATTATAATTTACAAATCCGTAACAGAATTCGTGAAAACCGTAAACGTTTAGGTTTATCTCAAGAACAGCTTGCTGAAATTATAGATTGCAGTCGAGAACATATTGCCCGCATAGAAAACGGTAAAATAAATGTAGGACTGAAAAACTTTATAAAACTTGCACAAGTTTTTCAAATAACACTTGACGAACTTGCAGGATATAAACAAACTACAAAATAATTTCCCGTTCGTTTTTATAAGTTACATACCCCAAGTTAGCTTTTGGAGGTTTTTTAAGATACTTACGTTTAGTATAGATAACTCCAACTTTAGAAGATAAACTGCCTTTCGAATATTGTTTTGCAAGTTTCGCACATTCTAAAATAAGCTTGTCTGACGGATTATCACACTTTAAAAGCACATGCGAACCAGCACAGTCTTTAGTATGAAACCAATAATCTTCATCACGCGACAACTTTGAAACAATCAAGTCATTTTGTCTGTTATTTTTGCCGATATAAACCTTACAACCTTCTATATCAATAGGTTCAAGCTGGGATTTCATATGATTTTTCTCAACCTTTTCCGGCTCAATTTCCGATTTTATCTCTAATAGTTCATCAATATCCGATGCAAGTTCTAAAGAATATAATATTTGCTGGTAATATTGAATATTCTCTTTCAATACTGCTGAAAGCTCAATAATCTTTTCAAAGGCAGTTTTACCTTTATTGTAAAGTTTATAAAATCTATTCGCATTATCTTTCAGCGTTTTTGTTTCATCAAGTTCTATTGAAATTTCTTTGTTATTTTCATAATCAAATAAAGTCACGGATTTTGAATAATCCCGACAATTATAGAGATTTGCCATAATCAAATCGCCATAAAGCCTATATTTATCAAAATTCTTATCTACTCTCATTTTTTTTAAAGAGGTTTCATCTTTTTTAAGTTTCTTTGCAACAATTTGACTGCAAGCTGACTTTAACTTTTTAACCTTATCATCATAAATAATTTGCGCGTAATAATCATCGATTTGTTCTACGCTTTCGCCTTCATACCATCCGCTCGGACGTCCTGAAGGATAAACATACGGCAACCCGCCTGCCATTTCACGTTCTCGACTTTTTTCTGCTCCAACATTATGAGCACAGCCCAAAATAATATTTGTATCATAGTTATACAAAATAACATTGGAATGTTTTCCCATAAGTTCTATAGCAAGACAAAGGTAAATTTTTTCGGATAATTCATTATAAGTTTCAACATAAAACTCTAAAATTCTTTCATACTGAGGCTGATTTACACGCGCAATCACAGCATTTTCCAGATATTTACGAAGGAGCATGCAAAACATAGGCGGTTTTTGAGGAATTTCAATTAAACGCTTTGCTTCGTTTTCTTTGGTCATAAAGCAAAGATGATAATATTGCGGATTTATATTTATATAAAATTTTCGAGTTTCACCGTTATTTCGAATAGCCAAAACAAAATCCCGCCTAGTCGGCTGTTGAATTTTCTGAATTCGAGCACCTGTGAGAAAATCTGTATTTTTTTCTACCCATCTTTTTAGCATTGAACTGTTGAAGTTAATCATACAGTTGACCATACCTCAAAAACATGCTACAATCAACTAAAAGGAGTATAATATGACTTTATGGGAACTTTATACAATCGCAGGTCTTATATGTTTAATACTTGAAATGGTTGTACCGTCAATGTTTTTCTTAAACCTTGCATTTGCAGGTTTTATAACAGCAGTTATTTCATTATTCATAACAGACTGGGTTATTTTAACACTGATTTTTGTTGTGCTGTCTTTAATTTCAATACTTCTGCTTCGTCCGATACTTTTACGCAGAAAAGAAACAAAAGAACAGCAGACAGGCATGGAAGGAAAATATATCGGTAAAATCGTAAAAGTTATTGAACCAATTGACAAGTTTCACGGAGCAATCACTGTTTACGACGAGAGATGGGAAGCACGCACTGATTGTGAGGAACAAATCCCATGCGGTACAGAAGTTAAAATTACAGGTTACGACAGTTTAGTTTTACAAGTGGAAAGGGTATAAAATGAATATTTTACTATTGATTTTACTTGTTGGACTTTTGGTATACGTATTTAAAGGTATTATCATTGTTCAACAGCAACAAGAAGTTATTATAGAAAGAATGGGACGCTACGAAAAAACTCTTAGAGCAGGTCCTAACTTTATTTTTCCGATATTGGAAGCACCTCGCGGGATTTTGAAAAAAGTTTCTCAAAAAGGTTTGGACGGCAGAAATTATTATTACACCAAACCTGTTGACAGAATTGACTTGCGCGAACAAATGTACGATTTCCCGCGCCAGAACGTAATCACAAAAGATAACGTTTCAATCACAATCAACGCATTAATTTATTTCCAAATCGTTGATTCAAAAAGTGCAGTTTATGAAATCGAAAATCTTCCTGATGCAATTGAAAAATTAACTCAAACAACATTGAGAAATCTTGTTGGTCAAATGGATTTGCAAGAAACTTTAACATCTCGCGGAAAAATTAACGATGAATTAAGAACAACTCTTGATGAAGCCACAAACAAATGGGGTGTAAAAGTTAACCGCGTAGAAATTCAGGATATCTTTCCACCGGCAGATATACAAGCTTCAATGGATAAATTAATGAAAGCGGACAGAGATAAACAGGCAAGAATTACTGAAGCCGAAGGTCTTAAAGAAGCTGCAATCAAAAATGCAGAGGGTGAAAGAGAAGCTGCAATCAGAACAGCAGAAGGTGCAAAACAAGCTGAAATCCTCAGAGCAGAAGGTGTTGCCCAAGCTCGTATAATTGAAGCTGATGCTGAAAAAGAAGCTATTCAAAGAATTATCGGCGCACTGGCAGATAAAGGCCAGCCTGATAAATACTTAATCGCTATGAAATATTTAGAGACTATGACAGCAATTACAAGCGGAGAAAATAATAAAGTCGTTTATATGCCATATGAGGCAACAGGAATTTTATCTTCCGTTGACGGCATAAAACAAATGTTTGACAAAAAATAGGGTTTGAAACCCTATTTTTTTTTGATTTTTCTTATTTATTTTACTAAGTTATGGTTGTTACATTGCCATATAATTTAACAATATTATTTATTTTTTTTTATGTTTTTGCTAAAATTGTTGTAACTCTGTATAAAAATAAGAAAAGGAAGATAGAATGATTAAAACAAAACTTAAAGACCATAATTGCGGAGAGCTTAACCTCAGCAATTTGAATGAAGAAGTTACCCTGTCAGGCTGGGCTTCTACTATCCGTGATTTGGGCGGTATTTTATTTATTGAATTAAGAGATAGAACAGGTTTTATCCAACTTGTAGCAAACCCTCAAATCAACCCTGATGTTCATAAAGTTTTTGAAAAAGTTAAAACAGAATATGTTATTACAATTAAAGGTAAGATTTCTAAAAGACCGGAAGAAACTTACAACGAAAAATACCCGACAGGTCAAGTTGAAATTTATCCGGAATCAGTAGAAATTCTTTCTGAAGCTAAAACTCTGCCATTCGTTTTGGATGATGAAAACGTATCAGAAGATGTTCGTTTGAAATACAGATACTTAGATATCAGACGTGAAAGTATGCTTCATAACCTTACTTTACGTCATAAAATCTGTCAAGCAGCAAGAAATTACTTGAATAATCAAGATTTTATGGAAGTTGAAACTCCTATCTTAATTAAAACAACTCCTGAAGGTGCAAGAGATTACCTCGTTCCATCTCGTGTGCAGGAAGGTAAATTCTATGCATTGCCTCAATCTCCGCAAATCTTTAAACAATTATTAATGGTTGGCGGTATTGAAAGATATTACCAAATCGCAAAATGTTTCAGAGATGAAGATTTACGTGCAGACAGACAGCCTGAATTTACTCAAATAGACCTTGAAATGTCATTTGTTGAACAGCAGGATGTTATAAACACTGTTGAAGGTTTGATTGTTGACACATTCAAAGCTGCAGGTGTTGAGGTTCAAACTCCGTTTATTCAAATGCCTTGGCAAGAAGCTATGGACAGATTTGGTTCAGATAAACCTGATACACGCTTTGGATTAGAATTGTTTGATATCGGCGATATCATTTTACAATCAGAATTCCAAATCGTCAAAAACACACTTGAAAACGGTGGTATCGTTCGCGGTATCAGAATTCCGGGCGGAGCAAAATTTTCTAGAAAAGATATTGATGATATCACAAAACTTGCTGTATCATTTGGTGCAAAAGCTCTTGCAAATATTATTTATAACGAAGACGGGACAGCAAAATCTCCTGTATTAAAATTCGTTACTGAAGAACAAGCAAAACAAATTCAAGAACGTGCTCAAGCTGAAGCCGGCGACATTATCTTCTTTGTTGCTGATAAACCAAAACTTGTTTATGACATTATGGGAAGATTAAGACTTTACTTTGGTAAACGTCTTGATTTAATTGATGAAAGCAAACACAATCTACTTTGGGTTGTAGATTTTCCAATGTTTGAATGGAGTGAAGAAGAAGGCAGATTTATGGCAATGCACCACCCGTTCACATCACCTTGCATTGAAGACTTAGACAAATTGAAATCTGGCGATTTAGGTAACGTTAAATCAATCGCTTACGATATCGTTTATAACGGAACCGAATTAGGCGGTGGTTCTGTAAGAATCCACTCATCAGAAGTTCAATCTGCAATCTTCAAAGCATTAGGCTTAACTGAGGAAGAAGCAAAAGAAAAATTCGGATTTATGGTTAATGCATTGCAATACGGTACTCCGCCTCATGCAGGTCTTGCAATCGGTTTAGACAGATTGGTTGCGTTACTTTGCAGAACTGAAAGTATTCGTGACGTTATTGCGTTCCCGAAAAACTCCGGTGCAAAAGACCTTATGAGTGACGCTCCCGGTGAAGCTTCATTACAACAGTTAAGAGAACTTCATTTAAAAAGTACGGTAACTAAACACTAAAAAAGAGCCTTCGGGCTCTTTTTTTTATTTATTTGCTTTTCCTTTGGTAATTACTTCATTAAACTTTTGAATAATATTTTTACAAAATTCACTTCGATATTGAGCATGCTCATATGGGAAAGATAAATTTACAAAACGACCTTTATCAAAAGTTGCAATACCACTAATTTCTTTTCCATTTGAAAGCTTTGTACTTATTTGTATAATATCAGACTGAAGCGGCATATCTTTGTATGCTTGTTCATATAATTTATTCATTACTTGTCCGATATGTCTTGCTCCACGTTTCGGATTACTACCTGTAAATGTTGGGGAAACTGATTGTATTTGCATTATATTTCTCCTTTTTTATATTAAATACAAGTATAAAATTTTTTGTTATAATATATAAGAATCATATGAAAATATTTACCGAACTTAACAAAAATAATAATTTATCACTTGCCCTTGGCTTTTTTGACGGCGTACATCTTGGTCATAAATCAGTTATAAAAAGTGCAATAGATTTTGCAAAACAAAACGGAAATAAATCTGCAGTAATTACTTTTGCAAATCATCCCTGCTGTTATTTTTGGGGAGTCTGCCCAAAATATATACTTACACGTAATGAAAGAAAGAAAAAAATTGAAGAACTCGGAGTTGATTATTTATATGAACTAGACTTTGAGAGCATTGCCGGATTAACAGCACAAGATTATTTAAAAGATATCTTAGTAAACCATTTTACACCTGTTTCAATTTCTACAGGCTGGAATCACAATTTCGGCGCAAAAAAATCAGGTAATGTAAAATTTTTGCAAGATAACGCTAAAAAATATGGTTATGAATACTTTGAACTATCTCCTCAAAAACATAATAATGAAATAATCAGCAGCACAACAATTAGGAAACTATTATCTGAAGGAAAAATTGAAAAAGCAAATCAAATGCTCGGCTGCAAATTTTCAATTCAAGGACAAATTATCAAAGGCAATCAAATTGGCAGAACAATAGGATTTAAAACTGCAAACATAGTTTATCCTATGGAGCTGATAGAGCTTCCTTACGGTGTTTATTCTGTTGATACAAATTATGGTAAAGCAATAGCAAACTTTGGTATCCGACCAACCATAAACGGTTCACATGCGATTTTAGAAGCACATATTTTAGACTTTGACAAAGATATATATGGTGAACAAATAAAAATAAACTTTGACAAAATGATACGCGCCGAGAAGAAATTTCCATCTCTCGACGCGCTAAAAAATCAAATTAAAATTGACATAAATTCTATTTAATAAGAGCCTGAACTTCTTTAAATTTTGGATTTTTTGCACCTTCAAGCCAAGCGAACAAAAGCATCTCAACAGTTAAGATTTTTGCTCCGGCATCCTGCATTGACTGAATACCTTGCTTAAATTCTGACTTATCTCGGCTTGCACATGCATCTTTGACTACAAACACCTCAAATCCTTCTTCCATAAGAGCACAAGCTGTCTGATAAACACAAATATGTGTTTCAATCCCAAAAATAACAACTTGTCTCTTGCCGTATGCTTTAATCCTATCAAGCATACCGTCTTCCAACAAAGCATTAAAACAAGTCTTTTCAACAACCTGAATATTTGAACTTAAAGGTAACACAGTGTTTCCAAGTCCATTACGATACTGCTCCGTAACAAGCACAGGCACATTTAAAAAATCTGCTCCATCAAGAATTTTTTGAGCTTTTGAAACAATAATGTTTTTATCTAAAGCTGCAACCAAACGTTCCTGCACATCAATCATTAAAACCAAACTGTCTTTTACTGATAACATTTTGTCTCCTTAAATTCTTCTATAAACCCTTCTACAATACTTATAAGTTCTCTTTGCGTAATTTTATCTAATTGCAAAGCAATTTCTCTGTTTTCCGGACTATCTAAACCAGCATGTTCAATATAAATCATAATTTTAGCAAATCCTGGATATACGATTCTTAATGAACTTTCCCCATTGCTATTTTTTAAACTAAATACGCACTGTTCTGAATTAGTATACTGCTCAATTTGCGTTTCAAAAAGTTTATCCTCATAAGATTTTTGAAGCCTGTAGAATACAGGTGCAATTACTTTTTCCATTTTTGCATTAAACACTTTTCTAAATAATTTATATCCTCCTTTTGGAGCATCAAAAAGCCACTCATCCAAAGTGTTCTCTTTAAATTCTGACAATGAATACCCGCAGTCAGAAGCTTCCGCCAAAGCATTCAAAGCCTCTTTTTCATAGTCTTTGTTTGAAATATCAGAAAAACCAGCTCTTATCTCAATAGATTCATTTATTTTATTAAAAACAGCAACAGCGCCGTTATAATCTGTATTTGGCAAAAAGATATAGAAATTAGCACCATTTCCAACAAATGCAATATCATACGTTCTAAGTACAGATTTTATAGCTTCAACCATATTCTCAACAGAAAACGAAACTTTATCACAAGGTGCAATCACCATAAAAGTTCCATTTTTATAACCTTCCAAAAGAGAACTGCAAACTTCATATCTATATAATCCAGAAAACTCATCATATAAAAGTTTTGCATCTCTCAATGAAGTTAATTTCGCCGAACTATATTTCATATTATTTATAATTCTGATTACAAATTCAAAATCTTCTGCATCTGCAAGTATAAAATCATCAGCTCCACAATCAACCGCTTCCAGAATTTTTTTACTGTCATAAGAATTTGATAAAAAAATTATACACAAGCTCTTATTTTTGCGAAGATTTTTAATTAAATCAACATTATCATGAACTAAAACAACATCAGCATTATTAAAATCTCCATCAAAACCGGTAACACTTACGACATCATCTTTTCTCAAAAATACCAGTTTTTCTTTCAGATTATATGCAAACTCATCATCATCAGACACAAGCAAAATGTTCATTCACTACACCTGCAAATGTTTTTTAATACATAAAAAGCTTCCGCCTGCACCAAATGAAACTGCCATAATAAACATAATTGAAATAACAATTTGCTGAGCATACAAAGGAGTTGGCACCATAAAGAACTGATGCACGTTATTCAAACCATTTTGAACAATATTCAACGGTAATACAGCCAATAATGCACCCGTAAAACCATAGAAAGCCCCTTGCATAATCAATGGGAAGCGGATATACCAATTTGAAACTCCCATCAATCTCATAATTTCAATTTCTTCTTTTCTTGATTGAATAACAAGTTGAATCGTATTGTTAATAATAGTCATAGTCAAAATAGCCATAATAATTACAACAAATATCGTAATCAAATTAACGATATGATTAAGCATTTCAATCTTTTTAGCCAAATCCTGAGCATAACTCACGTCTTCAACAGAATTTAACTGTTTAACATTTTTGAATACTTCTTCAATATTTTCTGGTTTATCAACCTTAACATGCAGCGTATCAGGCAGCGGATTTTCCATATCAGGCAAATCCATTTCTCGTTTCAAATTCGTCCATGATGTAGCTTTTGGTATAATAGTTACATTTTCAACATGTTCAAACTCTTTTACCCTGTTTTTCATAACATTTGCATCAGAATTTTCTTTAAGATAAACCGATATTTCCAATGCATTACCAAGCTCATGAGCAAATGCAGAAATAGATATTGCTGACCTGAAAAATGCACCAAAAATTATCAAAATAGCAGCCATAGTGGTCACGATAACAAGGTTCACCATGCCTGTTCTATAAATATCAAGGATAGTTTCTTTAGTTAATCTGTATAAAATTCTAACCTCACACAACCAATCTTTTGGAATGTGCTTTTTAACTTCTCTTTTAATCTTTGCTTTGTGACTATTCATAAGTACCTGCCTGTATATCCCTGACAACCGTGCCGTTATCCAGTGTAATAACACGTTTTCTAAAGTAATCAACCATTGCATTATCGTGAGTTGAAACGATTACCGTAATACCTCTCTGGTTGATTTGATCCAAAATCTGCATAATTTCCATTGAGTTTTTAGGGTCTAAGTTACCTGTAGGTTCATCTGCAATCAACAATTGCGGCCCATTGACAATTGCACGTGCAATGCCAACTCTTTGTTGTTCTCCGCCTGAAAGTTCAGACGGAAAAGCATTCATTTTATCGTATAAACCAACGATTTTCAGCGCACCTGATACCCTTGCATTAATTTCTTTTGAACTCATACCGAGAGTTCTGATAACATAAGCAACATTATCATAAATCGTATGAGTTTGAAGAAGTTTATAATCCTGAAAAATAATACCCATCCAGCGTCTTAAACTTGGAACCTGGTCATTAGATAATTTTGCAATATTTTTACCGCATATAGTAACTGTACCGCTTGTCGGTCTTTCTTCCGTATACAAAAGTTTCATTAGCGTAGATTTTCCTGCGCCTGATGCGCCGACAATGAATACAAATTCACCTGACATGATATCAAGATTAACGTTTTTCAACGCATAATGGTCATTTTTGTATTTTTTGGTAACAGCTCTGAATTGAATCATAAATCTTTCCCTATATTATTTTACAAGACGATATTTATCAATATGTCTTTTAATACTTACTGCTAATTTTTCGGAAGTTAATCCGTAGTAATCAAGCAAGAAATCCCACTTTCCGCTCTGCCCGAATGTATCGTTAACACCAAGCCTGTGAACAGGAACAGGATAATATTCTGCAAGAAGTTCACAAATTGCACTGCCTAAACCGCCTGTAATAGAATGGTTTTCAACAGTCATAACAAATTTTGTTTTCTTAACGTAATCAATAATTGTCGCCCCGTCTAATGGTTTTACAACAGGAACATGAAGAATTTGAACAGAATACCCTTGAGCTTTTAAATTTTCAGCAGCTTCAATAACTTCAGCGAGCGTTTCTCCGTTTGTAATAACAGTAACATCAGTTCCATCTTCAACCAAATGAGCTTTACAGAAATCAAATTCATAGTTTTCATCAAATATATCGCAAACATTTGTTCTTGGAATTCTGATATACATCGGTCCATAGTTTTCTGATGCAAATTTAATAACCTGTTCACATTCTCTGCAATCAGCAGGAACTATTACAGCCATGTTTGGAATACCGCGCATTAACGAAACATCTTCCAAAGCCTGATGACTTGCGCCGTCTTCACCAACAGTTACACCACCATGTGTTCCGACAATTTTCACATTAAATTCGGGATAGCATACTGAATTTCTAATCTGGTCATAAGTTCTGCCTGTTGCAAACATAGCAAAACTTGCACAAAACGGAATTTTGCCGACAGATGCGAGCCCTGCCGAAACAGCAACCATATCCTGTTCTGCAATACCGCAATTAAAGAATCTGTCCGGAAATTCTTTTGCAAAAACCTGTGTCTGTGTAGAACAAGACAAATCTGCATCCAAAACAACTATGTTTGGATTAGTTTTACCCAGTTCTGCCAGAGTTTTGCCGAAAACTGATCTTATAGATTTTCTTTCATTCTTGTTAATTATCATAAATACAATCCCAAATACTGTACTATTACATTATAGCATAAATATATTTTAATCAAAATTGTAAGGATGTGTTAAGAATTATTAAAATTTTTCGAAATTTTAGCAATTTTATATCTTGAGGGATATTTAAACAGTAGAATAAAAATATGACAATATTCTATTGAAAGGAAGAAATTAAATGATTCAAGCTCCAAACTATGTAAATCCTTACATGCAGCAACCCCAAATGATGCCAGTTCAAACTCCGGCACCAAATTATAATGCAGTAAAGATTGATGTACACAACCCTTCAGTAAGTGCCCCGGGTGTTGGACAAGTAGCTATGAACGTACCTCAATACGCTCAACCGACAGCGCCAATCTATAACTATCCGCAAGCACAATTATATGATTATCCTCAGGCACAAGCTCAGCCTTACTACATGCCTCAACAACAACCTGTAGTTTGCCCGCCTTGTCCTGTTTGCATACCACAGCAGCCGACTCCTGAAGCAGTTCAAGCAGCAGCTCCTCAACAAGTAATCCAACAGCAAAACATTAATGCTCCGGCTCCTGTTGTAACTCAACCTGTAGCAGAACAACCTGCACAAGCAGCTCCAAGCGTAGAAGTAGTTCCACCGCAGCCAATGGCTCCACAAGTTGATTTGAATTCTTTTATCGCAAAATTAACAAACCCTGACTATGAAGTACAAGCTAATGCAATGGAAGAAATTGCAAATATGGTAAAAGAAGACCCTCAAAAAGCTACAGAATTACTTGATGAAAAAGTAGTTGATGCTTTAAACAAAATCATTAACACAGATTCAAGTAAACTTGAAGGACCTACTCAAGAACAAATCGCAGCAAGACAAAAAATGATGAAAGGTGAACAACTTTCAGACGCTGAAAAAGAAACAGCTACAAAAATCACTCCAATGGAACAAGCTGAAAGAAACAAAAGCTACGCAATGTTCACATCAGCAATCATGCAAAAACTATACGGCGATGAAGTAGTGAAACTTACAGGTTCTACAGTACCTCTAACAGAATTGCCGGGTGCAGTAACAATTGTAGAACAGTTGAAAAACAACCCTAACCCAATGGTTAGAACTTCAGCTATCGAAGCTTTAAGCTACATTCAACAGCCTGCATACAAACAAGACTTGACAACATTGTTCTCAATCGCTAAAAACGACCAGGACAAAAATGTTCAAGAAACAGCAACAACAGCTTTAGCTAAATTGGAACAGCTACAAGCTGAACAACCGAAGGTTGAACAACCAAAAGCATAATTAATTTCTTTCTTTTTACATATAAAAAAGCTTCCTCAATGAGGAAGCTTTTTATTTTTACTAAACGATTGCAAAAATACTGATAAAAATATTAATATCATACCAATATAAAATGCAGGAGTTAAATCTTGAGCTTCTCCCAAGAAGATTATCGCAAACAATATCCCGTAAATCGGCTCTAAATTTCCCGTTAAACTTACCGTAAATGCAGAAATAGTCTTTAAAGCCCCAATATGGCACAAATACAATAAAACAGTACAGAAAAAAGCAAGAATAAATATCCAAAACCACTCAATACCAAGCGGCAAAAATGCGGGAATTTTCACAAAATAAGCATAAACAGGCATAAATAAAGACATAAATACAGTTCCGCCTAAAAGCTCATAAAACAACATACTTCTGGAAGACTTCCCAACCTCAATAACCTTATTAAACAAAGTATACAAAGCAAATAACCCTGCAGAAATAACACCTAATATTATCCCAAATCTGTAACTGACATCAAAATTAAATATTAAACAAATTCCAAATACAGCAATCAAACTGTAGAATAATTCAACAAACGAGAATTTTGTTTTACATATCAAAGGCTCAAATAAAACAGTAAAAAAACCTACAAGAGAATAACAAACAACCCCTATAGATACATTTGAATATTTTATACTGCCAAAGAAAAACATCAAATGAATTGCCAGCAATACACCTAACCCGCAGATTTTAAAAGCATCATCATCTTTCGGATTTTTGCGCATAAAAATAAGCATGACAACAAAAATAATAAAAGCCAAAAACATTCTATACCAAACAATTACAACTTCATTCAATGTAATAAGTTTTGCAAAAAGTCCTGTAAAACCAGATAACAAAACAGAAATATGTAATTTTAAATAATCAGTCTTTTGCATACTTCCATTTTGTACTACGTTTTAAATTATGTCAAACTTTTATATAAATCCAAATATTCTTTAGTGCTTCTTTTCCAAGAGAAATCGGCTTCCATAGCAGTTTTACGCATAGCATCAAAAGTGTATTTATCTTGATATACAGAATTTGCACAATAAATAGCCTGCATCATGCTCCAACCGTCATAACCCCAGAACTTAAAACCAGTTGAATCAGCCATTGGGTAACCAACAACAGTATCTTCCAAACCACCGGTAGCTCTTACAACCGGCAAAGAACCGTATTTCATTGCAATCAACTGACTTAATCCGCAGGGTTCAAATTTAGAAGGCATCAAATAAAAATCGCTTCCTGCATAAATTTGGTTCGCCAAGTCTCCTTTATATCCTATATACGCGCGAATATTTGATGAATTATTTGAAAGCCAGATTAAAAGATTTTCGTAATCTTTATCACCGCTTCCAAGGAATACAAAATCAGCATTCACATTTTTTAACTCACCTTCAACCTGTCTGATTAAATCAATACCTTTTTGTCCTACCAAACGAGAAACCATTGCATACAAAGGTCTTTCCGAATTATATTCAAGTCCGAATTTCTCACAAACAAGTTTTTTATTTTCTTCTTTATTTTTTAAAGATTTAACATCATAATTTTTTGCAATACATTTATCTTTTTTAGGATTAAATATATCATAATCAATCCCGTTCAAAATACCGACAAGCTTATGTTGATTAATGCGCAATGTATAATCCATGCCTTCACCAAATTCTCCGGTTAGAATTTCTCTTGCATAATTTGGAGAAACGGCAATAATTTTATCTGCATAGTTAATTGCACCCTTCATCCAGTTAACTTTACCGTAATGTTCTACCCCGAATTCATTGAATACAATATCTTTTCGCATATTTGCAAAATCAAGAACATCTTCAAACCAAACACCTTGATATGCAAGGTTATGAATTTCGAAAACAGTTTTCGTATTCTGCCAGAATTCATCATATCTGTAATTGCTATGCAAATATACAGGAATCATAGCAGTATGCCAGTCGTTAGCATGAATAACATCAGCTTTAAAATTCAATAATTTAGCATACTCCATTGTTGCAAGAGAAAATGCAATATATCTTTCATGTTCATATTTAGGATCAAGCCATTTCGGGTAAACATCTTTAAAACATGAGAAATACCAATCGTTATGTACAAAAAACACATTTATATTTGTATCAGGCAATTTACACATGAACAATCTAAACTTGTGTCCCATGCCTCCAAACGTAAGCCACATTTCAGAATTTTCAAGTTCTTTAATTTCATATTTATTTACATCAATAAGTCCGTGAAGCGGGGTGAAAATTGCAATTTCCGCATCTTTTTCCAAATATTTAGGTAAACTTCCGACAACATCGGCGAGTCCGCCAGCTTTTGAAAACGGTGCTACTTCTGCTGCTGCAAATAAAATTTTCATAAATGCTCTCTCCTATTTGCCGTTATCATATCAGAGTAAAATTATTTAATCAAGGATTATTTTACAGCATCTTTACAAGAATAAGGTCCTTTATCATATGATAATTTTTCACGGCATTTCAAATAATCCATATTTTCATGATAAATAACCCACGCAGTACAGTTTGCACCTACTTGAGGGCATTTACTAAAACCGTCATTACTATAACTCTGTACATGGCCTTTGGGCAGAACCCCATCCGTATAAACTCTAAACTCAAAAGTATCTTTACCATTTTGATTTGGTTTGCTTCTGCCATTTATATCAACTGCGATATATGCGCAAGAACCATAATGAATTCCACTACCACTTAAGGCATTCTGCATACTTGCATAACATTTATGTCCGGTATCCGGTGAGCCAATAGGTGATCTGTATGTTACACCAACAACAACTCCATTATTTAAAACATATTTATGATTTGCATTTGCAATATTTGAACACAAACCTTTTCGCCATAATGCATAAGGGCAATCTTGCTCACCAATAATTTTTAATTGCTTTACAAGTTCCTGTTCAAAAAACTCCTTACTTTCATCACCCCATTGATTAAGCTCTCCATTTTCAAGGATTATCATTTTAACAGCTTGATTGAGCAGATTATACGTATGCTTTAACCTAACAACTGTCTGTTTTTCTCTATGGTCAGATATAAGTGTCGGCAAAGTGACTGCCGCAACAACCCCGATAATTCCTAAAGTAATTAATACCTCTGCTAAAGTGAAGGCTGCAGAATTGCCCCCCCCCCGAAGATATTAAATTTCTGTTTCAACATTTTCAACCTCCTCTACTGCAATATAGTGGCTTGCATCGATATCAAAATTGAAATTAATACCATATTTTTGTGCAAGATATTGTGCATGTCCAAGACAAATTTCAGCTTTTTCATATTGCTGTTTGAACATCATGACCTTGAACATATTATATTTAAATAGCATTAATAAATATTCACTTGTCGTATTAGATTTTTCCAGCTGAATTAACGAGTTGTTAAGTATACCGAATGCAACATCATATTTATGCTGTTTCAAATGCAATTCGCTCATTATATACCAAGCAGCATATAAAAGATTAGTCATACCATTGTTATTTGTTTCTTTAATAATCCTATAAATTATATACTCTGCCTTCCTGAATGACTGTGCCTGAACGTAGGCATGTCCTATCAGTAAATCCGCAAACAATTCCAGCTGATGCAGCCTGTTATCTTTTGCAGCAACTTTCGCCTTATAAATATGTTCTGTGTACTCACCGTCAGTGCCTGCAAAAGCATGGATTAAGTTAATCAGAACTGCGCCAAATCTGTCGTTCGAAGCTATTTCATCAACCTGAACAGAAATATCGACACCTCTAATCAAATCCTGAAGTCCAATAAATAAATCATAAGACTGAGGTACACAATCCAATTCCTTCTTTAAAATACTTAAAAATTCAGCAACACCGCCAGTCATTAATAAAACATTTGCCAAAGCTACAAACCCTGCCGAATCAACAACAAGTGTTTTAAATTCCTCAATCGGATAATAATCAGGCTTTAATATTTCAATTGTAGAATTATTAACTACATTCAAAACCTTATAACCGACGTCAAGACAATCAACCAGCGCTCCGATATTAAACAAGATTTGAATATGAATCAAAGATATCAAAAAGAAATAATGATTAAAATTTGCATCATTTGGATTAATAGATGAAGGCGGAAGCAAAGCAAGAACTTTATGAGTAAGTTCCAATGCATGATTATAATCCCCAACTGCAAGAACACCCATAATCATCTTATTGCAAAGTTGAATAATTTTATCTGTATCACCAGTTCTTTCAATATTTCTTAAAGCTTCTTCTGCAATTTCTGATGTTTTTTCAGGGATATAATCATATAAATTTTCTGATATATTTTCATATAAAGAATGTTTATACTCTTCTATATTTTCAATTTGCTCAAGGTCGTTAATATCATCTAACAGTTCAATAATTCTTCCTGTACAGTTAACATAAGAGCTAAAATCTCCTAAAGAAAGATTAACTTCTGCAAGTTCTTCCCACTCCGAACGCTCTTTTTCCTTATCACCGAGTAACGAATACAAATAAGCTTCTGCTGTACTAGGAATATCAGCTTCATTATAAATTTTATCAAACAATTCCTGTGCAATTTCTTTCAAAGAAATAGGACTTATAGTACTCAGCATATTACGTCTTAAAAGGTTATAGTTCGGGAAGTACAAGCAATTATTATACTCATATACATATCCCATATTAGAAAGTTTTTCTATTATTTCAGCAGAATTCTCATAACCTAAACTGTCGACAGTAGCCATATCAACACGAGTTCCTATGAATACAATTGATGCCAGAAATTTCATAGCATCAGCATCATCTTGAAGTAAATTTAAGCGTCTTGCAATTAATTTATCCAGATTTGACGGAATAATAATAGTTTTTGGGTTAATCATCTCAACACTGTCATCATCAGCCGAATATACACCTGACTCTATCAAATACTGCATCGCAATATCGATAAATAAACTGCTTCCGCAAGCATATTTTGCAACACGTTGAAAATAGAAGTTGTCCAAAATATTTCTGAAATAAACCTTATTATCTTCAATCAATTTTTCGAAAGAAGTCGGTTTTAGCGAGATTTCCGTATAGAAAGGTTTTCTCAATAAGAAATGACAATCCTTATGCAATGAGAAAGATTTATCATATGAAATCAGGAAACTGATATCAAGCTGTTCAAAAGCTCCAAATAAATATTTCAATACATCATAAGAACTTGCATCGATTTTCTCAAAATCTTCAACAAAAATAAGAGTTTTTGGAATTACCTGCAAAAGCGTCAAGAAAATATCGAAATAAACATACCTGGTATCTTCAGCATTTTCAGTTTCACGTTTATGCAATGTAATCAAATCTCTAATTAAACCATCAGGATCAACATTTGAAAACATTGAAAAATCATTTTGAAAAAATAATTTTTGAGAAACCGTATATTCAAAAATTGCAGAAACCAATTCTCTAAAGAACGAATACGGTGCATATTTCATCTCATCATAACAGGTTAGAGAAATAATATTATTAAACTGTCCTGTTTCGGCAGCAGCATTAAGAACTTTTAATGTATAAGGCTTATACATCTCAGGAGTTTTAATCGCAACAATTCCTTTCGGAATAGTTTGGAACTTATTCATAATATGAAAAATAACATCTATATTTTCAGTTCTGATAAACTCACAACAAATTTCTTCAAAATTAATTGTATCTATATCATAAATTGCATCAGGGTCTGCACCGTTGGTATCAAGGCTTTTTATAGCTTCTCCGTCAAGTTTATCCTGTTCAATAAGCATATTTTGAACAAAGTTAGGAATCTGAATTTCGTCCTCATCTTCTTGAGGATACTCAACTTTTATGAACTCTTTCAAATCAACTTCTGAAATCATAACCATTTCCCCGTCAACCATAACGGAATTAAGCGGAGAAACCTTATACTCATTACCTATTGAATCATTTACTTTATCATCAATAAGAACCTGGAATGTATTTAGAATTTTTTCTTCTTTATTTTTAGTCCCCTGAGTTACTAAACTGATATTAAAGCCAGAACTGATATCCGAAGGGTCATCTTCAATATTTCGTTTCAAAAGAAACATATTACAGCGGATTGTAGCGTCTTTTTTCCCGGAAAGTTTACAGTTCATAGCTGTAATTTGATTTAAAATGTCAATTGCGGATTTTACGGCAGAAGCTACAGAACCGTTAAATGTATAATCTTTAGTAAATCTTATAACTGTAGTATGTCCTATAATCTGTCGTCTTAAACCTACTGATTTTACATAACTTGCAATAATTTTATCAAGATTAATCTTGAATTTATTAAACATTTTAGCGGAACCCAAAAGGCGTTTCATATCATCCATATTCGGAAATTCTATTGTCATAAGAACAAAATCATCCGAATTAGCTTCATTCATAATCACACTTTTTTCGGTATCAAAACCGCATTTTTTACATTTTTTAGAAAAAGTTTGGTTAATTTTTCCGCAATTATGGCATTTTGAAATAATCACATACCCGCATTTTTTACAGGTATTTGATTCATTAATGGTTTTGCACACCGGACAAGCAAGCTTTAAAACCTTCTTGCAATTAGGGCAAACCATAGCCTTATCATCAATTTCTAAACCACATTTTGGACATTCCATAAGAAGAGTATATCACGATTGAGAATTTTTGTAAAATTTTAAGCATTTATGCTAATATAATAAAGAGGACAAGTTATGAGCATAATTGCAGACGACAACGATTTTAAACACACACGTGAAGAAAAAAATCCCGTTACCAAGGCGGAAACAATAGAGTTTGATAAAAACTTTGAAAATTGTATCAGACCAAAATCTTTTGACACATATATCGGTCAGTCTGCCTTGAAAGAAGCTTTGCAAATTACGATAGAAGCCTCTAAAAAGCGTGAGCTTCCACTTGACCACCTGCTTTTTTACGGCCCTCCTGGACTTGGAAAAACCACTCTTGCAGGGGTTATTGCAGAACAAATGGGAGCAGAGATTAAAATCACATCAGCCCCTGCACTTGAACGTCCGAGAGATATTATCGGGATTTTAATGTCATTAAAAGGCGGAGAAATTCTCTTTATCGACGAAATCCACAGACTTAATAAAGTTGCGGAAGAAATTCTCTACCCTGCAATGGAAGATTTTGTCCTTGATATGACAACAGGAAAATCCCAAACTGTAAAAACACTTCGAATTCCGCTTCCAAAATTTACACTTATCGGAGCAACAACAAAAGCAGGAGCACTCTCAGGTCCGCTGCGTGACCGTTTTGGAATAATTCACAGACTTGAATTTTACACCGAAGATGAACTTGCACAAGTTATTAAACGCACAGCAGGGATTTTGAATATCGAAATTGATACCAAAGGTGCTCATGCAATTGCAAGACGTTCAAGAGGCACTCCACGTATTGCAAACAGGCTTGTCAAAAGAGTTTCCGACTATGCTCTTGTTAAACACGACGGCAAAATAACCGAAAATATAGCAAATCAGGCACTTGATATCTTAAAAATTGATGAACTCGGACTTGATAATACTGACAGAAATCTTTTAAAACTTATTATAGAAAAATACAACGGCGGTCCAGTAGGTATTGAAACAATCGCAACTGCAATCGGCGAAGATACAAGAACAATTGAAGATGTTTGCGAACCTTATCTTTTGCAGGCTGGTTTACTGCAAAGAACTCCCCGCGGCAGAAAAGTTTCACCGTCTGCTTACGGACACCTTGGTTACAAAAAATATTCCGACCAGCAAACTCTATTTTAATTTACAACCTGAATTCTTCCGTCATCTACAATATCAACAGGCTGTGGATGTTTTTTAAAGTAATGTTTTATACATTCACAAATATCAAAATCATATTTTTCAGCTTGGTCATATTTTTTCAACATCGTAAATCCGTCATGCCCTTGACAATAATAATCGGTTAAAGCTGTTTTATACACCTTATCAGTTCTCGGATTATTAATATTTATATTAGTTTCATTTCCATTCTTATCAACAAAAATAGCCGCTCTTAAATGTCCATTTCTGCCAATCATATATTTTAACCCTGCAACATGAACAATACCGGGCTTATTATTTGTGCTAACAAGTGATTTTGCAGAAGCTTTCAACATATCAACAATTTCTTTTTCCGTATATTCTGCAACTACAAGTTTATTTTTAAACGGTGAAATATCCTCAAGCCATCTTGTATCAAGTTTTCCTGCTTCAAAATAGCCTCTGATTGTCGCAGAACCAAATAAAGCAATATCTGTACCCAATTCATCCATCATACAATCACATAAGAAATTTGCATGCCCGCTCGGGTCAACCGAATCATTAACAGGCGGCGGCGGTGCAGAATTAATTACGCCGACTAGTTTAGGTTTACCCAAAATATTTTCAAAAATATCTCTTACAATAGGACTGCGTTTAAATCCTCTTGTACTTGTAACGTTATTTTGAATTCTTGTCATTACACCGTTTTTGTCCCAGTCGACATTCAATACACCGAAATATCTTCCGTCACGTCCTGCCTGAGTAATAACAACAGGTTCTCCAGACTTAGAGTTAAATAAATTTATTCCAGGTTGTGCTCCAATCAATAAATTATGAGAGTGACCGCCAAGTATTATATCAATACCATCTGTTTCTTTAGCAATTCTCTGGTCATAGTCAAAACCGACATGAGAAAGCAATATAATCTTATTTACACCTTGTTTTTTCAGTTTATCAGCTTCTTGCTGTATATCTTTAATCGTTTTATCAATATTATCGATTTTTAATTCTTCAAAAATTCTTCCATACTTAATCCTTGAGAATAAATCAACAGGAGTTGCGCCGATAATACCATATTTATTACCGTTAACTTCCTGAATATAAGATTTTTCTATTTTATTATAAAGCGGATTATGCGGGTCGATATTTACGTTACAAGCAAGCATTTTATATCCCATATGAGGAATTAATTCCTTAATATGGTCGGGAGTATCATATTCATGATTTCCCATAGCAGAAGCCATAATGCCCATAATATTTTGAGCTTCTACCATTACTCTGTTTGCTAAAACAGGCTCACCAAGTTGAATGTCACCTGATGAAAGTTTCAAAACATCAGTACCTGACGGAACAAATTTATCAAATGCATATGATGCAGTAACAGTTCTTTCAACGTTAATAGATTTTCCATGAACATCATTTATGTAGAAAATACTTGAACTGTTAGCCGTTTCTTGTCCGTTAAAGTTTGTAGAAGTCCGTTGCAACCATTTTGGGGCGATTGCTCTTTGTAATAAATTAGACTGTGGACTATATACGGGCGTTATCATGTTTTCTCTGTTCCCATAAGCATGAAACCCCGTAAATATATTTTTTGCTATTTATAAAATAAAAGGTTTACAAAAGTTATCAATCAAACTGCATAGTTTGAATATCCCACTTTTTAGCAAGTTCGCATTTTAAAATTTCAGCATCACCGCTTATCTCAAGCAAAACTATACCGTAATTTAAACACATACCGCCGTTAGAAGGATGCAAACCCAAACGGGTTCTTATTTCACATCCGAACTCTGTTATAACTTTTTGAAACTCTACCGCACATTCCATGCGGTTTTCTAACCTTACACCGATAATTGTTGTTGTCATAATAAAAAAATAAATAATTCGCAAAAATAAAAACACCCTCCAACGGATGTTTTTAAAGTTTAATATTTGATGATTATTTATTCATCCATAGCCTGAAGCTGTTTTTTCTTGTAATTGTGGATTACCGCATCTACAAGAAGCTCATAAGATTTCATATTCTCGATATTCGGGAATTCACTTTTGAGTTGTTCTCTGACCATTGCTTCCAGCTTACGTTCGTCAGAACTTGATTTCAACTCGTCAACACCACTAATCATTCTAACATATTCGGGTGACGATTTGTCCATATTATGATTTGCAAAATTCAACCAGCGAAGTTTTGGGCTGATTTGCTCCTTTAACGTTTTTACTATTTTTAAGTTTTTAAATCTGTTGAGCATTGTTTTACTCCATTTACCTTCTTTGTACTATTTTAAAGTATCCTGAAAAAAATAATTTACTTTTTTACAAAGATTGTTTACAATTCTTTATAATTTACTGAAATCAGCTATATGATTGTATTTTGACTTCAAAAGAGTTAAAAGTGCGAGCCTGTTTTCCTTAACATTCTCATCTTTGTCCATGACAAGTACATCGTTAAAGAATTTTTCAACAGCAGGGTTAATAGCTTCCAATTGTTTCAAATATGCGTCATATTCCGATGCGCAAACTGTTTGAACCTGCTCATATAATTCCCTTTCTGCCTGTTCTTTAAACAAATTGCTGTCAACAGATTTTACACTTTCAGCCTTTAACATTCTCAAAACTCTGTTTGCACTTTCCAATAACGGCGGACAGTCAAGTTTTGAAACAGCCTCAACACGGTTAATATAATCGTTCAAATCAGTTAATGCACCTTCAGCACATGCCTCCAGCACATTTTTAGAATATTTATCTGACAAGAAAATAACAAGTCTTTGAGTAAAAAATTCATTAATTTCATCTGCAACATTTTTATTACCTGCAGGTAAAAGTTCTAATGCATCTTTAATCAATTTTTCAATATTGATTTGTAAGCTGCCTGCAAGAATTGTTCTGATAATACCCAAAGCAGCACGTCTTACACCAAGCGGGTCAGATGAGCCTGTTGGTTTTTTACCTTCTGCAAACACTGCACAAATATTATCGATTTTGTCAGCAATTCCGACAATTTGACCTTCTAAAGTTTTTGCGGTTTCGCCGTCTGCATTAAGCGGGAAATAATGTTCTTTAATACCTTCGGAAACATTTTCTGCTTCGCCGGAAACTCTTGCATAATCAGCACCGATAAAACCTTGAAGTTCTGTAAATTCGAATACAAGTTTAGTCGCAAGGTCAGCTTTTGCAAGAAGTGCAGTTCTTTCAACAGATGCATTATCGCCAATCATGGATTTTGAAAGTTTAACCATTCTTTGCGCTTTATCAAACATTGAGCCCATGCCTTTTTGGAAGGTAATTCCTTTTATATCTTCAACGTAATCAACAAGAGGCTTTTTAGTATCTTCATTAAAGAAAAATACCGCATCATCAAGACGTGCCTTAATTACTCTGACATTACCTTCTTTAATATTTTTGAATTCATCGCCTAAGTAATTTGTCATTGTAATAAATTTATTGATAAGTTTTCCGTCTTTATAAAGAGCAAAATACCTCTGATGAGAAGCCATAACTGTTACAACAAGTTCCTCAGGCAGTCTCAAATAATCAGGATTAAATTCACAAGCTGCAGGAACAGGATATTCTGTGATGAATGTAACTTCTTCCAGCAAATCATCTGTATAATAAGGTTCAGCACCTAATTTTGCAGCTTCTTCTTTCGCTTTATCAATAATTCTTTGACGGCGTTCTTCCTGATCAACTATTACACAGCAGTTGCGCATAATTTCTTTATAATCATCGGGATTATTTATATAAACATTTTGCTGAGCAAATCTGTGACCGCGTGTAACATTAGAACTTTCTTTATCAATAATTTTAATTTTAACTTCATCTCTGTCTAAGATAGAAACAATCCATCTGATAGGGCGTGAGAATTTTTCTTCGTTATCAGACCATCTCATAAAGTGAGAACCTTGAAGTTTCAAAACAATTGATGGCACATTGTCTTTCAAAAGTTCAACAATTGATTTCCCTTTAATAACAATTTTTGCATGCAAATAATCATCTTGAATGAATAAATCTTCAGGAGTTACTCCATTTTTCTTACAAAAACCTTCACCTGCTTTTGTCAAATTACCGTTTTCGTCATACGCAACTTTTTTGATAGGTCCTTTAACAATTTTTTCTTCATCTTTAGATTCTTTTTCAAGACCTGAAATGATTACAGCCAAACGACGAGGAGTTGCATAAACCTTCACATCATCAAACTGCACTTTATTATTATTTAAAAAACCTTCAAACGCGTTTTGTAATTGTTGAATTGCTGACGGTATAAACTTATAAGGTAATTCTTCGCATCCTATTTCCAATAAATATTTACTCATTCTCTTTCCCTTTATTAATTAATATATATCTGATTTATACCAAAAGCAAAGATGAATTGCAAATTACCATTTTAAAGATTTCCAATAACCTCTGTTACTTCCGTCAGGAGCAGTATTTGAACGTGCAAAATAATAGCATCCGAAACCGTTCTCCGAATCGATTGAAGTAAAAGAACAGGTTTCCGGTTCATTATCATAACTTGTCAGCTTATTATCAGTTGTCGTAACCTTCAAAAATATATCATATCCAAGCCTGTTCGGTCCCTTCAAACCGTTAGTATCAAACGCAATATACATCTTCGAGCTGTTAACTAAAAAATAGACACGCGAGCCGTCATGCAAAATATGCGGAGGATTTGCAAAAAAACCGTTTACAATAGAAGAATTTGCAGTATTTGAAAAATTAGTTGAACGATAATTACCTAATTGATTACTATTCAATTCTGTCATAGGCGGTAAATATTTAAAAAATTCGGTTTCATAGTATTTAGTATTATAAATACCATCAGCAGATGCTGTTTTCGCAAAATCGTCAATTCCCAAATCAGTTTTTGCCATTAGAATTGCCTGTTCAATAGTACTGTTCATCTTTTTGAAAGCTGTTTCCAATGCACTGATTCTATGTTTTGCAATTAAAGACGGAATTGTCAGCGCAGATACAACTCCGATAATCCCAAGAGTTATTAAAACCTCAGCTAAAGTAAAGGCACCGTTAAAACTCTTCCAAGATTTGATGTCACGAATCCAACGGTACGTAGGGCTTAAATTGCCCCCCCCCCGACAAAATGATTAAATTTAAAAACTCTCATAACTTCTCTCCTTTTTTATATTTCATATCATATTTTTGTGTTAAAATCAATATAGATATAATTATAGAGAGGTAAAAACATGTCAGGACACTCAAAGTGGTCAACAATTAAACACAAAAAAGCTAAAGTAGATTCACAACGTGCTGTTGTATTCCAAAAATATTCAAGAGAATTAATAGTATCAGCGAGATTGGGCGGCCCTGATCCTGCAGGTAACTTCCGTTTGAGAACAGCAATCGAAAAAGCAAAAGCTGCAGGACTTCCAAACGATAACATTAAACGTGCAATCGAAAAAGGTGCCGGAGCAGGTTCGTCCGACAACTACGAAGAATTAATTTATGAAGGCTACGCAGCAGGCGGAGTTGCAGTTGTTGTAGAAGCAATGACAGATAACAGAAACAGAACTGCCGGCGACATTAGAAGTTATTTTACAAAATATCAGGGCAGTTTAGGCGCTACAGGCTGTGTAGGCTGGATGTTCGATCAACGCGGAGTATTAACTTTCTCAAGCGATGTTGATTTTGACAAATTGTTTGAAACTGCAATTACACTAGACGCACTTGACGTAATTGAGGAAGATGATACATACAAAGTTTTAACAACACCCGAAAACTTCCAATCCGTTGTTGAAGGTTTGGAAGCAGAAGGATTTAAGGCTGAAACTTCAGAACTTTCAAGATTACCGCAAAATACAGTTGAGGTAACCGACGAAGCTGTTGCAGGACAAATTTTGAAACTTCTTGATAAACTAGAAGAACACGACGATGTTCAAAACGTTTACGCAAACTTTGATATTTCAGACGATTTAATGCAAAAATTAGAATCATGATAAATAATCTTAAACAAATATTTTCATTTCTCGATAACGCTTACAACGCTCAAAGTATTGTAAGCGTTCTTGAAGAAGTTTTTCCGCTGAATGCAATATACATTTATGACTCAACTACAGATTCTTTGAGAGATTTCTCAAAAAGCTGGATGTTCATAAAATCAAAAGAGCTGACGGAAATCTTCGAAAACTTTGACGATAAAAAATATATTACAACCAAAACTAAATCATATTATGCACTGTATAATAACAAAAAAATTATCGGTATGCTTGAGTTTTCGGAAAAACTTCATTCAAAATTGCTAGAATTTCTTGAACTTTCAGGCTTTTGTATTTCTCTAAAAATTCAAAACATTATCCTGAGTGAAAGAATGCAAAAAAATATTGATTTTCATGATTCAATGAAAAACATTGCCAAAATCATTGAAACTCAATACGAAACAAATTATATCGTGCCCATTATCGGCGAAATGATTGATAAATTTGTGTCAGACCACCTTGTTTATATATTCATAAATAACGAACTTGTATGGCCGTCGTCTTGCAAAGATTTGAAAATATTTGAGCTTATCAAATGCTTAAACAACAAATCAGAATATATTTTAACACCTGATAAAAAAATCGGTCTTTTCCCAATGATTAGCGAGAACAAACTTCTCGGATGCATTGTAACCAAAAGCACAGATAATATTTTGAGTGAAAAAGAGATTGAATATCTTGAACAGCTTTCCAATCAATCTGCAACAACACTGAACAGGGCAAACGTTTACGCAGAAATCTTAAAACACGCAACACTGGATGCTTTGACAGGTTTCTACAACCGCAGACAATTGGAAGAACGTATTAAACAAGAAACTTCAAGTGCAAAACGTCAGCACCGAAACCTTTGCACAATTATGACAGATATTGATTATTTCAAAAAGGTTAATGACACATACGGTCATTCTGCAGGCGATTTGGTATTAAAAACAGTTTCAAGAGAGATTAAAAATCAGCTTCGTGACTATGACGTCGCAGGTCGTTACGGCGGTGAGGAATTTGTAATACTTCTGCCGTTTACCAAACTTGAAGAAGCGCAAATGGTTGCAGAACGTTTGAGAAAAGCAGTTGAAAATAAAAGAATTGAACTTGCCGACAAACAATATATTAATGTTACAATAAGTCTTGGCGTTGCTGAATATAAGGAAAAAGATTTTATAGAAAACGCTGACAAAGCCCTATATAAAGCAAAAGAAAGCGGAAGAAACAAGGTAATAGTATATGAAAGTAATATGTAAAACATTAGATGATACAAAAAGTTTGGCACAAAAATTTGCCAAACTGATTAAAGACGGCTGTTTTGTAAATCTTTACGGCGAAATCGGAGCTGGGAAAACCGCATTTGTAAAACTTGTAGCAGATGCACTTGATGTAAAAGAAAAAGTTACAAGCCCGAGTTTTGTAATCCTTAACGAATATCACACAGGCTCAATTCCTATCTACCACTTTGATTTGTACAGATTGGAAAACGAAGGAATTAAAACAATATACGATGAATTAAGAGAATATTCTGAAGGCAAACAGGTTACTTTCGTTGAATGGGCAGAATTTAATCAGGATGAAGCACCGTTCAGCCACTTAAAAATTAATGTAACTTATACTGATGAAGATTACAGAGTTTATGAATTTATTTCATGCGGAAAAGACGAAATTATAGAGGGATTAAAAAATGATTACGCTGGCATTTGATACTTGTTTAGATAAAATGTATGCGGTTTTGAAAAAAGACGGCGAAATATTAGCATCACGCGTTGTGGAAAACCACGACAACAAATATCATTCTGCTTATTTAATCTCAACCTTACAGGAAATAATGAGCGAGAATGGAATTAAACCGCAAGATATTGATTTAATTGCAACAAATATCGGTCCTGGAAGTTTTACAGGAATACGCGCCTGTGTAACCGTTGCCCGCGTAATGGCACAACAATTAAACTGCAAAGCTGCAGGAATATCATCACTTGAAATTTTAGCTCAATGTGCAGGAGAAAATCCGCTTGTTGCACTCGATGCAAGAAAAAATTCCGCATATCTTTATGTTGACGGAGAGATTAAAGGTGCAATTCCGCTTGATGAAATAAAAACTGAAGGTTATACAGTACTAACTGATAATAAATTACAACCAATTTTGGGCGGAACATCTTATCAGCAAAAAAATTTACCGCTCGGTGAAATCCTTGCAGATTTAGCCGAAAAAAACTTATCTGACTGTGATTGGCGCAAGCTAAAACCTCTTTACATCCAACCGCCTCCGGCAATGGGTTAGCAATTTTTCTATCCTGCATGTTTTATTATATATATGTGTAGTGTAGTTAATTTAACACGGAAAATTTTACCTAAAATTTCAACAATACCAAAGAACAATATGGCATCAATAAACTCTATGCCTGAAATGGTTCTTGACAGGATGATACGCGGAGGTGCAAAAAATATTGTTCACTGCGATATGAACCATTCCGTCGGAGCAATTATTTCCCCAAACGGCATAAATACAATTTATACGGATGCTCTGGCAGGATGCAATTCTGTAAACATAATTGCTAAACTAAAAGATAACAGGTTTGTATCAGTATTATCTCATTATGTACCTACGAATATTGAAGGGCAGATTAATGCTATAAGAAAACAACTGCAAACATATATTCCACATATTGATATGACTTATCAGCCAAGAGCTTTTTTAAATATTCGAGGCAGACAAACTTATGAAGGATTAGGGCCCGTCCCAAACCCTATTGTAGATAAACTGAAAGAACTGCTTGGCAAGTTTTTCCCGCAAGGAAGCAAGATGGATATAACACCATATCAGAATGCTAATCGTCCTGCTTTTTTCTCATCAGCAAATATTTTTCAATTTGACCCTGCAGATATTAGCAAATTAAAAATTACTAATGTCGGTGAAAAAGAAAAATTTATCGATTTGAATATCTAATCTTTGGGAATAATATACTTGGCGATGGAGAAGAAAATTGTAAAAACGGAAAACATTTCCTTCAAATGTAAAGAAATTCCGCTCACAAGGCGGGAGTTGAAGAATTTGTTTCATTTTCACATTCCCTGCCCCTGCTGTGGAATGGAAATGCTTCATCCTGACATTTACACAAAACTTCTTGAAAATCATAAATTATCAGAAAAAGCAAGTGAAGTAATACCAATTCTTGAACCATTTGAAAATATTATGCACCCCGTCGAAAGACAGGTGTTCAATATGTTTAAAAGTCTAGCCGTTAAATATCCGAACAAAAATTTTCAAGAACTTTTATTGATGAAAAAAGATGTGCACGAACTTGCATTAGTAAAAATTCAAAGTTCAATTTTTAATAAAATAAGTTTTTACCGTCGAATATTACCTAAAAAAACAGCACGCGCACTTAGAAAACTCATAATAAAAACTAACGATATTATCTTCGCACCCGAACCACATAAGCCATTCAGCAGACGAATTTTTATTCACAAATTGAAAAATATCTGTAAAAACATCGAAAATAAAAAAATCAGAGAAGAAATTATTAAAATTGCGCGCAGACTTCCCCGTTCAAGTGACGAAGTCTGCGCTTTTGTCGTTAAAAACGCTAGAAAAAGTTCAAGGATTATTGCACTTAACTTGGTTCACCCTTCAGTCGGAACATTTGAGCACCTTCAACCCAAATGTATGAAAGGCGAAAATAATTCTCTCAACTTTGCACTTGAATGTACTTACTGCAACAATTCCCGCCACCATTACCCGCTGACCGTTCAAATTGAAGAAAACCCTTACATGCCGGAAAACACCCAAATCCAAATAGATAAACTAATATCATTATGTAAAAAAGGACTGTGCAAACAAGAATATATTGAAAATCTAAAAAATATGTTTTTCTATCATTCAGAAGGCATAATTGACCTAGACATAAGCAGATTGTAACTATTTATTAACAAACCAGCAAAAAATTTTAATCACAAGTATTGTTAAATCATGCGCATTACACCTGTGATATTTAATATAGCAATGAGTAGTTATAAGAATAATCATACTGATTATTCTCAATACAGGCTGCCTGTATTGAACGGTTTACAGAGAGATACAATTTCATTTACCGCAAAAGAAAAAGACAGAGCAGAAGATGTCAGCCCTTCAAGAAAACCACTTGAAGAACTGTATAAATATGGTTTAAGCTGTTTTTGCTGTGGCAGAACAATGATTCCGCCCGAAGATATTACATCACTAAAAAATTCACATGTTTTAAATTCTAAAGCTCCGCAAGCAGTTAAAGTTCTTGAAAAATACCGAAACAGTATGCACACTGTAGAACGTGACGTTTTTGACACTCTGAAAGAAGAATCAAAAAAACACCCTGATTATGATTTCAGACAAATTTTACAAAATATCAAACCTGAACATGAAACCAAATTAATAAAAACTCAATTTGGTATCTTTAAATTAATTGAACTAGCAAGCACAAATATAAATTCAGAACAGAAAAAACAAATTAAAGAATTAATTCAAAACGAAAAAGAAAAAATTCTTCAAGGAGATAATAAATTCCGTAGAAAATACTTCGTAAACCAATTTAAAGAAATCTTTAAAGATTCCAAAAATACAGCGACAAAAGAACATTTGATAAGGCTGGCAAATAAGCTTCCGACATCTTATGAAAACAAAAGTGCGTTTATCGTAAAATACAGCAGTCGTAATTCAGAAGATATCGGCATAAGACTATTGAGCTATTCAATGTGCACAATAGAACACGTTACCCCGCAAAATAAACAAGGTGAAAATCACTTGTTTAACTACATCCCTGAATGTATGCGCTGTAACAGCTTCCGCCAAGACCGTCCGATGATTCAACAATTGGAAGAACATCCCGAAATGTTCTACAATGCCCAAACCCTTATTGACAAACTTATAGATTTTGCTAACGACGGCAAATTGAGCAAATGGTATATAGTTAAAATCACTTCCCGCGTAAGCAAAGAATCTGATAATATGCTGAACCTCGATATTTCACGTCTTAATATGAATTCAAAAATGCGCAAAACATTTGCAAAGCAAGATATTGAATTAGATGAAGATGAACAAAATTTACTAAAAGAACTACCCAAGCAAACAGCTCCCCAAAAGAGCAAAAAAGAACGTATAAAAGAAAAATTAAAAGTTCTACGCGCCAATAAAAACCAGCATAAAGAAAAGAAATCTACTAAAAGAAAATAGTTTGTAAAAATTTGTTAATAATTCTCTTAAATCTCTAAAGTTTTAAATGCAATATGTCGATTAATTACCTGTAATAAGGAAAAATTAATATGACAGACGCATCATTTAACAGACCATATAAACCATTCGGAATGAACGTCAAAGTTCCTGATGTCGGTGAGCGAACCCTTAAACAGGCAGGCGAAACATTAGGCAACATTGTAAAATCACCGACCGAGCCACTATTCAAATTTTTAGAAGAAAATGAAGAAGTATTCAGCGGAGATTTGACCTACAAGATTAACAAAATGTACGCAGAAAGCTTTACCATAGGTTCAGCAATGCGTATGGAAGACGAAAAAATAAACGGTATGCCGTCTTCATTTGATATGCACTTTTAATGCCGAGCAGGGACTCGAACGAAGTAAAAGGCGTATATAATCAAATAAAATTCTTCTTTGTCTATATATTACGATAGAAAGCCCCGAGAAGGGGCTTTTTACTTGACAAAAACTTCAAAATAGTAAATAATGAGTACAGAAGATTTTGGAGGTATTTTATATGTTATTAAACCCGGCGGCTAAATGCTCCCCCCCCGACAAGATAACGCTATAGAAAGAGGTTCAGCATTTACATTAGCTGAAGTACTTATTACTTTAGGGATTATCGGAATTGTTGCAGCATTAACAATACCACAGGTTATTACAAAATACCAAAAGAAAATCGCTATAACCAGGTTAAAAAAGGCTTATAATGTTTTAACCGTAGCTACTCAAAGCTCTATTAGCGAAAACGGACCGGTATCAAGCTGGAACTATGCACTCCAAGCTGTAGATGGCAAATTAGCAGACAATTATTTTTTCAAATATACTAATACGCAAAAAAAGGTTATACCATCATATAAACTACACTATGCCAATGGTCATAGTGGTATGGGAATATATAATGATACTCGCACTTTTTATGTAGCTCCTGACGGAATGCAATATTGGCTATATTCACAATGTGCAAGATCATCAAGTAATACCCCTTATCCATTTTGCACTTGGGCTTACATATTTGTAGATATAGACGGTGACGGAAAGAAAAATCAGATGGGTCGTGATGTTTTTGTTTTTCATGTAAATTATAACAATGATAAAAAACCTATGATATATTTTAATACTAAAGCACCTGATGAAGAACTTAAAACCGGATGTTCAAAAGGCACTACAGGAGATTATCTCACTGACTTGTACAATTGGACATCTTGTCTTGATATAATAGTTAAAAATGACTGGAATTTTCCTGACTATTATCCGTGGTAATAAATTTTGCTTAAATTTCTTGTTTGCGGTATAATTATATTGAACATTAGAAGTGTATAACAAAAGACGCACAAGAAGTGCGAGAAAGGTAAGTATGACAATACCGGAAACAAAAAAATTTACGCTGGAAATCGGCGGAAAAGAAGTTACTATCGAAACCGGGAAATATGCTCAATCTACTAATGGCTCTGTTACAGTAAGATGCGGTGATACAATGTTATTTGTTCACTGTGTTGTATCAAAAGAACCACGTGTAGGTATCGACTTTTTCCCATTATTAATCGACTACGAAGAAAGAATGTCTTCAATCGGACGTATTCCCGGCGGTTACAACCGTTCTGAAGGTAAAGCAAGCGACAAGGCTATCCTTGTTTCTCGTTTAATTGACAGACCAATCAGACCTTTATTCCCTAAAGGATATAGAAATGATATACAAATCGTAGCTCAATTATTCAGCTACGACCAACAAAATCAACCTGACACATTAGCTATGCTAGGTGCTTCAACTGCATTGATGCTTTCAGGAGCTCCTTTTGAAGGTCCTATCGGTGCCGTTAGAGTTTCTCGCGATGAGCAGGGCAATATGATTGCTAACCCGACTCACCAACAAGCTGACAAATCAGACCTTGACATCGTTGTTGCAGGTACACACGACAGCGTTATCATGGTTGAAGCAGGTTGTAAATTTGTTACAGAAGATGATATTATGAATGCTGTTGAATTCGCTCAACAAGAAATCAGAAAACAATGCGACGCTCAAGTTGAATTCGCTAAAGCTTGCGGAGTTGAAAGACAAGAATTCGTTAACCCTTACGATACAACAGCTATCAAAAATATTATTAACGAAACTGCTCACGATATGATTTTTGATGCATATCATAACTTTGACAGAGCTTATAGACAACAAAAACTTGAAGAAGCTAAAAAACTTGTTAAAGAAAAAATCGACGCATTACCTGATGATGATTACAGCAAAAAAATCATGGAAGAAACAGGTATTGATTTTGTTGCAGAAGAATTTAAAAACGCTGAAAAGAAAATTATGCGTACTATGATTTTGGACGAAGGCGTTAGAGCTGACGGAAGAAAACCTCACGATGTAAGACCTATATGGTGTGAAGTAGGCGTTATTCCTCGAGCTCACGGTTCTGCTGTATTTACAAGAGGTCAAACTCAAGTATTATCAGTTGCAACTTTAGCTGGTCCGGCTATGAAACAGGAACTTGACGGAGTTGACCCTGAAACTGAAAAAAGATATATGCACAAATATATTTTCCCAGGCTTCTCAGTAGGTGAAGTTAAACCTCTAAGAGGACCGGGCAGACGTGAAGTTGGTCACGGCGCATTAGCAGAAAGAGCTAACGTTCCTGCGCTTCCAACTCAAGAAGAATTCGGTTATGCGATTCGTGTAACTTCTGATGTATTAGAATCAAACGGTTCTACATCAATGGCTTCAACTTGCGGTTCTTCAATGGCATTGATGAATGCTGGTGTTCCTGTTAAATCTATGATTGGCGGGGTTGCAATGGGTATGATTACCGAAGAAGGCAAAGAACCTGTTGTATTAACAGATATTCAAGGTATCGAAGACTTTTTAGGCGATATGGACTTTAAAGTTACAGGTAACGATACAGGTATCACAGCGCTTCAAATGGATATGAAAGCTAAGGGTATTGCAAATGAAACATTACGTCGTGCTTTGGCTCAAGCTAAAGAAGGCAGATTGCATATCTTAGGCAAAATGAGAGAAGCAATTACAGAACCTGGACCAATGTCACCATTTGCTCCAAGCATTTCTACTATGACTATTCCGACAGAAGATATCGGAACAGTTATCGGACCTGGCGGAAAACAAATCCGTGCTATTATTGATGCTTCCGGTGCAGAAATTGATATCCAAGATTCAGGTGTAGTAACAATTACATCTAACGACCAAGAAGGCGCTGAAATTGCTAAGAAAATGATTAGACAACTTACATTTAAACCTGAACAAGGTATGGTATTGAAAGGAAAAGTTGTAAGAATTATTCCAATAGGCGCATTTGTAGAACTTGCACCGGGTAAAGACGGTATGGTTCATATTTCACAAGTTTGCAATGAACGTATTGAAACTATTGAACCACACCTTAATATCGGTCAGGAAGTAATCGTTAAGGTTATCAAAATCGATGACAAAGGCAGAGTAAACCTTACAATCAAAGGCGTAACAGACGAAGAAAAAGCGTCAGTTTAATAAATTAAAAGGCTTGGTCTTAAGACCAAGCCTTTTTTATAATCCAAAAAGCTGGTTATATAATTCCGGATTATGCATATTAATATATGTAACCCCCTGCTTATCTTTTGTAATAAATCTGCAAAACTCTATATTGTTATCATAAGCATAACTTAATAGTATTTGTTCAAGTTTAGCAGCTTTCATATTATCAGGAACATTTTTATCTAATAAATATCTTGCCGAACCACCATATTGTTTTATATATCCAATAAGTTTAGATTTAAAATCTGACGGATTTTGGTTTCTCAAATAACATGATAATGAATATATTGCAGCATCTAAGCCTGCAAACTGACTTTGTTTATCTATAACAGTATTTTTTGGATCATAATTTCTTAATAAATCAAAAAGCTTCATTGAAATTTTTCGTGTTTCAGAATCAGAAAGAGGTTTTCTGTACTCATTATATTTAGCATTTACAAAGTCATTTTTGCTTTTAACAAGATTTTGACCGTTTTCAGGCAAATTTTTCATAATATAAATAAAGTCAAACAGTCCCCGTGTTAATAATTTCGGACTTGGTTCAGGTGAAAGCAACGCAAAAACATCGCACACAGCTTGCTGTGCCGCAAGGCAATCAGGTCTATAATTCTCAGTAAAATATTCATATAAATTTAAAGTAATATTATCAGTCAGACGCTCAGTCATCAACCTATCATCAACAGGGAGCTCCCAACCAGCATCAATCAATGATTTACTTAAAATATATGAATCAGGTAAATTTTTACTTTCGACATATCTTATAAATTTACTGCTCACTGCACGCGGCATAAAAGAGGTTCCATTTTGAATATTTTCTCGTAATGCTTCTCTAAGATTTGAAACAATAACAATTTCATCATTATTAATATTAAATCTATATTCCTGAACATCATAACCTTTTTTAACCTCATTTAAAAGTTCATTAATATCTTTAGGCTGTTTTTCTGCTGCAAGTTCTATTGTTTGTTCTTGCGCATCAAGCTCGGCAAACATTTCGTCGTAATATGCCTGTTTTATATCATGAGCTTTTTGCAATTCTTCCATCTGTCTGATACGATTAGGCTTAATATTATGTGCATAGTCAAGCAGTTCTTTAAACTCATCATTTTGACCGTCAACACCGTAAGCATTAAAGAACCATTGAATTGTATCTTTCATTATAATTGAGCGTAATTCTCGTCTTTCAGAATTCTGCCAGTAAGCATCAAGTTTTTGTTTTTGTGATTTTGAGATATTTTCCGGATTTTCAAAAAATGCTCTCATTTCAGGAGAAACCTGCAGTCTTTCAAGAACCACTGAATTAATTTCACTCATATACTTTGCAACAAAGTTCAAAGATGCTTCATCTCTGACACTTGATTTTTTGAGTTGTTTTCTGGTTTCATCAATATTTCCGTTGCCTCTGTTTAAAGCTTCTGCAAGCCTGTCCATTTCCCAATCTTTCACGCCTTCAAATCTTTTACGCAGACGCGGTGCAGGAGCGGTAACAGTTTTGCCGTTTGAAGCCGAACGTTCAATAGGTTTTCTTGGAGTATATGTATAGTTGAAATTTGTTCTGTTATGTGTAAATGATTTCCAGAACGATTGGTTAGGGAATTTAATACCAAACGCTCTCAGCGTATCATATTCAATTGGGCTTAAGCCACTATAATATACAGATTTATCTTTATCAAAATCTTCATTTATCTCTTTTAGAGTTTTCCCTTCAATATAAATCTTTTTAATAATATAATGTCCGAGATTATCTTTTCCGTTTTTAAAAAGAGATTTATTTTCCTCTTTCATCAAATCAATTTCTGCTAAAATACCTGTTTTGGATTTTTTATTAGGTACATCTGTAAGATTTTTAAATAATGGCTCATCTGGGAAAATTCTTTTCACCTGCTCAAGATTTTTTGTTTCATTAATATCATCAAAAACAAGCTTTAACATCTGTTGAGGAGGCATATGCTGCCTGTCCTCATAATCGGCATTTAAGTATTGTTTCATTGTTTCAGGCATTCCGCTTTTGTTCCAAGGACAGGAATAAAAATCCTCAGGGGATCTGAAAAGACGTGCCGTAAATGCGACATCATTATATGCAATAGGGTTGTATGCGCTATTTTGTATATTTTGTTTATGTTCTTGCCTATTTTGTTTTAAATTATAAGTTCTAAATGGGGTAATTGGTTGTATTCTCATGCTATTCTCCTATTCATAGAAAAATTATAAAAAAAAGTTTTGCTATTTAGTTAAAATTATTTAACATTTTTGTGCTAAACTATGGCTGGAGGGAAATATGTTAGATGTAATTACAATAGGCAGTGCTACAATGGATGTATTTGTTGAAAGTGATGATGCAAACATTGTTTCTGTGTATACAAAAAATAAAAAATCAGAATTTATGAGTTATCCGTACGGTGCAAAAGTTGAAATTGAAGATTTTGCCTCACAAGTCGGCGGAGGCGGTGTAAACACTGCCTGTAACTTTGCAAATCTTGGTTTTAATACAGGTGCAATATTTAAAATAGGTAATGATATTTATTCTGACGGTATCCTGGAAAGTTTTAAAGGCAAAAATATAGATTTAAGCAATATCATACAAGACCCTAAAATAAGTACCGGCTTTTCAATTATTCTGGTAAGTTTTCAAGGTGACAGAACTGTACTAGCACACCGCGGAGCTAATGCTAAAATTAAAAAATCTGATATAAACTTTGATGCAATAAAAGATGCAAAACTCCTTTATATCGCTCCACTAAACGGCGACAGTACAAAAGTTCTTGATGAAATTGTTCATTTTGCAAAAGATAACGACGTAAAAGTGTGCTTTAACGCAGGTTCTTCAAGTCTAAAAAAAGGTTTTAATTACCTCAAAAAAATTCTCGAAAACGCAAATATTGTCGTATTAAACAAAGAAGAAGCGGTTATGGCAACTCAAATTCAAATCAGACCTGATACAAAAGATGAAAAATTTTCACAAGAATTTATTCATCCTGACTTAAAAGCGATATTTAACAAACTGAAAGTCAGAGATTATCAGGTAATAATTATCACCGACGGCGGCCGCGGTGCTTATGCATATGACGGTAAAGATTATTATCACTGTCCGATTTTTGACGGGCCCGTAACTTCTACCCTCGGTGCCGGCGATGCTTTTGCATCTACACTTTGTGCTTCTTTATGGAAAAATGGTCCTGATATAGGAAAAGCTCTTATGTATGCATCAATAAATTCAGCAGGAGTTGTTTCTCAATTCGGTGCAACACAGGGACTTATGACATTTGAACAGATTGAAGAAAAACTAAAACAAAATCCCAATTATACATATAAAAAAGGCTCATAAGCCTTTTTTATTTTTCATAAGTTTTTATCACATCATAATCCCAAACTAAAGTACCAATCGTTAAAAAATACATAAGAAAAATCCCTGCAATAAAATTAGACAATTTTGTAATCAAAGTCTGATTGGCAGAAATTATAAAACCAATAGAAGTTAAATCCCCTCTATACATCAAAGCAATAACCAACCCCGCAATAAAAAATATCATAAATACCAAAATATAAGTTGATAAATAAGATAAAATAATTATCCATAAACGCTTAAAAATAAACATAAAATACTCTTTTATGCCGAATTTTACAAACAACATGCCGGCATCACAATCCTGAAACTGATAAGAGAATCCAGCCTGAAGCATTGTCAAAGGTACTGACAAACAAATTTCTATAAAAAATGCCACAGATGTATATTTTGGAAAAAACATTGCAATAATTCCAAGCGGTATTGAAAATAAAAACACAAATAATAACGTTTTGCTTAAGACTAATTTTAAAGAATTCATATCAATCTCTGGAATATGCCTTTCATGTAAAAACAAAGTTTCATAACCTGTTAAGAAAAAAGCAAACAAAATCCAAAGAAACAAAAATGCACATTTTTGAATTAACGTAACTTCTGCAAGCGCTAATTTATCCAACGAAACAAGAGCATTAAACAGTCCTACAATTCCGCAAATAGAAAATAAAGCAAGCTGTCTTGAAAAGACTTTTTCACCTGCATAAAGTTTTCTAAATCCCTCAAACATTCACTATCTCCTTATTTAAAACTGGTCTTATTTTTTCAATATAAGTTTTAATTAATGAATACGGGAATGCGAAAAACCAGGTTACAATCAAAAAATACCCGATTACTGCATACATAATCATATCAAACAAATAGTAATCACCCGCAATATGACAGAACTTATCAATACCGGTAAATGCTGACAATACATAAATAATTAAATATACAGCAACAACAGCCAAAGAAAACAATACAAATAATCCTAATTTAATATAAGTTTCTTTAGCTGATACTTTTATAAAATTAATGATTAATCTGATATCTAACAATCCATTAATATTAAAATCTTCAGCATAAGCAAGATAAATATAATAAACAAATACAGATAATAATAAAATTACCCCCAATACTATAATTGGCAATACTATCGAATGTATGACAAAATAACTTATAACAGCCGCAATAAGAACAAGAACCATATAAAATCCCCAAACAATATTCAAACCAATCAGTCCGGGTAAAGCTTTCCAATTAATTTCTTTAAAAGCAGGAAGCGAACTATCAGACATAATCGCATTATGCAAAAATTGAATGCTGTATATGCCAACAAAAAAATTAAAAACCAAATCAAACGGATTTTGCCTTACCGAATCAGGCTTTCCAATCGCAATATCACACAGATTAGATAATAACGACCACACAAATGCAATTAAAAATATCCAAATATGCATTTTCTTATTTTCATAAACTTTTTTATAACTATCAATTAATCCTGCCATGTTCCCTCTCCTTTATCCTGTTAATTATAGCAGTTTTTCAAACAATTGCAAGAATATTTTTTTTCGGTAAAATTATTTTATGGATACAGAATTAAAACAGCAATTTAACATATTAAAAACCAGATTTGATAAAATTAATAATTTTGATATAAAAACATTACAAAATGAACTTGCCGAACTTGAAACAACAATGCAAACCCCTGAAATTTGGAGCGACCAGAAAAAAGCATCTCAATTAGGTGCACAAATTCGCGATATCAAAGATAACCTTGAATTTGTAAACAAATGGCAAAGAGTTTTGGATGACACAGAAATTGCACTTGAAATTCAAGATGAAGATTTACTCAAAGAATGTACACAAAATTTAAACGAAATGGAAAAAGCTCTTGATAAATTTGAAATCAAACAAATGCTTTCAGGAGAATACGATGAAGCTGATGCTATTTTAACAATTAATGCAGGTGCAGGCGGAACAGATGCGCAAGACTGGGCAAGTTTACTGTTAAGAATGTATACTCGCTGGGTTGAAAGCAAAGGCTGGCGTGCAGATTTGATGGATAAACTTGACGGTGATGAGGCTGGCATCAAATCTGCAACAATAAAAATTACGGGTAAATTCGCATTCGGTTACGCAAAAGCCGAAAAAGGCGTACACAGATTAGTCAGAATTTCACCATTCAATGCAAACGGAAAACGCCAAACAAGTTTTGCATCGGTTGAAGTTTCTCCAATTATTGAAGACTTTGAAAAAACAATAGTAATCCCACCGGAAGAACTTGAAATTGACACGATGCGTTCAGGCGGTGCAGGCGGTCAAAACGTAAACAAAGTAGAAACTGCCGTCAGAATATTGCACAAACCGACAGGTATTGTTGTAAAATGCCAACAAGAACGCTCTCAATTACAAAACAAAGAAAACGCAATGCAAATTTTAGCATCAAAACTTCTTGCAATCCGTCAAGAAGAACATGAGAAAAAACTTGCAGAACTTAAAGGCGAAAATGTTGATATAAACTTCGGCTCACAAATTCGCTCTTACGTATTCCACCCATACAAAATGGTTAAAGACCACCGTACAGGCTTTGAAGTCGGTAACGTTGACAGCGTTATGGACGGTGATTTGGACGGGTTTATAGAAGCTTATTTAAAAAACTTAAAATAAATAGCAATTTAAAGTGTAAAAAATACTTTATATATGAGTAGGTATGTCAATTAACAGTGTAAATTTATCTGCTCAAAATAAAATAATACAGCCAAAACAAAAATCAGATGAAGAACTCAATCCTGTTGAGCAAACTCTGGTTAACAGTGTTGCGCCTGCAAGACGTATATTAGGGCTTCCTGAAATGGTAAAACAAGGTGACGGAATTGCGGCTGCCGGACTTGCTGCGCTTACTGTCGTGAGCTTACCCGAAGATTGCAGAGATGTTCGAGATGCCTGCAAACATTCCTCCTGCCTGATAAGAAGAAAAAAATATACAGCTCCATATGATTTTAGCAAATATCAGCATGATTTTTCTTTTTTTAGAGGAACACTTCTTCATGAAGGAATGAAACGTGTCAAATCAGAACGCGGAAAACATATTGTAGATAAAATTTACAGCGCAGATAAAACTGTATACAATACTAGATTCGGCAAATGGGTCAAAAAAGTTTTAGGAATTGAGGACGGAAAACTCATAAATTCCAAAATAAAAAACCTCCACGGAAAAGAAATCCCCGTTCAAGAAATGCTTATAAAAAAAGATTTTCTCGGTTTAAAAGATCTGACAGGCAGAGCTATGAAAAGAACCAGCATTCTCGGACTTGCTTTTATGGGAGCATTGGAATTACCAAAACTTGTAAAATCAATACACAAAGATGATAATGGTAAATCATTCAGTATTCAAAGCGCAAAATCAGCAATGAACGTCCTAGGGCTAACAATCGGAATGGGATATCTTGGCGCATTGGGCGGCAAAAAATTCGGTGCTTTAGGCTCATTACTTGGAATGGGTGCAGGTGTTTTAGCCGGTGCATCAAGCTCAAAATATATTCAAAACAAAATATTTAACACTTGACAAACCTTGAAAAATTATAAATAATAAGTTAACAGGAGGAATTATAATGACATTTAAAAAGCTTAGAATCCCCCCCCCGAAGGTTTTACATTAGCAGAAGTTTTAATTACTCTTGGTATTATAGGTGTTGTCACAACATTGACGATGACTGCAATAGTTGAGAATATCGAAAAACATAGAAATCTTACAGCTTTAAAGCGTGCATATAACGATTTAGCCCAATATCTAAAATCATTTGATTATGAAAATGACTGCAGCGGAGAACTGTTAAATTGCGCATATACACCCCCTGTCGGAACTCCTGTATTTGTCTTAATGTTTTCGAAATATCTTAAAGAAAAACAAAACTTCAAACTTGTAACAGGAGCTAATAACACCTGCAAGAGAATACCTACAAATTCCGCAGGCACAATTAATCAAGACCTTCCTTATTTTACATCCTGCCCTATCAATGAAGACACTCCAAACTTCTTTTTAATATCCCCAACCGGAAATTATGCATATTACATTACCAAATATATGCACGATAATTTTTATCCTGCTCCCGAAAACAAGGGAACTTACAGAGCAAGAATAGCAATTTTTACAGACAGCAGACACTTTGCACCTTGCAAATTAAATTGCACCGAACAGGAAATCGCTAAAGCTTCAAAATTAGGTAAAAATATATTTAAACTATTTATAACCGATAAAGAATATATTTTACCTCAAGGCTATAGAGGCTGTACTAAGTCTGATTATTATTGCACACCGCTAACCACATCAAATTGTTCAAAAGATACTAATAATTATGAAGCGTGCCTTCAAAAAATAATTGAAGACAGTTGGCAAATAAATTATTAATTCAAAAATTTTCCATGCAAATCAGTTCCGCCAGTTTTGATTAAATTGTATTTTTCTGCAATTTTTTCAATACAATCAGGGTTTGAGAAGCGAATATATTTGCGCCATCTCGGATACGGATAATAAACCTCAATTCCGTCAAGCCCGTATGAAACCAGCTTTTTGACAAACCTATCCAAACTTAAAGCCCAACAGCAGCAAGGATGAGCAAGCACCGCTATTCCTCCCGCATTATGTATAGCTTGAATAAGTTTTTTAATATCGCGTTTTGAAAAAAATCTTATAATATCAAGTTCGGTTTCTTTTTTTGATTTTGCGCAAACTGCTTGCAATTCCTCATTATTCACATCAACGTTATAAGCCAGCAAGTGCAAAAAAACATACCCGCACCAGACATCAAACTCCACAGCAGGTATAAGAATATTATCTTTAACGACTTTATGCGCCTCCATTGTATTATGGTCGCATATTGCGATTTTCTTATAACCCTTATCTTTAGCCTGTTTTACGATATCAAACGCATCGGCTTTACCGTCTGAAAAAGTCGTATGGATATGCAAATTAACTTTATTATTCGTAAAATCTTCTTTTGTAAAATTTCTCATATTTGTTATAAAATCATTATATGATAAATAAAAGTGTTTTAAAAATATTTTTTGAGGGTTTAAAGATATACACAGTAAACATACACAAATTCCTGTTGTATATGTCATTTCCCGTGCTCGGACAAATAATAGGGTTATTTCTGATTTTTGGAATGACCTACTGGTTTACTCAAAACTATCAGGATTTAACAATAAGATATCCTGCACTGAAAGAAATGTCTACAATGCTTATAACCAGCATTGCATTGGTTATACCAGGGCTTTTAATATTTGTAAAAGCTTTTTGGGATTATCTCGTTGCATACGGCGCCTTAAATTCAATGACGGAAGGATATTTAAACACAGGCAGAGTTTATGATTTTAGAGCACATAATGATGTTATTTTGAAAAAAACTTTTTCATTCATTGCCCTATGGTTTATAATCGGTATATTTTCAATAATCGCAATAATCCCTGTATTTTGGATTTTCGCGTTTATATTCTTTATTTATTTTATACTTGTTTTTCAGGTATTTACGTTTGAAAACGGATTATCTCCAGTTGGATATTTTAAAAGAAGTTTTGAACTCATTAAAGGTAAATTTGCCAGAACTTGTTTATTAATGGGAGTTCTCGGAATTTTCACTTATTATCTTTTACCTGCGGGGTTATCGGTAATTTTTGACTACTTGAACCTAACAAATCTTTTATCAAAAGCCTTTGAAGCGTGGGCATTTACACTTCCTTTAGAACCAGTTGAACAATTCGGGGTTACTCCTGCTGTTGTTGGTTCCAATATAGTTAAACAGCTTGTATTCTTCTTGATGATTGGCTTTACACTGCCATTAAGAAGTATCTGCTGGAGTTTATGGTACAACAATTTTGCAGAATCGGTTGAAAAACCTAAAAAAATAAGAAAAAAAACAACTAAAAAAACTGTTAAAGGTAAAAAGTTACCAGAAAACTTTAAAATAGAAAAAAGGGGTATAGACCCTGAAATCATCAGACGCGCAAGGCTGGAGGATGATGAATATTAATGTTTATATGCAAAAACTGTAAATCTGTTGATAAATTTGAACTTATGTTTTCACCTGATTACACGGGGGAAAAAAGTTTTTTGCAGAAATATAACAAAGACGGTGATATTGAAATCACTGTCGACGGATACAAATTTATACCAGATTTGCAGTTTATGAACGAACATGCAGTATGCAGATATTGCGGACAAATTTATATGTGGGATTATGAGGGTAAAAAACTATGAGAAACGGAAGATTAAACAACGAAACAAGAGAAATTAAATTCACAAAAGATTTCACCAAACATGCCTTAGGTTCTGTTTTGGTAGAATTTGGCGACACCAGAGTGATTACTACAGCATCCGTAGAAGAAGGTAAACCAAAATGGATGGACAAAGAAGAAAAAAGAGGCTGGGTAACAGCTGAATATTCACTTCTCCCGTCTGCTCCAAATACAAGATGCCAACGCGAAAGAACAAAGATTTCGGGTAGAACACAGGAAATTCAAAGACTTATCGGCAGAAGCCTCAGAGCTTGCGTTGATTTAGAAAAAATGACTGATTTAACAATTACAATTGACGCAGATGTAATTCAAGCAGACGGCGGAACTCGTACTGCAAGTATTTGCGGTGGTTTTTTAGCATTAAAAATCGCTGTAGAAAAACTTATTGCTCAAGGTAAACTCAAAGAAAATCCGATTATTGAACCAATTGGAGCAATTTCTGCAGGAATTGTCGACGGTGAAGTCAGATTGGATTTGGATTACCTTGAAGATTCAAACGCACAGGTTGACAGTAATATCGTTCTTACCAAAAGCGGTAAAATAATAGAATTTCAAACAACAGCAGAAGGTGAACCATATGAGCAGGAACAAATGATGCAAATTTTCAACACTGCAAAAGAAGGAATTAATAAAATTATTGCAATGTATGAACAAATTTAGTATAATAATCGTTATACAATTAAAAAGAAAGGAAATGGTAAAATGAAAAAATTATTAATCGCAACTTTAGTTTTAATTATGACAAGCGCAGCAGCAGTACAAGCAGCAAACACTACATATTCAACACCATTAGCAGATAAAATTTCTGCAAAAGAAAAACAATTACAACAACAGCAACAAGCTCGTCAAGAGGCAAGAGCTAAACAACAAGCAGATTGGCAAAAACAGCAAAAAGCCAGACAAGAAGCTCAAGCTAAACAAAAAGCAGATTTTCAAAAGAAAATCGAAGCAGACAAAAAAGCAAGAGAAGATGCTTCTAAAGCCAGACAGCAAAAAGTTGAACAAAAGAAAAAACAGTTAAATGATTTACTAAGTAAATAAAAAAAGCGCCCGCAAGGCGCTTTTTTTATGATAAAATAAATTTATGCAGACACTGACAAAAACATATACTGGAGCAAGAATAGTTACCGAAACTCTTAAACAGCTCGGTGTTGACACTATCTTCGGCTACCCGGGCGGAATCGTTTTGGGCGTATACGATGAACTCGCTCAACAAAATGACATAAAACATTATCTTGTCCGCCATGAACAGTCAGCCGTACATGCTGCAGAAGGTTACGCAAGAGTATCTGACAAATGCGGAGTTGCAATAGTAACATCAGGACCAGGTGCAACAAATATCGTTACAGGTTTGGCAAACGCTTATCTTGACGGATTTCCGCTTGTAGTAATAACCGGTCAGGTATCAGCAGAATTATTACATCAAGACGCATTTCAAGAAGTTGATATTATTGATATAACTAAATCCTGTACGAAAAAGAATTTTCAAGTAAAATCAGCCGAAACACTGCAAGAAACTCTTAAAGAAGCTTTTAAAACAGCAATGTCAGGTAAAAAAGGCCCTGTAGTTGTTGATATTACAAAAAATGTTTTCTCAGAAAAAACAGAATTTCAAGATGCAGAAACAACACCCTCTGAACAACTGCCAATACCGGATGTGACGAAAGCTTTAAATACTTTATCAATGGCAAAACAACCAATAATTATTACTGGTGGCGGTGCAATTAATGCCTCTAATGAAGTAAAAGAATTTGCACACTCTCTTAATATCCCGGTTGTTTCGACAATGATGGGACTTGGTGTTTATCCTGCAAACGGTAAAAACTACCTGGGAATGATTGGAATTTTCGGCAATGCAAACAAAGCAGTAAGAGAAAGCGACTTGATTATTGCAATAGGAACAAGATTTAATGATAGAATTAAAGGTTGTCTCGGCAAGTTGGAAAACAAACTAATCCATATTGATATTAACAAAGTTGTGCCTGATTCAATCGGACTTATCGGTGATACAAAAGCTATTCTTACGAAAATGATATCCGAAAATCATAAGGTTCAAGATTTTATCAACTGGTTAAACTATGCAAAAACTTTAACTGCTATAAATTACCAAAAACGTTCTGACAGAATGCATTCATTTGAAGTTTTGGAACAAATTCAAGAATGTTTAAAAAATACAATTATTACAACAGAAGTCGGTCAGCATCAAGTTTGGGCTTCAAGATGCCTGCAGTTTAATAAACCGCGTAAATTCATAACATCAGGCGGATTAGGAACTATGGGATTTGGTTTCCCTGCTGCAATAGGTGCAAGTATTGCAAAAAAAGAACCTGTTGTATGCATTGCAGGGGACGGTTCTTTTCAAATGAGTTTACAGGAAATCGCAACCTGCATGGATTATAATTTACCTGTAAAAATATTTATTCTAAACAACGGTTACTTGGGAATGGTCAGACAATTCCAAGAAAAAATCTGTGAGCAAAGATATTTTGCCACAAAAATTTCTAACCCTGATTTTATAAAACTTGCTGAGAGTTATGGCGCTTTAAGCGTGAGAGTAGAAAAAACAGAAAATATAAAATCAGCTGTCAGAAAAGCTATGGAACATGAAGGAACTGCATTAATTGATTTTGTTATAGAACCAGAGGAGTTATTATAATGAAAGAAAAATTACCTTTAATTATACTTGTACTCGTAATTATAAGTACACTTTATTTAGTAGTTAATTTTACCAATTATTTGATTAATCGTTCTGCTAAAGAATCTTTTAAAAAGCTTTATAATACATATTCGCAAATGCTGGAAATGACCGTCAGAGATTTTGGCGGAAACATTGAATGCTATTTCTCTACAGACGTAGATGTTGAAAATGATTTTAGCGGATGTTCTAAATTCTATGATAAATTTTCTGAGAATTTGAAAGTTGCAAAAATATGTAAAGATAATTCGTTGTCAAACGGCTGTCTGCCAAATTACAAAAAATACAACACTGAGCCTGCTTGTGAAGGGTTCTCTGAAAAATCAATGAACAAAACCAGCCAAACTTATGTAATGAAAGATAACAGCACATTAACAGTATTCAATCTACCCGAGAACGAACCAAAACCTGCTTTTACAATAGACAGTAACGGAAAAATGATGCCAAACAAAACCGGATATGACCGTTTTAGTCTGGTAATAGTTAAAAATGAAAACGGGTATTTTACATTTCATCCAAACGTAACATATTGCATTCCTGCGGAAAAAGACGGGATTCATCAACTGCAAGACGTATATAAATAAAAAACTACGGCTGACAGCGGGGTTGTTAATCCATTTGGCTGTAAACTTTTTTAATTTCTTGAATATCCTGCCACATAAGCCATTTGGGGCTTCCTTTTTCACGGCTGTCATTTCTAAGCAAGTATGACGGGTGGAAAATCGGCATCATTTTGGAATTGTTTGGACCTGCATACCATTTCCCGCGAATTTTAGTAATCCCTTGATTAGTATCAAGCATAGATTGAACGGCAACACGCCCGCAAAGAAGAATTATGCGAGGTTTTAGGATTTCTATTTGAGCTTCAAGATATTCTCTGCACGCCTCTTTTTCTTCGGGAAGCGGATCTCTGTTATCAGGCGGACGGCATTTAAGGGTGTTGCAGATATAAACATCTTTTTGACGCGATAATCCGACAGATGCAAAAATTCTATCAAGCAGCTGTCCTGCTTTTCCGACAAAAGGTTCACCTTTTTGATCTTCATAATACCCCGGAGCTTCACCGATAAGCATAAGCTTATGGTTAGGTACCCCGCCAGAAAAAACTGATTTGGTACGAGTTTGTCCTAACGGACATTTTTGGCACGAAAGACATTTTTCGCGAATTTGTTCAAGTTGCTCAATTTCTTGTTGTGTTGCCTGCATTATTTTTCAGGCTCCAATATTGATATAACCGCATTATCAAGAATTAAATACTTGCGGATTGTATTTTCCAAATCATCAATCGTAATTTCTTCTAAGTCTTTCAAATAATCTTCAACAAGCTTCAAATTTTCGCAGACTGTCATATAATAACCGATATTTTCGCCGATTTCAGAAACAGTTTCCGCTGCAAATGCAAATCGTGATTTAATTTTCTTTTTAGCCTTAACAAGTTCATCATCAGTAATTCTATTTTCTAGGAGTCCTGCAATTTCTTTTTTTACAAGCTCAAGAGCAACATCTTTTTTCTCTGGTTTGAAATTCGCTTGGATAAAGAAGTTATTACCATCTTTAAACTGATAATGTTCAGCATTTGCCATATTAAAAATAGGTTCAGGCTGTTTTTCAATTAAGTTTTGGTACATTCTTGAACTTGTACTTTCACCCAAAATTATGCTAATAATATCAAGTTCAATATTTTCTTTAAGCTCACTTGCTTTTGGACCAAGCCAGCCAAACATCAAATATGATGTATTAACTTTAGAAGTGTTTTCAACCAAAATTGTTTTATCAGTCGGCACATCAATTTCATTTATACGTTTTTCAGCATTTGGTCTGTCTTTAAAATCAAACTCTTGCTCAACTTTTTTCAACACAGCATCTTTGTCAAACTCACCTACAATAATTGTAGTCATATTTTCAGGCGAATAGAAAGTTTTGTAATAATTCATAATTTCAGCCTGAGTTACGCGTGAAATAATTTCTGGAGTTCCTATTACATCACGTTTATAAGGATGTTTTGTGTACATATTATAATTGCAGGCGTTATAAACTTTTGTCCAGTTTTGATCTTTGCGCATTCTGATTTCTTCAATTACAACATGACGTTCACGTTTGTCGGTAACTTCAGGATTGTTTAAATCAAACGGCGCCCCAATTTCTTCTTCGGGCAATACAGGGTCAAGCATCATATCCGCGTGAAGCTCTATTGCAAGGTTTAAATCTTTGCAATTTTCACCTTTTGGCAAAGTTACATAATAAAAAGTATAGTCTTTCCAAGTTGCAGCATTAACAATTGCACCTTTTGCTTCCAAAATTTTGTCAAATTCGCCAGCTTTGTGCTTATGAGTACCTTTAAACATCAAGTGTTCAAGAAAGTGAGAAATACCGTTATTATTGTCATCCTCATTTATAGAACCTGTTTTAACCCATGTACTCACATTAACAAGCTCACCTTCTTTGTGCGCAAGAACTATTTTATGACCGTTTTCTCTCTCATAAACTTCTACATCTTCTGTAAGGTACGGATATTTAACTAAACTTTTTTTCATTTTTTTGCCCTCTTTTCACTTATTATACAATAAAAATTTTTAGGTTATAATAATCTTATGAATATGATTAATCGTTTAAAGGGTAAAGTAGTGGTTTCGGTTCAGGCAATGCCTTCTGAACCTTTGTATTTAGAAAAATGCATGGTCGCAATGATGAAATCTGTTGTCAAAGGCGGTGCAGGTGCATTGAGAGTTGCAGGCGCAAGGGACGTAAGAAACGCAAAACGTTTATTTGAAGTTCCTGTAATCGGACTTACAAAACCTGATATCATTCCGTCAAACTGGCAGGAAATTGTTTACATAACCCCTACAATTAAAGAGGTTATTGAACTTGTTGAGGCAGGTGCTGATATTATTGCATTTGACGGCACAATGCGTCCAAGACCGGAAGGTGCAAAACTTGAAGAAATAATCAAGTATATCAAAATTAATAAAAGAATTTCAATGGCTGATATTTCAACACTTGAAGAAGCGCAAAATGCAGAAAAACTCGGGGCAGATATTTTATCAACAACACTTTCGGGCTACACTCAATTCTCACAAAATCGCGGAGACGGTCCTGATTTTGAGCTTTTAAAAGAATTGGTTGAAAACACTAATCTGCCTGTTGTTTTGGAAGGCAGAATCTGGAATCCGGAAGAAGTTACCAAAGCGTTTGAACTCGGTGCACACTGTGTTGTAATCGGTTCGGCAATCACACGTCCACAATTAATAACAAAACGTTTTATACAAAGAGGATAAAAATGAAAAAAGCGTTAGCAATAGATGTAGGCGGAACAAAAATCTATTCCGCAATAATTAACGAAAAAGGTGAAATTATTTCTGAAATCGAAAAACATTCCACCCCGAAAACTTTTGTAGAAATAAAATCGCTTTTTGAAGAAATAATACAACAACACGAAGATGAAGTTGATGTCATAGCTTTTGCAACCTGCGGAGCCGTAAACAATACCAACGACGGCATTTTGGGTTCAACAGGAAATATAGCAAAAGGATATCCGACAATGGATTTTAAAGCATTGAGTAAAAAGCCCGTATTTGTAGAAAATGACGCAAATGCAGCAGCTTGGGCAGAACATATAATCGGTTCATCAAAAGGAATGCCTTATTCTATAATGCTTACCCTCGGAACTGGTGTCGGAGGCGGAATTATTCTGGATAACAAACTTTATAAAGGTAAAAACGGAGCGGCAGGCGAAATGCATTTTAAGATGCGCACAGACAAACACAGACAATGCACCTGCGGAAGTTACGACTGTTTTGAAATTTACGCATCAGGTACCGGCTTAAAGAAAACTGCCGAAGAAATCTCAGGCAATCCCGATATTACAACTTATGATGTAATCGGAAACAAAGACTGCTCTATGATGGCAAAAATCAAAGAAACATGGCAAAACGATATTCTTGCAGGAATTATCGGACTTGCAAATATTTTTGACCCTGATGTTATAGTATTATCGGGTTCTATGGCTGAATTTGCAGATATAGAATATTTAGAAACCGAAGCTAACAAAGAAATAGTTACAACACCTTTCAAAGTAGTAAAGGCTTCAGCAGGAAATTATTCAGGAATGATTGGAACTGCTCTTTTAGCATTAGGAGTAAAATAACTTTGGGTAAATCAAAAAAAAGAATTATTCATAGAGGAAAAAACGAGCAGTTCTCAAGTATGACACGTACAGATGCAGTTCAGAATGTTGTTCAAATGCTTAACAACGGCGATAAAGAGGCGTATTCGCTTATTACCCTTTTTGGCTTAAGCGCAGAAGAAGTGCTCGAAGCAGGTGCAAGTTACGAGGCTGTAAAAGGAATGGAGAGTCTGCTAAAATGATATGGTTTTGGCTTAAAAATTCACGTATATTTTCACTTCCAATGGCAATTTTATCTTGGCTTGTGATTTTTATTTACGCACTTAAAAATGACGGAAATATATTAAACGGTATAACCGCATTAATCGGTATATCGTTTGCGCAGCTGGCAACAAATCTGTTTGATGATTATATAGATTACAGAAGCTTACCGCCAAATTCACAGCAAGCAAAATGTTCATACATAAAAGAAGGTAAAGCCACGCTTAATGATATCTTAAAAGTTGTAATTATTTATCTTGGAATATCCTGCCTTACAGGTTTAATTTTATTTTTCAGATGCGGATTTCCTGTCATCGGACTTGCATTAATCGGCGGAATTATAGTTTTACTATACGCAAAACTCTCACAACGCGGATTTAGCGAATTTGCCGTAGGCATCACCTTCGGCCCGCTATTATTCGAAGGAGTATATTTTGTAATGACAGGTATGTTTTCATTAAAAGTCCTTATAATGTCACTTGCTGTTGTAATGTTTACAATTGGACTGATGTATACACATACAGTTCTTGATTTTGAAGGCGACATGTGTTCTCACAAAAAGACTCTGGTATGCCGTCTTGGCGATAAAACAAAAGCTATTAACGGAGTTTTTGCTGTATACGGTCTCGGGTACTTATTTACAATAATCCTTGCATATGCAATGCACAATTACTATATCCTGGCAACATTTGTATTGATTCCGCTTGTTTTCAAACTTCACAACTCACTAAAATCATTTACTTGTGGAGATGAAGAAAAAGAATTTTATTTCAGACTTTTACAAGCAAGGAATTTAATGGTTTATTATTCAATAATTTTGACGTGTGCGTTAATTCAATAAATATTTATAACTACAACCTGCTCCGGGAGCTTTAAAAAGATTCGTAACTCCACCGCCATATGTTCCGACAGCTTTAGAACAAGCAGAAGCTCCAAATGACTCGTCATTAGAACCATATACTCCATCAGCACCAATAGGAAGTATTTGTTTTTCATTCAATACTACAGCAAAGAGATCTCTGCCTAAAGTGTTTGGACCTTGCCTCCAGCCATTCACATCAGCCATAATATGGGGGCCTCCCATATTACTTACCCCAAAATACAATACCGTACCGTCTTGAAGCAAAATAATTTGGGTTCCAAAATATTGCCAAAATATACCATCAGATACATTAGGTCCTTTAAAATCTTTAATTCCATAGTTACGAAGCTCAGAATGCACCTCCTGTTTTGCACCAAGAGGAGCATAACAAATATTCCAAGAACAATACCAAACGTATGAATCTTTATAAGCCTTACAAGGTTCTGCAAACAGATAAGGATCACTGCCGCAAGTTTTTACGACATTGAGCTTTGACAAAAAGACTTCAATAAACTCGGGATTCCATATACCCGATTGCAATTTTGGATCAGGATTTTGATTAGTACACAAATGCGCACCGGACGGGTGGTTATGTGCAGCACAAAGTTCAACACCATCAGCACGCGTTGCATTAAAAGCATTATTCAAAACAGAATAAGTCTTTTTCCATCTTGCAATATTAGCCTTATCATCAATTTTATTTACAAGAACAGGTATTGTCATTGTGGCAACGACACCTATAATACCAAGGGTAATTAAAACTTCAGCAAGAGTGAAAGCCAAACGTGACGCTTGGGGATTGGATAAACTTTCAAGAAACGGAGAGTTCTTTAAATTGCCCCCCCCCGAAAAGTTGATTAAGTTTTTTCATATATGCTATCCTCCATACATATGCTACCATATTTTTAAACAAATTACAACATAACAAAAAGAGGCCTTTTTGACCTCTAATGGAGTTTAAATGTATAATATATCTCTAGTTACCTACAAGTCGCAACGCTTCTTGCAGAAGTTCTTTTTGTGATGAAATCAATTTGTTAGAAACTTCCATTTGTAATTTTGCCATTTGATAGTAAGAAATATTACCTTTAAAATCAGCATTTGACATTTCTAACAAACCTGAACGAATCTCACCAACACCGATAAGCGGCTTGCCTGATTCTGCAGTTTCTAAGAATTGTCCCTGTTTAAACTCATACAATGCCGCAGAATTATGAAAGTTTCTTGTAGTTACACGATACAAAGGCACAGAACGTTTTCCTCCGTCAGCTTTACCATAAATTGTACCGTCGCCCTTGATTTCATAATCATCATATTTACCTAAGAATTTACCATTATTAGGGTCAATCCATAATTTAATATTAGTTGTCGGAATATCCATAGCACCACCTTTTGCGGCAGTTTCCTGATATAAGTCAGCAGAGATAGATTTTGTCCCCTGCATAATTTCACCTTTATCGTTCAAGATATAACCCTGAACTGTATTTCCACTTCTGTCACGGTATACACCTTCTTTGTCAAAAGTAAATTCTCCAAGTCTTGTGTAAATACTTTTGCCTTCGGAATTTTTTACAAGGAAAAACCCCTTACCTTCAAGGAACAAATTTTCTTTAGAAGTACCTGGAGTAGATTTACCCTGATCAATTTTTTTATTGTAATCATCAGCAATCGCACCACCAAGGAAGGTTTTAAAATTAACCTGCTGTTCTCTAAAGCCAGGTGTATAAACATTTGTCATGTTATGCGCAATAACATCCATCCAGTTTACTGTTGATTTTTGTGTATTTAGTGCCGTAACAAACGAATCATTCATTATCGTTCTCCTTCTTACGTCTTTGTTGTTTTTGCTGTTCACGGGAATTACTATAATTTAATTCGGAATATGAAAGATTTTCATCATCAAATCTTTGTCTTAAACTTGCAATATTATTTTTTAAGTACTGTTCTACAGCTTTATCACCGGGAATGAAGTTTGCCATTAAACTTCCATCCTTATTTACTTTTATAATGACAGAAACATCTTTGTCAAAATCTATTCTAAACGGCTGATTAGTTTTCAAAGATTCTGCAAGTTTTTCCATTAAAACAGACGATACCTGAACAGATTTGGCTGTTTGAACATTTGTATTTTCAGAAATTTGTGAAGCTATATCTTTCATTGACATATCTGTATTTTGAACAAGATTGGCAAAGAAATTTGCATCACTGTCAGACATGTTAATAACATCATAATCAACCGTAGATGCTGAATTTACGGTTGACATCAAATCTTTTGTATTCAATAGATTTTGAATATTTTGTGAAAGCAGTGACTGACTTTCGTTATGATATTTAAAATCAGTAAAATTTATATTACCTGAAAGCATTTCAGAGGTGACTAAATCATCTGCTTGCTTT
>CAMTMK010000010.1 GCA_947073645.1 uncultured bacterium | reverse complement strand
TTCGACTTGCATGTATGAAGCACGCCGCCAGCGTTCGTCCTGAGCCAGGATCAAACTCTCCATTGTCAGAAAGTTATTAGTGTCTACCTTAAAGGTAGTTTCTAGCTCATTACTTCGCTAAGCGTTTCGCTTAACGTGTCCTTATCATTCGTTTTTTGAATTAACAAAGTATTGTTTATTTCAGCTATTCTGTTGTCAAAGTACATTCTTAATTTTTTCTTCAACCGATTCGATATCTCGAAACTCCGCATTCGCAGACTCAATTAGTTCAACTGGGGGCTTACTTATATATTATCCAGATGCATTATTTTGTTTTTTGCTAGTGCTATCTGCATCTCTTAGTATACATCATAATTTTTTTTTGTCAAGCAGTTATTTATTTTTTTCTTTTTCTTAACTATTACAATGTCCGAAGTGGTTAACAACCACGTCTTCTATATTAAGGAAAAAATATTTTTTTTGCAAGAGGGAGAGAACATGTTTTTCAATGTTTTTTATATATATTTTTTCATGTTCAATAATAGCAATAGTTTTCACCGATTTACAATCGTTAACAATTCATGCAAAACCCATGTATAGAGACTATTTTCATGATTTTTTGTTCCCAATATTTATCATGTTTTTGTATGAGTTTTTTTAAACAGCTATACTATATAATTTTATATATATAAATAAGAGGAGATACAAACATGACAAAAACATTGAAAAATCTGGTTTTAACTTTGGCAGTTATTACAGCATGCGCATGCTCAAGTTTCGCTGACGGCAATGCTTTCACACCTTTGAATTTTGATGATACAGCTTATGGTATAAGAACTTCTGCCGTAACTACAGCACCTGCAACTACTGCAAACACTGAAATTCCGACAGGAAATACTAAAATGCAAAATGCTATTACACAGCTTGATAATGCACAGGTTGAAGTTAGAAACGAGTTATTAAATATTAAGACCCAGTATGCTGATATTGATGCTAAATATCAGACATTAAAAACTGAAAGAAAAGCATTAGATAAACAAATTAAGAGTATCGAAAGAAGAATTAACAAAATCGATAAACAAAAAGAAAATATCAGAAAAAACATGCTATAAGCATGCTCCCCGAAAAAGTAAAAGGCTTGTCGTCATGACAAGTCTTTTTTTATTTTTTTAATTGTTTCCGGAATAAATCCTCACGTAGTTCCAGTAGCTTCTAAACACCTTTTTAACATAGTTTCGGGTTTCAGGATATGGAATTTGTTCTACGAATTCATCTGTGTCGTTATAATGAAGTGTTGTTTTCCATTTTTGAATAGAACCTATTCCGCCATTATAGGCTGCAACAGAAGATACATCATAACCTTCAAGATTTTTACGTAAAAATTCGTAGTAATAATTACCTAATTTAATATTTGAGTAAGGATTAAAAAGTGCACTTGAAATATCCATGCCAAGTGAAAACTTTGAGTTTATCTCGCTTGCGGTAGCAGGCATCAACTGCATCAGTCCGCTTGCACCAACTACACTTTGCGCCAGAGGGTCAAAGTAGCTTTCTTCTCTTATTAGCCCTAGCATAAGCGGTAAGCTGTTTCCGGTTTCTCCTGCAAATTTTCTTACATCATCAAAATACATAATCGGATAAACCAGACGCCATCTCAGGTCATGCTTGTCGGGTTTGTTTTCAATTTTTTCCATCGCATCACGAGCGATAAGCATGGAATGAGAATAGTCGCCTTTTTTATATAAAACCCAGCTTTTTATAAACTCATCATCACCGGCAAATTCATTAATTATATCGTAATCACCAAAATCAACAAGTTTTACTATAATATTATTTCTTGTATATTTATACGGATAAACTACCGGCTGAGGATTTATATAGTTGGTAATTATAGGCCCTTGCATACGGCTTAGTTTTAAATAAGCTCTGTATGCATAATAACTATCGGGATATTTATTAATTAAACTTTTATAATAATTTGTATATTCTTCATAGTTGCTTGTTTTTTCATTAATTTTCCCCATCCAGAACATGACCATAGGAGTTGAATTGGCATTTGGGAAATTTTTTAAATGGTCGCGTCCAATTTTTTTTGCATTTTCAATATCATTAGATTTAATTTTAGCGAAAAACACATTTGCAAGAGCATCTGCAGAAAATCTTCCGTTAGGATATTGCAAATATAATTTTTGAAAGCATGCTTCTTTTTCTTTTTCAGTTTGGCATTTTTTGCTCATCAAATAATCTCTGCCCTTGCCTGTTGCAAAAGAAAGCAAATTTTCTACCTTATTATTAGATGCATATATATCAATTGCATCAATTACATCATCTTCAGATACATATTGTGAATATGTTTGAAGTCCTCGTTCAGTCAAACTTTTCACTTGAGCATAGTTTTTAATGGCATTTGAGATTTTTACATCCAGAGTCCAGCTTTCAGTTATGTCAGTATTTTTCAAAAGTTCACGGGCTTTGTCATATTCACCAAACAGGTAACATGTATTTGCCATTAATAAATAATCGTCTTTTGCAATAATTCCGGTAAAATCAAGCCAATTGTTAACCGCATTCATTGCAAGTCTTCCTGACGGAGCTTTTTTCAGGTAATGCCTGAAATAATTTTGAACGTCATCTTTAATTGATTGCGATACTATTTTTTCATTTTCATATTTGTTTTTAAGGAGCACACCGAGATAATATTCGGAAGCTATTGCATAATCTGTATTTGGAGCATTAGTAATTATATATTTAAAATATTTTTCAGCAATTTGCGGTTTATCCTTCAAAAGCTTTTGTCCTGCAAGATAACGGGCTTTTGTACTTAGAACATGTTTCGGATAATTATTAAACAAAAATTCATACTGTTTAAGTTCTGATTTGTCATCTCCAAGCATTTTTGCACATTCAGCCCTGTGAAAAATTGCAACAGGTTTAAGATTTGAAAACATAGTAACTTTTGAGAAAAGATAATATGCGTTTTGATAATCACCTTTATTAAAATCTTCCAAAGCTGATTTATAAATCTTATCAGTCTTAGATGCAGGCTGATAAATTACACCAAAATAGAAGCCTGTTGAAAAAAGTATTCCAACCCCTAAAGCTCCGGCTATAACCTTCTTTTTCAAATCCCATTCAAACATTATATGTATATATTACCAAAAATTAATATATATTTCAAGAAATTAATATTTTATGCTATATATATAAATATATAGGAGAGAAAAATTTATGTATGCAATTATTTTAGCAGGCGGTTCAGGAAGCAGATTATGGCCATTATCAAGAGAATTATATCCGAAACAGTTACTTAATTTGAACTCGGACAAAAGTTTACTGCAATCTACTTATGAAAGATTATCACATTGTACTTCAGAAATTGTAAGTATTACAAACACAAAACACGCATCAAATGTTCGCATGCAATTATCAGAATTGACAGAAAATCCTGTTGTATTATCTGAACCTGTAGCTAAAAATACTGCTCCGGCAATAGTTTTGGCAACAAAATTTATTATGCAGAAATCAAATTCAGACCCTGTAATTATTGTCGTTCCGTCTGATCATTTGATTGAAAATAACGAAAAATTCTTATCAACGGTTAAAAAAGGTGAAAAACTTGCTGAACAAGGTTATATCGTAACTTTCGGCATCGAACCTAATTATCCTGAAACAGGTTATGGATATATTAATACATGTGACAAACTTGATGATGGATTTAAAGTAAAAGAATTTGTTGAAAAACCTGACCTTGAAACTGCTAAAAAATATTTATCTGCGGGTACTTATTTTTGGAACAGCGGAATTTTTATGTTCAAAGCTTCTACTCTTTTCCATGAAACATTAAAACATGCCCCTAAAATTGCGCAGGTTTCAAAAGAATTTGACTTCTCATCTAAAAATGAAATTCCATTTATCAATTTTGATAAAATGCCAAGTATCTCTATTGATTATGCGATTATGGAAAAATCAGACAAAATCGCTCTAGTTAAATTAGAAAGTGATTGGAACGATTTAGGCTCTTGGCAGTCGATTTATGATGTGAGCAAAAAAGATGAACATGGAAATGTTTTTGTCGGTCATGTTGTCGATGAAAATTCTAAAAATTCATTTGTATACTCATCCTCAAAACTTGTTGCAACAATAGGTTTGGAAGATACGGTAATAGTTGAAACTGAAGATGCAATTTTAGCATGTAAAAAAGACCAAACCCAAAATGTTAAACATATTTATGAAACATTAAAAAAACAAAACGACAATACACATCTTGTTCACAAAACAGTTTACCGCCCATGGGGATTTTATACGGTAATCGCACAGGGCGAAGGTTTTATGACAAAAATTATTCACGTAAACCCGGGTCAAAAATTATCAGTTCAATCTCATAATTTCAGAAGTGAACACTGGGTAGTATTATCGGGAACCGCAAAAGTAATCCTTGAAGATAAAGACTTTATTCTTTCACCCGGACACAGTGTAGACATTCCGCTGAAAGCAATCCACTCTTTACAAAATCCATATAAAGAAGATTTGGAAATTATCGAGGTTCAAAAAGGCGACCCGTTGATTGAAGAAGATATTGTCCGTTACGAAGACATGTATGGCAGAGTTTAATGAAAGGAGTTTTATATGAAACTACTTAATAATACAGTGAGTGCCCCCCCCCAAGCGTAGCCGCTTGACCCGCCACACTGGGTTTTGGAATGATTTTAAAGGTGGTTTCACATTAGCTGAAGTTTTAATAACTCTTGGCATTATCGGAGTTGTTTCTGCACTTACAATACCGAATTTGATTGCAAAATATCAAGAAAAAGTACACCTTACAAGACTAAAAAAAACTGCATCAGAATTAACCAATGCATATAATTTAGCTATCGCTGAAAACAGTTCTGTAAATACTTGGAGCAGCGGAACTTCAATGACACAGCATGGTCAAGCTCTTAATGATGTTTTAAGCAAATATCTAAAATACGTAAAAGTTTGTGAAAAATATTCAAAAGCTTGCGCATCCCCGGCAATTCATAACCGAAACGGCACAAAATATTGGACAACCAACCCTTTTGATTATTATTCTAATGGAGCTGTAAAATATTTTTTAGCTGACGGTTCGGTTATCCAGATAAAAGCTTATGTCGGTGACGGATATACAAGCAATTGGTGTAAGTATCCATCAAATTACTCGCATTATCTGTATAAATGTGGAGAAATACTTGTTGATACAAACGGTTTCAAAGGTCCGAACAGAAACGGAGTTGATGTCTTTAAATTTTTGATAATGCAGGATAAATTATTACCTCTGGGTGCAAAAGATGACCACAATATAGAAAACTTTACAGCATGCAACGGTACAAGCGGTTACGGAGAAGCTTTTGGCACATGCACAGCTTGGGCTTTATATAATGAAAATATGGATTATCTGCACTGCCCTGACAAATTAAGCTGGGACGGAAAACATTCATGCAAATAGGCAAATTTTATGCTGCTGATTTTATAGTTAAACATTTCAAAGACAAAGAAAATGTTCAGTTTATTCAATTTGCATCATCTGACGGCTGGAAGCATATACACAAATTGTGTAAAGACATTTTTAAGCTCCATATAATACCCGTCGTCCAATCGGTCAAAAAATTCTTTTGAAATATTGGGTGCAATAGCCTCAACCCATTCTCTGTCAAGATAAATTCCTTCGACAAAACGTGCAAAAAGCTCACAGGGTTTTTCGTAATACTTTCTGTATTTATTAATACGCGCCGAAATCCGCGATTGCTTCTTTTGATAAGACTTTAACCTTATATATGAGACAAACGCTTTCGGCATATCGGTAAAATCTTTTTCAATATTGTCTATTGTATAAAGCTTTGCAGTTCGCCTAAAGATACCGCCTTCAATAAGTTTTACACGATCATATTTTAAAAGGTAGCGTGCATTTGATTTTTTAATATATTTATCAAACTCTTTAAACTTTTTAGAACGTTGAAATTTCGGATAATATTCTTTTATAATTGCTTCCTGCTCTTTAATTTTTTGTTTAACTCTGTCTTTGTGTTCATAAAGTCTTACACAGAGTGAATTTTCATCAACAAAATTAGTGACTTTAATTAGTTCGTCTTTGAATTTTTCAGATCCGAATAAAGCCTGCAATGTTCCGCCGGTTCTGTTCATATCAGGTTCAATTTTTGAGTGAATATAATGTGCAAATTCATGTAAAAGTGTCGGAACAACTCGATTTTCGGGAATATTTTTGGAAATATCAATACGATTTTTCAGAAAAAACCCCTGATGACCGCGCGCCTTTGTTGTAGTATGCACAGACAGCCCTAAAGATTTAAAATATTGAATAAGTTGATATTTATCCATAACAACATTTTAATCCAAAAATAACATTCTGACTTCTTCAAGTTCTTCTATAACAGCTTCAACCAAACAGCACTAATTATTAGTGAATAAAGTAATACGGCTGATTTTATGGAACCTCTGCCCCCCCCTCCAGGGGGCATATACTTGACAAATTTAACAAAATCGTAAATAATATATGCATAGGGGGAAGCCCCTGACAATCTTAGCCGGCTGTCAAGGACTTCACTTAGTACCCTATAATTGTAGAATTGCTAAAATTAATTTAGCTAAAAGCTCTAGTATAACTAGGGCTTTTGTTATTGTTGTCAATATTTCAACAATCATAGCTTTACCCTCCTTTCTGACCCTGTTCTTAGTATTCGTGTGTCAGAGGTAAGGTGATACTACCCTTGATTTGATTATATATTAAAATAGCAAAAAGGCAATATTATTTAAAAAATCTTATACGGGTTTAATATATTATTCGGGTCGAATGTTTTTTTGATTTGTCGCATGTAATCCAATGCAACAGAATTTACAACCTTATGAATATGTTTACGTTTTTCCGAACCTATTCCATGCTCACCTGATAAAATTCCGTCAAGCTTCGCAGTTAAATCATAAATCTCGCTTTTTGCAAGTTTATAACGTTTGTATTCGTCTTCATTATTATAATCAATTGGGATTTGCGGATGAACACTGCCGTCGCCTACATGTCCGACCATACATACATCAAGTCCGTAACGCTCGCAAATTCCACGAATACCCAAAACTAATTCAGCCAAGTTTTCGCGCGGAACAATAACATCATCCGTTGTAACATTTGGCTTTAATCTTGCACAGGCTCCCATTGAAGAACGTCTTGCTGTCCAAATTTTATTATACTCATCTTTATTATGAGAAGCTTGAATTTCAGATGCATTACATTTATTCAAAATATTCACAATAATATTTTCCTGATAATCCATTGAACATTCAAACCCATCGATTTCAATCAGCAACAGTGCTTCTTTTTCTGTCAAAAGTCCTGCAGGATAAAACCTTTCAACGGTTTGAACAGCATTTTTATCCATAAAATCAATAGTTGCAGGATAAATTCTCTGCTCAATTACAGAATTAACAGCCAAAACCGCATCCGCTGCAGAATCAAAATATGCCATTATAACTTTTTTACTCTCAGGCATAGGAATAAGTTTCAAAGTTGCTTCCACAACAATACCGAGTGTTCCTTCCGAGCCGACAAATAAACTTCCGAGATTATAACCTGTTGCATTTTTAATCGTATTAGCCCCCGTATGCAAAATCTCACCATTTGCCATAACAACTTTCAAATCAATTACATAATCTTTTGTTGTTCCGTATTTAAAAGACTTTGCACCGCCCGATGCCTGTGCAATACTTCCGCCGATAGTTGATACTGCAAGATTTGACGGGTCAGGCGGATAAAATAATCCGAGCTTCTCAACCTCTTTTTGTAAATCTCCAAGCACCACCCCAGGTTCAACAATTGCTGTCATATTGTCGCGATTAATCTTTTTAATCTTATTCATCTTTGAAAAGTTTAAGATAATTCCGCCATGCACAACAGAACATGCTCCAACAACATTAGTCCCTGCACCGCGGCAGATTATCGGGGTTTTATGTTTATTGGCAATTTTTACAACATGCTGAACATCTTCAACAGTTTCAACAAAAACAACAGCATCAGCAATGTTACTTATTCGTCTTAAATTTGACGCATCCTGAGAATAAGCATACCTTTCCTCTAGTGTATCCAATACGCAGGGTAATTCTTTTTTTAAATCAGAGATTAATTTATTCTTCATCAACATAAGAAGTCAGCTTTTCTATATTCGTACCGAGAGCGGACAGAAGTCTTTCAATATTATCCACCTTACTTGCTAATATCGTATCATCTTTTTGTTCGAGTATCAAAAGGACCTTATCCAATCCCATTTCCAATCTGTCAATTCTTTCTTCCTGACGTTCAAATTTACGTTCTATATCATCCAGAATAAGATTTTTTTCAGGAATAATTTCTCTTAACTCTTGAATACTTTCTTTAATACTGTCGATTTCTGCAGTTTTTTCACTGATTTCAGAAATGTTTTCACCTGCAGAATCAATCCATTCTCCAAGATACATCATAACCTGACGTGAAACTTTGTTAGCATTATCCGCCTCAACCGCAAGAGAATGAATGCTGTCAATTTTTCTTTCAACTCTTTCACTCGCCTCAGTGTTATCAAGATAGTTAATTCTATCTTCAAGTTTATATATAATATTACTGAAATTATTTAACCCGTCATTTAGAGCTTTATAAGATTCATCAGAAGTCAAAAGCAGTTTATTAGTACGGGAACTTATACTTACAATATCTTCGTTTAATTTTTCAATATCAGATTTCAAATCAACAATCTGTTCCTGCGTTAAAGAGTTTTCCAAACCTTCAACAGCATCAACAATTTTTTTAATTTCATCAGTAACTTCTGAAAAATCATTGCCTGACATATTTGTAACAGCAAGTCTTAATTTTGCAATATCAGATTCTACATCCTGCAGTGTATATGTATAATCAAAATCATCACCAGGTGAAGTTAACTGTTTTAACTGGTTTTTAACATCAATCAAATTTTGATTAATTTGTTCAGTTTTTTCTTCAACAAAATCCTTAATCTCTTCTGTTTCTTCCACAAATGAGATTTGGTCAACAAGAGAAACAAGAGCACCTAAAATTGCTTCTTTAATATCTTCTGCATTTCTTTCCAAATCAACATTATCAAGTTTTAAAAGAACATCTCTCAAATATTTATCAATAGCAGAAGCTTTCTCATCAGAAGAAACTTCAAAGAATTTACGCTGTTCAAAGATAATATCTTTAATAACATCAATTTCTTCCAAAATATCAAACTCTGAACTATCATCAACAAGAGCGTCAACCTTTGCATGCAAAGCAGAAATCATATCGGAAACATGTTCTTCTGTCTGAGAAAGATTATCAAATCTTCCGTTAAATTGTTGAACGGAATCTGAAATCTTGTTATTATTTTCCAAAATCTCATCAAATCTGTCATGAAGTTCATCTACAGAAGTATCGGAAACAATTATATCGAGTTTAGAACTGATTTCACCAATTTGAGTTTCAAAATCATCTTTCAAATCATCTAAAGTCGTATCAGTTGCAATAACATCAAGTTTTGTATTAATTTCATCGACCATTATACCAAAACTGTCTTTTAAATCACTGATAGAATTTTCAACATTATTACTGTTAAGCGCGACATCAAAATAATCTCTTAACTCGCCAATTTGGTCTTCTATCTTACCTTCAATATTAACTTTTATATCACGGCATGAATTTTCCAATGTTACATTTAAAAGTTCAATATTATCCTGAATTTTTTCGCTAACACAGGCATCAATATCACTCAACCTGTTAAAAGTTTCCTTAAATGCCTGTTCCAGCTTTGAAACAGATTGAGAATTCGAAGCAAACTCATTATTAATATCAACAGAAAAATTCATAAATGCCAATTCAATCTGAGATTTTAAATCAGTAAGAATTTTTTCAAACTCAAATCCGGCAAATTCTTCTATTCCAGTCTTCACCGGTTCAAATGCGCGAATAATTTCTTCGGATTTACATTCTAAAGCACTTGCAATATCTGAATTTATTAGTCCTAATTCATCTTTCAATGCAGTAACTTTATTTTCTATATCCTGAATTAAATCAACATTATTAAGTGTATGCTGATTTTTAATATCATTTATATTTTCAAATAAACTGTCAAATTTTTCGTCAATTCCTAAAACATTTTCTTTAAAAGAAGCGCCTACACCGCTTACAACATTATCAGTAAGATTTGTAAGGTTAAATATAATATTTTCAATACCCGCATCTATCAAAGAAACTGTTTCGCCAAATTTCTCATCAACAGATAGTTTAGAAGATTTTAAACCGTCATTTAAAACTTCCAGCTCAGCTTTTATACTCTGAATCTCATCCAGTGAATATGATATCTTACCCTCAGTATCAGAATTACTGTTTTCAACAATATGAGCAAATTCAGTAATTTTTGCCTGCAAAAGCTCCATTTTCTGTTCATACTCATTTGTACTTTGAACAAGTGTGCTTTCCAAATCCAAAAGTTTCTGAGTTAATTTTTCATCTCCCGCACTTTTCGCAGAATTTGCAGAAACTTCCAATTCAGCTAAATATTGTTTTAGACATTCAACGCCTTCATCAATATATCCTCTGATACCGTCAATATTTTCACTTATACTTTTCATCTGTGACAAACGAATTTCATCAGAATCACTAATATGCTGAACAACTTCATCCTGCTTCAATAATAAATCAGAAGAAAGTGAAGATATCACATCATTAAGTCTGCTGATTTTCTCATCAATTGCAGAAATACTTTCACTTGATGCCCCCATTGAATGAAGCGCAGATACAAGATTTTCCAAAGACATTTTCACCTTGTCAAATCCTGATGAAATATTAAACACATTTGCATCATTTTTCTGAGCAAAATCATCTTTAATCTCAGCAATCTCTGATACAATTTTTTCAAACGAATTTTTCAAATCGCCGAAATTCATATCGGAATCAGAATTTAATTTTTCAACAGCTTCATTAATACAAGAATTAATATTATCCAAAATTTCAGATGGTTTTTGAGAAGAAATATCTCTCAAATAGTTAACATTAGCAGATAAATCAGCAAGAGCACAGTTAACTTTTTCAAACCCCTCAAATGCCTGCTCTCTCACAGAATTAGAGTGGTCATATAAAGCATTCGAATTATCAATAATTTTTTGGATAAATTCCGTAAATTCCGCCTTAAAATGCAAGAAATCTTCTGCCGTAACAATTTGAGTAAAAGCTTTTTCAAAGCCTTCAAACTGGAGTTTTACAGCTTCTGAATTATCAAGAGATTCAACAAGTTCTCTGATATTTTCAAATTTTTCTTCGATATTTGCAGAAACAGAAGCGCTGTCATCAGCTAAATCATCCAATTTAGACGACATCTGCTGTAAATCATAAGAATAATCAACAGGTTCAAGCTTATCTATTTTTTCGTTAATCTCATAAAGTTTTTCTCTGCTGATAACTGTATCTGTCTTCAAAATACCGATACTATCAAGTAAAGAACTCATATTTAAAGAAACTTCTTCAAGATAATTTTTTAAAGCACTGTAATTATTATTTGAATTTTCTTTAACATCTTCACCAACAGTTGACAAATCATCTTTAATATCATGCAGATTTAAAATAAGCTCATCAAGTCCCGCCTTAACCGCGCAGTAATTTTCCTGCACATCTGCACCGATAGAAGACCGTAAAATCTGTACATCCTCACCGATACGCACCAAAAGCCCGTTAAGTTCTTCGAAAGAAGCCTGATAAGACACAGCTTTTAATTCATTTAAATTATTTCCAATATCTGATAAAACAGCCGAAACTTCATCAAACGCTGCCTGATAAGAAACCTGTTTCAAATCATCCAAACAATTTTTCAAAACAGACAAATCATCTTTCAAATCAGAATAATCAATTGAATTTACCGAATCTAAAATCCTTTCGGTACTAAATGACAACTCAGCATTTAGGGCTGATGAATTATCAATAATTTTCTGTACAAAATCAGCAATATTTTCTTTAAAATCTGCAAAATCAGCTTCTGTCAAAATATTTTCAAGATTTTTTTCAAGATTTTGAAACTCTCCCGAATAATCAGGAGCAGAAGCAACAAGCCCCTTAAGTTCTTCAACAGCTTCATTAACTCTGTTAAACTGTTCCGACATATCCAAATCATTTAATTTTTCTTCAACTTCAGAAAAAGTTTTTTGAATATTTTCACCCAAAACGGACAAATCAAGAGAAACATCCTGAACCATAGATGTCAATTCTTCTTTATCAACAGTTTTTTCATCAATTTGAGATAATTTTACATCAAGAATATCCAGCAGATTTTTTTGATTTGAAATTTCTGTCATAAACACATTATTATGTGCACTGAAAACTTCAAATAAATCTTTTAATTCAGAAGTCTTTGCAAGTTCAGCCTGAGCAGTAATAATACCGTCAAAAGAAGCTTCAAACGCATCGTACCTGATAAGAGCAGCATTAAACCTGTCTTCCATAGCTTTTTTAAGCTCGGCAATATAAAATCTTACCAAATCAACTGCTTCATTATCTTCATCCATTGCCTCAAGTTTTGTGTTAATTCCTGAGAGAACTTTTTCAAAATTTTCGATATTGCGTTGATTTTCTTCACGCATATTATTTAATATTTCAGCAATTTCTGTCTGCATATTTTTCTCTTTCTTACAATTATCCCCTATTATTTTAACAGAACCATAGGAAACTTTGCAATTATTATTACAATTGTAAAGATTAAAGTGTCCGCTTGGTATTTCGGTGATATAATATTTTGGTAGGGGAATTTTAAGATGAGCTATATAAAGATAGATAAAAATAAATGTAAGGCATGTTACTTATGTGTTAGCGAATGCCCGAAAAAACTAATTAAAATTGGACAGGAAACAAACGCTCTGGGCAATCACGTTGTAGAATTCTGCGACCCGAACAATGAATGCTTGGGGTGCGCAATGTGTGCAGCAAGATGTCCAGATTTAGCGATTACGGAGGTGCTACGCACGTAGCCACATTAGGTTTTGGAAATAAAGAAAGGTAAATGCTATGGGAACCGTATGTTGCGGTACAAATAAAAAAGTTTTAACAAAAGGAAATTACGCAATTGCAAACGCTTCGGTAATTGCAGGATGTGATTGCTATTTTGGCTATCCTATTACACCGCAGAGTGAAATCGGAGAATTTATGAGCGGTAAAATGCAGGAATTGAAACGAGCTTACGTTTCTGCAGAAAGCGAACTTGCCGCAATTAATATGGTTTTGGGAGCATGTTCAACAGGTGCAAAAGCCATGACATCATCTTCATCATGCGCCGTTGCATTGATGCAGGAAGCTTTATCTTACGCAACAGCAGATGAACTCCCCGTTGTATTGGTAAGCGTTATGAGAGGCGGTCCGGGTTTAGGAAATATTTATCCTTCTCAAGGCGATTATTTCCAATCTACAAAAGGCGGCGGAAACGGCGATTATAAACTTATTGTTCTTGCCCCGTCAACAGTTCAGGAATGCGTTGATTTAACCTACAAAGCTTTCTATTTAGCTCACAAATACAAAAACCCGACAGTATTACTTGCAGACGGTTTATTGGGACAAATGATGGAACCAGTTGAATTTGGCGAATATCCTTACCCGAAAATCGATAATTCTGATTGGGCATTAACAGGTGCAAAAGGTAGAGACGGCAGAGTTATCCGTTCATATGCGCCGTTAGCCGACAATCAATGTAAGTTCTTAGATAAACTTTATGCAAAATATAAAGCTATCGAAGATAATGAAACCGAATGGGAAGAAATTAACACAGAAGATGCTGATATTATTCTTGTAAGCTTTGGAAGCACTTCAAGAAACGTTAAAACTGCAATGAAAAAACTTAGAGAAAAAGGAATTAAAGCAGGATTTTTCAGACCAATCACCCTGTTCCCATTCCCGTCAAAAAGACTTGCAGAACTTTCTGAAAAAGTTAAAAAGTTTATAACAGTAGAAGTTAATATGGGTCAAATGGTTAACGACGTAAGACTTGCCGTTAACGGCACATGCCCTGTTGAACTTATAAACAAAGGTGTAGGCGCTCCGCCGTCTGCTGATGAAATTGTTTCAAGAATTGAGGTGCTGTAATGGCGACACAAGTATTTAAATTACCAAAATCTTTAAGAGAAAACACAAAATTTTCATTCTGCCCGGGCTGTGACCATGGTGTTGCAGTAAGACTTGTTGCAGAAGTTTTGGATGAATTGGGATTAAAAGATAATGCAATCCTTACAGCTGCAATCGGTTGCTCGGTTACAGCATATGACTTTTTAAATGTTGACGCTATAGAAGCACCGCATGGAAGAGCTTTAGCCGTTGCAACTGGTGTAAAAAGAGCTCAGCCTGACAAGTTTGTATTTACATATCAAGGTGACGGCGACTTTGCATCAATCGGACTTGCAGAAAGCATGCACGCAGCACTAAGAGGTGAAAATCTCTCTGCAATATGTATTAACAACACAACTTACGGCATGACAGGCGGTCAGTTAGGTCCTACAACACTTGTCGGACAAAAAACAACAACTTCCCCAACAGGCAGAAATCTTGAATATTACGGTTACCCGATTAAAATTGCAGAACACATGGCACTTTGCGACGGAACAGCATTTTCTGCAAGAGTTTCATTGGATACGGTTGCAAACATCAGAAAAGCAAAACAGGCAATCAAAAAGGCTTTTGAAGTTCAAATCAAAGGTTTAGGTTTCGGGTTTGTAGAAATACTTTCAACCTGCCCGACAAACTGGAAAATGACACCGGAACAAGCACATGACAGAGTAAGAAATGAAATGATGCAGGTATTTAAACCGGGTATTTATAAGGATCAAACTCAAAACTGATAAAGCAAAACAGATGCGAGGGACAAATATCAGGGAGATAAAACAAATTTAATCTGATACCCGAGTGCATTAGTAGAACAAAGCCGGTCATAAAGTGACATATAAGAAAACAAGAATATATATGAAAGGCGGCATTACGATAATCGTAAGCTGTGGTGTAAAAAAATGGAAAGAAATTTTATAATAGCAGGATTTGGCGGACAAGGCGTATTATTGGCAGGTGAAGTGCTTGCTAACGCATTTATGCTTTCAGATAAAAACGTAACCTGGTATCCTTCATATGGTGCTGAAATGCGCGGAGGAACAGTAAATTGCGAAATCGTTATGAGTGACGATGAAGTATCAGAAGTTAATAAAGCTGATGCAGATTTTGTAGTTGCGCTAAACCAAGCATCTTTCGACAGATTTTTACCAAAAATAAAACAAGGCGGATGCATGATTGCAAATTCCACTCTTGTAAAAGAAGCAAAAACCCGTTCTGATATAAAATATGTATTTGCACCAATTACAAAATCAGCCGATGAGCTGGGAAATGTAAGAATGGCTAATATACTTGCATTAGGAGTTCTTGCCAAAGCAAGCGGATTATTAAATCTTGAAATCATCGAAAAAGCACTCGATACGGTTCTTCCACCGCACAGAAAGAATTTGTTACCGCTAAATATGAAAGCTCTAAAAATAGGTTATGAGTATGATTTATTGCATGTTTAATGCCGAAATCAACTAAAAAGTCGATTTATAAATTTACAATAGGCTATATCCTGATAAAGTACAAAGAGGTCTATAGTGAAAAACGAATTGATAAAATCCATTAGAGAAAAAGAGATTCAATTAGCTAAATTAAAAGAACACATTGACAAAAGTTCTGTGTGCTCAGATTTGTATAATAAAGTCGTTCTTGAAAAAGCTATCCTAAAAAAAGAATTAGAAAATCTGGACAAAAACAAATTTATCGACGGGCTTAAAAACTTACTTCCGCGCAAGAAAGTTTTGATTTGCGATTATTTTAGTAGCAAATAATCATGTTCATGGTACAATTTTTCTTATAGAAAAGAAGATAATTCTGTAAGAAAAAAGGAGAATTTACTATGACAGAAAAACGAGTATGGTTGTTCAGAGAGGGCAACGCCGATATGCGCAATCTTTTGGGCGGTAAAGGTGCTAACCTTGCTGAAATGACTAATTTAGGACTACCCGTTCCTCCGGGATTAACAATCACTACAGAAACTTGTATGGATTATATTAATCACGGAAATAAAATGCCTGCAGGTTTGATGGATGAAGTTAAAACTGCATTGAAAGATATTGAAGCACAAACAGGCAAAAAATTCGGCGACAGCGAAAATCCACTTTTAGTTTCTGTACGTTCAGGTGCAAGACTTTCAATGCCCGGTATGATGGAAACTATCTTAAATTTAGGTTTGAACGACCAAACTGTTGAAGCTATGATTAAGCTTACTAACAATCCTCGTTTCTGCTACGACTCATACAGAAGATTTTTGACAATGTTCGGTTCTGTAGCTTGGGAAATGGACAGACAAAAATACTTCGAATCAGAACTTGAAAAAGTTAAAGAACGTGAAGGCGTTAAAGAAGATACAAAAATTTCTGCTGAAGGTTTGAAATCTTTAATCCCTGTATACAAAAACATTATTAAAGAAGTTACAGGCAAAGAATTCCCTCAAGACCCATACGTTCAATTGCAAGAAGCTATTGAAGCAGTATTCAGATCTTGGAACATTCCTCGTGCAATTGCTTACAGAAACATGAATAAAATCGACCACAACTTCGGTACTGCAGTTAACGTTCAAACAATGGTATTCGGAAACATGGGCGACGACTGTGCTACAGGTGTTTCGTTCACTCGTAACCCTGCTACAGGCGAAAACAAATTCTACGGTGAATACTTAACAAACGCTCAAGGTGAAGATGTTGTTGCTGGTATCAGAACTCCGAAACCTATCGAAGAACTTGAAACAGAAATGCCTGACTTATACAGACAATATGTTGATATTGCTAAAAAACTTGAATTAGGTTACAAAGATGTTCAAGATATGGAATTCACAATTGAAAAAGGTAAATTGTGGATTTTGCAAACTCGTAACGGTAAAAGAACAGCAGCTGCTGCTATCAGAATTGCAGTTGAAATGGAAAAAGAAGGAATCATCACAAAAGAACGTGCTATCCAGCTTGTTGACCCATATTCTGTAAACCAAATCCTTTTACCTTGCTTCGATGACAAAGCATTGGCAGAAGCACACAAAATTTGTAACGGTGTAAACGCATCTCCGGGTGCTGCTGTAGGTAAAATCGTATTCGATACTGAAGAAGCAGCTCAACGCGGTGAAGCAGGTGAAAAAGTTATCCTTGTTCGTGTAGAAACTTGTCCTGATGATATTCACGGTATGGCAGTTTCTCAAGGTGTATTAACTCTTCGCGGCGGTGCTACATCTCACGCAGCTGTAGTTGCTAAAGGTATGGGTAAACCTTGCGTTTCAGGTTGTGAAGACTTGAAAATCGACTTGGTTAACGAAACTTTAACAGGCTGTGACGGAAAAGTTTACCGCAAAGACGAAATCATCTCTCTTGACGGTGGTAAAGGTATCGTTATGGAAGGCGCTGTTAAACTTGTAGAAGCTAAAATTGATGATAACTGGAATACATTCTTCGGATGGGTTGACGAAATCAAGAGAATGAAAGTTGAAGCTAACGCTGATACTCCTAAAGATATCGAAAACGCTTTGAAATTCGGTGCTGAAGGTGTTGGTTTGTGCCGTACAGAACACATGTTCATGGATCCGGACAGACTTCCTTGGGTACAAAAAATGATTATTGCAGGTACTCCTGAAGCAAGAAAAGAAGCATTAGCAAAACTTCTTCCAATGCAATATTCTGACTTCTATGCAATGTTCAAAGCTTTAGGCGACAAACCGCTTACAGTAAGACTTTTAGACCCGCCGCTTCACGAATTCTTGCCTTCTAAAGAAGACTTAATCGCTGAAGTTGCAACTCTTAAAGCTCAAGGCAAAGACGCTTCTGAAAAAGAAGAAATGCTTCACATCGTAGAAGGTTTGTCAGAATCTAACCCAATGATGGGCTTGAGAGGATGCCGTTTAGGTTTGACTTACCCTGAAATCAACGAAATGCAAGTAAGAGCAATCTTCGAAGCTTGCTGTGACTTGAAAAAAGAAGGTGTTGCTGTTAAACCTTGGGTAATGATTCCTCTTATCGGTCACGTAAACGAACTTAAAGTTGCTAAAGAAATCTTAGTTCGTGTAGCAAAAGAAGTTATGACTGAAAAAGGTGTTGAAGTTGAGTACAAATTCGGTACAATGATTGAAATTCCTCGTGCAGCTTTAACTGCTGATGAAATCGCTGAATACGCAGAATTCTTCTCATTCGGTACAAACGACTTAACACAAATGACATTCGGTTACTCACGTGACGATGCTGAAGGTAAATTCTTGAACAGATATGTTGAACAAAAAATCTTACCTTCTAACCCATTCGAAACACTTGATACAAAAGGTGTTGGACAATTAATCGAAATGTCTATGGAAAAAGGTAAAAAAGTAAACTCTGCACTAGTTGGCGGTGTTTGCGGTGAACACGGCGGCGATCCTGATTCAGTAAAATTCTGTGACAGAATTGGTTTGGATTATGTATCTTGCTCACCATTCAGATTACCACAAGCAAGACTTGCAGCAGCTCAAGCAGTTGTTGAAAAAAAATAGTGCTACGCACATAAACTAAAAAGACGGAGTTTTTAAACTCCGTCTTTTTTTGTTAAATCTTCCTTCAAATATGAAAGATAACTGATAATATTCAGTGAATTATCCATTTCGTTCAGTATCTCTTGGAGATCACAAATATTTTGTATCATTGTATTTCTCAGTCCATCAATTCTTTTTTCAAATTTCTTAATTACCACATCTTTTGTTTCCATAGCTTCACCTTTCTTTATTATAGTTTATAAAAATATTATCTTGTTTATATTTTTATAAACATGTTATACAATAATATGCAAAAGTTGTCAAGTATATTATCATAAGAATATGGGAATTAAAGACGAAATAAAATCATTACTTGCTAAAGAAGCTAAAACCATGACAGAAATAGCAAGCATATTATATAAAACGGAAAACAAACGTACTGCTATGAGCAGTCTTTCTCAAAAGCTAAAAAACGAAACTATAAGATACCGTGAAATTCGCCAGATCGCTGATATCCTTGGCTATGATATAGAGTTCAAAAAACGCAAATAATTAGGGTAAGCTCCCGCTCACCGAAAGCTGACACACACTTGTTAAGAGAAATTGGTCAGAAAGGAGGTGATAACTGTGGAATTCAGTATAACTGAAAAAGCGCTATGGCTTATCTTAGCGATAATCATAGCACTTAAACTACTTAAATAGGGAGTTAAGAAGAACCTTAAGAGACTAGACCCTCTTAGGGTTCTTTCCCTATATTCACATTATTTACGATTTTCTCTTCTTTGTCAAGTCCAAGCCGAGCAGAGCCACGAAAATTGTGTAACAATTTGAGAGTTGAGCGTTTGTGGGCGAAACCGCGCTTTTGCCCACAAACGCGAACGGTGGCATTTAACGCGAGGCGCAGGAAAGCCGAGCGAGGTATTAGAACTATTGATGAAAATCTTTTCCACCAACGATTTTTAAGTGGCGGTTGTTGCCTTCACCGATAGATTTGCTTTCCAAATTATGCTGTTCTACAAGTTCATGTTGCAGCTTTCTGATATGTTGGTTTTGAGGAGTTAATTCAACATCCTTTTCACCCGCCAATATCTTATTAATCGCAGCTTTTGCCTCATCCAAAGCGCGTTCTGCATCATCATAATATCCGCACAAAGTTTCTGACGTTTCCACAATATCCAAAGCTTCTTTCAAAACTTTCTGGATTTGAGCCATTGAATTGGTTTTTACATAGAAAATCTGTAAACGATAATCATTTGCAACACTCAAAACTTTAGCACCGCCTTTGGCAAAATTTTTGTGCGCAATTACTATATCAGCATCTTCAATACTTCGCGTAACTTCCGCATTCAAATCCAAACGCTCGATAACCTTTTCGACAATAGTACGTGAAACTGCATATAAATAAATCTTTTTGAAAGATGTTTTTATATCTTCAACATATTTTTCTCTTGAGAAAGAAAACTTCAAACTGTCAGTATTATGTTCAATTTTCTTTTCAAGCTTGTCAATTTCCTTTGGAATATCTGATAATTTTGGTTCTTCTTTTTGCGGAGTTTCATAAGTCTTATCAACTTTTCTAATCTCGGGTCTAATCGGCCATCCGCGCAAGATATAGTCAACAGCTTCTGCAGTATCTTTATAGACAGCAAGCGTATTTCTGTCCAAAATTTCAATTACAACATCAAAAGTCGGCTGTTTTTCTCTTTCCAAAACAGTTTTTTGAGAAGCCCTGCGTTTCGCTTCATCATCACCCAATGTAACAGATTGAATACCTCCGACCAAATCAGATAAAGTCGGGTTTTTGATTAAGTTTTCCAAACTATTACCATGAGCTGTTGCAATCAACATAACCCCGCGTTCTGCGATAGTACGTGCAGCTTGTGCTTCTGCTTCCGTACCAATTTCATCCACAACAATAACTTCGGGAGTGTGATTTTCAACAGCCTCAATCATAATGTCTTTTTGAAACTCGGGCTGAGTAACCTGCATACGCCTTGCATGACCGATAGCAGGGTGCGGAGTATCACCGTCACCCGCAATTTCGTTTGAAGTATCTACTATAACGACGCGCTTGGCAAGTTCATCAGCCACCAATCTCGAAATTTCTCTTAACTTAGTAGTTTTTCCAACACCCGGACGCCCTAAAAAGAGAATACTCTTATTCATCAAACAGATGTCTTTAATACAAGCAATAGTTCCTGTTACAACTCTACCGATTCTACAAGTTAAACCAATTATTTTACCCTGCCTGTTTCTAATAGCACTAATCCTGTGAAGTGTTCCAGGAATTCCGGAACGGTTATCGGATGTAAACTCCTGTAACCTGCAAGTTATATAATTAATATCATCTTCTACGACAAATTCGTCACCCAAATACTCTATTTTACCACCTGCATGTCTAATCTCAGGGGTTCGCCCTATATCAAGAACAATTTCGATAACATCTTCCATTTTCTCATAGGTGATGTACCTTCTGACCTTGTCAGGCAAAACATCTATTAATCTGTCTAAATCATTGTGAAACTGCAGACTGCTCATTTTACTTCCGCCTTTCTGAGTTTCCGTACCCGCAACGGAATTAAAATTTTATTCTAATTTCAATTTACCTTACTTATATTATACCACTTTTTGAAAATTTCTCATCATCTAAAAGTATTACAAAGGTAGTAATTTTACAATACTTAATAGGGGCTGATTTACACTTATTTGAATTGTAAACATTTGTTACAAAACAAGGTAACTTTTTAAAGTTTTCAAACAAAAATTCCGTAATCCTACATGAACGTTACTAGGAAAGGTAAAACGGGAGCGAAAGCGACTGACAGAAAACCAAACAGTTCAACCAAGATTTACGGAAAGGGTAAAAAATGGGATTAGCAGCAGGACAAGCTAGACTATTATCAATCACAGGACGAAAATCCGACTGTGAATTTGAATCTATGCGTCTGTCTCACCAAAAAATTGCATTGGCGAGAGAGCTTGCTGACCTTTCAAATGAATATCAAAATTCATTAAACCAAACTAAATTAATATATGATTACTACGGTAAAGGCGACACCAGCACACAATTGTCATATGGTTTACTAATGTATCCATCTGCACTAAACAACTACATGCCAACAATTATTTCTGACTCATTAGGCAGAGTAACCCTAAATTCTAAATATGCTGCAGCAGCACGCAAAGCAGGTATTCCGCAAGAAGGTTTGGGAACATTACCGTCAGAAGATATGCGTAATGCATTCATTGGCGGTCTTGCCGGAGCAGGTTTAATTACAAACAAATTAGCAGAAACAATAACCGGTCTCCCATATAACCAAGCTGCAGGCTTTGGTGGTGGTGCTAATGTTGCAATTGCGACTGAATCTGGTAATATAGATAAATTTTTAGACTACTTAAACGAATCAGGAGCTACTATAAATATCACTTTAAATGACGCTTGGAAACATGGAGATGACGCCGAGTTAAAACTTAAAGATGATGCTGGTAATGATTTAATAGATAGTAACGGAACTAAAACATTTAATTTGGGAGATTTAATTGGTCGTAGAGATGGCACAAGTGCAGATCTTTATCTTTGGAATAAAAATGATAAAGACCATGTTGACGAAACAATGTTTCAAAATGCACAAGAATTTATCGTAACAAATATTCTCGATCAAATGGATGAATATTTGACTGCTACTTTAGGAATAGATGATTATTCACTTAAAGCATTAGAATATGCAAGAAGTGCAATTCAAGAAATTATTGTTAAAGGCAACGTCAGTGACAACTCTACTGATTACAACGCATTTGGCTATCAAAGTAATAGATTTTTAGGAATTGGTAGTAATGGCGGTCGTCCCGTAAGTCAAGACTCCAACTATATCGGTTGGACAAGTGATTCATACAAAAATGCTGCGATCTCTTGGTTTGAGGACACAAAATCTGAAGCGAAATTAGATATTAGTAACATGTTAAATGCTTATTTAACATACTTTGCAGATTATATGAATGGTATATCAAAAACAACCAGCAGTGGTATTGAAATTTTTAACGTAAACAAAGGAGAAATTACAAATAGTCACTTAGCAACAAATAATAAAACTTTCGAATATATATGGAAAATAGGTTCTGAAGTTTCAAGTGATGATTTAGGTCAAGCTACATTCTATGATGCTTTATTTAATCAGATTTGTGCTAACGGCTGGACTGAAAATGATAGAATTAATGATAACGAATACTTACAACAAATGCTTCAAAACGGCATGATGTTCGTTTCAAGAATGAAAGACGATAACTATTATTATCAGGGCAACTATGCCACAGATACTTATATTAAAGAGATTGCAGACGAAACATTAATTGCTTATGCAGAATCTAAATACAATACAGAAAAAGCAAAACTTAATGCTAAAGAAGAAACTCTTGATTTAAAAATGAAAAACCTTGATACAGAGATTTCATCCCTAACAACAGAATACGATACAGTTAAAAATACAATTTCAAAAAATATTGAAAAATCGTTCAAGCGTTACAGTGCTTAAACCCCTGAAACAGGCGGTAAGTCAATACTTTTCAAGCGTTGTTCAATACGTCTGTACCATTTCAAATGCTGTTTGAACAAAATATTATATTTTGAAACTTCACCGTGCGAAATATCATAAGCTTGAGCATCACAAGTTTGGGTCAAAGCTTGTTCCAACATTGTAGTCAAATCTTTTCTGTTTATAGGCGCATCTTTAGAAAGCTCTATACGTTTCCCAAAATCAACAACAACTTCGGGTCTGTTATCTCTAAAGAAGCAATAATCAATTGCGCATGGAATTAAATTAACTCGACCATATTTTTTGACAGCATTCTGTGCGATATATGCGAGCCCTGTTTGAAATTCAATAGGTCTGAAATGAGGCGGTCTGATAATTCCCTGAGGGAAAATACAGAGCATATTTCTTAAATCTCCGGCAACTTCAACAGAATACTGCAAAGCTTTCATAGCCGACTGCGGAGATTTTTTATTTACAGAATAAGCTCCGCCTCGTCTTAAAAGCGGGAATCTGTTTAATTCTTCAACCATTAAGCGAATTTCTCTATGAAAAATTCTATGTGTAATATTATATAAAACTATACCGTCCCACCAGTTGCAATGCGGCGCAAAAAGAATAGTCGGAATATCTTTTTCAACAGCATTTTCTGCACCTTTGTAACGGAATGCATAAAATCTGTTTTGAAGCATATTAAAGAAAAACATGCTTGCAACCCAAAGCCAAAAACGACTTGTTTTTGCCGGTTTAAATTTTTCCTCCTTGTTCCTAAGCTTTGTAGGCGGGATGTCAGAATATAATTGTTCCTCTACTACCATAAGACAATTGTACTCGCTTTATTACAAAATGCAAATAGCCAAGCGGGTAATTTTAAGAAAGTTTAAGAATATCAGATGCTTTATAAGAGCTTCTAACCAAGGGTCCAATTTGAAAACTCATAAATCCGATTTTTTTTGCAAGAACTTTTAAATCTTCATATTCTTCTAATGAGTAATATTTTGAAACTTCCAAATGTTCTTTAGATGGCTGGATATACTGACCTATTGTCAAAATATCGCATCCTGCATTTTTTAAATCTGTCATTGTATTTTCAATCTGTTCAAAAGTTTCACCCAAACCTATCATTAAACCTGATTTTGTCAAAATTTCGCTGTTGTCTTTAATATATTTTAAAACCTCAAGCGAAACCTCATAATTTCCCTGCGGACGAGCAGATTTAAACACTTCTTTAACCGTTTCGATATTGTGATTGAATACATCTGGGTGAGCTTTAATAATTGTTTCCAGCGCATTAATATCACCCTTAAAGTCAGGTGTTAAAATCTCAACTTTCACATCACCGCAAAGATTTTTAATCTCATAAACACAATTTGCAAAATGTTCTGCCCCGCCGTCAGCCAAATCATCACGCGTGACAGATGTTATGACAGCATATTTGAGCCCCAAATCTTTTACGGCTTCTGCAATATGTTTCGGCTCATTCAAATCCAAAGGCTCCGGGCGCGCACAAGAAATATTACAGTAACGGCAATTTCTAGTGCAATTGTTACCCATAATCAAAAAGGTTGCGGTATTTTTAGTATAACATTCATTTTTGTTCGGACAGCGTGCATTTTCACAAACAGTATTCAAGCATTTTGTTTTTAATATTTTTCTAACCGTACGAGTTTTATCAGTATCAATAATCGGTCTTTTTAAATAATCAGGTAATCTTCTTTGCATAATTTAAATTATATAGCAAAAATATTGATTTTCATGTTTTGAAACGTTATAATACAATTAAAGGAGAATTTTTATGAGAAATCTTATAACACTTTTATGCTTATTGTGTATTGCAGGAACAGCATCAGCAGAACTTTATCAAGTTCCAGGCTCATACAAAGAAACAGTAACTGAAGTAACCGTACAAGATGCAAATACACAGCAAGTAAGCGAAACTAAAGAAACAAAAAGAAAATGGAAAAGACGCCGTCATAAAGACTTCAATCCGACAAACACATATTGGAACTTTGGCAGACCGCCATTTTGGACAGGTACTATTTAACGCGAATGAGCAAGACTTACAATCTGAACAAACTTTCAAAAATCCCTTCTGAATATGTCGGGTGGGCAAAACAAACTTTTTTCAAATCATCAATCGTCATGTTATTCTGCATGGCGATTGTTATTTGTTGAATTAAAGCTGATGCCTCTTTTGCAACAATGTGCGCACCAACAATTTTGCCATTTTGCGAAAGAATTTTTATAAACCCATCCGTGCAGTTGTCACAATGAGATTTTCCAAGTGCTGAAATCAATAAATTTGATTTTTTATAAGTTCCATCTTCCAAATCCTGTTCACGCTTACCAACCCATGCAATTTCAGGACATCCATAAACAACGGACGGCACTAAATTTTCATCAAACTCAATTCCTGAAACTTCTGCAATAGCTTGCTTAATTGCAAAATGTGCAAGCTGAATTTTTCCACACGCATCACCGATACATAACCCGTCCGATTTTTGAGGAATTCTTCCAACCGCTAGCAAAACACATTCAGGCTCTAAAACATCTCCTGATTTAAGAGTTACTGTGCGGTTTTCAATTTTTTCAACACCATTTGAAAGGTACATCTTAATTTTTTTTGCTTTAAAAATTCTCTCTACCCGCTTAGAAACCTCAATATCCGCCAAAGGTAAAAGATGCTCAGCAAGCTCAATAATACTTACCTCAACTCCAAACGCAGAAAAAATTCTCGCCCATTCAACCCCTATTGCGCCCGAGCCGATAATTACAATACTTTTTGGTAAAGTTGTCATTTCTAAAATATCATCCGAACTTAAAACAAATTCATGGTCAAACCTTAATCCCTCAAAATCCCTCGGCACAGAACCTGACGCAGTAATAATTTTCCTGCACACATAAGTTTCACCGTCTGCAACAATTTTTCCGTCCTCAATTGAAGCTTCAGCGTTAATCACCGTCACTCCTGCATTTTTAAGAGAAAGCTCAAGCGATTTTCTTAGTTTCTCAACGATACTATTCTTGCGTTCAAGTACTTTTGCATAATCCACAGTGATATTTTCAGCATTTATCCCCAAATCAGATGCACACTTCAATTCTTCATAAAGTTCCGCAGAATGCAAAATCGCTTTTGTCGGAATACATCCGCGGTTCAAACAGACCCCGCCGATTTTATCTTTTTCAAAAAGCACAACTGACAATCCTTTTTGTCTTGCCTGAAAAGCTGTTGTATATCCTGCAGGCCCTCCGCCTACAATACCTAAATCAAAATTATTCACGTGTATAAACCCTCGGTAATCTAACCTTCAAACGACAGGTTAATTCATAATTAATTGTACCTAAAATCTTTGCCCACTCATCAATTGAATGATTTTCATCCAATAACGTAATCACATCACCCAAATTTGCATCAACACCGGTAATATCAAACATCATTTGATCCATTGTAATATTGCCGATTTGAGGAACTTCTTTACCGTTTAAAACTCCGCAAATCTTATTAGAAAGTGAGCGAGGAACGCCGTCAGCATACCCCAAAGGTACTGTCGCAACTTTTCTTACCCCATGAGCCGTAAAAGTATGCCCGTAGCTTACGCCTTCACCGTCTTTTGCCTCGTGGATATTAACAATTCTGGCTTTTAAAGACATAACCGGTTTCAAATTCGTTTTTTTAACATTATCATCAGGCAAATCAGGATAAAGTCCATAGATACCGATACCTGCACGACGCATATTAGAATTTGGAACATCATAACACATTGCACCCGCAGTATTTAGAATATGCAAAGTCAAACCTTTAGTGTCAATTTGCGAAATAACACTGTTCCACCTGTCAATTTGAATTTGAGTTTTTTCTCTGATTTCAGCATTTGCAAGGTGAGTAAAAATTCCGCCAAAATCAAGATAATCAGCACATCTAACCTTATTAATAAATTCAACGGCATCTTCAGTAGAAATTCCAATTCTGTTCATTCCTGTATCAAGCTTTATATGAACTTTTGGTTTGATACCTGTTCTTTCATAAGCTTGCCTGCATGCTTCCAGATGCTCTTTTGAGAATATCGAAATAGTAAGGTCAGATTTAACAGCAGTTTCAACAGCCCAAACAGGAACTGCCCCGAGAACAAGTATTTCGCAGTTAATTTTTGCCTGTCTTAAATCAACACCCTCATCAATTGATGCAACCCCTAGCATATCAGCACCTGATGCCAATAATGTCGGAGCAAGCATTACAGACCCGTGTCCATAAGCATCAGCTTTCACAACAGCAAGAAGTTTAATTCCTTGAGGCGTATTTTTTCTGATAGCACGCATATTGTTTGAAACATTTTCAATATTTATCTCAACCCAGCTGTCCCTGTGGATATTAATATTTGTCTGCCTAACGTTTTTCATAAGTTTAGTATATTACTAAAAAGTAACTTGTGCAAAAATTTTTACAATTATATAATTTGACTATGGACAGAAAAGAATTTATTAATGCAAAACGTATAGTTTTCAAGTTTGGTACAAATGTTTTAAGAGGAGATGACGGTTATGTTTCACTGCCAAGAGTTTTCTCATTTATTGAAGATTTGTCACGCTTAGCACGTCAGGGGAAAGAAGTTATTGTCGTAACCTCAGGTGCAGTAGGTTTGGGCAAAAAACGTTTAGGTCTTGAAAGCACCGAAGGTGTAGCCCTCAAACAAGCCTGTGCCGCAATCGGGCAGGGGAAATTAATGTCAATCTACGAAAGCGGATTTGACACATACGGACTGGTATCATCACAAATTCTTTTGACAGAAGATGATTTTTCTCTGAGAAAACGCTATTTAAGTTTAAGAACAACTTTAAACAAGCTTCTTGAACTCGGCGTAGTACCGATTATTAACCAGAATGACACAGTTTCAACTGTTGAAGTTGACCCGCAGTATGAACACATGCAGGTATGTTTTTCTGACAACGATAAGCTTTCGGCACTTGTTGCCTCAGAACTTGATGCAGATTTACTTGTAATTCTTTCTGATATTGAGGGACTTTATGATGAAAACCCAAAAGTTAATCCAAATGCAAAAATTATCAGAAGGGTTGACGAAGTAACTGACGAAATTCTTGCACTCGGCTCTGATGCATCAGCAGGCGGACGCGGCGGAATGAGGACTAAACTTGAGGCGGCAAGAATGGTTACACGCTTTGGCGGAAAAGTTCTAATCGCTAACGGTAAAATTCCTTATGTAATCAAAAAGATTTTTGATTGTGAAGAACTCGGAACAATGTTCTTACCACAACATGAAGGATTATCAGACAAAAAACGCTGGATTGGCTATGCTACAAACATTATCGGCAAAATTGTTGTAAATGACGGTGCTAAAAAAGCACTCCTTGCTCAAAAAAGCTTATTACCAATCGGAGTTTGCGAAGTTATAAACGAATTTAAAAAAGGTGATGTAATTTCAATTCTTGACGAACAGCATAATGAAATTGCCAGAGGTATCGTAAATTATGGTTCTGATTCCTGCGAAAAAGTAATCGGATGCCACTCTGACAATATTATGGAAATCCTCGGATTTAAAAATTATGATGCAATAATTACACGTGACAATATCACACTGCTTTAAGGAGAACAAATGGAAATCGCTAAAATTGCAAAAGAAGCTTCATTAAAAATTGCAGATTTATCAACAGATATTAAAAATCAAGCACTTTTAAAAATCGCTGATGAAATTGAACTACATAAAGATGAAATTTTTGATGCGAACAAACAAGATTTGAAAGATGCCGAAAAACTTGTTGAAACTGGCGAAATTACAAAATCAACCTTTAACCGTCTTAAACTGGACGAAAATAAAATGCGCGATATGATTCAAGGTATCAGAGATATCGCAAAACTTGACGACCCTGTTAATAAAAAACTTTTAGAGAGAGAATTAGACAACGATTTGACACTATACAAAGTTTCATGCCCGATAGGTGTCTTAGGCATAATCTTTGAAGCGCGTCCTGATGTTATTGCACAAATTTCATCACTCGCGATAAAATCTGCTAACGCAGTAATCCTAAAAGGCGGAAAAGAAAGCATAAATACAAATAAAAAGATTTTGTCTGTAATAAATTCCGCACTTGAAAAAGTTGAAGGATTTCCCAAGAACGTTATTCAACAGGTTTTTTCACGCGATGATGTTGCAGAAATGCTAAAATGTGATAAATATATAAATCTTATAATCCCGCGCGGTGGAAATAACCTGGTAAAATTCATTAAAGAAAACACAAAAATTCCGGTTCTTGGACATGCTGACGGAATTTGTCATATATTTGTGGACGAAACAGCTGATATTGATATGGCAATAAAAGTTGTTACAGATGCAAAAACTCAATACCCAAGTGCATGCAATGCTGTGGAAACTCTTTTAATCCATGAAAACTTCCCATACAAAAACGACCTTTTGGGCGCATTAGAGTTATCAGAAATTCAACTTGTTTCAAACCCTGAAAACTGGGCTCACGAATACGGTGACAAAATTTTGTCTTATAAAACTGTAAAAAACGTAGATGAAGCAATCGAACATATAAACACATATGGTTCCGGTCATACTGACAGTATAATTACAAAAAGTATTGAAAATGCCGAGAATTTTATGAATAAAGTAGATTCAGCAGGAGTATACTTCAATGCATCAACACGTTTTGCAGACGGTTTCCGCTATGGTTTCGGTGCAGAAGTCGGAATTTCAACCAACAAAACCCATGCAAGAGGTCCTGTTGGTTTAGAAGGTTTGACAATTTATAAATATAAACTTATCGGTGACGGAAACATCGTATCTGATTATGCATCAGGGACAAAACAATTCCACCATAAAGATATAAAATAATTGGAGAGGTGTCCGAGCGGCTTAAGGTGCGGATCTCGAAAGTCTGTGTACAGTAATTGTACCGTGGGTTCAAATCCCACCCTCTCCGTATTAAATATTTTAATCTGGTAAAACAGTTTCCAAATATCGTTTTTTTGCTTCTTCATAAGGCGGATTAAAAATTCTTTTTTCTGTATTTAGTTTGTGAATCTGTTCCATTTCCTTATCTGTCAATGCAAAATCAAAAATATCAATATTTTCTTTTATATAATCAGGATTACTTGCACCCGGAATAGTAATAAATCCTTTTTGAATGTGCCATCTTAAAATAATTTGTGCTGGTGATTTTTTGTGAGCTTTCGCAATTTTATTAATAGTTTTATCCTTTAAAATCAAACCGTTACTTTGTCTGCCTCCAAGCGGATACCAGTTTTCCTGCTGCATATTTTGTTCTTTAATACGTTTTTGCCAGTATTCTCTTTGAGCATAAGGATGACATTCCATTTGCATAATTTGCGGTTTAACTTCTACTGTTTTAAAGAATTCATCAAACACCTTTTCATCTTTATCAAAATTTGAAATACCAAGAGCTTTGATTTTTCCTTCTTTGTATGCTTTTTCTAAATCTTTCCAAGCACCCATAACATCACCCACAGGCTGATGAACATAAACCAAATCAACATAGTCTAAATCCAATCTTTTAAGCATTTTTTCAAATGCTTCTGCGGTTTTACCTTCGCCAAACTCGCTCGGCCACAATTTAGATGTAACCCAAATTTCTTCACGAGGGATTCCGCTGTCTTTAATTGCACGACCAATACTTCTTTCGTTACCGTAAGCGTGAGCTGTATCAATATGACGATATCCTGCTTTTAGAGCGGTAAGTGCTGCTGTGTAGGCTTCACTTTCTCCTTCGCCTTCAGCAAGCATAAATGTCCCAAGACCTAATTGAGGAATTTTTGTTTCGTTATTCAGTTCAAAATTAGGAACTTCTCCTGCATTAGCGCAAAGAGTTAACGCTGTACTTAAAGCGATAGTCGCTAAAACTTTCTTTAACATTATTTATTCCCTTTCAAGTTTTTCCCGTAAAATTCGCTTAATTTTTCTACTGCCTGATTTACATATTCAGGTTTGTAATACATTTCAATATGGGTTGCGTTTGGAACAACAATATATTCTTTATTTTCAGGAATTTTGTCGTAAGCTTCTTTACTATTTAACTTCCCCGCCGTTAACTTCTTTTGTTCTTTGCTCAGCAGCATCTTTTAGTTTTTGATGCTGCTGCTCGATTGTCATAGAATCAGTTTCAGAGTTTCCTCTTTCATAAATAACAAGCGGTTCTAAAACTTTTGAACCTTTTGCCATTTTGCCCATATCCTCAGCTATTGTATATTTACCGCCGCCACCGTGTGTAATAAACGGAATAATAGTTTTTCCTTCAAAATTATTTTCAGATAAGAAAGTTTTAACAGCAGGTGCCATTTCGTACCACCAAGCAGGAGTTCCGACAAAAATAACATCGTAACTTGAAACATCGCCGTTATCTTTTAATTCTGGCTTAGTCCCTTCTTCATGTTGTTTTTTAGCAACCCCGTAAGCTGCTTCATTATAATCTTCAGGATAAGGAACTGCTGTTTCAATTCTGAACATATCGCCGCCAACTGAATTGTGGATTTTTTCAGCAATTGACTTTGTGTTACCGCCCCAAGAAAAATATGCGATTAATATTTTTTTGTCCATAAGACCTCCTTGTGAATTTTCAGCTTTTACAAATGTACAACCTGTACAAATTAACAATACTGGTAAAATTAATAGTAATAATTTTTTCATTAAAGACCTCTATCTTATAAAATTAGTGAATACAACTTCTTCTTGTTTAGGCAATTCAATTCCTGAATTTTTACCTGCTTCAATACACTTTAAGTAATAAGCCATATTTCGCGCAAGAATTCTCATATTCTGCATCCCCTCTAAATCTTGACGAACGTCATCAGGTGTCTGCCCATGAACCATATTCCAATATCTTCCGGAAATTATTGGCATTTGAGTTATTGTAAAATATCTGTTTAACTGGTCTAAAGCGGCAGTCGTTCCTGCTCGTCGAGCACTTACAACAGCCGCTCCGGGTTTATGTAAGAAAATATCCCCCCTGCCTGACATGAAAGCTGTAAAAAATGCTCTGTTTAAAAATGACACAGCTCCACCTGCAACCGCAGCATAATATACAGGTGAGCCTAAAATAAATGCATCAAAATCTTTTGCATATTCAAGAAATTCATTTACGCCATCATCAATAACACATTTACCAAGCTTTGCACAAGCACGGCAAGCACGACAACCGCTTATAGACTTAGTACCGATATGATAAATTTCCGAATTAATACCTTCTTCATTTAAAGTCTTTTGAATTTCACTTAATGCTGTAAACGTACAGCCCTCTTTATGCGGTGAACCATTAAATAATAATACTTTCATCATTCTCTCCTATAATTTGCTGTATTCTTCATCACTTACTTCTTCAAGCCATTCTGTCGCTGCTCCTTCTGCAGGAACTGCAATTGCAATATGCGCAAACCAGCTGTCAGGCGCTGCGCCATGCCAGTGTTTTACTCCAGCAGGAATATTTACGACATCACCCGTTTTTAATTCTTGAGCAGGTTTTCCCCATTCTTGATAATAGCCTCTGCCTGATGTTACAAGAAGGATTTGACCGCCTTTGTGATGAATATGCCAATTATTTCTGCATCCCGGTTCAAAAGTTACATTTGCACTATTAACTCCTTCTGTTGTCAATGACTGCAGGTAACTTTGACCTTTAAAATATTTTGAATAATCATCGTTTTTCAACCCAATATTAAAAGCTCCGCTTCTTGCATATTTTGTCAAATCAAGAATTTCCTCAACCTGCTTATCAGTTAAACCAGTATTTTTTCCAATCTGAATATGCGATTTCAATTGAGGTTCAACACCATGCATTGAAGACAAAGCGGAAATTGTAGCAATTTCCCTTTCCTGATTTGTTAAAACACCGCGTGCAAAAATATCAGCAAATAAATGTTCTTTTAAATATTGGTCAATAGCAGGCGCAAATTCAAAAACTCCACCTTTTATATGCCCGCCTGTAAGCTCTACTTGAACATTATCGCCATAAGCAAATTTATCAGTTTCTTTTGGTAAAACTTTGCCGATTACACCAGTTTTTATATCCTTTCTTGCTTCTACAACTTTCATAAATGTGTTTAAACCGTTTAAACTTCTCGGAAATCCGCAATAAGCATACATCTGCACAAGGATTTCTTTAATCTCGTTTACAGTCAATCCTGCATCAATTCCTTTATTAAGGGCTTTTTCAAGATTTTGTAAATCTCCGTTTGCAGTATAAGATGAAATCATAACAATACTTTTCTGTTTATTATTCAAATTCTGTGCCATACAGCTTCCTCCTGATAATATTAAAACCATAACAATTAAAGCAATTATTTTTTTCATATAAATCCTGACATTTACCACTACTAATATTATTCAATATTTAAAAAAAATTTTAAGACCTAATTCGACCTTTTTCTTATCTGATTCTCTCAATATAATAAGCAATTGACAAAAAACTATTGTTATAATAGTATGAATTCGGAAAAAGGGAATTTTTAAAATGACATTTACTAACACAATGATGATGCAAATGATGATGCAAAGCCTTATAAGAGGTGGTCATTGTTGTGCAAATCGAATGTGATAGATTTAAAACAAGATTTCAAGGACCGCCTCTGAGAGGCGGTCCTTTTTAGTATGAAGATTTACACAGATAAGGGAAAAGAAAATGATACAAAAAATTAATGGATTTACTCCAACAACAAAACGCTTAGACAAATTTTTAAAATCACAAGAAAATCTCTCGCACACAAGATTTATTCAAGGGACACTGACAAATTGGTTTCCAAAAGCCGTCTTGTCAAGAAGTTTCATCGATTTTAGCGAATTTACATTTTTGGAATTTTTAGAATCAGGAATATTTTATTTTGCAGCACCGTTTTTCGGAGAACACGCATTCAGAAACGGCATTTTCAAAAAAATACAGCCTAAAAAACTTCAAAAAACAATCACAAAAAATATCCCCAAAAATCTTGATGAAATCAAAAAATCAAAACTTGATAAAGAGTTAAAAAACAGACTAACAACAACAAAAGGCGGTATAATTTTAGGGTGTATCACAATCCCTGCAATGGAATATGCGCTCGGATTTGCCAAAAACCTTTTTACTCTAAAAGTTTTTAAAGTAAGCGATTTCAATAACGTTGCCAATCTCAATAAAGAAAAAACCGAAAATACAGAACAGCAAAAACGCGTTGAAACACATGCAAAAAGTGTCCTGTTAAAAACCGGACTTCTTTCAGCAGGCGGAATTGGAGCAGGTTTGCTTTTGGCATGCAAAGGACATAAATATAAATCTGCGCGCAAATTCTCGGAAATTCTTCTTGAACCCGGTGAACAAATCTCAAAATTGTTTAACATAAAATCAGAAAAAACAAATAAATTCCTAAAAGAATATCTTAAACTCGATTTTGCAAACAATAACGGCAAACTCGCACTAAGCAAAGGGCAACTGGCAGTAATTTGTACTACTGGTTTGTTTGGTTATTCAAGTGCCGCAAAAGACAGAGGAAAACTTGATTTTTATGAAGTTTGGACACGCGTTCCGCTTGTAGTTTTATATACAATTTTCGGCTCATCCGTTCTTGATGCGGGATTTAAGAAAATATTAGCAAATAAAGGCAAATTCCCGGAACTTATCAAACGCGGTAAAGACGGAGTTATACAAAATATCCCGACACGTAAAGAACTTCCGCAAATAGCAGAAAAACTTGCAAGACAAAATAAAACAACAAAAGAAAAAGAACTTGCAGAACTTATTAAACAAAAATCAATAATAACAGGAGTTCCGTTCTTGTTCAGTCTCGCAGCTATGGGATTCACACTCAGCGCGGTTTCACGAATTTGGACAAAATACAGATACGACCATCAGCAAAAACATCAGCATATTGCCGAATTAAATTCGAGTTTTCAAGGATTTAAAGTTGATTTGACAACAAACAAACCCTAAAATATATTTTTATAGTAAAATATTACTAAAAAGAAAGGGACTATTATGTTGACCAAAAATTCAAATGTTACAGTAAAATTTTCAGGCGTGGATTTTGGAAAATATTCTTCTAAAGTTTCAGAATTCGTAAACGAATTCTCATCACGCGCTAACAAAAAAGGACAATTTTTAAACTGGGTAAATTTACCTTCAGAACAAGCTAAAAGAGTTGATGAAATTTATGAACTTGCAGAAAGCCTAAAATCAGCAACTTCTGCGACAAAATTAAGCGTAATGGGTATCGGCGGTTCAAAACACACTGTAGAACATATGCTTTCGATTAACGGCTTAAACATAAAAGGTGATGCAATCGAATTTTATTCAGACGTTGACAGCGCAAGCTTGGAAAGATTTTTATACAGATTGGACAACGATGTTTTATCATCAAACTACCTTATCGCATCAAAATCAGGTTCAACTTTTGAAACTAAAGACGGTTTCTTGAGAGTTTTAGAAATGTTGAAAAATGCTTACATTGCGAAAGGTCAATCAGAAGAAGAAGCTGTAAAATCAGCAAACAAACACTTTATTGCAGTAACTGATGCTAACGCTGAAAAAAGTGAACTTAGAAGAACTTCTAACGAAAACGGCTGGTTAGGCGACCTTTACATCCATGATGATGTTGGCGGACGTTTCTCAGCTTTTGACGACCACGCTTTATTCACACTTGCTTATGCAGGAATGAAAAAAGAAGATATGGTAACAATGTTGAATTCAGCTCAAGAAATTTCAACAGAATCTTTAACAGCAGATTTGTCAATCAATGATGCGTTAAAAGAAGGTATTTTCTGGGCAGATGCAAAAATGAACGGTACAGAAGCTTCAGTTCACCAATATATGGGTGCAATTTTTGAAAACACTGTTTACTGGCACGCACAAATGCAAAATGAATCTGTTAAAGATACATTGAAACAAGTTGCAAAAGTTCCTGATGCAATGCACCACTCAGCAGAAGCTCACTTTAACCCTGCTAACAAACTTGCATTTGCATTGACAGTTCCTCAAGACAACGGTGTTTGCAGAGAAAACGCTGAAAGCTATATCGATGCTTTGACAAAATCTTATGAAGTTTCAGGAAACTTCTTCCTAGAAACAGTTCAAACATCAGGTATGGGCTTAACTCCTGCTGCTGCAGGTGCTTTAACTCAATTAAGAGCATTCGCAACTGTTTATCAGGAAATCGTTGAAAAAATCATGTCAGGAACATCATTCCCTGAAGTATTGGACAGCGTATTGCAGCCGCACGTAGAATTCTATAAAAAGAATTTGAAAGGCGGAGTAGTTGTTCCGGGCAGAATTTCAAAATAATAATCAAGGGGGCAAAGCCCCCTTCTTTTAAGGAGTTTTTATGAAAATTGGGATTATCGGTTTAGGACTAATCGGCGGATCGTTATTTAAAGATTTAAGAAAAAATTATGATGTAATAGCTGTTTCAAAATCACAAAACGGTGATAATATATTCAAAACTTATGATGTTTTAAAATACAGAGATTTAGTTATTGTTTGTACTCCTATGAACAAAACACTTTCTGTTCTTGATGAATTGGAAAACATTTTATCTCCCGAAACCGTTGTAACCGATGTTTGCAGTTTGAAAAAATTCGTCACAGGAAAAAGGCCGTATAAATTAATCCCATCACATCCGATGGCAGGAACTGAACATAAAGGATTTGAAAACTCTTTTGAAGGTTTGTTTAAAGGCGCAAAATGGGTTATTACAGGAGAAGAAAATCCGCTTTTGACAGAAGTAATTAACTTTGTCGGCGCAAAACCAGTTTATACAACTGCAGAAAAACATGACGAAGCAGTTGCGATGATTTCTCATATGCCTATGGTAATCTCGCAAGCTTTAATGCTTTCTGCAAAAGACAATCCGCTTGCCTTGGAAATTGCATCAAGCGGTTTTCGTGATATGACGCGTCTTGCGCTTTCTAACGAGGAAATGGCTTGCGATATGGTTTCTATGAACTCTCAAAATATTGAACAGGCGATTTTAAAGCTCTACAAATCAGTCGGAGAATTAACAAACGGCGACTATCCGAAGACAATCGCCGAAGTTAAAAATATTCGTTCAAAAATGTTTTTATAATCTGAAATCAAACAAATCTTTAACATCCATTTCAAGCGCTTCTGCAATTGAAATAATCGTTTTTAAAGTGGGATTTGTTTCGGCTCTTTCAATCTGCCCGATAAAATTAAAATTAAGCCCAGCTTTTTCTGCAAGCTGCAATTGAGACAGTTTTTTGCTCATTCTCAAATATCTCAACTTTGCTCCAAATTTTAACAGAACATCTTTATTTATCATAATAAAAGTGTATTATATTGTGAGAATTAAATCTAACCGATATAATAATTTTATATTTACTGTAGGTAAATAAATATTTATTATATTAAGTTTTGAAACAATATTTTATTTTTGTATCAATTCGATTGTGCATAATGTTTTTTAATAAATATACAAACGAGAGGAGAATAAATATGGTACAAGAAGTGAACAATTTACGTGCAAACATTATCAGGACAAATTGTTTTGGAGGTGGAACACCCAACAGAACTCCTGAACCAATTGAATTATTTGACCCGACAGGGCTACCTTATGCACCAGTTAATGCGGAAAAAATCGGAGAAAACGAATATTTGCTGAATGAAGTAGTAGTTACTGCACAAGCTCCGCCGAAAAAAAATCTACTCGCAACAGATTTGCCTGAAGTACCGCGTGAAATCAAGATGCGTCCGACTCCGCCACGTACAGCATCAGATTTGATTGCTCAATATGGCGGTAAAATGCAAAAAAGAGAAGTTAACGGTGAAAAGCAACAGATTGCAATTATTAAAAACGGCAAACAGGAAGTGAAATTTCTGGTTAACGAAGACGGAACGCTTGGAGAACAGCTAGTAACACTTTCAACCAGAGGAAAAAACAAATACATAACACAATCCGAACACCAGCGCAGGATTAATGAAGTATTTCCGAACGGTTTGCCCGCAGGCATAGATACACATTATGCCTGCCACAACGGTCAATATCAGCTTGTGTTTACAAAAACGGATATCACTTAAAATAAAAGGGACTTTTAAGTCCCTTTTATTTTTGAAACGCTTCCGCAATTGATTTTACATAATCAGGTCTTAAAATACCTTTTTCTGTAATAATACCTGCAATTAATTCGTGCGGAGTTACGTCAAATCCCGGGTTAATAATATTAACCTCAGGTGCGCAGATTATTTTGCCGTTGATATGAGTAACCTCTTCACGCGAACGTTCTTCAATAACAATTTCATCACCCGTTTTAATACTTGTATCAATTGTTGACAATGGCGCTGCAACATAGAAAGGTATATTATGATATTTTGCAGCAATCGCAACCGTATAAGTTCCGATTTTGTTTGCGGCATCACCGTTTGCAGCAATTCTGTCAGCACCGACAACAACCATATCAATCATGCCTTTTTTCATAAAATACGAACACATACCATCTGTTATAAGAGTTGTCGGAATTCCGTCCATTGTAAGCTCAAGAGTTGTAATTCTTGCACCCTGCTGACGAGGACGGGTTTCATCGGCAAAAACCTGAACTGTCGGGTCGTTTGCAAAAGCAGAACGAACAACCCCCAATGCAGTTCCGTAACCAACTGTTGCCAAAGCCCCTGCGTTGCAGTGAGTTAGAATTGTTGCACCCTTTGGAACGACTTCTGCACCGTAATCACCGATTTTTTTGTTAATTTCAATGTCTTCATTTTCAAGTTTTATGCCGTTTTGTTTAAGTTCTTCAACAATTCCAGCAATATCGGATGTTGAATTTTCGATAACTTCTTTTTGTTTTTTTACAGCCCACATAAGATTTACGGCTGTCGGACGTGATGTTGCCATATAATCAGCTTTTTCAAGTAATTTTTTGACAAATTCATCACGGCTTAAATTTTCTTGTGCAATTTCCTGCGCATAAAGAACGACACCATGTGCACCTGCAACACCGATAGCCGGAGCACCTCTAACAATCATTGTTTTGATTGCATCAAACATTTCCTGACCAGTTTTGATATTCACATACTCAAAATGTTCAGGCAAAATAGTCTGATCAACCATTTTTGAATAATTATCTACCCACTCGATAGTTTTAATTTTTGATTTAAATTCTGCCATTATTTCCTCACTAATTCTATTATATAAAACGTTAAAAATCCTGTAAATGCGTTAATCGTTGCACTCAAAACACTCATAAACAATGAAAGTACAGCCAAAATGAAAAAGTTTGCATTCATAAGGGTTATACCAATACCGTAATTTGCACTCAAATTAAAAATCTTCATCAAAATAACAGAAATCGGAATATAAATTACCGAAAATCCTAAATAAGCAACTGCACCTGCAATTGCACCAACTATAACACTTTCTTTAATTGATGATAAAGAAAGACAATTATATTTAATTAAAGTCCAAATCACCAATGGTGCAATAAAACAAAACAAAAATACAAGTGAAAAAGTTCCAATAAAAGGGATTAGAGTTACAAATCCCAAAATTGCACCAAAAAATGTGCTTAAAATTGAAATTCGTTTCAATAAAATAAAATCAATATTCATAAAATTTATCATAACATAACAGAACGCGTATGACAAATTGCAATCGCAATTGAATCAACAGTATCATCAAGTTTTGGCAATTTATCAACCCCGAGCGATAATTTAACCATTTGCTCAACTTCTTTTTTGTCAGCGCGGCCATAACCTGTCAAAACCTGCTTGACCTCCATTGGAGTATACTCAAAAACAGGAACATTATGCTTTTCGAGCACTGCAAGAATTACCCCGCGTGCATGTGCAACAGGCATAACTGTAGTCTGGTTTCTAAAGAAAAAAAGTTTCTCAATCGCACAAACATCAGGTTTATATTTGTCAATAATGACATTCATATCTTCCCAGATTTCTAAAAGTCTTGCGGGTTCTTTTTTATCTTTGGAAGTTTGAACAGAGCCCGAATGCAAAAGTACAGGAGTTTTCCCGTCATAATCAATGACAGAATATCCGACTATTGCCATACCAGGGTCAATACCTAAAATTTTCATAATTTTCTTCCCAAAGATAACCCTGCAGGCAAAGGAAGAACTACATTTTCATAATTCGGATGAGCATTTATTGCATCAATAAACGGTTTGCATTTTGCCTCGTGAGATAAAACGTTGTCACAAGCCATAATACCACCGCTTTTCAAATGTTTATCTATAAATTCAAAATACTTGATATATTCAGATTTGTTTGCATCAACAAATGCAAAATCAATCTCAAAATCATCAGGAAGATATTCCAAATGCATCAGAGCAGAACCCTGCAAAGTTGTGATTACATCATCAACACCGCAGGTTTTGAAATTTTCTTTGGCAACATCAAGACGTTTGTCATAAAACTCAATTGTTGTCAAATGTCCGCCGTTTTCTTTAACAGCTTTACCGAGCCAAATTCCCGAATAGCCATTTGAAGTCCCAATCTCAAGAACATTTTTAGCCTTTTTGTCACGGATTAATGTATACAAAAATTCTGCCGTAACGCGCGAAATATTCCAAAACTGTTTCTGCGTTTTTTCAAGTTCTAATAAAACTTTTTGCGTTTGCTCGTCAAATTTCTCTATCATTTTATCTTTTTAACCTTCTCAGTCACCACAATCGAATTTGCAGGAATATCAATAGGAACAGTTTTGATAACTTCGTTTGTTCCCAAATCAAATACAGTATACAAAGATGCTTTTGTATCCGTGATAAGCGCAATATTCGTATCTTCTATATGCGAAATCTTTGTCGAAAAACCGTTTGTACCCAAATAAATCGAATTTGTTAATTCATCAGTCTTTGCGTCCAGAACCTGAATAGAATTATCACCCGCACCAAGAATATAAATTCTGTCATGGAATGCAATCATATCAACAGGTTTGTCGCAAATTTCCGTTTCGGACATAAGTCCGATTGTATCATAATCTATTATAGCAAGACGGTTCTTAGTTCTGCTTGTAATATAAATTTTGTTATTTGAATATAAAATTTTGGATACATTCGGAAATCTTCCAATTTCTTTTAATAAATAGTTATTATCAAGTTCAATTGCCCAAATATCGCGGGTTTTCTTGTCATAATAGAATAACTTTGTTCCGTCGTCAGACAAAGTTAATTTTTCGCACATGCCTGTAATTTTAATCTGTTTTGACAAAGTCATTGTTTCAAGATTAAGCAAATAAATTGATGAATCTAATGAGCTTGAAATATAAGCTACATTTTTATTTTTATCGATTAAAATCTCATCAGGCTGAGTCTTTGTATAAATTTGTTTAATAATTTCATCATCAGCAAGAGAAATTATATCAACAGAAGGTTTGTCATAAGCTGTTACAAGCAAAAATTCGTTATTGTAAGCCTTCATAGAAATAGGTACATTATTCTGTTTTAAAGAATACTCCGGCGTTTTTGCACCCATATTTAAAACTTGAATATTTTTAGAATAAGGTGATGATACATAGAAATTTTTGTTTCTCAATGCTGGAATTTGTGCCAATGTTTTCAAAGTTGTACCATTTAGCTGTGTCACAACAGGTTTTGTACGTTCAATTCTAATCCCCGGGTCATTAATAGTCGGAATATGAAGATTTCCGATAATTGATTTTAAGTTATCCGGAATTACAAGTCCTTTCGGCACTAACAAATCCTGCGGGAGCAAACCCGTTCTGACTTCCAACGGCGGATTTGCCATTGTATAAACAGTTCTGTTTCCTTTGGTGTCTGTCATAACTTTCAACAATACAAAATCGTTATTGAAAATTACAATATTCGGTTTTGAAGCAAAAGTTTTTGATGCCGGAACTGTTTCTTTTATCTCAAGCGTTTCCGGTTCAATAACTTTTGCCGGAAACAATGGCAGATAAATTGTATTATCAGGAAGAATTACCAAACCGTCGAAACGGAAATTTGTTTTAGGGAAATCATTATTAATTATCTGTTGAACATCTTCAGGAATAGTTGCTGAAAACACAGCAGTTGATGTCATTAAAATTATTCCCAAACAAATTAAAAGCTTACGCATGGAACACTCCCTTAACCTTATCCATCACAGAAGAAGTATGCGCCTTCACACCATGTTGAATTTCATATAATTTTTTATACAAGTTTCTTTCTTCCTCAGAAAGTTTTGTGGGTGTAACAACAGAAACTACGACAATATGGTCGCCTCTCTGTGAGGGCCTTGCAACGTACGGAATGCCCGCACCTTTTATTTTAATAGAGTTTCCGCTCTGAACACCTGCTTGAACAGTAATTTCTTTTTCACCGTCAAGAGTTTTGATAACAACCTTGTCGCCCAAAACAGCTTGAGCCGGTGTAATATCAAGTCTTGTATAAACATCATTTCCGTCGCGTTTGAAGTAACCAGATGCTTTTACATGCAATACTACATATAAATCACCTGCAGGTCCGCCGTTTGTACCGGCATCACCTTCGCGGGAAACCCTGATTTTAGACATATTATCAACCCCTGCAGGGATTTTAATTTTAATTTTCTTTTCTTTTTCGACTTTTCCATGCCCGCCGCAAGCCTTACAAGGATTTGTAATCTTTTTACCGGCACCATGACAGTCAGGACAAGTTACAATCTGCGAAATTGCACCCAAAGGTGTTCTCATAACCTGCTGAACCTGACCCGTACCATGACAAGTTGGACAAACTGCGGGTTGAGTACCTTTTTGTGCACCGGTACCGTTACATTCTGTACAAACTTCCAAATGGTCAAACTTAATCTCTTTTTCACAGCCGAAAACTGCCTGTTCAAACTCGATTTCAATATCAAGTCTTAAATCATCACCCTCAATAGGAGCATTAGGGTCAGGACGTCCTCCGCCAAAGCCGAAACCGCCCATTCCGCCAAAGAATGAATTAAAAATATCGTTCAAGTCGCCAAAACCGCCCGCAAAAGGTCCATTTGTGTCAAAACCTGCATTTTTCAAGCCGTCTTCGCCATATCTGTCATAAGTTGCACGTTTGTTTTCATCTGACAGTGTTTCATAAGCTTTACCAAGCTCTTTAAATTTTTCTTCTGCATCGGGTTCTTTGTTAACATCGGGGTGCAATGTTCTGGCTTTTCTTCTAAAAGCCGATTTTATTTCGTCTTTGGAAGCGTCTTTTGAAACGCCCAATATTTCATAGTAATCTGTCATTAATCCTTCCCTATTCTGATAATTTTATTTTACCATGTAAAATTAATCTTGTGAAGTTGCAACATTTACAAGCGTAGGTCTCAAAACCTTATCGCCCATTTTATACCCCTTTTGAAGTTCCGCAATTATTGTATGTTCAGGGTGTTCTTCAGACGGAGTCTGCATTACAGCTTCATGGAAGTTAGGATCAAATTCTTTTCCCTCAGCTTCAATTTCTTCAAGCCCGAGTTTTTTCAAAGCTTCAATTGTCTGCTTGTGAACCAAATCAAAACTTTCTTTAACTTTTACGCAATCTTCAACACTTTCAAGAGCTTTTTTACCGCGTTCAAAGTTGTCAAGCACTTCAATCATTTTTTTCAGTGCATTTTCAGTACCGAACTTCAAAAGTTCTTCACGTTCATGCTCCTGACGTTTACGATAATTGTCAAAATCTGCTGCAAGTCTTAAGTACTGATTATTTAAAACATCAAATTTCTTTTGAAGTTCATCATCTTTTTTTTCTTCTTTAATTTCCTCTGCAATTTCCTCAACAGAAGCTTCTTCATTAATTTGATTATCTAAATCGTCATTTTTAAACGGATTATTTTTATGTGTCATTTTCTTTCCCTCTAAATATATTATAAGTTATCAATACATATAAACAAGGAAAATTTATTATTTTTTAATATTTAATTTCTTTACATAATTTAACTTATTTACACCAAGTCAGTATAGTTGTATTATTATTATAGAAAGTTAGATATTTTTTACAGGTAAAATAAATTGACAGATAAATATTATATAAAAGGCGGTACCCCTTTAAAAGGTGAAGTTTCAATAGGCGGAGCAAAAAATTCTGTTCTGAAATTAATGGCAGCCGCACTATTAGCTAAAGGTGAAACAAAGATTTATAACGTTCCTGATTTAACAGACGTTGAAATTATGCTCAGCGTTATTGCACAGTTGGGCGCAAAAACATCTTATGATAAACTGGAAAAATCAGTTACAATTGACGCATCAGATTTGACAAGCGTAACTGCAAAATATGAATTAGTAAGCAAAATGAGAGCTTCATTTATCGTTCTCGGAGCTTTAGTTTCAAGATGCAAAGAAGCAATCGTTGCACTCCCGGGCGGATGCGCAATCGGTGAAAGACGTGTCGACTTCCATATCAAAGGTTTGGAAGCATTAGGTGCTAAAATTAAAATCGAAAACGGATACGTTCACGCTAAAGCTTCAAAACTTTCAGGCGCAAATATCTACCTTGATATTCCGTCAGTAGGCGCTACAGAAAACCTTATGCTTGCATCAATTTTGGCAGAAGGCTCTACAACAATTCAAAACGCGGCACAAGAACCGGAAATTGTTGATTTGGCAAACTTCTTAAACTCAATGGGGGCTGATGTTAACGGTGCAGGAACTTCTGAAATCGTTATCAACGGTGTTAAACAAGAAGATTTGCACGCTATCGAATACACAACAATTCCTGACAGAATTGAAGCTGGTACATTTATGTCAGCGATTATCGCAACAAAGGGTAAAGCAATTATTAAAGGAGTTTTCCCTGCCCATTTGACATTCTTTACAGATAAACTTTTGAAAATGGGGGCAAATATTAAACTCGTTGACCCTACTTCTTTAGAAGTTTCTTGCAGAAATAAACTAAATTCAATAAACTTTGTAACCCAGCCTTACCCTGGTTTCCCGACAGACTTGCAGTCAATGGCTATGACACTTTTGACAACTGCAAACGGAGTGGGAATTATTACAGAAAGTTTATATGAAAACAGATTCATGCAAGTTCCGGAACTCCGCAGAATGGGTGCTGATATTCACCAAGACAGAAATCACGCTATTATTAAAGGGGTTAAAAAACTTACAGGTGCAACTTTATGTGCAAGCGACTTAAGAGCAGGAGCTTCACTTGTAGTTGCAGCATTAATGGCGGACGGAAATTCTACTATCGAAAAATTACATCATATAGATAGAGGATACGAAAATTTCGAAAGTAAGTTAAGATTATTAGGAGCGAAGATAGAGAGAAAAAATGAAGAAATCATTCAAACTCCTGTCGAACCTAAAATTACGGAGGGCTTACTCTAATGTCACCTGCTTACAAACGCTGGTACGATCACGATCCATTATTGCTGGAAGTTATTGAGCTTTTAAGAAATTATCAAACAGAATTAAGAGCACAAGCTGAAATTTTCCTGCAAAAAATTGAAGAAAAAGTTTCAAAAGAAACAGTAGATAAATTTTATGCAATGGTTAAACCTGTAAACGCAAATAACCGCTGGTACGATAAAGACCCTGTAATTTCAAAAACAGTTGAAATTTTGAGGATTGTACCGCCTGAAGCTCAAAAAATTTGTGCCCAAAACTTTATAAGAACACTAAAAGAAATGGGCATAGAATATGAGCCAAAAACAAATGTAGAATAAAAAAAGATGGTTTTAAAAACCATCTTTTTTGTTATCCTATCCCTAATTTGATTTCCTAAATCTTTTTCTCTTTTTCCAATTTCCTGATTGATTATCTAACGACTTTTGATACGAAATTTACTGCTTCAAAAAATGAATCTTTTACGAACTCTTTTGCCAAAGTTTGGATTGGTCTGTTATCAATAACATCAAATACATAGTAAATTGGATCTCTTGAGTTATTGAAACGCATTCTTTTATCTGCTTTACCGATGAATGTATAATCTTCTAAATTTTCGCTTGTAATATCCTTGATGCTTACTTTATTTGCCTTATTACTTCTTACCAAAGTTCCGAATTGACCGTTTGCCATTTTCTTTTTCTCTCTCTTATCTCTTACATATATATAAAGGATATAAGTCCGAAAAAATTGCCTTTTTTGTTTTGGTTAAGTTAACAATTGTTAACAATTATAATTTTATAGGATAATCTTCTTTAAACTCAAAATTATTATATTTAAGGAGTAATTTTCGTTTATGATTTTGCATAATATTTGGAATAGTTAATGCAACAACGACTCCAACAATTGCTAAAGTAATAAGAACCTCTGCTAAAAAGTAAAGCCGTCTCTAAAATCTCTCCAAAACCTAATTGGGCGGATCCAACGGCACATTAGACTTAGAGTGCTCCCCGACATTCTGATTAACTTTTTTCATAACTTTTTCTTTCCTATTCACCAAGCTCTATTATATCATCTTCGTTAGCAGTCAGGTTTTTACCAATTGACTTCTCAAGCTCTGCTTTTGCTGAATTATACTGATATAACGCACTATAATAACTTAATTGAGCCTGCTGATAATTTATTTGTGCATCTTTAAGCTCTGTAGGACTTGCTTCGCCTACTCTATATCTGCCGTAAGACAATTCATAGTTTTCTTTAGACTGTTTTACGTTAAGCATTGCAACAGGCATTTGATTTTTCTTTTCCTGAAGTTTCAAAAACGCATTTTGAATTTCCAAATAAATTTGGTTTTGCGTATTTTTAGCATTAGCAATTTCTTTGTCATAAAGATATCTTGCTTCTTTAATTTCATTTTTTATCAACATTCCGTTAATAGTAGGGAAATTCAAATATCCGCCAAAGTTATAACCATAGTTATTGTTCCAAGACCTTCCGCCTCGTTGGTATTGACCTTCAACTGAAAGTGTCGGGAAATATGATTTTTTAACAAGTTTCATTGTCTGCTTTGCACTTTCAACTTTTATTTCGGCAAGTTTTAATTCAGGACGTGCCTCACGTGCAATCTCAATTGACTTATTGAAAGTAATATCTACAGGCTGGTATTTAAGTCTTTCCTGTACATTATACTGGTCGATAAACGGTACACCCATAATATTATTCAAGCGCGCGACAGCAAGATTAACGGCATTATCAGCTTGAATAAGCTGTAACTTTGCATTACTTAAATTAACCTCTGCAATAGTCACATCTACCTTCGGATTCATACCAATTTCGTAAAACGCTTTTGCCTGATTGTAAAACATCTCAAATTTATCAACCGTATCTTGCGCAACTTTTTTATTTTCAAATGCATACAAAAGATTATAATAAGCATCTTTTGTTTGATAAATTACATCATTAATTGTTGCACCCAAAGTTGTTTTATAAGCTTCATAATCCAAACGCTTAATTGTAGCCTGATTTTGTGTTACCCCAAAGTCATAAAGCATCTGTTGAAGTGTAATTTGACCCAATGTATAGTAATTGAATGTCAAGTTTCTTCCCAAAGCGTCAGACAACTGCAATTGACGAATTCTTGTATAACCTGTCTGCCAGCTTAATTGAGGGAAATAATTTGACCAAACCTGTTTTATACGAGCATCAGACGCCAAAATATCATGGAACGCCGAATTAATCTGCGGGTTATTACCAAGCGCAAGTTCAATACATTTATCAAGCGTCATATCAATATTTTTTTCGACTGACCCCTCAATGATAAAATCTGCACCGGACTGTTGAGGTAAAACCGCATCAGCTGAAGGATATTCCTTATCATCAATTTTGTTTCCGAAATCTTCGGCAAACACACTTATAGAACTCAATCCTAATATTAAAGATAATGTTATTATTTTCTTGAACATTTATTTTCTATCCCTTAATTGTTTAGCTTTTTTTGCTGTATAAACTTTTAAATTTTCTACCATCGTAAAAAATGCCGGCACTAGGAAAGTCCCGATAAAAGCAACTGCCATCATACCGCCAAATACTGTCATACCAACAGAATTACGGCTTGCAGCACCCGCACCTTTTGCAAATACAAGAGGCAATAAACCTAAGATGAACGCAATGTTTGTCATCATTACGGCTCTAAACCTCAATTTTGCAGCCTGCATAGCAGAATCAAAAATACTCATACCGCTTTCATGCGCCTCTTTAGCAAACTCGATAATCAAAATCGCCTGTTTTGTAGATAAACCGATTAACATAACAAGCCCGATTTGTGAATACAAATCCAAAGAATACCCCGAAATGTATTGGAAGAACAATGCCCCGACTAACGCTACAGGAGAAATCAAAAGTACCGCAATCGGAAGCATCCAGCTTTCATACAAACCTACAAGGAACAAGTAAATAAATACCAAAGACATTGCAAGAATTGGTCCGATTTGACCGCTTGATTGTTTTTCCTGCAATGAGCTTCCTGCCCAAGCATAACCCATATCTCTCGGAAGAATTTCATCAGAAATTCTCTCCATAGCATCCATTGCTTGACCTGAACTTACACCGGCTCTTGCCTGACCGTTAATTGTAATAGACGGATACATATTAAACCTTGTAATACTATATGGCCCTACAACATTGCTGACAGAAACAACCGCCGACAATGGAACCATTCCGCCTGCTCTGTTTTTAACATAAATTTTATCAATATCTGACGGTTTTTCTCTAAATTCGGAATCAGCCTGCAAATATACACGATAAACACGACCGTATTTATTAAAGTCATTTACATAAGATTTACCGAAATAACCTGACAATGCAGAATAAATTTCAGAAATATCAACACCCTGCGCAAGAGCTTTTGCCTCATCAACCTTAATCATCAATTGAGGTAAGTTTGCGGTAAACGAAGTATAAACCATTTGGAATGCCGAGTCTTTATTTGCATCGGCAATCAATTTAACTGCCTCTTCATATAATTGCTGAGAAGTTCTGTCGCCTTTATCAAGCAATTGATATTCAAAACCTCCGAACATACCCAAACCTGAAATAGAAGGCGGAGAGAATACCGCAATTGTTGCTGACGGATAATTAGTAAATTCTGTCTGCATTTTCTTCATAATTGTCTGCATTTGCAGTTCTTTGCTTTTTCTTTTTGACCAAGGTGTCAATTCTGCAACAATCAAAGCTGTATTTTCACCCGAAAAACCTACAAGGTTAATTGTTGTATCAACACCAGGAATTTTTAAAATTCTATTTTCAACTTCACTTGCCACCATTTCTGTTCTTGAAGCTGATGAACCGTCAGGGAGTTGGATTTGCGCAAAAATTGCACCCTTATCTTCTGTAGGCAAGAATCCTTTCGGAATCAAGTAAAACATTAACAGAGTAAACAATACAATCCCGGTAAATACGGTTAAAGTAAGTTTTGCAGAACCAGTAAATACTTTTACACCTTCAAGATATTTATCTCTGATACTATTAAACCAGTTATCAAATTTTTGTATAAATGCAAAATCTGCTTTTTCTTCACCCGATTTCAAAATCATTGCACAAAGTGCAGGTGCAAGAGTTAAAGCAACCAGAGTTGACAAACCGATGGAAGAAGCAATACACAAAGCGAATTGTCTAAACATCTGACCCGTAATCCCTGACATAAAAGATACAGGTACAAATACCGCCATCAAAACAAGTGATGTTGCAAGAACGGCACTGAAAACTTCCTTCATAGTAATTTCGGTTGCAGTTTTCGGATCTTTTCCCTCCTGAATGTGACGCTGAGTGTTTTCCAATACAACAATAGCATCATCAACTACAAGCCCTACGGCAAGTACAAGCCCAAAAAGGATTAACAGGTTGATTGAAAACCCGAGAATACTCATAAATATGAATACACCGATTAACGAAACGGGAATCGCCGCAAACGGAATTAATGCAGCACGTCCGCTTCCCAAGAACAAATAAGTTACCGCACCTACAAGCAATACTGCAAGTCCAATTGCACTGATAACCTCTTTAATTGATTCACTAACGAACTCAGTTTCATCACGGGCAATTTCATATACGATACCCTGCGGGAAACTTTTGCTTAACTCAACCATTTTTGCTCTGATTTTTTTTGATAAATCAATCGCGTTAGCTTCAGGAAGCTGACTTATTGAAATAATAGCCGTATCTTTTCCGCCTCTGCGGGAGAAGAACGAATAACTTTCCGCCCCCAATTCTACTCTTGCAATATCTTTAAGTCTTATTTGCGAACCATCGGGTTTAGAGCGGACAATAATATTTTCAAATTCGGATACATCTTTCAAACGTCCTTTTGTACGCATTGTAAGCTTAATCATCTGTTTATTTTTCATAGGTTCAACACCCAAATCCCCTGCAGGAACCTGTGTGTTTTGAGATTGAATTGCACCGCTAACCTCTGAAACAGATACACCTAAATTAGCCATCTTTGATGCATCAAGCCATATTCTCATAGAATAATCTGAAGAACCGAAAACCTGAACTTTACCAATACCTTTAATACGTGCAAGTTCATCTTTAATATAAATAGATGCATAGTTTGCAACATACAAAGAATCATACGTTTTGGTCGGAGAATTTACGGCAATCATCATCAAACCCGGACCGCCCGTTGATTTTTTAACCGACAGACCGTAACGCTTAACTTCTTCAGGCAGACGCGGTGTAACCAATTGAAGCTGGTTTTGAACATTTACAACTGCCATATCAGGGTCTGAACCAATATTAAAATATAAAGTCAATTCATACGAGCCATTTCTTGAAGTTGATGACATATAAATCATATCTTCAACCCCGTTCAATTGTGCTTCAACAGGTGCAGCAATTGTATCTGCGACAACGTCAGAACTTGCACCGGCATAAGTTGCCGAAACTACAACTTGAGGCGGTGTAATTGACGGATATTCCTCCAAAGGAAGCTGTGTAAGCATTAATATACCCGCAAGCATAATAGCAAGCGAAATTACAATCGCCAATTTGGGGCGTTTTATAAATAAATTTCCTGAATTTTCCATTATATCCCTTTATTTTTTATCAGTAACTTGTTCTGTTTTAAGTTTTTTCATTTCTTCATCAGAAACTATTTTTACAGGTTTACCCGGTACAACTTTCTGCAATCCTTCAATAAGAATTCTGTCGCCTTTTTGTAAACCTTCCGTAATAATCCAGTTATGTCCGTTTTGCTCACCTGTTTTTACATAAACTAATTGGGGAACATCTTTTTCATCAAGCTTGTAAACATATTTCCCTGCTTGATTTTCCATAACCGCCGTTACCGGAGCAACAGGAACTGCTACAGGTTTATTTGCATATAATTTTACGGTAACAAATTCACCATGAATAAGTTCATTATTAGGATTATCAAAAGTTGCACGCATTGTCACAGTACCTGTAGACACATCAACCTTATTATCCTGAAAATCCTGAACACCATCGATTTTGTATTTATTACCGCCTGCCAAAAGCAATTCAACCCTTCTGTTTTTATTTGCTTCTCCGTCAGATGCCGCAAGTGATTGGAAATCACTTGAATCAAGCGGGAAAGTTACATAAATAGGATTTGTACTGTTAATTGTTGTCAACGCACCTGAACTCGGTGAAACATAGTTTCCGACAGTAACATTAATTATACCAACCTTACCGTCAACAGGAGCTTTTACATTTGTGTATCCTAAATTTCTGTTAGCATCGTTATATTGAGCTTTTGCAGAAGCCAGTTGTGCTCTCAAAGCATCCCTGTTAGAAAGCATCTGATCATACTGAGCTTTTGCAATATAATCTTTTTTTACGAGTTCACTCGCACGTGCAAGTTGTTTTTCCGCATAATCAAGCTGTGCAGAGATATTTTTCACATTAGCACCCGCAGTTGCAGAAGCATTAGCAAACTCAGTAGGTTCAATACGGAACAAAACCTGTCCTTTTTTTACAAAATCACCTTCTTTAAAATAGCTTTCCTGCAAATAGCCTGCAATACGAGCAAGTACATCTACTCTATATTTTGAAACAACCCTGCCCGGTGCTTCAAAATTTCTTATAACTTGTTGATTTTCAATCTCTTGAATAGAAACCGATGGTGCAGGTTTGTTTTTCATAGCCCTTCCCTGCATAATATTTCCTACAAGTGAAAATCCGTATCTGATTAAAATTGCGGCAATAATAACCGACAAAAATATTATAATATTTTTCTTCATTGACTCTCCCTAATCTGATTTATATTTTGTTGTTTTTGCAACATAACAATTTTATTATAAATAAAAATAATATGTCAATAAGAAAACTGGAAATAATTTACCAACTGTTAAGCTAAATTTTGCAAAAATTCCAACACATTTCTCAGTGCCTTACCCCTGTGAGAAATTTCATTCTTTTCATCTTCCGACATCTCTGCCATTGTTGTACTTCCAATAAGAAAAATCGGATCATAACCAAAACCATTCACACCCGACTGCTCTCTTGCAATTTCCCCATGGCATTCCCCGCGGGTTTGGAACAATACTTTTCCATCCGCATCAACAAGTGTCATCACACAAACAAATTTTGCCTTTCGATTATCAGTATCCTTAAGTACATCAAGCAATTTTTCAATCCTGCCTTGTGCAGTTTCTGCATACCGTGCAGAATATACCCCCGGAGCACCATTCAAGGCTTCCACACACAAGCCAGAATCATCGGCTAAAGACATCATTCCACTCAAACGTGCTGCTTCGCGGGCTTTAATCAAAGAATTTTCTTCAAAAGTTTCCCCATCTTCAACAGGGTCAAAACCCTCAGGAGGCAAAACAAACTCAATATCTGTTCCCACAGCAATCTCGTTTATTTCCTGTAATTTATGCGCATTACCTGTAGCAAAAACAACTTTCATTTTCCAAACCTTCTCTGGCGGTTTTGAAATTCCTCAACGGCATTGGCAAGAGACTCTCTGCCAAATTCAGGCCAAAATTCTTTTACAACAAGAATTTCAGAATATGCAATCTGCCATAAAAGATAATTTGAAACCCTCAATTCACCGCCCGTTCTGATTAATAAATCAGGGTCAGGAATTCCGCCTGTATAAAGATGCTCCGAAATTATTTCTTCCGTAATATCTGTAACCCCTTTATCAATAATAGTTTTCACCGCATTCACAATCTCGTCGCGCGAACCGTAATTAAACGCAATCTGCAAATGAACCCCTGTATTATTTTTTGTTGTTTCAACAGAATGAGCAAGAATTTTTTGCAATTTCGGACTTAACTTTGAAATATCACCGATAAAATTAATAACAACACCTTCAGCATGCATTTCAGCAAGCTCATTCGTAAGAGTTAAAGCAAGAAGTTCCATTAAAAAATCAACTTCTTCTTTTTTTCTGTTCCAATTTTCGGTGGAAAACGCATAAACAGTTAAATATTTTATGCCAAAATCATTACAGGCTCTCAAGGTTGCTCTCAACGCATCAACACCTTTTTTATGTCCCATAGCTGAAGGAAGATTTTTTTCTTTAGCCCATCTCCTATTGCCATCCATAATTATTGCAATGTGCTGTAAGTTTGTTTGTTTAACAATTTCAGCCGTCATTAAATCTTTTTCTAAAGCAGTCATATCCCGATTATATTGCAAATATTTAAATTTTTCAACAAATCGATTTGTAAAAATACATGTTTGTGTGATAATTTTAATTGAAGCTAAAAATATATAATAGCGAAGTACACAATATAAAAAAGGAAAAAACAAAATGGCAAGAAAAACTCCATTAGAAAAAATCAGAAACATTGGTATTGCCGCTCACATCGACGCAGGTAAAACCACTACTACTGAACGTATCCTGTTTTATACCGGTAAAACTCACAAGCTTGGTGAAGTTCACGATGGCGCTGCAGTTACCGACTTTATGGAACAAGAACGTGAAAGAGGTATTACAATCCAATCAGCTGCTGTAACAGCTGAATGGCAAGGTCACCAAATCAACATCATCGACACACCGGGCCACGTTGACTTTACAATCGAAGTTGAACGTTCTTTACGTGTATTAGACGGTGTTGTTGCTGTATTCTGTGCAGTTGGCGGTGTTCAATCTCAATCAGAAACAGTTTGGAGACAGGCTAACAGATACGAAGTTCCTCGTATGGTATTCGTAAACAAAATGGACAGAACAGGTGCTGATTTCTACAGAGTTGTAGAACAAATCAAAACAAGATTAGGCGGAAACGCTGTTCCTATCCAATTGCCTATCGGTGCAGAAGACAAATTCACAGGCTTAATTGACCTTATGACAATGAAAGCTGAAATCTATACAAACGACTTAGGTACAGATATCAGAGAAGAAGATATCCCTGCTGAATTAGCTGACAAAGCTAGAGAATACAGAGAAGCTCTTGTTGAAGCTATCGCTTCTGAAGATGACGCTCTAATGGAAAAATTCTTCGAAGATCCTGAATCTATCACAGTTGAAGAACTAAGAGCAGGCTTGAGAAAAGCTGTTTGCGAAAACAAAATCGTTCCTGTTTGCTGTGGTACAGCATTCAAAAACAAAGGGGTTCAATTGTTGTTAAACAATGTTGTTTACTACATGCCATCACCTGTTGACGTAAAAGCTATCGAAGGCGAACTTGAAGACGGAACAAAAACTGAAAGACACTCTTCAGATGACGAACCGTTCTCAGCTCTTGCATTCAAAGTTATGACTGACCCTTATGTAGGTCGTTTAACATTCTTAAGAGTTTACTCAGGCGTAATCACATCAGGTTCTTATGTTCTTAATGCTACTAACGGCAAAAAAGAACGTATTGCTCGTTTGGTTCGTATGTATGCTGACCAAAGACAAGAAGAACAAGAAGTTTACGCAGGTGACATCTGTGCAGCAGTTGGTTTGAAAGACACAACAACAGGTGATACATTGTGTGACGAAAAAGCTCCTATCATCCTTGAAAGAATGAGCTTCCCTGAACCGGTTATCTCTGTTGCTATTGAACCAAAAACAAAAGCTGACCAGGATAAAATGGGTATCGCACTTCAAAAACTTGCTGAAGAAGATCCGTCATTCCGTGTTAAATCTGACACAGAAACAGGACAAACAATCATCTCAGGTATGGGCGAACTTCACCTTGATATCATCGTTGACCGTATGTTAAGAGAATTCAAAGTTGAAGCTAACATCGGTAAACCACAAGTAGCTTACCGTGAAACAATCCGCGGAAACGCTGACCAAGACTCTAAATTCATCCGTCAATCAGGTGGTAAAGGTCAATACGGTCACGTTAAAGTTAGAATTTCACCTGCTGAAGAAAATGCAGGATTTGTATTCGAAAACAAAATCGTTGGTGGTGCAGTTCCTCGTGAATACATCGAACCTGCAAGAAAAGGTATGGAAGAAGCTCTTGAAGGCGGTATCTTAGCAGGATTCCCAATGATTGACGTTAAAGTTGAACTTTATGATGGTTCATACCACGAAGTTGACTCTTCTGAAATGGCGTTCAAAATCGCTGGTTCTATGGCAATTAAAGAAGGCTGCCGTAAAGCTCAGCCATGTATTCTTGAACCTATGATGAAAGTTGAAATCGAAATTCCTGATGAATTCACAGGTACAATCATCGGTGATATTTCAAGAAGACGTGGACGTATCGAAGGTCAAGAACCTCAAGGCAATACAGGAAACGTAATTGTAAGATCTATGGTTCCTCTTGCTAATATGTTCGGTTATGCAACAGACTTGAGATCAAACACTCAAGGACGTGGAACATTCTCAATGGAATTCGACCATTACGAACAAGTTCCTGCTAACGTAGAAAAAGAAATTATTGAAAAGTCTGGTGCTAGCAAATAAGCGCAAGCAAGATAAATAAAAAAGACCCTCGAATGAGGGTCTTTTTGTATTGGCTTTATGAGAATATTTTGAATGAACTTTCAACGTTTTTATCTACAACATTTTTAACCGCATCATATTCTGTTTGAAGTGCGTTGTGTTCAGTGTCGAGTTTTTTGAGCTCAAGGTCTAATTTCTTATCTTTATTTTCCAAATCAGCCATGTCTTGAGTATACTTAGATTCGGCTCTTGCGATTGCTCTTTCATCTGCAACCTCTTGAATACAGTTATCCTCAGAGATTGTGGTAGATTTGAAAGCTTTATCTGTTGATGAATAGTATTCAAGTCTTAAAGAGCCGTCGCGTAATGCTGCTTCAAATGTGTAATTATCTTGAAGCGGGTTCTTTTTAACATTGCCTTTAGTGCCTGTGCCTTCTGATGTGTAGAGGTGGTTTTCATCAACTTTTGCAGGTGTGTTTGTGTATGTGAAATATCCGCTTGATTGTATTTTGTTAAAGATATTTTGGTAATATTTTATAGCACTTGCGTTGTCAGGATTTGCAGCTGATTTAACAGCTTCCATATCATACTGAGTTTTAAATGCAACACCATTTTCACCTGTACCGACTCTCAAATAAGCTTCTGTAATAGCCATTGCATAATCGTACAGATTACGTGATTCTTCCGTAGTTCCTTCATAGTTAATTGGATCCCAAATAAAATCACCATTTTTATCTTTTTCATATACAGGACTACTCAAATCATCAATCATAACCTGATTACCATCTGAATCCAAAACAGGTTCGCCGTCAACATCAGTTTGTGGAATTTTATTGTAAACAATTTTGCCATCATCATCTGTTTTAGCACGTTTAAAGCCTGCATAACCGTCACCAACAATACCAATAGCGTTATTTTTAATAGTAGCTTCATGCCAGCTGTCATTAACACCGTCACCGTCAGTATCTTTGTCTTTTGGAAGTTTTGTAACAGTTTGTTTACCATCTACAATTTTATACATCAAATAATCACCGTCAGCATCTTTGGAATAAGTTTCATTCCAACTGATACCCAAATCATGTTCAGGCATAAACTTATTAATACCAACTGATGCAAAATATTTATCCCATGCTTCGTGGATTTGTTGTTCTGCTTTTTCTTGATCTTTTGATCTGTCTGCAATATTTGTATATGTTTTTTGAACACTTATATCTGCTTGAGAATACCCCAAAGCTTCCAAGAATACATTATAGTTGCCATGGCTTTTTTCATAAGCTTCAGCAATCTGATTTGTAACCAAAACTTTGCCTTTTGTATCTGTAACAACGTATTGTTTTGTTGTTTCAGCCATACGCATACCTGTCATAAGCCCGTATGAAATATCTTCATAGTTAGCCTGTGCACCATTAAAACCTATTAATACGGTCAATTTGGTAGCATCAAGTGACTCATTATACTCATTTGTAATCTGCTGAGTTTGATCTGCAAGTCTTTGTTTAGAATATGATACAGCCTGACCCGTATTTTCATTATTTGTTAATCGGGCTGTTATGCTTAGTAATCTTGCTTGTGATGCTGCCATTCCCATTTTTTTAACCCTTTCCGTAGATTTTGGTTTAAACTTTTAGGTCTTGGTTGAAAGTTTTTTCCTTTCAAATAGTTCCTTTGTTCATGTCTACGGCACTTTTTAGCAAAATCTTTAAAATATGACAGCAATTGTTAACATTCTGTAATATAAAAAAAGAGCCTTTCGGCTCTTTTTTATTTTACTGCTTCATTGCATTCATCACAAATTCCGTCGGAGTTAAGTTTTCTATATTTCCAACAGCGTTCACATTTTTCGCCTTCTGCTTTTGTAACCCATACGGTGAAACCGTCCTCTGTGTATTCATTCAATACATTTTCAGGTTTTTCACTTGTTACATATGCCTGTGATGTGATAAATATATTGCAAAGTTCATCCTCGTTTGCTTTCAAAACAGACTCGTCAGAGTTTACATAAACCGCAACTTCTAATGAACTTCCAACTTGTTTTTCAGCTCTCAAAGGTTCAATTGCGCGTGTAACAACTTCGCGAGCCTTCAAGATTTTTGCAAAATCTTCTTCAAGTTGAGCATTTGTCCATTCAGGATTTGCTTTTACCCAATCAGAAAGTAAGATGCTTTCAAGTCCGCCTTTTTGGCATTCGGGAACGCTCATCCAAATATCTTCTGCCTGGTGAGGCATTACAGGCACAAGCATTCTCACTAATGTCTGTAAAATTTCAAACAATACAGTTTGACATGCGCGACGTGAAAGTGATTTTTTGCCCGCAGTATACAATCTGTCTTTTACGATATCAAGATAGAATGAACTTAAATCAACAGCCGCAAAGTTTTGCAATTGTTGGAAGTATTTGTAAAATTCATAGTTATCAAATGCTTCTGTAACGCTTGCGATAAGTTGATTTAATTTATGTAATGCAAATTTATCAATTGCTTTCAAGTCTTTGTATTCAACATAATCGGTACTCGGGTCGAAATCAAACAAGTTTCCGAGCAAGAAACGAGATGTGTTTCTTGTTTTCTTAAAGATTTCTGCAAGCTGTTTAATAATGTTGTTACCGATTTTTGTATCGTTTCTGTAATCAACAGATGCTGCCCAAAGTCTTAAGATATCAGCACCATAAGTGCTAATAATTTCGTCAGGTCTGATGTAGTTACCCAAAGATTTTGACATTTTTCTGCCATCTTCGCCAAATACAAAACCGTGAGTTAAAACTGATTTGTAAGGTGCAATTCCCTGAGTTGCGATTGATGTTAACAATGATGACTGGAACCAGCCTCTGTGTTGGTCAGAACCTTCCAAGTACATTTCAACAGGAGTTGTACCCAGTTCTTCAGAGCGTTTGTTAACAACTGCACGCCAAGTAATACCTGAATCAAACCAAACATCCATAATGTCGTTTTCTTTTCTAAAGTGTGTTTTACCGCATTTAGGACATTTAAAACCTTGAGGTAACAATTCTTCTACCGTATGATTAACCCACGCATCTGAACTTTCTTTTTCAAAAATACGCGCAACATTTTCGATAGTTTCATCAGTTACGATGACTTCTCCGCAATCGTCGCAGTAGAATACAGGGATTGGCACACCCCAAGCTCTTTGACGAGATATACACCAGTCTGTACGTCCTGCAACCATGTTGGAAATTCTTGCTTCACCGCTTGCAGGAATCCATTTTACGTTTTTGATTGCATCAAGAGTTGTATCTCTGAATTTGTCTACTTTAACAAACCATTGCGGTGTTGCACGGTAGATAACAGGATTTTTGCATCTCCAACAGTGCGGATAACTGTGGTTAATATCTTGTTGTTTCAACAATGCACCGCAGTTTTGAAGTTTTTCGATAACAATTGAATTTCCTTTATAATAAGGAACACCTTCCAAATCTTTATCGTTAACAGCTTCTGTCCAAACACCTTTGCTGTCTAACGGTGAAAATACTTCAATACCATATCTGCATCCAACTTCATAGTCCTCAAGACCGTGACCTGGGGCAGTGTGAACAGAACCTGTACCAGCTTCTAACGTAACGTGTTCACCCAAGATTATCGGAGATTTTCTATCAACAAGCGGATGAGTTGTGCTCAAAAGTTCCAAATCTGAACCTGTGCAAGAGCCTAAAACTTTTATATCTTCTTCTGACCATTCTACATCTGCCAAGAAACTTCCTAACAATTCCTGCGCTACAACATAAACATTGCCGTCTTTTTCAAACCAGGTGTATTCAAATTTCGGGTGCATACTGATTGCCATGTTTGACGGAATTGTCCAAGGAGTAGTTGTCCAGATGATTGCATAAGCATCTTTTCCGCCAAGGTCAACAATTTTATTAATTTTTTCAGTGCTTTCCGCGTCAAACTTAAATCTTACATAAATAGAAGTTGAAGTGTGGTCAGCATATTCAACTTCCGCTTCTGCCAATGCAGTTTCGCAAGATGCGCACCAGTAAACAGGTTTCAAACCTTTTTCAACATATCCTTTTTTATACATATCGCCGAAAACTCTAACCTGTTCAGCTTCAAATTCAGGATTAATAGTCAAATAAGGATTTTCCCAATTGCCAAGAACGCCTAAACGTTTAAATTCGCTTTCTTGACCTTTCAAGTTTTTGTGAGCAAATTCACGGCATTTTTGTCTTAACTCGTAAGGTGTTAAAGCACTTCTTCCGCCTTTAATATTTTTTACAACAGCGTTTTCAATCGGAAGTCCGTGTCCATCATAACCAGGAACATACGGAGTATAAAAACCTGCTTGAGCTTTATATTTCAAAAGAATATCTTTAAGAATTTTGTTTAAAGCTGTACCAACGTGAATTTTTTCAGAACTCAAATATGGAGGGCCGTCGTGAAGAATAAATTTATTAGCTTTATCGCGCTGATTGATAATTTTGTTATAAATATCATGTTCTGCCCAGAATTTTTGGATTTCAAGTTCTCTCACAGTAGCATTCGCCCTCATAGCAAGAGTCGTTTGCGGTAAATTTAAAGTTTCCTTATACTCAGTTTTCGTACTCATTTCTATACCTCTTTATTTACAAATTCTTTCATTTTATCATAATCAAAAACTCGTTCCCAACGTGCAATTACAACTGTTGCAACGCAATTTCCGATTAAATTTACCGTTGTCCTTCCCATATCAAGGATTTGGTCAATACCTAAAAGTATTGCAACCCCGAGGATTGGAATATTAAAGCTTGCCAAAGTTCCTGCCAATACAATCAAAGACACTCTCGGAACTCCCGCAACACCTTTACTTGTAAGCATCAATGCCAACATTATAATTAATTGCTGATTTAAGTCAAGATTTATCCCGACAATCTGTGATGAAAATATAACTGCCATTGCAAGATACAATGTGCTTCCGTCCAGATTGAACGTATAACCCGTCGGCATAACAAAACTTACTATATTTTTCGGAACTCCAAAACGCTCCATAATATCCATAGCTTTTGGAAATGCTGCCTCTGAACTAGCTGTCGTAAATGCAAGTAAAGCTGGTTCTTGCAAAGCTCTTAAAAGGCTTCTAAATGAAATTTTTACAATTTTGCATGCAATAATCAAAACCAGAAATACAAATACAGCCAAGGCAATATATAATGCTCCAATTATCTTGAAATAACTTTTTAACACAGATAAGCCGTTAGCACCGATTGTAGATGCGATTGCACCAAAAATTCCTAAAGGTGCAAAATACATTACGTATTCGGTAAATTTAAACATAATCTGCGATACCGAATTTAAAATATCAATAACAGGCTGTGCCTTTTTGCCTACAGCAATAATTGCTAACGCAAAAAATATTGAAAACACTACGATTTGCAATAAATTTCCCTGTGCCATAGCATCAACTATACTTGTCGGAAAAATACTCGTAACCATTTCACTGATTGAAGTATGTGCCTGCGCACCTGCCATCAGACCAGCTTCTTGCATATGCAGTGCATGCGGAGTAGTGCCAGTAACAAATCCTACACCCGGTTTAAAAATATTTGCCATTGTAAGCCCGATTACAAGAGCTAAAGTCGTAACGATTTCAAAATAAATAACTGTTTTAAGCCCGATTTTCCCTAATCTTTTAGCATCTCCATGACCTGCAATGCCGACAACCAGAGTCGCGAACAACAATGGAGCGATAATCATCTTTACCATTCGCAGAAAAATGACCGCAAAAGGTTTCATTTTAACCGCAAAATCGGGGGCAAAATGTCCAACTATAACGCCTAAAACCAACGCTATAAATATCAGGGCTGTAAGTTTTGAATGTTTCAATGTGATACCTCAGTCCTAATTATATAATAAACATATGTACCTGCAAAAATTCTTATGACGTTTTGTAAAGATTATTCGCCTAAATTTACCTCCCCGATCTCCAAGGATAATCATCTTTAATCCGCCAGCCGTCACGTTGAATTTTCAACCCGCAAGCGCCGCCATTACCGCTAGTTTTGTTGCAATGTTGATATGTTACTATGCCTTCAAATTCTATTCGATTACCATAATCTGAATTAAATCCGACCATAAATATATCTCTCGCCACGCGATTTGGTCCTTTTTGTATTCCATTAATATCAATATTAATAATTACATGACCGTTGTACAAATTTCTAAAACAATACAAATAATTTTGAGGTGTCTGTAAACAAGAACTAACAGCATCGACGGGAAATATATAGCCATTTTTCATTCCATCAGACCAAATCGGCCAATTAGGAGTATTATATTTATAAGTAGACTTAGGTACTGATGCAGATTTAAAATACGGCAAAAAAAACGTATCTCTAATTGCAACATTGGACATGTTTTTATAATTCCAATATTCTATACTTCCATAATCCTGTTGAGCGAATTCGTATGCGTGTTGTAAAAGACTATATGCCTGTTTTAATGACTCAACAGTTTGCTTTTTCTGGTAATTTGCAATCAACATCGGCATCGTTAATGCTGCGACAACACCGAGTACGCCTAAGGTAATTAAAATTTCTGCGAGATTGAAAGCTAAATGCGGTTCAGTGCCCCCCCCCCAAGGCGATTAATGTTCAAACTTTTCATAATTTATTTACCTCCGCTTTTAATTATAACAAAATTAGTAAGTTTTGTAAATCTTTTTTAATACATTAACCCATGCCCCAATAAAATTGTTATATTATATAATAATAAAGAAACAGGGGAGGTTAATGTGACTGATACAACATGTATTGAAAAACTTGAACTTTCTGAAAACGCAGTGAAAGTTCTTGAAAAGAGGTATTTAAAAAGAGATAAAGACGGAAATTGTACCGAAACTCCAGCTGACATGTTCAGACGTGTAGCGGATACTATCGCAGCAGGCGATTTAAAATTTGGGAAATCACAGTCAGATGTTGATAAATTATCTGACAGATTTTATAAAGCTATTACAAACAGATATTTTATGCCAAACTCACCAACATTGATGAACGCAGGCAGAGAATTAGGACAATTGGCAGCTTGCTTCGTTCTTCCGGTTGAAGACAGTTTGGAAGGTATCTTTGAAACAGTAAAAAACACTGCACTTATTCACAAATCAGGCGGTGGTACAGGTTTTTCATTCTCTAATTTAAGACCAAAAAATAGTGTTGTCCGCTCAACTATGGGCGTTTCATCAGGTCCTGTTTCATTTATGGAAGTATTTAACGCAGCAACTGAGGCTGTTAAACAAGGCGGTACAAGACGCGGTGCTAATATGGGTATCTTAAGAGTAGACCACCCTGATATTTTAGACTTCATCAACTGCAAAAACGATACTTCTAAATTAAACAACTTTAATATTTCCGTTGCTTTGACAGACAAATTTATGGAAGCTGTTAAAAACGGTACTGATTATGAACTTATTGCACCTCATACAGGCGAAGTTGCAGGTACAATGGATGCGAAAAAAGTATTCGATTTAATAGTTGACGGCGCTTGGAGAACTGGTGAACCGGGTATTGTGTTTATTGACAAAATGAACGCAGATAACCCAACTCCGCTTGTTGGTGCTATTGAATCTACTAACCCTTGCGGTGAAGTTCCATTGCTTTCTTATGAAGCTTGTAACTTAGGTTCAATCAACCTTGGCAGAATGGTAGAAAACGGTTCTATCAATTGGGATTTATTGGCTGAAACTACAAGAACTGCTATCCGTTTCTTGGATAACGTTATTGCAGTTAATAATTATCCGCTTCCCCAAATCTCTGAAATGGTTCAAAACAACAGAAAAATCGGTTTAGGCGTAATGGGCTGGGCTGATATGCTTATGAAAATGGGCATCTCTTATGCTTCAAAAGAAGGTACTCAATTAGCTTCTGAAGTTATGGAATTCATTGATTACGAATCAAAATGCGAATCTATTGAACTTTCTAAAGAAAGAGGTAAATTTAACAACTTTAAAGGAAGCGTTTACGACGGTCAAAACTTCTTATATAACAAATACAAAGGTAAATCAGCAGGTAAAATTTCTGATGAGCAATGGAAAGAGCTTGATGCGCAAATCGAAAAATTCGGTATCAGAAACGCTACAACAACTTGTATCGCTCCAACAGGTACAATTTCAATGATAGCTTCTGCTTCAGGCGGTGTTGAACCTCTATTCGGTCTTGTATTCTCAAGATTGATTATGGACGGAACTGAAATGTTTGAAGTTAACCCGATTTTCAAAGACTATGCAGTTGAACACGGCTTCTATTCAGAAGAATTGATGTCAAAAATTGCTAAAACAGGTTCTGTAGCTCATGTTGACGGTGTGTCTGAAGAAGTTAAAAAAATCTTTACAACTGCACACGACGTTTCACCATACTGGCACGTAAAAATGCAGGCTGCATTCCAGCTTCACACAGACAATGCTGTATCAAAAACAGTAAACTTTGAAGAACATGCAACTCGTAAAGATATCGAAGAAGCTTATGTATTAGCATTTGAAAATGACCTTAAAGGTATAACTGTTTACAGAAACAACTCACGTCAATTCCAACCTATGAACTTGGATAAGAAAAAAGAAGAAGAAAAGGTTGAAGCGGATGGCGAGCAGAGGGCGCAAGATGGCGCGAAGGCGACATCTGAAGACCCGTTTAACGCGAGCCACCAAGCAGAATACAACCCGACAGGCGAGATTAAAACAGTAAAATGTCCTGAATGCGGAAACGAAATTCAGATGGCAGAAGGATGTTTCATCTGTTTGAAATGCGGATACTCCGGTTGTTCATAGCGCGAGCGAGCTGAGGGCGAGGCTTGTTAGCAAAATGGCAAAGCCATTGCAGATAACAACCGCAGACCCGTTAAACGTGAGCGAGCAAGACAAGAAGAGAGAGTACAGGGGGATATTCCCCCTGTTTTGTAAATATTTGTTAACTTCATGCTTAACAAATAGCACAAAAATTTATTCACATGTTTACATGAAACTAAAAGTGTGTAAATTTGAAAGGTAGAATTTATGGCTAACAACATGACAATCGGACCCGCAGTAATGGTAGGCGGAAATGAAGTTCAAATGACAACTAAAGGCAAAGTTCAAGTAACTAACCCTAAAGGTAAAGTTGTAACATTGTCACAAGACCAATTCCAAAAACAAACATTTAAAAATGTTGATAAAATTCAAAACGGTGAAGATTTTGAATACAAAAAAGATAATAAAGCATTAAAAATTGCAGGTGCAGCAGTAGGAACAGCAGCTGTTGTAACAGGTATTATCTACCGTAAAGAAATCGGCAGATATATGAAAAATTTCTCATTCAAAAAAGCTTGGAATGATTTTAAAGGTTTGTTCAAATCCATAAAACAAGAAAAAACTACCGGAAAATTAACTAATAATACAATTTTTGATGGTGAAAAAGTTATTGCATACAATGCATCTGAAGCGAAAACTGCAAGAGAAACTTTAGCGTTAAAAGAAAAAACTATTGCAGATATGACACACTATGATGCTGCTCAATTTGACAAAATGGTATCAAGAACAAAAGGAGCTATTCACGACAGCAAACAAAAAATGTATGAAAGATTATTTGCTGAGAAAAAATAACAAATTTACACAACAAAAGAAAACTCACCTTGATAACAAGGTGAGTTTTTTATATGATTAATTTATGATTTCGATTGTTACAGCAAGCTACAACTACGAACAATATATCACAGAAACCATCCAATCAGTTTTAAACCAAACTTACACTGATTGGGAAATGATTATTGTTGACGACTGCTCCACAGACAATTCAATTGAAGTAATAAAATCATTCAATGATAACAGAATTAAACTTTTTGTGAATGAGAAAAATCTCGGGCTTAAAGGCACTGTAAAACGCGGTATTGAAGAAGCTAAAGGCGATTGGGTTGTTTTTCTTGAAAGCGACGATATGATAACTCCTGATTATTTGGAGAAAAAAGTTGAAATCGCTAAAAAATATCCTGATGTAAATTTAATTTTTAATGACTGTGAATTTTTCGGAGATGAAAAACGCGTTTTCGACTTTAACGCTGTATTAAAAAGAACAAGAAAAATTCTTAATGAACAAACTTATCCTATTGATATGTTTTATTATTTTTACCACAGCAACAAGATTTTTACATTTTCATCTGTAATGACAAAACGCGAAGACCTTTTGAAAATTAATTACGAGCCAAAACTCGACTGTCTTTTAGACTGGCATTTATGGGTTCAACTGGCATACTTGGGTAAATTCTATTACATACCTGAAAAACTTACATACTGGCGTTTACATTCAAACAGTTACGTACAAACATCCACTTATAAAACACCTTTTGATTTACAGTTCAAATCTTATATGGATGTTTTTTGCAGAACAAAAAACTTAAAAATCATTTTTATGATTTTATTCCTTCACCCGTTATGGTATGCAAAACAACTAAAAAAACAATTAAGACTAATCTCTAATAAATGGAAGACATCTTGCAATAAAAATTGCTATTAGTTTTCGGATTACAAACGGGAATTCTGCAATAACATCAAAAAATGCTCTTTTAAACCATACAGGACTTGTATGTCTGCCTTTTCTTGCATACTGAATACGCGCAATATTATTTTCAATCAATTCAACAGGATAGTCACTAACCTGTTTAATTATTTCCTGATATCCTTCAACGGTTGTGGAATTTTTATTTACAAGACGAGGAAGCGAACATTTCATAAACGGCATTTTATTATTCTGAATAATTTGACGCCATTTTAGAATAGTTATATTATTAATCCTTTCATAGGCATTAACATATACTTGATAATTAAACCCATTTTCTATTAATATTTCTGTCATTCCAATTTCATAATTTGAAATAATAAGCTCTTTTTTAACCTCAGGTTTTACAGAAGTAATAAAATCTCTAAAAACATCAGACGTAAAAATATTCTTTTTAAAGACAACAAAATAACTTTGAATATGCGGTCGTTTAACAAAAAAATGATTTGGTTTTTTGCGGTAACCGAAATTATTTTTGGTAATTCCCCAGAAATCGCAGTCTTTAGCATTCATTTCATCAAAAATATCTTTCAAAGGATGAAATGGTCCAAAACAACTGTCGTTTGCAAAAATAAGTTCGTCAAACTCGTCCAGACGCTGTGACAAATATAAAAAACCTCGTTTGTATGAGCCAAAATCGTATTCATCATGCGGTTCTGCGATAATGTGAGATACTATCCCTTCAAGCTTTTCAGGATTTTCAATATTACAGCAGGATACAAACACTATCTCTTGTGCAACTTCTTTCAATGCTTTGAGATAATAAATTACATAATCATCAACCAAATTTTGTCTGTCATAGTGTGCAAATACAACCGCTCTTTTCATAATGCAATTATAACATAATTTATGCTAAAATAATAATATGTTTAAAATAACCGCACCCGAAAATAACGAAAATTACTCTTTGTTTGAAGGACTTTTAACAAAGAAATTTTCGTTTGCCATAACAGGTTTGACAACACTTTTACGATTATTGCTTATTACAAAAATCAAAAAGATTACGGATAAAAAAATTCTTGTAATTACATCTACCGAACAAAGTGCCTTGAAATACCAAAATGACTTGTTAAAGGCGTTCGGAGAAAAATCAGACTTAATCCCGTTCCAAAACATTTCTATGTATGAGGCTGTTTCACCAAACAGATATGATTACGCAGAACAGGTAAGGATTTTAACCGAAAAACCCGATATTGTAATTGCACCTGTAAAAACACTTTTGGAAAAATTCCCCACACAAAGCTTTTATGATAAAAATTCTTTTACTTTAAAAATCGGCGACGAGATAAAAGATATTGGACAAAAATTCATCGATTTGGGCTACAAACGCTCGACAATGGTTTCCGATATCGGAGAATTCAGTATCAGAGGCGACATTATAGACTTTTATTCGCTTGATAAACATCCTGTCCGCATAGAACTCTGGGGCGATGAAATTGTTGATATAAGATATTTTAACAACGAAACCCAAAAATCTATTGAGAAAATAAAATCAGCAAAAATTATGCCGATGTATAAGTTTACACTTGAAAACGGTATACCGAAAGAGATTAAACCCGAAGATGAAGACGGATATTTTGAGGGGATAGAAGTTTACCAAAACTACTTTAATACCGATTTGGTCGGAATTTTGGATTATTTCAAAGACTATATTCTGGTATATGACGAAACTTCCGAGCTTTATTCAAAATACGAATTTGTCGATAAAAACTTTGAAGAACAGATGCAGGAAAACCTCAAACTCAGCTTAAATATTGACCTGAAAGGCAGAAATCATATTCCGTTTGAGGATTTTATCCAAAAAAGTGCAGGATTTGTAAAAATTGGGATGAACAACTTCCTCGACAGCGAAATGGATGAGGTAATTGAATTTGATACTCAACCTGTACAAAACTTTGGCGCAAACCTTGATGATATTGCAAATTTCATCAGCCAAAAATCAAATTATAATATTATAATTGCAACCGATTACCCAGAGCGCGTGAAAGAAATTCTCACCGAGCGTAATATATTCGGAGTTGAATATAATGAGAGCATTTCATCTGCGGGTACGATTTTGGAAGATTTCAAAACAATTGTTTTGACAGACAGGGAACTTTTCAACAAGCGCACCAAAGAGGTTACATCATCCAAACGCTCATATTATAAAGAAAAAGCAGAATATATCGAAAGCATTAACGATATTAAAGAGGGAGAATATGTTGTCCACTCAATCCATGGTGTTGGTGTATATAAAGGGCTTTCTCAACAGGAAATTGACGGACAGTTAAAAGACTACTTAACAATCGAATACGCAAGCAAAGACAGATTACATATACCTGCCGAACAAATCAACCTTCTTGTACGTTACCGCGGTTCGGGCGCATTAAAGCCAAAACTTTCAAGAATGGGCGGTAAAGATTGGGAAAATACTAAAAATCGTGTCAAAAAAGAGGTTGAACAAGTTGCCTACGACCTTTTAAGACTTTACGCAAAACGTAAAATGCAAAAAGGTATTGAATTTCTACCTGATACCACATGGCAGGTTGAAATGGAAGAAGCTTTTGAATACACCGAAACTCCCGATCAGATGAAAGCTATCAACGATATCAAGTCTGATATGGAAAGTTCACAGCCTATGGACAGACTAATTTGCGGAGACGTCGGATTTGGCAAAACAGAAGTTGCAATGCGCGGAATTTTTAAGGCTGTAACTTCGGGTAAACAAGTTGCAGTAGTAGTTCCGACAACGATTTTGGCATTTCAGCATTATCAGACAATTTCAGAAAGATTTAAGCCTTTCGGGGTTAACGTAGAACTTCTCTCACGTTTCCGTTCTCCAAAAGAGCAAAAAGAAACCATCAAAAAACTTGCAACAGGCGAATGCGACGTTGTAGTAGGCACTCACAGACTTTTGCAGGAAGGAATTATATTTAAGGATTTGGGCTTACTCGTAATCGATGAAGAGCACCGTTTCGGCGTCCGCCACAAAGAAAAACTTAAATCTTTGCGCGAAAACATTGATATTATCACAATGTCTGCAACACCGATTCCGAGAACGCTTTATATGTCGCTTTCAGGCATTAAAGACATGTCGATTATTAATACACCGCCTAAAAACAGGCTTCCAATCAGAACTTATGTCGGCGAATGGAACGAAAATATGGTTAAAAATGCAATTGTCCACGAACTTGACCGCGAAGGACAAGTATTCTATCTCTACAACCGCGTTGAAACAATTGATGAATTTAGAATGCAGCTGCAAAAACTTGTTCCAAATGCCCGCATCGCAATCGGTCATGGGCAAATGGATGAGAAAACACTTGAAAAAGTTATCATTGACTTTGCAAACAAAGAATACGATATCTTGCTTGCCACAACAATCATTGAAAACGGCATAGATATTCCAAATGCAAATACAATGATTATCCACAATGCCGACAAATTCGGACTTGCTCAGCTTTATCAGCTCAGAGGACGTGTCGGACGCTCCCAAAGACAAGCATACTGCTATTGTTTATATACAAAATCAAAACAGATTACAACAGATGCCGTCCAACGTCTTAAGGCTATCAAAGAATTTACAACACTAGGAAGCGGTTATCAAATCGCAATGCGCGATGTAGAAATTCGCGGTGTCGGAAATATTCTAGGCACAAAACAGCATGGTCACATGGTTAATGTCGGTTTTGACACATACTGCCAGTTATTAGAAGAAACAGTTCAAGAACTTCAAGGCGAAATCGTCGAAAAAACTAATCCGACAATCGTTGATATTAATGTCACAGCCTTTATCCCTGATGAATGGGTGGGTTCGGCAGAACAAAAAATGATTGAATATAAGCGTTTGGCGGATGTAAAATCCGATATTGAACTGGATTATATTACAGAGGAGTGGAAAGACCGCTTTGCAAAACCACCGGAAAGCGTTGAAAACTTAATAAAACTGATTAGATTAAGACTCTCTGCAACAGATGCAAAAATTTCCGTAATCCGCGAAACTGACGACAATATAAGAATTTATACACCATACAGCAAAGCGGAATGGCAAATTATTCAAACCGGTCTTCCCTCAGAAATCTTAAAACGAATAAAATTTACAATTGCACCAAACTCTTGCACAGAAGGAAATTCTATCCTGCTTCTGAATAATTCCTATATGAATTTTAATGAAGTATTTAACATTTTGACAGATTTGTTCTATTATATAAATAAAATCAAAAACGACTATACTAAAAAATAAGGAGACATTATGAGAGGGAAAAAATTACTGGCAACACTTGCAGTTTCAGCAGTATTGTTTGCAGGATGCGGGTTGAAATCAGGTGAAACAATCATTACAGTTAATGACAAAAAAATCACTCAAGGTCAGTTTGATGAAATGTTTAACAAACAAGCTAACAACGGCATGATGAAAGTTTTAGGAATAGATGCTAAAAGCGACAAAAACAGCTTTATTTACCTTTTGATAAAAGAAAGAGTTATTAACGAACTTATCGTAAAAACTCTTCTTGATGAAGAAATTGCAAAACGCGGTATTGAAGTTACAAACAAAGATGTTGATGATGCGGTAAAAGAAATTATTGATAAATTAGGTTCAAAAGAACAATTAGACAGTCTTTTAAAAGAACATGGAATTACAGCTTCTCAATTCAAAACTGATTTGAAAGAAGAAGTTAAAATGAAAAAACTTGCTAAAGAATTAGGTTCATCAAATGTATCTGATGCAGAAGCTAAAAAATTCTACAACGAAAATCCAAACAAATTTAAACATCCTGAAAAAGTAAGAGCTTCTCACATCTTAATTTCAGTAAACCCTGAAGAAATTACAGAAATCATCAAATCAGATTCAAAAAACAAAGACCTTGATGATACAGCAATAAAAGCAAAAGTTAATGAAGAAATTAAATCAAAAGAAGCAAAAGCAAACTTGCTTTTAGCTGAAGCTAAAAAAGATTTAACTCAATTTGCAAAACTTGCTAAAGAAAATTCAGAAGATACAACTTCTGCAGTAAAAGGCGGAGATTTAGGATTCTTTACAGACAAAGAAATGGTTCCCGAATTTTCACAAGCAGCATTTTCAATGAAACCAAATACAATTTCTGATAAACTCATAAGAACTCAATACGGTTACCATATCATTATGGTTACAGACAGAGCAGCTGCAAGCACTACTCCGTTTGAAAAAGCAAAACCGGATATTAAAGGTTACCTTGAAAATCAAAAACAAATCGAACTGCTTGACAACTTAACAGAATCATTAAAGAAAAATGCAAAAATCGATTACGTAAATCCTGAATACTCACCTGAAGCAGGAAAAAAAGCAATTCAAGAATCAATCAAAAACAGCGAAGAAAC
>CAMTMK010000009.1 GCA_947073645.1 uncultured bacterium | reverse complement strand
TTCAAGAATCAATCAAAAACAGCGAAGAAACAGCAAAAAAACTTAAAGAAGAAGCTGAAGCTAAGAAAAAATAACTAAAAAGACCTCCGAATCGGAGGTCTTTTTTTAATAAAAATAAAGTAACTCATAAGCCGTGTTCTGTTTCTAAATAATCATCTGTCTGGTATTGGGATTACTCCCAATCTCTAGCGGTTCTTCTGAAGTTGGCGGACAGCCTTTATAGCCTTCAATTTAACCTTGCATTCTACAGGGGGTTGCCTAGCCGGTATCTCTCAATACCGCTGGTGAGCTCTTACCTCACCGTTGCACCATCGCCTGTGACTTTCGTCCATCGGCAGTTCTTGATTGCTCGCATTTCTGTGGTCCTATCCACCGGCTCACGCCGTCCGGAAGTTTCTCCGGCTGTTTGTCCTTGAATGCACGGACTTTCCTCACCCTAACAAGGGCGCGATTATTCGATTACTTTATTATAAAGAATCTCTTATTGATGTATTGATTGTTGCCCAATCAACAGCTCTTGCATGGTCAGGATTAATTCTCAATTTACCGTTTGCAAGAATTTGGATTTCATACTGATCACAATCTTCTGTACCTTCATCCATTGTACATGCCTGATCCGGCCCCTCATCACCGTTAACATCAATAAGAATTGTACCAACACCTGCCGTATTTGCATTTTGATTATCAAATGTTCCAACCTTGTCCTGGCCATATATCCAAGCATCTCGTGTTCTTGTAAAATCCCAAAGAACACCGTCAGATGTATAAAAAATAGGATAAAAATCATTATTATCAGGAGTTGCATTACTTTCTCTACTTGAAGCAAGATTTTTAGCAACATTTAATTTATCTTTGAATAATGCGGCAAACTTCCATTCACCTTCATACTCAGCGCCATCGGATTTTGCCTTATATACATAATCAAATCCCCAGGCACAATATATATCGTTATCATTATCTTCGCCCGTTCTGCAAGCTTCACGCATATCAGGATAAAGTATATCATCATTAATTAATGAACTAACGATTTGTTCAGTGGTATAGAATGTCTTTTTAACCATCATTTTATTCTTATTTGGTCTAGTTTTCATAACCGCAGGAGTAACAACTGCTACCAAAATACCGATTACAGTAAGCGCAATCATGAGCTCAGTAAGAGTAAATCCTTTAAATCTTCTCATATTTATCCTTTCGTATATATTCAATTATAACATATATGCCCGCATTTTTCAATATAAAATCATAAGTCGTCGGAGTAATTGAATTTTTGTAAACATTTGTTAACATGATAGCAAAATAATATATTTAGACGAGTTATAATACTATTCAATTTGCTAGAATAACTTATTGAATAAACAGAGGGTAAATGATAAACCAATATATTATTTGGTTTATTCAAAATCTACAAAGAAGGATAAAAAATGGTCGATAACAGATCAGCCGGATTTTTCGGAATCGGAGGCTCTTTCAATTTTAAAAGCGGAGATATTTCGGGTACAGCTGCCAAAACCCAAGATGATAAAATGGGACAGGGCAACGAATATTTTGCACAGCAAAGAAGAGAAGAAGAGGAAGAAAATTCAGAAAGTCAAAAATACACTGATAGAAGCGCACAACTTCGTGCGACATTAAATTCACTTGCAATGATGAATGTTGCAAATGTTATCAACTCCAGAAAAAAAGCATTTGAAGAACAAAAACAACGCCAAAATGCCTCGACAGAAAATGATAAAATAAGAAAAGAGCTTGAAAAAGAATTTTATAATCTTGCTAAAGACAGCGAAGAACAACCTTAAGCTACAGCTACAGTTTCATCTTTTTCTTTATCGCGTTTAATAAACAAAAATTCGCCTTTATAAGAAGGTGCTGAACCATTTTTATCTTTTCCTGCCGCTAGACTTATAATACTATTAAATTTTGGGGTTTCAGCAGTTTTTTGAGTATTGCCGACACCTTCGTTCAATGCAACAGTAATTTTACCTTCAACTTTTTTATGAATATTTTGTACAGCTTGAGTATTCAAATATTTAATAGAATTCAAAACTTCTTGATTTAATTGAACCTGTAATCCTGAATTATTCAATGCTATTTGTTTTGCAGTGTTAACATCAACATTACCTTTATACAAATCAACACCAATATCAGCAGGTTTAAAAATATTATTAACAGTATGAACATTATACTGATTGTTTTTTTCATTAGCACGTTTAAGAATTTCTTGCGAAACTTGCTGCAAAGTTGTTTTATCAATTCCTAATTTGTACTGTGCATTGTAAACACTCATTGTCATAATGTTATCCCTTTTTACTGTTTCCTTAGTTATCTAGTCGGCACAATTTGATTGAAACTTTAAGGTTTTCTATTATGTTTGTAACATTTGTTAACACAAAAGGCAATTTTTACACGAATATATACTTTATATATATATGAGTATAGATAACACAATTTACGCATTAAGTAACATTAACAATCTACTTGGCGGAACACTTGGGTTTATTAATGATAAACAAAACGGTGTACCCACAGGTTATGCAATGTCTAATGCTGGCTTAAACATTATGAACGGCGCTATCAGAAACGCAGCATCACGCGACATTCAACAGATGACAGGCAGTTATCTTGGTTATGCTGTCAACAGTCTTGCCGGATACGGAAACCCTGTTGCAAATTATCAGGGAACAGTCGGAACAATGGGAGCATTAATGCTTTCAATGCCAATGAACATATTCACATCCTCACTTTATGGTTGCGGACCATATGGTTATGGTTATTGGAACAGCGGATTTTTCGGCGGAGGATGCTGTAACAACGGATTTATGTTCGGCGGGCCGAGCATGTTTGGCTGTCGCGGCTTCTTGTGCTAAAGAGATTTTAATTTTTTTGAAACATCATCAAGAATATTCTTGGTGGTGTTTTTGTTTAGCAAAATCTGCTGAACCGCTGTGTTTACGATTGTATTAATCTCTTTTTGGTTACGCGCCGTATGGAGTGAAGGTTCAATTTTATTAAGCTGTCTTGCACTGATTACACGAGCTTTTGACATCAAATCATTATAGTTTTTGTAATAATCGTCATCAAGCGTTTTTTGATTAACCGCAAGGACATTTGTTAACTTTGCAAGTTCAAGCTGGTTTTCATAATTAGTTAAAAACAATGCAAATTTTAATGCCTCCTCTTTATGTTTGGCACGTGCCGGAATTACGAAATTCATCAAAGAAAAATCGTTCTGCCCGAGTTTGCCTGTAAATTGCTGGGCAACATCTGTTTTTGCATAAGTTGACGGAGCATTTTCCTTAATCATATTCAAGAAATTTGCACCCGCCTGAAAAAACACTATCTGCTCTGCCATATATTTTTCCAAAGCTTCATGGTGAGTCTGAGTTACGGTTTCTTTAGGAATATACCCCTTTTCATACATATTTTTGAAAAGCTCAAATACCTCAACCGATTGTTTGGAATTTAAATCCTCGACACCATACTTATTTAAAATTCGAAGCATTGTATCGTTTTCGGTAATATTCGGCAGCATTACATAAGCACCGAGTTTTGGAGCAATACTCGCCATCTCATCATAAGTTGACGGAACTTTATTCCCCTTTAACAAATCCTTGTTATAAATAGTAATTGCAGAAGTCGCATACCAAGGCAGTGAATATAATTTGCCGTCATATTTTAAAGAATTTATAATTGACTTATTAAACTGTTTTGTAAATTCCGGTGCAATCTCATATAACGCCCCTCTTTGCGCCAGAAGCGCAGAAAAGTCAGGGTTAAGATTAATCAAATCAGGCGGAGTATCACTTAACACAGATGCCAAAGTTCTTTTTTCGCCCTCAGAAAATGGAACATCAATCCATTTAACCTTAATATCATTTTGCTTCTCAAAATCAGAAATAACCTTATTCATATAAGGCGCAAAATCATTCATCTGTAACGTCCAAAAAACAAGTTCATCCTGACTTGAATTTGACCTGCAAAAAAACAAAACCGATAATAATATTATAACAATTACAGCTAATATACTTTTCATGCTACAATTATACTATGAATAATTTGTTTACGGAACTTGAAAATATAAATAAACAAATCCCTCTTGCAGAAATATTGCGTCCCAAAAGCCTTGAGGATTTTTTAGGTCAAAGCAATGTTGTTTCTGCAAACAGTCCTATTTTAAATCTTTTAAAAACAAACAGACTTTTTTCACTGATTTTTTGGGGAACTCCAGGATGTGGAAAAACAACACTTGCCCGCCTTATAGCAACAAAAACCAGTGCAAATTTTATTGAGATTTCTGCCGTAACCTCGGGTGTAAAAGACATTAAAGATGCCGTCGAAAAAGCAAAAGAATCATTACGTGCAGGACAAAAAACAATTTTGTTTATAGATGAAATTCACCGTTATTCCAAAACCCAACAAGATGCACTTCTTCCGCATCTTGAAAACGGAACATTATTTTTGATAGGCTCAACTACTGAAAATCCGTCATTTCAAGTTGTCCCCGCACTTTTATCACGTTTGCAGGTTGTAAGACTTAATTCAATTGATGATGAAAGTATGGATAAAATTATCAAACGCGGTTTTGCCTACCTTGCAAAAAACCACTTGCCAATGGACTGCGAAACAGGCGCGATTGATTTTATCATAAACCTTGCACGCGGTGATGCAAGATACGCACTCAATGTTGTTGAAAACGCCTATTTTGCAAGTGATTTAAAAGACGGCAGAAGAAATTTAACAGTAAAAATCATTGAAGAAATCTGCCAAAAACGCAATACCAGATATTCCCGGCAAGAACACTACGACTGTGCCTCGGCATTCCAAAAAAGTCTGCGCGGTTCTGACCCTGATGCTGCAATTTATTATCTTGCAAAAATGATTTATGCAGGCGAAGACCCGAGATTTATTGCAAGAAGGTTAATAACCTGTGCGGCAGAAGATGTCGGGAATGCAGACCCAAACGCATTAAATATCGCCTTAAACGCCCATAAAGCTGTAGAAATTTTAGGTTTACCCGAGGGAAGAATTCCGCTTGCACAAGCAGTAATTTACGTTGCACGAGCTCCAAAATCTAATGAAACTATTATGGCAATTGATGAAGCCTTAGCAGATATTGAAAGCGGTAAAGATTTCCCGCCTCCTATGCATTTAAGAGATGCTCACTATAAAGATGCTAAAAAATACGGTTTTGGTGACGGTTACATATATTCACACCTGGCACCGGATTTACAACAACAATTTCTGCCTGACGAACTTATCGGTAAAAAATATACAAAATAGCTTGACACCCTTTAAAACAAGAGTTATAATAAGTATGTATGCTTAATATCCAAAGTATATTGTAATAGTTATAGTTTAGCAAAGGAGCAGGATGTTTAAAACAGGATTTACTTTATCAGAAGTTCTGGTCACACTTGGCATTATCGGAGTTATTTCAGCATTAACGTTACCAACACTTGTTAAAAATCACCAACGTCAGGTATACGTAACACAACTACATAAAGTTTACAACCAAATGTCGCAAGCTGTAGAATTATACATGAACGACACAAGATCTTCAAGCTTATCTGAAACACGTCTTAGAAATAACGGAAGTGAATTAAAAAAATTTTTTAACAAATATTTTAAAGTAGCAAAAGATTGTAATGGAAGCTACGTACCTTGTTTTGCAGACGAATATAAATCACTGGACGGCAGTACAACAATTAACCCAAAACATTGGAAATGCAACGTCGTTGTTACACTGGCAGATGGCGCAGCAATATGTGCAGACAGCCAAACAGAAGGAGCTACAAAAGACGAAAACGATGAAGATATTAATAACGGTTATGATGGTACTAACGTAATTGCACTAGAATTTGACGTCAACGGCAAACAAGGTCCGAACGTATATGGCAGAGATTATTTCTCATTTGAAATTGATGCGACAGGAAAGATAGTTGACTCAAATAAATCTAAACATGAAAATGGAGTCAATCCATCAGAATTATTTGGATTTGTAAGCAGAATAATAGATGACGGCTGGAAAATGGAATACTAATAAAAAAGCGGGTTTTAAAAACCCGCTTTTTTTATTCCATTGGAATTGTTAATTGTTGCCCGATTGAAAGTTTATTCGGATTTGTCATATTATTTGTTTTTAAGACAAGTGATTCTTTTTCTTTGCTGTAAGAACCGTAAAATCTTACAAGAATTGCTTCCATTGTATCACCGTCTTGAACTGTATAAACTTCGTTTACTGCAATTTCTTCATCAGCTTTCTGTGATGAAGGAATAAAACTTAAAGTTAATTTTTCCTTTTTAACAGGTGCAACTGTATTTTCTCTAACAGAACTAATACCTCTGACCGTAAAACTTATTAATACTGTTAATATAAGCATCACAACGGCACCGGCAACAAAACCTGCTGTCAAATAAACATTAGGTGATTTTTCTGCTTTTTGATTAACTTTAAAATTTTGCCAGAGCAAATCCAATTCTTTTTCTCTATTCGGTCTTACATAAACACCGACAGAATCATTATATGCTTCGTGTCTGTATTTAGATAAAGCTTCTAATACAGCCATTTTTTCCTTAGATAAATTTGATCTTCTGATAGTTGAACTTTTCATGGTATTTCCCTAATCTTTCGTGTAAATAATATATCATAAGCATATTTATTATACAAGTACTTAACTATTTTTAACATGGTTCTTGATTTTTCCGATTTTTAATATATTATGTTGTTATACGAACTAGCTAGAAAAGGAATAAAACTATGTCAAAACAATGTGAAATATGCGGTAAAAAACCAATTAAAGCAGCAAAATTAACTTTCTCACATAAACAAATCGTTCACACTCAAGAACCTAACTTACAATCAGTTAAAGTTAACATGAACGGTACAGTTAAGAGAATTAAAGTTTGCACATCTTGCTTAAGAGCAGGAAAAGTAACTAAAGCTGTGTAAAATTTTAAAATAGGCGGTTGGATAAGTAATTACAGAATTTAATAAGTTTCTGTATGAGCCGCCCGGTGGTAAAAATAAAAAAGAACCCTTAAGGGGTTCTTTTTTTGCTATAAAACAGTTTTCTTAAATAATTTATAATCAAATACAAATTCGAATTTTGCAGGCTGTGTATCTGAAGCATTTCTCGGGAATTTTATAAACGGTACTGTTTTCTCTACAGCACTGATAATTGAACGATCCGTCGCTTCATCACCTGATGATTTTGTAAATTTATAATTCTGCAAACTGCCGTCAATACCAATTGTTAAAACAATTACTGCCTGAGTATTTCTTCCGGATTTTGGCGGATTCCAATTATCATCCAAAAAAGATGCAGCTTGTGCAGAATAAGTCTTTAAATTATTTGCCAATGTATAAGAAACATTCTTAACATTATCCTCTCTAATCGCAGGAGCATTTTGCGCAAGACTTTCTATTTCCTGTCTTGTTGTAGAATATTCATGGGCAAAGCTTAAAAATGAATTTTCCTTAACAGGTTTCATAAAAACATGTGCATTCCTAAAAACTACCTGAGGTTTATAATCATCAACTCCATATTCAGCTGTTTGAATTACACCAATATAATTATTAACAGAATTTGATTTTAAATAAGCTATCTTTTCAGGTGCATCACCCTGTTTATATCTGATTGCATAATAACATTCATAATTATTAATATACATTATAGAATCAGTGTCAACATACAAATTTAAATTCGAAATATCCGTATCAATCATCTCCCAATTTACAGCACAAACAGGAAGAACAGACATTAACAATGCAACAGACAATAAAAATTTTTTCATAATTTCACCAGCCTTTTTTCTTTTATTATAACATAAAATTTTATATTAAGTGATGTTACAAGATTGCAAAAATATTTGTCTTTTTTTTGTATATAAAATAGAATATAAGTGGAGAAATTTTAAGGGATTATAAATAAATGATATTAGAACAAGAGTTAGAGGGAAAAACTTTATCTCCTCAAGAAGTGAGAAGTATTCTAAAAACAGATAATAAAGAAATTGTGGAATTATGCAAACGTGCATCAATTTTGCCGCGCAAAAACAGCAAAGGACAAACTTATTTTTCTTATGATGAAGTTAAAAATCTAAGAAAAGTTCAAGCTATGAAAGGCGCTTCTATGCCTCCTGCAAAAGCTGATTTAAAACAGCCATCAGCAATCATGAATATTCTAAACTCTTTAAAAGAGATGGAAACTAAATTAAGCAACAGAATTTCTAAAGTTATTGACGAAAAACTTGAAGGCATGGATGAAGTTGTTGTAGAACTTATCCGTTGCAAAACCGATAACGAAACTCTAAGACAAAAAATTATTGATCTTAACAAAGAAATTTATCAGCTTAAAAATGATTTAAATTCTTATAAACCTGTTGGATTAGGGTTTTATAAGAAAAAAGAAAAACACATCTGGGAATAGCGCGAACGAGCTGAGGGCGAGGCTTGTTAGCAAAATGGCAAAGCCATTGCAGATAACAACCGTAGACCCGTTAAACGCGAGTGAGCAAGACAAGCATAAAAAGGAATTAGATAATGGCAGTAAAAGATAAAGAAACAGAAACTTCTTCACTTGATGAAAGAAGTAAAGCCTTAAAACTTGCAATAGAAAAAATTGAAAAAGATTTTGGTAAAGGCTCAATTATGAAACTTGGCGACAAAGCCACAGTTAATGTTGACGCAATTCCGACAGGTGCACTGTCATTAGACGTAGCTCTCGGTATCGGCGGAATTCCGCGCGGTCGTATTATTGAAATCTACGGCCCTGAAAGTTCAGGTAAAACAACTCTGGCACAGCACATAGTTGCTGAATGTCAAAAACGCGGCGGAATTGCAGCATTCGTTGATGCAGAACACGCACTTGACCCTGAATATGCAAAAAATCTTGGTGTAAAAATCGATGATTTATTAATTTCTCAGCCTGATACAGGTGAGCAAGCTCTTGATATTACAGAAGAACTTGTACGCTCAGGCGCAGTTGATGTTGTAGTTGTCGACTCCGTTGCAGCTCTTGTTCCGAAAGCCGAAATAGAAGGCTCTATGGAAGACCAGCAAATGGGTCTGCAAGCCCGCTTGATGAGTAAAGCTCTTAGAAAATTAACAGGTATTATCGGCAAAACAAACACTACAGTAATTTTCATTAACCAATTGCGTATGAAAATCGGTGTTATGTACGGAAATCCTGAAACAACTACAGGCGGTAACGCATTGAAATATTACGCGTCAGTTCGTATGGAAATCAAACGTACAGAAGGTGTTAAAGGCGATGACGGCGATGTCGGCAACCACGTAAGAGTTAGAGTATTAAAAAACAAAGTTGCACCGCCATTTAGAACTGCTGAATTTGATATCATCTTCGGAAAAGGTATTTGTAAAATCGGTAATATTTTAGATGTTGCAGTAAACCTTGATATTGTAAAAAAAGCAGGTTCTTGGTTCAGTTTTAACGAAGAAAAACTTGGTCAAGGAAGAGACAAAGCCCGAGATTTCTTATCAGAAAATCCTGACATTTTAAACACTGTAGAGACACTTGTAAGAGAAAAACTGGCTAATAATTAAGTTTTGTAAAGCGTCTAAAATTCAAATATACCAACGATTTTAAAAAGAAATATGTTTTTGTTATAATTATCATGGCAAATAAAAACATGTTTCTTTTTAATATATTTGCGAATACTAATCGGAGGTTAACATGGACGTAAAAGCAGTAAATAGTGTGTCTTTACAACAAAGTTTTGAAGGAAAATCCAAAAGAAAAGAAAATAAAAATAATGCAGAATATCCGCAAATGGATAGACCTGCATCTAAAAAAGCATCAAAAGCTATGAGAGATACAGCAATGGGCTTAATGCTTCTAGGTGCTGCTGCCGGCGGAATGAGCACAGGTTTGACAAGCTGTGTGAAAGCAGAAGCTTGGGCTGAAGCAAATGCTTGGGCTTGGGGTTGGATTATCAACAACGGATGCAACTGCAAACCTGATACCATTTTCCAAACTACACCAATTAGAGATGTAAACTGGGCAGTTAACGATTCAATTAAAAACCAATTCATAAATATTGGGTCAGAAGTAGATGGCCCTGTGGACGGCGACAATGTTCTTCTTGTTTCCGGAACATTCCGTAACAGATATGATAACAAAGTTACAGATTTTCAAGTTGACAGCGTGGGATGCAATAGCCGTCAAATGATGTATGTAAGCAAAGTTACTGATTTATATGACCCTAATAACCCTAAAAAAGAATGGTGGCAGGTAACTGCACAAGACGTAAAAGGAAAAGGTATTAAATATACATTCAGTACAACAAATTCCGAAGAAAAACCTGAGCCATGGCAATATGATCAAAAATATTCAATAATTGTTTCAAATGGTGCAAGAGGCGGTAAACCTGGTATTAATACTATTTATGACAAAGACGGTCAAATGATTTGGCAAGGACAACTTGCAAAAGGTCAACAACCTGGTGCTTTCACTTATGGTGTATTAGCACTTGATGAAAATGGTGAAGTTTATGTTGATCCTGAAACAGGCAAACCAGAAATGATTGACTACGATTATGACAATTGCAAAATCTTTACAAGAGAAGTTGATTGGGGTAAATTCCAACAACCTGCAAAAACAGAAGACTACGATTATGATTTATGGCACTAATCAATAAATTTTTCTACACAAACAAAACACCCTCTTGATATAAGAGGGTGTTTCTGTTATATCTTTTAACTATGAAAACATTAGCACAATTTATTCAACAAAAAAGAGATGATTTGGGATTGTCGCCTAAAGGACTTGCAATGCAAACAAATCTTCCGCTTGAAACAATCGAAGATATTGAAGCTGGCAAAGATTTATTTTTATCAATAACAGTCCGTCAAAATCTTGCAAAAGTTTTAAGATGTGCACCCGAAGAAATAAAAAAATACGAAAAAGATTTTAATAATCATATAGTATCCGACCAAATAATCGACAGTCTGAAAGAATTAATACTTAATGAAGCAGGCGGACTTAAATGCCCTGTTTGCGGCGCACCTCTAGTCACACGCATTCAAAAACTTTATGATTTGGAAGACAACTTAATGCTTCATCCAAAAGCACATTGTACTAAATGTTCATTCCAAATACATTCATGATAAATTTTCAATCTCTTTTGCAGTATTGATATACCAACGTGGTTTATTCTCCTGTAAAGGCTTTGTTAAAAAGGAAACGTATTTAGGATAATCATATCTGTCTTGTGCAATAAAATCAATTACAGTCTTTTGAGCCTTGTCATTTGCATCCAATCTCACAAACCCGAGCTTTTTATAGAAGCCTTCAGCCAGAAGTTCACCAATCAAAAACACATCTGTAAAAGTCCTTTGTACAGCTTCTAAAGTCTTATTAACAAAGATTTTTCCAAGCCCTTCACCTCTATAGCGTTTATTAACCGCTAAATTTTCAATATAACAAACCGACTTTTCGCACGCGGGAGCTTCATCAAATCCAAATGACATGCAAGCTCCCTGAAGCCTGTTATTTCTATCAAACGCAGCAAGCATAGTTAAATTACCATTAGGATTTAAAAGCCTTTCTTTCATGCACCTTACAAAATCAGCAAACATTCTGTCACAAATGCATTTTTTTGAAGGGTCATTATACATAAGCCAAGCGGGATCATTAGTTAAAGATGCAAAATTCTTAACAAATAATTTAGTTAATCTTTCAATAAAGCCTTTCTTTCTTATTTCATCAGCAGATAATTCCCTGACATATAGCCTGCCCTTGCTTGTATTTACAACAAAAGGTTTAATAGGGTTATTTATTGATGTAAAATTCTGTTGGGAATTGAAATTAATTTGCATATTTGTCTAAAAACGATAAAAAAATCTTTTTGCTATTGAAAAAAAGAAAAAATAGGTTATAATACTAAATAGCACATTAACAAAAGAATACATGGGGACGTTTTGGATTTGACAGGATGTTCGGTTGAGATAGGTTGCGAGTCGGAGCGCTGTTCTTCGTTATCAACGAGCACAACAAATTAAATGCTAACAACGTAATTAAAGCAGACTTCTCTAGAGCTTATGCTTTAGCAGCTTAGTCGCTAATTATAGCTACTCATAGAGTCCAGCTTGCCGACTTTATGGGTCAATCATGCAAGACGCAGTGCATTAAAGCAATGTAGATGCATCAAGATAACGTTGCAAGGTTTAGAGTTTCCTTCAAATAAAACCTAGGGCTGATTTATAAGGTTTTAGATTTTTTCCTGAATCAGTTGAGCCAATAGAAAATATACACTCGTAGAGATTTATCAAGATCCATTTTGGACAGGGGTTCGACTCCCCTCGTCTCCACCATTAATATTCAAAGGCTTTACATAGTCTTTTTGAATAAACAGGATAATCCCCTCTATTATATGTATTAAATTAATAATTTCGTTTAATTATTTTCTTAGATTTCATATAATCATCATGCAAAGTTTGTTTTTGTTTATACAATTGTTTTAAATCATGCTTGATAATTACAAGTTGTTTAGTTTTTTCAGAATCAGTCAGAGAATTATCATAAAGTATTGTTTCCATAGCTTCTTCTTTTTCTTTAATTTTTTCATTAATAATTCTTTGTTTAATATTTTTTTGACGTTTTAAAACTTCAATTTCAGCTTTAGCATTATCACTCATAGAGAAAACAGGTAATGATACAAATATAGCAAATATTAATAATAAAAAACTCTTCTTCATAATCTTTCTCCTTAAACTTTTTTCAAAATAATTGAAGTATTAATACCGCCAAATGCAAAATTATTTGTCATTATAAATTCTGTATCAATTGTACGTGCGGAATTAACAATATAATCCAATTCTACTGCACATTGTGAATCAATATTTTCGAGGTTTAAAGTCGGACAATACCAATTATTATTAAGCATTTGTATTGACAATATTGTTTCAATTGCACCGCAGGCTCCGAGTGTATGCCCTATATAACTTTTTAGAGTAGATATCGGAACTGATTTGTTAAATGCTTCATATACTGCATTAGTTTCCGCAATATCTCCCTGAGTTGTTGCAGTACCATGTGCATTTACATATCCGATTTCTGCAGGTGTAAGTTTTGCATCTTGCATAGACAATTTCATAACTTCACGCATCATATCCTTATTCGGATTTGTAATATGTGTACCGTCTGTATTTGTTGCAAAACCGGCAATTTCTGCATAGATTTTTGCTCCGCGGTTAACTGCGTGTTCATATTCTTCTAATATTAAAGTTCCTGCTCCTTCACCTATTACAAGCCCGTCTCTATCTCTATCAAAAGGACGCGGAGTTAAATTTGGAGTATCATTTTTTGTACTTGTTGCAAAAAGAGTATCAAAAACACCGATTTGAGTAGGATGAATTTCGTCAGCACCGCCTGCAATCATAATCGTTTGACAACCGTTTTTTATCATCTCATATGCATACCCTATTCCTAAAGAACCTGAAGTACAAGCAGTAGATGTAGGGATTAATCTGCCGTTTGTTTTAAAATACAATGAAATATTTACGGCAGTTGTTTGCGGCATCATTTTAATGTAAGAACCTGAATTCAGGACTTTAACATTATTATCGTTATACATTGAATAGAAATCAAAAATTGCATCAAAGGAACCGCTTGAAGACCCGTAGCTCACACCTGTTTGATTTGATGAGATAATTTCATTACCAAGCAATCCTGCATCTTTTAGTGCTTGTTCTGCTGTTGCAACTGCCATAATTGATACAGGTCCCATTGTTCTAAGCACTTTACGGTTAAAATGTTCAGGGATTTGAAAATCTTTAACGGTTGCAACAAGGCGTGTATTAAGTTTATCAAACCTGTCCAAGTCAGTCCAGTATCTTATGCAGTTTTTATATTCTTTAAGTCTTTCAAAAGCAGAGCCAATATTAGAGCCAAGAGGAGATGTCAGAGCCATGCCTGTAATCACAACACGTTTTGCCATTATATCAACAAACCTCCGTTAACAGAAATTACCTGCCCTGTAATATATCCTGCATCTTCGCTCATAAGATATTTAACAAGACTTGCTACTTCCTGCGGTTTTCCCATTCTTTTAAGCGGTATTTGTTTAATAACTTCATCTGGAATATCTTGTGTCATATCGGATTCTATAACCCCCGGGGCAATACAGTTTACAGTAATTTTTCGTTTTGCAAGTTCACGTGCAAGCGCTTTTGTTGCCCCGATAATTCCGGCTTTTGAAGCACTGTAATTAACCTGACCTCTATTTCCTGCAAGTCCCGATATAGAAGACATTGTAATAATTCTTCCCTGACGAGCTTGAATCATCAGCAGACTGAGCGGTTTCAAAACATTATAAAATCCGTTTAAATTTGTATTTATAACTTCATCCCATTCAAAATCTTCCATTGCGGGAAACGGATTATCTTTTGCAATACCCGCATTCAGAACCACTCCGTAATATATTCCGTGTTTTTCAACATCATCCAGAAGAACTTTTTCAGTTTCGGCTCTGTTTTTAATATCAAACGCAAGAGTTCTGCAAGTAACATTAAATTTTTCGATTTCAGATTTTAAATTTTCAAGTCTTGAAACATCTTTTGAGCAATGCAAAACGATATTATATCCCGCTTGAGCCAGCATAACAGCCGAAGCTTTACCGATTCCGCGACTTGACCCTGTTATTAAAATTGTTTTATTCATTAATAAGCTCCAATGCATCATCACTTTGATACACATTTATAGCAGCACTTGCTATTTCATCACCTTCATCATATATTATACAATCAAATGCTACAATTTGGCTATCTGTAAATATTTCTTTAACTTTCACAATATAGCTTTTTCCGCATTCAAACAAAGAAATTGCGTTGTTATACAGTCGTGATCCAAGTAAAAAACCTATTTTAGGCGGTCTGCAATTACTCTTAAAATAAGCATAGCAGCCGATAGTTTGAGCCATAAATTCTATTCCCGCAAGCGGAGTTATACCGTTTTGGGTTTTATCAAAGAATAATTTATCCTCAGTGATATTAACAACAGACGTAAGCGTTTTTTCATCCAAATCATATTCCAAAACATCATCAATTAAAATCATCGGCGGTTTATGCGGAAGAATTTTGGTTAAATCATAATTCATAATTTTCCCTCCCGAGAATAATTGCCGTATTTGTTCCGCCAAAACCAAATGCTGTACACATTGCAGTATCGATGTGTTTTGAAGTATTTTTCGGGACTAATTTAATTTTCGGCAAAGCATCATCATAAATTCCATCATAAATATGAGGATATAAAATAGGATTATCCAGCTCTAAAAGTTTACAGCAAAGCGCAGTTTCAACAGATGCAGAAGCTCCAAGACAATGCCCTGTAAGCGGTTTTGTCGAACTACAATATACACTATCTTTAAAAACAGAATATATAGCATTAGCTTCCATTAAATCATTTGAAACTGTTCCCGTTCCATGCAGATTTATATAATCAACAGTTTCGCATTTTGCTTCATCAAGTGCCGTCTTAACAGACCTGACAGCTTCTTTTGCTGATGGGTCGGGACATGTTGCATGGTAAACATCTGTAGTTTCCCCAATTCCTAAAACCTTAATACCTTGATTTTTTTCAAGAATAAATACAGCAGCTCCCTCACCTATATTAATTCCCTCACGATTTTTACTAAAGGGGATTGTCGGCTTTTGTGTCAAAACCTCTAAAGATGCAAATCCATACAAAGGAAGCTTTGCAATCGGGTCAACACCGGCAACAATAACAGCATCTGCAATATTCATAAGCTCTCTTGCTATTGCAAAAGCCTTTATTCCCGATGAACACGCAGTCGATACAGATGTATAAAAATTGTTCAACCCCAAATGTTCTTTAATGAACATCGCAGGATTACCAATTTCAAAATGTTCTGAAAGTTTAGACGTTTCGTATTCGTCAACACCTGTATTTGTAGTTGCCGTCACAACTGCAATATTGTCTTTTCCATATTTTTCAATTACTGCATCAATTTTATCACGCAATAAATTCAAACAGGCTAAAGTCATTCTGTTGCATCGTGTATTAAAAACTTCTTTTTTAATCTCGGGCAAATCACTATGAACACATCCTATTCTCCGTCCGTCCACAATTTCAAAACAGCTGTTGTCGCCGAAAGATGCTTTTGAATAAATCTCATCAATTCCGTATCCGAGATTGCATATAGCTTCATAACCCGTAATTCCAATATTCATAATTTTTATTATATAATAAGTTTGTGGAAAATGTTAAATTTTATATTCAAAATTTTTCATATTGTAATGAACCCAATGAGCTTATCAAAACATTGCCAATGTTGTTAAGACGCAAACTAAGCTCGTTAGACAAAATTGCACTTTCTGCAATATTGGAAATTTACGAAGATGATATTGAACAATTTGTTTTTTCATCTCAATACGGTGAATCAGAAAGATTATTTTCACTAATAGAACAATATACAACAGAAAACGAAGTTTCTCCAGCATATTTTTCTGCATCCGTACACAATTATCCGGCAGGTGTTTTAGCATTGAGCAAATCAACGAACATTCCTTATTATGCGATTTCCTCTGGAAAAAACAGTTTATCAGCAGGTTTGATAAAATCTGTTTTGTCTGGCAAAAAAACTCTATTCTGCTATGCCGATGAAAGAAGTATAGCCTGCATAATTTCACCTCACAATAAGAAAATTAATGTGGACTTCAAAAAAAAGTACTTTGCAGATATTTGCGAATATGATGAATTTTTGAAATTTTTAAAAGGCGGACAATCAGAATTTAAAACAAGTTTTGGAGTATTTTATGCATAAACTTAATCGTTCAATACTTGTTTTATTATCATTTGCAATTTTTGGAGCAGGTGCGGTAATCTTGAATTTTACAGTATTTCCGCTTGCAAAATACTTTATAAAAAAAGAAAATTTATTATATTTTTATTCTGATATAATTCACAAAAGCTGGAAATGGTTTGTAAATTGGCTTATAACAACAAAAGTTATCCGTTTGAATATAGAAGATATTTCTACCATAAAAAATAAAGTTATAGCAGCAACACATCCGAGTTTTATTGATGTTCTCATTCTCATTGCTCTAATTCCGCGCACTACCTGTGTTGTAAAACATTCTCTAAGCAAAAACCCTATTTTGACTAATCTCATAAGCTCAATTTTCATTTTGGATAACGATAATTTAGACAGTATTAAATCCCAAACCAAAATGATGATAGAAAAAGGGTTTAATATCATAATTTTTCCGTCAGGTACAAGACACAGAAAAAACGAGTTTCCGAAAATCAAAAAAGGAGCAGGAACAATTGCAATGAATGCAAACGTAAATATCATCTGTCTGAAATACCATACTGATTTTGATTTTCTGTTCATAAACCAGCCGATATATGAAGCAGGCGGCAAACCGGTAACATATGAACTCACTATTGCAGGAGAGATTAATACATCAGAAGAAATGAAAAAATCTGACAATGAAATCGCAGTAAAAAAGAACATTACGAAAATGATAGAAAATATGCTCTACAAATAATTTATGTTATAATCTTGTTATGGAATTAAAAGAAGAACTTAAAAATTTGATTATCAGCACACTTGAGCTTGATGAAATTCTGCCGGAAGATATTGCAGATGACGAACCTTTATTTATAGAAGGTCTTGGACTCGATTCTATTGACGCATTAGAATTGGGTATGGCACTAAAGAAAAAATACAATATTGTTATGAGTACCAATAAAGAAGAAAATAAACAACATTTTACTTCTGTAAATACTCTTGCTGAATTTGTGAGGGCAAATCGTAATGACAACTGATTTTACAAAAGAAGATATTTATAACGAACTAAAAAAAATATTAACAGAAGATTTAGAAATCGCGGAAGATAAAATAACCGGTGATGCAAATTTGTTTACTGATTTGGATTTGGACAGTATTGATGCGGTTGATATTGCAGTAAGAATGCAGCAATATACCGATAAAAAATTATCTCCGGAAGAATTTAAACAAATCCGTACGGTAGAAGACGTTGTTAATGCAGTATGGACTTTACTAAACTCTTAAGAATTTTATTGTCAATAATTATAATGTTTTGCGTAATTTTGGTATTCCATTACACAAAATGGCATTTTATAAAATATTATCCTGTCGTGATAAATTTTTGTTTTTTTCTGTTATTTTTTATAACCTCGTTTATGAAAGAAACAATTATTCAAAAGTTTGCAAAACTTACAGAACCGGATATAAAACCAAAAGCTCTTGACTATACACGCAAACTTACATATATCTGGGCTTTATTTACATTTTGCAATTTTTTGATTTCACTTGTAACTGTATTTTTACCCGAAAAAATCTGGGCTGTTTATAACGGATGTATTTCATACTTGCTCGTTGGAAGCTTTTTTGCGATAGAATATATTGTAAGAATAAAGTTTAAGAGGAAGTATGACTGCTGATTTTTTAGAATATTTTTATACAACAGAATATGACGATAAGGTGATTTTAAAATCAGGCGGAAAAACATATACCGTAAAAGATATCAAAACTTTAATTTTAAACAAACCTGTCAAACCCGAAGTTTTGGCAGAATTGAACTGCTTTGACTTTGTTGTGGAAATTTTGGCAAGAATATTTTCCCTAAAAGATATTTATTTTGATGAACAGCAAACAGCAAAGGTCAAAGAATTTTGTCCCATTAATCCGAAAGAAATTCTCATACATTTCAAAACTTCAGGCAGTTCAGGCACTCAAAAAGAAATCGTAAAAAGTCTTGAAAACCTCATTTCAGAAGCAAAAGACATTCAATCACAATTCCCGCAGATTCAAGGATTGGAATTCATTTCCACTACAACAATGAATCACCTTTTCGGATTTACTTTTCACCTTATGACAGCACTGAACAGTAAAAGCATAATTAATTCGGATATTGTTTCAATCCCTGAAAACATCAATATTAAAAACGCCTGTCTTATCTCAACTCCGTCATTTATTGAAACAATGCTGAAATATCAAAATTCACCTGTAATTATGCCGAAAATGATTATTACCGCAGGCGCAAAACTGAAAAATAACGTCTTTGAATACGCAAAAAATATATCAGATGAAGTTGTTGAAATTTACGGAAGCACTGAAACAGGTGTTATTGCTTACAGACAAGATTACAAAGTTCCGTTTAACCTTTTCCCTAATACCAAAATTCATACAAACGATCAAACAGAAGTTGAAACAATTTATTCTCTAAATTCACCTGTCACAATCGGTGATAAAATCAATATACTTAACGAGAAACAAATTCAAATACTGGGGCGTACTGACAGAATTTATAAAATTCAGGAAAAACGAATTTGCGCAACAGATATTGAAAATAAACTTAAAACCCATTCTATTATAGATGATGCATATATAATCAAACATTCCGATAAACTTGCATCTTTATGTATATTAACCGCAAACGGCTTGGAATACTTATATAACAATGGAATGACAGAACTTACAAAAGAATTAAAAGCATATTTAAAATCAGATATAATTCCACAAAAATGGAAATTTACCGATGAAATTCCCAAAACCCAAACCGGTAAAACTGATGTCAAATCAATAGAAGAAATTTTCAATCTTAACCTGTCATTACCGGTAATATGCGAAAAATCATTATCTGAAAACAAAGCAGAAATAAAACTCTATTTTTATCGCAACTGCAATTTTTTCAAAGGTCATTTTGACGGTTTCCCTCTCGTACCAGGAGTTGTTCAGCTGTTTTATGCACAATATTTTACAAAAAAAATATTCAAAATCGACTGCGTTTCCGGACAATACAGAAAAATAAAATTTACTAATATTATTCAGCCCGACAAACTCATTACACTTGAGCTTGAACAACAGACAAACGGTATAAATTACAAATACAAAGATGAAAATTCAGGATACTCTTCAGGACTATTGCCGATTAAATCGTTTGATGAGGTAAGCAAATGAAAAAATTCATACTGCTGATATTCTTACTGTTTTTAAACTGTTCTGTATTTGCAAATGTATTTGAACATCCTCAAACATTATCAAATATTACAGGACAACTTCCTGAGCTAAACAGTATAACCTGTAAATTCCGTCAAGAAAAAACTGTCTCAACCGCAAAACTCAAATCCTCAGGCACATTTAAGTTTGTGAAAAATGAAGGAGTAACTTTTTATACAACATATCCTACAACTTTTACAACAACATACAATTCATCCGAATACAAACAAATTAATGATATAATCAATGCAATTTCCAACAAATCATATTCAAAAATAGAAAAAGCATTTAATTTTTATTTTGACAAAACACAGGACAACTGGCAGTTAGGATTAAAACCTAAATCAAATCATCCGTCTGCAAAATATCTTAAATCAATAGAGATTTATGGTAAAAGTTATATAAATCAAATGATTATTACAACAGTAAATTCTACAAAAACAACTATTTGGTTTGAAAAATGATGAAAAAAATCAGAATAATTTTAATAATTGTTTTTGCACTGCTCTCAATTTTGGGGATTTGCAGGCTAAAGCCTCTTGAAACAGGGCTCTTACAAGGATTTCTAAATTCTGAACATGAGGAACTCATACAACTTTCAGATAAATCTTCATCAACAATCGGAGTGCTTATTGAATCAGATGACATTGACAAAATCGAAGAAATAAAAAATAATCTGCCAAATTCTGAAAATTTTGATGAACTGATTGAACTTTATAAAAGCCACCCCGAAAACTTTATCACACCCCACAGAAGAAGTTTACTTAAAAACAAAAAATATAATGAACTTGCCCAAGAAAGTCTAGAACAGCTGTATAACCCATTGGGAATTTTTATTCAAACACCTGATAAAGACCCGTATTTGTTCGTCACAGACTATATAATGAACCTTAGAAACCCTTATTTTGACAATGAAATAAGAGAATTTGACGGAAAATATTATACTAAAATATCCCTGCCGGCATCAGAAATAAAAACATTAACAAACCTGCAAAAGAAAAATCCAATCTATCTTACGGGCACTCCGGTTCATGCTTTTGTTACAAGCCAAAAATCAGCTTTTGAAATAAACATAATCTGTATTATTTCAATGTTTGCTCTTATCCTCTTATGTAAAAAATACTTCAATTCCGTAAAAATCCTAATTCCTATTGCGCTGAGTATAATTTTTGGATTTGGTACAGGATTTTTTACCGCATTAGCAATTTTTGGCAAGCTTCACATCCTGACAATTGTATTTGCAACTTCCTTAATAGGAATCAGTCTTGACTATTCACTGCATTATGTAATAAACAAAGATATCATAAAAAATCTTACAGTATCAATGATTACAACAGTAACCGCATTCCTTTTATTAACACTTAGCGGAATAGAACTTTTAAAACAAATCGGAGTATTTACAAGCTTCGGACTCATTGGAGTTTACCTTTTTGTCGTCTTTTTTCTACCGTTATTCAAACTTTCGCCAAAACACAAAACCCTTACATACCCGAATATTCCAACGAAAATAGTATTTGCATCAATAATAATTCTGTCTGTTATCGGACTTTTCAAAATTCAAATCAGCGATGATATCAAAACTCTTTATTCACCGCCAAAAACTCTTTTAAATGCCGAAATATTGAGCAGAAAAGTATTTCCAGCTCCGCAAGTTTCTTTTATTACGGTAAAAGGCAATAATATTGAAGAAATTTTGCAAAAAGAAGAAACCATAACCGACAACCTAAATTCAGACTTTTTTTCAATGAGCAGACTTATCCCGTCACAAAAAAGACAGGAAGAAAACATAAAACTTGTTAATGAATTATACACAAACAATTTATCATCATATGCTGATTTTCCAATTCAAAAAAAATCTCCGGCACCGGTATCTTTTGACTTGCAAAATAAATTTATGCTTGATGACAAAACCTCATTTATAATTGTATTTGATAAAGATGCGGGAGATATAAATCTTACTCGTGATATTTCAGAAATCATGAAAAATCTCCGCCTCAGATGTGTAAAAATTATTCCGATAATTTTCATCATGTATTTTATTCTTTTGTCTGCATTTTTCAGACCGAAAAAAGCTTTAAAAATCATTGCAAGCCCTCTAATTGCATCAATATTTGCGATATCTGCAATATCAGTTTTAGGCATACCGATAAATATGTTTCACATACTCTCAATATTTTTAATACTCGGGTTCAGCCTTGATTATTCAATATTTATGTCGGACCAATCCTCTAAGGATGCGGTATTCATATCATTTGCATCAAGTTTTTTGTCATTTCTTCTCTTGTCATTCACAAGCTTTAAATTGATAAGTTCAATGGGTCTAATGCTCTCAATAGGACTAATGAGTTCATATATTTTGAGTTTAACTTTATTTCGTGATAAAATTTGATTTATGGAAACATACAGAAGAAAAACACGTAAACATTCTACAATAGAAGCTTTGACCGAAGCGCAAAAAATAATTTTTGCACCGCTTACTTTTCAAGCAATCGGAACGATGCTTGATATAGGTATTTTACAGAGTTTGGACAAAAACCCTAATACTGTCGAAAACCTTATGAAAGAATTAAACCTGAACGAATATACCGTAAAAACACTTCTTGAAACAGCAGAAAGCACAAATATCGTAACCCGCAACGACGATATATTTTCCGTAACCCAAACAGGCAAAAGCTTTCTTTATGACAAAATGACCATAGCTAACTTTAATTTTATAAAAGACTGCTGTTATCTTGGTGCAAGCGAAATGACTGCTTCATTTTTGCAGGAAAAACCTATGGGATTAAAAAAATTCTTTAAAGACAGTGACACAATCTATCCTCAGCTTCCAAATATGTCAGAAAAATTCCAAAAAAGCTGGTATGAATTTGACAACTATTATTCTGACAACTGCTTTGATATAATCTACAAAATTATCTCAGCCGATAACCCTGCCAAAATCTTCGATATTGGCGGAAATACAGGAAAATTTGAAAGAGTTTGCCTGTCAAATAATCCAAACATCGATATTACAATGCTTGATTTAAAAGAAAATATAGATGTTGTAAGCAAACAACTTGAGGGATGCAAATTTTACCCGATAAACATTTTGGATGAGAATGCTCAAATGCCGAAATTTTCCGGCGCAGTCTTAATGAGTCAGTTTTTAGATTGTTTTTCAAAACCTCAAATAATATCAATCTTAAAACGCATAAAAGCATCAGCGGAAACAGGTACTTTAATATACATTTTGGAACCGTTTACAGATAACCAAATTTTTGATGGAGCACGATTATCACTTGTTCATACATCATTATATTTTACCTGTATGGCTAACGGAAACAGCAAAATGTATACACAAAAAGAAATGCTTGAAATGGTTTATAAAGCAGGCTTAAAAATTTCAAACATATTTCCTGCTGTCGGAATACACGATTACACATTACTGGAATGTCAGGTTCGATGAAAAAATGGTTTAATGTAAAAGAAAAATCTGCAGGCGTAAAACGTCTTCAAATAACCTGGTGGATTTACAAACATTTTGGAGAATTTCCAATAAGAGTTATTGCTTTTTTTATATCACTCGGAACCTTTTTGACTGCAAAAGATGTCAGAAATTATTCACAAAAATTTTTCAAATATTTGTACGAATATACAAACAACAAACAATATAAACCAACAATTTTAAACTCATATAAACATATTTTCACCTTTGCAAACTCACTTGTAGATAAAATGCTTGCTTACAGCGGAAATTATTCAAACATAAACTTTGATAATAAAGATGTTGAAAATAAAATTATTGAAATGATTAATAACCGTTATGGTGCATTTTTCATTACAAACCATATCGGATGTATAGAAATGCTCAGAGCTTTTATTGCATCAAAAAAAGTTCCCAAGATTAAAATAAACGTATTCTTACAGCAAAAACACTGTGAAATTTTTAACAAATTTATAAACAGCATCTCACTTCAGGACAAATATGTTGAACTTTTACCAATAGAAGAAATTGACGTAGACACTGCAATAAAAATTAAAGAAAAACTTGATGCCGGCGAATTTGTATTCATGGCAGGCGACAGAATTTCTATTCATCAACAAAATGCTGTATACCCCGCATCTTTGCTGAACCATAAAATTTTACTGCCTATAGGCGTTTTAAAGTTTGCAATTTTACTGGAATGTCCTGTATTTACAACCGTTTGTCCTAAAAAAGACAGAATTTACAGAATGTGTATGAAAGAAATCAAACTTGAAGGCAGTAAAAAAGAAAAACTTTCAACCTTACAGCAGGTATACTCTAAATACCTTGAAGATTGTACATTGAATTTTCCTTACCAATTCTATCATTTCTTCGATATTTTTGAGTCATAGCTCCAAGTGAATTTAAAACGGCAATCAATGTTACGCCGACATCTGCAAAAATTGCTCCCCACATTGTCATAAAACCTAATGTACCAAGGATTAAAAACAGAATTTTTATTGATAATGCAAAAACAATATTTTGTTTTACGATTTTTAAGGTTTTTTGTGCAATTCTTATTGCGACAACAACATTGTAAGGGTCATCATTCATAATTACAGCATCAGAAGCCTCAATCGCACTGTCTGACCCAAGCCCGCCCATTGCAATACCAACATCGGCAAGCCTTAATACAGGTGCATCATTTATTCCGTCACCGACAAACAAAACAGTACCTGATGAATTTTCTATAATTTCTTCAAGCTTTTTGACTTTATCCTGCGGAAGAAGTTTTGAAAACGCATGTGTTATTCCAAGTTTTTGGGCAAATTTTTGAACATTTTCATCGATATCTCCCGACAGCATAACAGTATTCTTTAACTCGGAAATAGTTTTGATTGCATTAATTTTAAGTTCATCACTTAAGGTAATATAACCGGTTAAAACATTATTTTTCAGGACACTGACAGCATTTTGACCACTTTTTCCGATAAAAATTTCATCTTCACCGATTTTTGCTTTTATTCCTTGTCCTGCAATTTCACAAACATCAGAAACTTCAAACAATTCACCATTATAAGATTTCGTAATAGATTTTGCAATCGGATGATTTGAATATTTTTCCACACTTGCAGCAAGCTTTAATACGTTCTCACCGCTTAAAGAAACGACTTCCTCAACCGTAAAATACCCATTTGTAAGCGTTCCCGTTTTATCAAAAACAACAGTTTCAGCTTTTGCCAACGCCTCAATATATTTGCTTCCCTTAATTAAAATACCGTTTTTAGACGCCCCTCCCAATCCGGCAAAAAACCCTAGAGGAACAGATATTACAAGCGCACAGGGGCAAGAAATTACAAGCAGAGTCAATGCCCTGTTAATCCATTCTGCAAAACCGGTATGCAAAATTAAAGGCGGGATAAATGCAATAAGTAGTGCCAATAAAACAACTATTGGTGTGTAAATTCGCGCAAACTTTGTTATAAAATTTTCGGTTTTTGATTTTTTAACCCCAGAATGTTCAACAAGTTCAAGAATTTGTGACACAGTAGACTGTTCGAAAGTTTTTGTTACTCTGATTTTTAAAACTCCATTTGCCACAAGACATCCGCTCAAAACCTCCTCATCTTCCTTAACCTCTCTCGGCATTGCTTCACCTGTCAAGGCAGATGTATCAATAAAAGCTAACCCGTCAATAACTACGCCGTCAAGCGCAATCTTTTCACCCGTTTTAACAATAATAATATCATCAATTTTTACATCTTCAAGAGATTTGCTGATAATATCATTTCCAACAAGAACATTTGCACTGTCAGGTCTTAAATCCATAAGTTCTGTGATAGATTTTTTCGATTTTTCGACCGCTTTATCCTGCAAATATTCCCCGAGATTATACAGAATAAATACTGCAAGAGCTTCAAAATACTCTCCCAAACATATTGCCCCGAATATCGCAATACCCATCAAGAATTTCTCGTCAAATATACTTCTGTGATGATGTTGATGTTCGCACATAATAAACTCCTTATAGTTGAATAAGCATTCAATTATATTATAGTTGATTCCCCATTCAACTTCAACCCTAAAGTCACAAAAATTAACAATAGTTGAATAAATATTCAATTATGTTATAATAAAATTATGACTGCAAAACATACTGACTGCGAAGCTTTAAATATAGATTTGGTTGAAAAAACCAAAGCAAAAATGCACGATAAAAGAGTTTTTAACATTACTGCCGACTTTTTTAAAGTTATGGGAGATTGCACAAGATTACGTCTTTTGTGGGCATTAGACGGCAGTGAAATGTGTGTATGCGACCTTGCAGTCGTTTTGAATATGACAAAATCTGCCGTTTCTCATCAACTCAAAACTTTAAAAGATGCAAAACTTGTAAAATCACGCAAAGCTGGAAAAAATGTTTATTACTCATTAGATGATGACCATATTAAGACAGTGCTTGAGATGGCTCTTGTTCACACAAACGAGTGCTGATAAAATCGTTCATTTCCAATTGTAAAATGCGATTAATTTCATCCATATCTTGAGCTTCACCAAAAATCACAGCAAAAAGCGGTTTTTCAAGGTAATTGATTTTTCTGAAATCCAAAATTTTTGAAAAACTTTTTTCTAAAGCATCATAATCAAAAATAATTTTATCTTTTTGAATACCTTGAGGAGTTTCCGCCATAGCAAAATAGTATATTTTACCGCCCTGAATTTTGCTCCAATCTGGTTTTAAATTATTTTGAAAATACTCATAAATATTAATCCCATATGCATAATATGCAAGGTCAGTGGTACACCAGCCTGCAAACCTCATAGGATTAATCTCTACAGGCACAATCTCATCACCTTTGATAATTTCAATATGTATCGGGAAATTTTTCATCCCTAAAGTATTGCCGATATCAGTCAAAACTTTTTCAAACTGTTCAAGATTTGCTTCAATAATTTCTTTTGAAGAAATATATGCTCTATCACTTACATCATCTTCGCTAACAAAAGGATGTTGAAAAATGTTTAAAATAACAGGTTTTCCATTCTCATCATAATAAGCATCCACGGCAAATTCATCACCCTTGATAATTTCTTCCGCAATAAAACTTGAAGAACTCAAAACTGCTTCAGGAAAATTACTTGCGAAATTTTCCGCTTCGGATTTCAATTGTTCAACAACATTTTCCCACTGCGAATGTGATGAAACCTTATGAACACCCATACTTAAAAAACCCACAGACGGCTTAATTATAAACTGTTCTGGGAAACTAGAAATATCAACTTTGTCTAAATTATCAAAAGCTATTTCCGTAAAAAAGAATTTTGGAAAAACAGATTTTAAAGCTTTTCTAAACTCAAACTTGTTTTTGCAAATATTTATAAGTCTTGCAGTGTTTGAGTTTAGCATATTTTCCAATACCCAATTAATTGAATTTTCCGAATTTGAGTAAATTTTGTCACAACAGTCATTTACAAAGTTTAAATTATAATCATATTCTCTTGCAACAGAATTATCCAAAACTTCAAATTGATTTTTCTCTGCAGTTTCCAATAATAATTTTGATACATAGGGGTTTTCAAGTATAAACATACGATAATTTAATCATAAACAGTTTACAAAATCAATTTATCGGGCAATAATATTATTAAGAGGTTTAAAAAATTATGAAATCGGTTAAAGAACTTTCACTAGAATCAAAAATAACAAAAAGACTTGAAAGCAGTCCGCTTTGTCTTGAATTGGTAAACTACCTTTTTAATGATGAAGAATTACAGGAAATGCAGGATTATGCCAATAACGTTTCAATCAAACGACTTGGTTATAACGATCATGGGCCTGTACATATGCGTCAGGTATGCGCCAATGCAATAAAAATGCTTAATCTTCTTCAAGACAGCGGAATCAAAACTTCACTAGAAAAAGAAGAAATAGGTACTTTTGAAGACAGTATGTGCGCCGTAATAATTGCAGGTCTAATGCACGATCTTGGAATGATGATAGGCCGTCAGGGACATGAAGAAATGTCCGTTACTCTTGCAAAACCTATTATTGAAAGAACTTTAATGCACATTCTGCCGGACAATCTGCATCGCCGAACAATCATCAAATCTCTTGCAATAGAAGCTATTATCGGTCACATGTCATCAAGAAAAATTCACTCTGTAGAAGCAGGTATAATCCTTATTGCAGACGGCTGCGATATGACAAAAGGCAGAGCTCGCATTCCAATGGCAATCAATACAACCCCGCGCGTCGGTGATATTCACAAATATTCTGCAAATGCTATTACACGCATCGGAATTCACCACGGTGAAAGACGCCCAATCAGAATTGATATTGAAATGACAGGTGAAGTCGGCTTTTTCCAGATAGAAGAAGTTCTATTAACCAAAATAGAATCAAGCCCTGCGAAAGAATATGTAGAACTATACGCAGGCGTGACAGGTGAAGAAGCAAAGTGCTATTTATAAAACTTCATAAATTAATTTTGCTATATATATTTATGTTATATGTATAATAGTGGAATTAAGAATTTTTATGGAGACAAATGGTTAAAGTTTCAGTAATTATACCTGTTTATAATGCAGAAAAACATCTGGAAGAATGTATTAAAAGCGTAATCAATCAAACACTTACTGATATTGAAATAATTTGTGTTAACGACGGCTCTAATGATAATTCTTTAAAAATTCTTGAACAATTCCAAGAAAAAGATAATAGAATAAAAATAATTACACAAAAGAATTCAGGTGCCGGTAAAGCACGAAATGTAGGAATAGAATCAGCCAACGGTGAATTTTTATACTTTTTAGACAGTGATGATTATATAGAACTAAATGCTATGGAAAAACTAACAAATTCTATAGGTGATTCAGACATCTGTCTTTGCAAATGCCAATATTATGATGAAAATACAAATACAATAAAAAAACCTTCAAAAAAATTAAAAAAACTCAATAATATATTTAAAATACATCCAGTACCATTATTTACAAAATTATATAAAACAAGTTTTATTAAAGAAAATAATATAAAATGTCAGGAAACAAGAATTTGTAATGATGTTTATTTTAATTATGCTTCAGCTATACTTGCATCTTCAATTATAAGCATACCGGATATTCTTGTAACTTACAGAGTATCACATTCCGGCAGTTTATCAAGTTCCAGAGGGAAGTATACATACTGTGTTTTAGAAGCATTTTCTGCTTTAAAAGAATTATTGGAAAAACATAATAAAATGAATCAATGGCATAAAGAGTTTTACAAATGTGCCCGCAGATGTTTTAAATTTGAACTTAAATTATGTGATAAAACTATGAAAACTTACTATATTGAACAAATGGATAAATTTTTACCAATACAATATAGAATAGGTAACCTTTTTGATATCCAAAAAGAAATTACACATGTAATAATAAAAATATTTGGCTTTAAAATAAAAATAAGAACACAAAATTGCCCCCCCCCCGAAAAATATGATATATATTTGAAAAAATGGTTTTTCAATATAACAGGTTGTGTTTTAAATTTGGATAATCCGAAAACTTTTAATGAAAAAATCCAATGGCTGAAACTTTACGACAGCACTCCTCTGAAAACTAAACTCGCTGATAAATATTTAGTCAGAGAATGGATTAAAGAAAAAATTGGCGAAGAATACCTAATTCCGCTTCTTGGCGTTTGGGATAAATTTGATGATATAAATTTTGATAAACTCCCACAGCAGTTTGTTCTAAAAGGTAATCACGGCTGTGCTTACAACTACATTGTCAAAGACAAATCCAAAATGGATATTAAAGATGCACGCAAAAAATTCAATAAATGGATGAAGGAAAATTTTGCATATAAACATGGTTTAGAACTTCATTATAAAGATATTCCACCCAAAATCACTGCAGAAACATATATTGAAGACAAAAATAAAGAATTAAATGATTACAAAATTATGTGCTTTTCAGGTACACCAAAATTTATTTGGGTTGATAAAGGAAGATTTACCGACCACAGAAGAAATATATATAATACTAATTGGGAATTACAACCGTTTTTACAACTATGGGAAAATACTAAAGAAGAAATCTTACCACCTGAAAATTTGGATAAAATGATTAACTTAGCAAGAATTCTTTCAGAAGGTTTTCCTTTTGTACGAGTCGACTTTTACAATGTTGATGGGAAAATATACTTTGGTGAAATGACATTCACATCTGCAAGTGGTATCGAAAGATTTATCCCATCAGATTACAACAGAATTTTGGGTGATATGTTAGAATTACCTATTAAGGAAAATAAATGAGATTATTTTATAAAGAAAAATTGGATGATAAAAGAATAATTCATATTTGCGGATTTAGATTTGAATATCGAATAGTGCCTATTATTAAAAAAACAGGCATAGAATCTGCCCCCCCCCCATTTTAATAATATCTCTAACATCTTTTCCAGCGAGAATTTCAACTTTGCATATAACAATCAGTTCTTTATTATGCCAAACAAAAAAACCAAATATGATAATTTTACAATTATCTGAAGATGAATTTCCGAATAAAGAAAATGATTTGCCGGAAAATCTCTTAAAATTGAAAGAATTTGGATTGACTATTAACTGGAATAAAAGCAATATTATCAAGTAAAAAAGGGCCTTGCCTGACTTATATCAATGACCAGGGTGAAAATCTGTTTTATAAGGATTTAGAAAGAATTCTCGAATATTATACAGGTATAAAAGAAAAAATAATTAATGATATCAATCAACAATCTTAACAAACGGTTGCATACGTAATATAATAATGTTACCCTATAAATGTTAAAAAAGGGAGAAAATATGAGATTTTATTTGGGTTTGTTGGCAACTTTACTGGGGATTAAAGTCAGATTACCACTTGATATGCCGTTAGATAAACTTAAAATTTATTTAAAAGTTTGGTTTTTTAAAAAAACAGGTGAAATTCTTAATTTAGATGACCCGAAAACTTTTAATGAAAAAATCCAATGGCTGAAACTCTACGACAGCACTCCTCTGAAAACTAAACTCGCTGATAAATATTTAGTCAGAGAATGGATTAAAGAAAAAATCGGTGAAGAATACCTAATTCCGCTTCTTGGCGTTTGGGATAAATTTGATGATATTGATTTTGACAAACTTCCTGACAGATTTGTACTAAAGGGCAACCATGGCTGTGCATACAACTACATTGTCAAAGACAAATCCAAAATGGATATTGAAGATGCACGCAAAAAATTCAATAAATGGATGAAAAGAAATTACGCCCAAAACGGCGGAGTAGAACTTCATTACAAAGATATTCCTCCAAAAATTGTTGCCGAAGCTTACATTGAAGACAGCAACAAAGAGTTAAATGACTACAAAATAATGTGCTTCAACGGCAAACCGGAATATATTTGGATTGACCAAGGAAGATTTACTGACAGAACCGAAAATATCTATAATACAAAATGGGAATTACAACCATTCTTGTTAACTTATCCAAACTCTAAAGAAGAAGTTGCACCACCCCAAAATCTTGATAAAATGTTTGAACTTGCAGAAATTTTAGCTAAAGATTTCAGTTTAGTCAGAGTTGATTTTTATAATGTTGACGGAAAAATTTATTTCGGCGAAATGACATTCACATCAGCAAGCGGTGTTGATAAGTTTATTCCATCAAACTACAACAGAGTTTGGGGCGATATGTTGAAACTTCCTGAACTTCCAAAACCTGAATTGATAGTTTCACTGACATCTTTTCCATTCAGAATTCCAACATTACATATCACAATTGAATCGCTTCTTAACCAAACAATGAAACCGGATAAAATTATTTTACAATTGTCAGAAGATGAATTCCCGAATAGAGAAGGAGATTTACCGGAAAACCTTTTAAAATTAAGAGAACAAGGTTTAATTATAAACTGGAACAAAGGCAACATAAAATCATATAAAAAATTAATTCCGACACTTAAACAATATCCGAACGATATTATTATAACTGTTGACGACGACTTTATCTATGACAAAAATTTAATAAAACTTTTGTGGAAAGCTTATGAGAAAAATCCGAAACTTATCCACTGTCACAGAGCAACAAAATTCTCACTTAAGAAAGACGGCGAATTTAAAGTTAAAGGTGTAAAATGGTATAAAAAACCGTCATTTGGCAACAAACTTGTAGGATGCGGAGGTGTTTTATACCCGCCGAACATACTTTATAAAGATATTACTAATGAAGAACTTTTCACAACGCTTGCTCCAACCAATGATGATATTTGGTTCTGGCTTATGGCTGTTATGAACAATGTAAAAATTAATGTAATAGACAAAAATATTGCAAGACCAAAAGAAATTAATGCAACCAAAAAAGGTCCATGCCTGACCAAAATTAACGACCATGGAGAAAACTTGTTCGATAAAGATTTGGAAAGAGTTTTAAATCATTATGAAGGTTTGAGAGACAAAATTATTGCGGACATTCAAACCAATTAATAAGCGGTTTTTTCTCGCCAAAATCAATCTCAAAATTCTTTTCAATTTCAGGACTTGTAAGGAATGAATAGCTTACATTATATGCAAGCGGTTCTTCCTTGACACCGAGTTTATCAAATTTTTCCTGAGAAACAATTTTTGTATCAGGGTCGATTACATTTGAATAATTCAAACCCTCAAACGCACAAAATGGAATCTTTGAAAAACCGCCGTCATTATTTATTGACATAAGCCCGAAACTTCTACAGACAATTCCGCGGAACTCATAAACCGAACAAGTATTGTTAAACAAAAACGGACATTCATAAGTTTCAGATTTGGCTTCTTTAATCTTTTTAACTTTCGTCATAATTTTTTGTTGAATTTCAACTGGAAGCTGTAAAAAACCAACCATTAAATAATCAAATTCTATTTTAGAAAACGGGTATTCGCCGTTTTGACAGCATTTTGCACAACCCTTTTTACATTTAATATATGGTGTTTGATCATTAAAAAAACCTTCCAGTTTTCTGTTCAAATAAGCCATATAAAACATATAATTACTGATATTAATATTTTCCGACATCAATCTTCTCCATTAAATCTCTGTATGCAGAGTTATCTGAATTTTTCGCATAACGTTCTAACCTGCGTTTTGCAATTCTTTTCATAAATTCGCGTTTTTGCGGATTTCCGTTTTGAACAAAGAATAACATTGCCTGTTTTCTGTGCTCAAAAAGTTCATGTTCAGGCTGACGCGCCAATACATCACCAAAAGTTTCGGGACGTGTTTTTCTGTCCCACTCATAAAACGGAGTATTTAAGAAACAGAATTTTTCCGCATATGACAAAATACAAGGTGTCCAGGAAACATCTTCATATTTAAGTTTACCCAACGGATGCGCCTTAACCATGGAAGCTTTATAGAGTTTGTTCCAAATCGCGCAGTTGTAATATCCAGGAGTGTACATAATTTCCAGATACTTGTCGATATTATGAGCGACATCTTCCATAAACGGCAAATCGCAATGCACACTGTAGCCCTTATCAGTAATCCTATAAAGCGGTGCAATTGCAACATCGCATTCATTTTTAGTAATTGTTTCATACAATGAACTTATCATATTCGGACGGATTAAATCATCATTATCCATAAATGCGATATAATCGCCTTTTGAAGCTTCAATTCCAACGTTTCTGGTATCTGCAACACCACCGTTTTCTTTTTGAATTGATATGACATTTTCAAAATTTTTATCATACCAGTCAATAATTTTTTGAGTATCATCTGTACTACCGTCGTTAACAATGACAATTTCAAGGTTTGCAAAGTCCGAAGCCAGTGCACTGTCAATGCTTCTAGCAATATAATCTTTTGCATTATATGCAGGAATAATCAACGATACCAGCGGTTTTTCGTATTTTCTGATACTTAACCCCGCAGGTTTTGACTGTGCAATCGTTAATCTGCCGTTTGGCGTATTAACAAACGCTTTTACGATAAATTTTGTTGTACCTTTATAGTCAAAAAGTTCTAAATAATGTCTTAAACCGTCGTTTGTTTCAAAAATTGGAGTTTTGGAATTCTCGCTGTAAACCTCGAACCCGTCAGCATATCCGACATAATTCCAAGATAAAAACAGGTTATAATTGAAAGATTTGTATACAGTAACCGATTTAAAGGCATTTTCAGCGGGTTTGAAGGCATTTGAAGATACAAGAAAAGTTCTTCCTTCATCACTTTTTACAAACGGTTTAATCTTATATTCCGTATTTTCAGATTTTTCTATAGAAATAAACTCGGCATCAGAATTTTTACAACCGCAAAACCCTTGCTCTGTTTCGCTTTTATACAATCTATAACCTTGTGCGCCGTCGTATTTACTGTAGAAAAATTTAACTTCATTTTCACCCTCAAAACGGCTTACAACATCAATAGTATCGAAAGTAAACTGACGTATTGAAGATTTGTCAATAATCAACCCGTCTTTCACTGCAACAACAAAACACTCGCCGTCACCGTACGGAACAAGCGAAAGTTTTATCTGATTTTCACCGGTAACCCTTGCACATTCGCAAAAATTTCCGTCATTTTTCAAAAATACTCTATAGCAGTCAGCCTTAACGTCCTGCCATTTAATAACCAATTTTGAACCTTTAATTTCCAAACCTAAATCCATAAAAACATTATAGCAGAAAAAGTTGTTTTCTGCTATGATAATAAAAAAGGAGAAATTATGAGAAAACTTGTTCTTTTACTTGCATTAATAAGCCTTCCCGCAATGGCTGAAGATATTAATATGACACCGCAAAACACATTTTCAGGCTACTACAATAAATCAAATGTACGCCCGATGTATCCGCGTTTAAATTCTCAAAATGACCCGAGAGCTGAGCTTATGAAGAAAAAATCCGTTCATGACATGGAAAATATTACTCCGGCAAATGACGGCAAAACTCCCATGACATACAGCCAATTCCCTAAAAACTACGACAGCTCAAATATGATGCTTCAACAAGGCATTCAAAACGGCATGCAAAATATGTATATGGGGCTCTAAGCAAAACAGATTTTGTTCTTTCCGCGCGGTAATTTTTTACCAGAATAAAAAGGCATTTTTGTCGGATGAACTTCAATTTTATAAATTGATTTTTGCATAATCGGCTGTTGGGAACCATAAGGTACAATAACCATTTCATTATCAATTTGTCTGATTGTATAGTTCATTGTATCTGCAAATACAGGCGCAAATATACCTGCAATCATTGCAATTGTAAGAATTAACAGTTTTTTCATATTTTCCCCTATAATATATTAAAACCCATACACATAAAAAAATTGCCTGTCCTGTTAAGCTATATTACGTTAACGATAAACACCTGTTGTAGGTCTTTGCGAAACTGCAGGTTTGTTGGTAACAGGTTTAAATGTATAAACAGGTTTAGGTTTATCACCATTATTATAAACATGGTTGTTAGGGTAAGAATTATTTGTATAAACGTGATTGTTCGGATAATAGCCGTATTTATCATTATGATAAATTGTCATTCTGCCGTTTCTGCAAGTTTTAGCAGATACAGGCATTACACACATTGATAATAAAATTAATAAAACCGCAAATTTTTTCATTTTTCTTTCCTATGTTATTATTAGTTGTATGATAGTATTTGGCGAAAAACTTTTTACAAATCCTATTAAGGTAATTAAGGCTTTTAATGATTGTGAACTTGTTAAAGCTTTTGAGCAAATCGAACAGTTAAAAAACGAATTTTTTCTTGTCGGTTACATTCGCTATGAAGCTTTTAACTGTAATATCTCTGATTTACCGCTTTTGTATTTCGAAGTTTTCAAGGATTATAAAGAACACAAATGTAAAATTTTGCCATTTTCACCGAAAATTGTTACAAAACCGCTAGTAAATTTTACCGAATATTCAGATGCTATCTGCAAAATTAAAGATGAAATTGCAAACGGCAACACATACGAAGTAAATTATACCTACGACTTTGAAATTGATTATAACGGGGATGATTTTGAACTTTTTGAATATTTGCTCCAAAAACAAAAAACACCATATAATTTTTATTTGAAAAACGATTATGATACCGTGCTCTCATTCTCTCCCGAACTGTTTTTTACTCTAAAAGACAGACATATTACAACAAAGCCTATGAAAGGAACGGTCAAACGCACCGAAAATATTGAAGCTGATATAAAATTTCTGCAAAACGACGAAAAAAACCGCGCCGAAAATGTTATGATTGTAGATTTATTAAGAAATGATTTAGGCAGGATTGCAAAAACAGGCTCAGTAAAAGTTTCTAAATTATTTGAAATCGAAACCCACAAAACACTTCACCAGATGACTTCCCAAATTGAAGCAGACTTAAGGGATGATGTAAAACTTTATGATATTTTCAAAGCGATTTTCCCCTGCGGTTCTATCACAGGCGCGCCAAAAATCAGCACAATGCGGATAATAGACAAAGTTGAAAAAGGTTCGCGCGGAATATACTGCGGAGCAATCGGAATGATTTCACCTGATGAAACAATTTTCAGCGTCCCGATAAGAATTTTGCAAAAACAATCCGACAACTTCAAATACCGCGTCGGCGGTGCAATCGTCTGGGATTCCGATATTCAGGACGAATGGGAAGAAACCCTCACAAAAACCAAATTTTTAAACGAAAACTTTCAACTTGTCGAAACAATTAAGGTCGAAAACGGAAAACTTTTATTTGAACAAGAACACCTTGAAAGAATGAAAAAAAGTGCGGAACATTTCGGGTTCAAATTTGAAAAACCCGACATAAAACCAGAAAAAGACGGGATTTTACGTATACTGTTCAGAGATAAATTTGAATATGAATATAAACCACTCACCCCTGCAAAAACAAATAAAATAAGGATTTCACCAATTAAAATAAATAGTCAAAATGAATTTATGTACCACAAAACCACTTATCGCCCATGGTTTTATGACAGCTGTCAAAACTTTGACAAATTCTATGATGAAATATTTTTTAACGAAAAAGGCGAACTAACGGAAGGTGCAAGAAGCAATATTGTTTTGCAAATCAACGGAAACCTCTACACTCCGCCTGTTTCTTGCGGGCTTTTGGACGGAATATATAAACGCCAAATGGAAAACGTAACCGAAAAAATTCTCTACAAATCAGACTTGTTAAATGCAGAAAAAATATTCTGCGTAAACTCTGTCCGTGGAATAGTTGAGGTGCATTTATGATTTTAATTGACAATTACGATTCTTTCACATACAACATCGTCCAATACCTGCAAGAGCTTGGAGTTGAGCCGAAAATTTTTGAAAATGACAAAATCACAATCAACGAATTGAAACAACTTAACTTTAACAGCATAATAATCTCCCCCGGCGCAGGAAATCCCGACACGGCAGGGGTTTCTATGGATATTATAAAAGAATTCTACAAAACAAAAAAGATTTTGGGAATTTGTCTGGGACACCAATGTATAGCACAATTTTTCGGCGGAAAAATTATCAAATCCGCAAACCCGACCCACGGCAAAACCTCAAAAATCTTTTTTGATAAACAAAGCAAACTGTTTAACGGCTTGCCTCAAGGTTTTGAAGTAACACGCTATCACTCTTTGGAAGTCAAAGATGTACCATTAAAAATTACTGCCAAAACCGTTGACGGTATAATTATGGCAATCGAACACGAAACTCTGCCTGTTTACGGAGTTCAATTCCACCCCGAAGCAATTTTAACCCAATGCGGACATGAACTTTTAAATAACTTCTTGAATATTATTTAATCTTTTTTTCAATTTTAATTGTATAACCCAGTAAATCCGCAATATCTTCCATTTCATCAAAATTCAATGAACTCAAAGAAATTTTATTTTGCAAACTTCTTTGCGTATAACGCCTGCCCGTTTTTTCACACAACATATCAGCCAATTTTTTAACTGTTAACGCTTCCCGCATAATAAGAATTTTAAGTTCTTCTTTTGACGACATAGTTCCCTCTTATTTGAGATAATTATACGTTTTTTGAGCAAATATTGACAAATATGGGATAACGTGATAGATTTTAATAGAAATATAAGATTTTTAGCTTATATTTAAGCTAAAACATTAAGGAGAGAATATGAAAAACGCTTTTACTCTTGCCGAGGTGCTTATTACATTAGGTATTATCGGCATAGTTGCAGCATTAACAATGCCTTCACTTATCCAAAACCATAGAAAAAAAGTTATTGAAACAAAATTAAGGAAATTTTTTACTACAATAAATCAAGTTGTTAAAATGGCAGAAGTTGACAACGGACCCGCAAAAGATTGGGAATGGAATACTCCCCAGGAAATGTACGATAAATATCTGAAACAATACGTGCAAAATGTCAAAGAAATAAAACAAGACGGAAATTCATCATTATATTTATATTTTACCGACGGAACTTATATGGTATATTCTGGAACATATATGAGATTTGTCACAGATAATAAAGAAAGAAACGACGGCACAAACTCTTTTGTATTTATGTTCGACCCTAAGGGAAAAATCTCTAAAAATTATATAGAAAAAGGTGTTTTTGCAAATTATGCATATTTTACAAATATAACCGAAGAAAGCTTGTATGAGGAATGTAAAACTTCAGGCTGGTACTGCAGTTTACTTATTCAACGAAACGGCTGGCATATCCCAAACAATTATCCGAGGAAATTATAATAACTTTAAAACTGCATGATGACGGTTTTTTGTCCCGTTTTCCTTACGATATGAGTAGAACAAATCATTGTTGCAGACAGTACAATACGGGCAGACATCAATTTCTTTTAATCCCGCTTCTTTAAGCTGTCGTTTATTTATAGCCTTTAAATCAACAAAATTTTCACCATTACGGACTTCAGAAAGCCCTTGCGAATTTTTTACAGTAGCCATAAGCTGTCTATAAACATCTTCCCCGACATTATAACAGCAAAAGCCGATTGCAGGCCCGATTGCACATTTGATATTTTTACAATCAAATTCATTCCTCATTTTTTCGACAGTCTTAACCCCAATCATGCCTGCAGTTCCGCGCCAGCCTGCATGAGATACTGCCCCGATATTCTTTTCAAAATCATAGAAAATTAACGGAGTGCAGTCTGCAAAATTCAAATAAAGCGTCTGTTCCCTATTGGTCAAAATCATCCCGTCAGTATCAGGATAATCTTCTTTTCCTTCTTGTGCAGTTTCAATATGGGATGTGTGAGTCTGTGTCGGATGAACCAAATTCTCCAACCCCATATCTTTTATACCGTAACCGCGTGTTGTAAAAAAATGGTCTACACCATCTAATACTGTACTTTTTAAGACTTTTTTCCCGTTAATTTCATCAAAATAAAACATAGCTCAATTGTACCACAAAATATTGATTGCCGTAAAATCGTAAATATGTTAAACTTGCAAACAAGGAGGGTAAAAAATGTTTAAAAAATTATTGGTTGAATTTATTGGTACATTCTTTTTAATTCTAACAGTAGGCTGTACCGTATTTTCTAACGGAAGCGGTGTAATTCCCGCAATCGCAATCGGTTTTATCTTAATGGCAATGGTTTATGCAGGAGGTCACGTATCAGGCGGACATTACAACCCTGCAGTATCTTTGGCTTGCGCAATCCGTGGTGCACTGCCCTGGCGTGATATTCTGCCATATTGGATTGCACAGCTTTTAGGCGGTGCTTTAGCAGGTTTGTTGGTTACTTATCTTGTCGTTGTTCAACCTGCTGAAATGCAAACTCAATTTAATACAACTGCATTAGTTATTTGCGAAATCTTATTTACTTTTGCACTCTGCTATGTTGTATTACATACAGCTACTGCACGAAACAATGAAGGCAATTCATTCTACGGACTAGCAATAGGCGCAACAGTTACGGCAGGCGCATTTGCAACTGCAGGAACATGTTTTGGCGCATTCAATCCCGCTGTAGCATTAGGTTTAATGACTATGGGAACTGCGTTATGCAAAACAGTGTGCATCACAGCTCTTGCAAACCTCATTGGCGGTGCATTTGCAGGCTTTGTTTATAAGTTAACTTCAAATGATTAATAAGAAAAGGGCGAAAGCCCTTTTTTTATGCTAAAATATATTTATGAAAAAGATTTTAGGGTTAATTTTAGGACTTATTTTATTGCAAAATATTTGCTTTGCAGGTGTAAGTTTTTTATACATAAACGGCTCAAATAACAATGACGAAAAATCTCAAAACTGGTTCGAGACAGGCATCAAAAAACTTCATCCGACACTTAAACAAAAGTTCGAAAAAAATCCTGAAATCAACGCTTTTTTCGCAGACAATCCGGAATATAAAATCAATGAAGAACCTGTTATTTTTTTCTGGGGAGACAAGAGCAAAAAAGATTTGGAATTTGTACAAAAACAACTTGATTTAACAAAAGCCCTTTGTCCAACCTTGGCATATACAGTGCGTTCTGTTATTGCATCCTGTCTGCACGATGAAATTTGGGTTCAAAAAAAACACAATATGCTCCCAATCCTTGATGACTTGAACGATGTTGTAATCAAAGAGGCTGAAAAAGGCAATAAAGTAATTCTCTACGGATATTCTGCAGGAACATTCATTACTTATGAATATATGTTCAACAAATTGAGATATATTAATGCCGAAGATTTATTTAATGTAATTAACGTAAACGACAATGTAAGAAAATTTGTAAAAGAACATCCGTCAAAAACCACCTGCATTTCTGCACTTTCAAAAGCAGGAATAGGGATTGTTTCCGAAGACGGTCATCTTTTGTTTAAAAATTCTGATGATGATATTCAAAAAAACTACTTAAAAATACAAGAAATAACAGAAACTGCCTGCGCACCTGTTGATACCCTTGAGGGAGTTGTAAACTATGCAAGTCCTCTTGTATTATTTTATTCGGATTTGGCAGACCCTGATTACGAACTAAATTATTATAACAAATTAATGATGAAATATATTATTGAACAGGGTTTATTCTTTATTACAGTTAACTATCGCGAAGACCCTCTGGGATTTCCGACAAGCAGAAATTTAACGGTTAGCGATATGGAAAAACTTTTAAATATCAAATTTAATGAACCTAAAGGATTTGTATATGACAACTCAAAGGTTTGGTCAAAACGTTCGTTTATGTCTGCTCACACATCATATTGGAGTTCCAAAAGAGCATTTTCAAACGCTGTTGTTAAGGCTTTTATAGAAGGTAAGAAAGGAATGGAAAATGGAAGTAAAATTTGACCCGGGATTTATTCAGCACATGTCAGCATTTGTTCCAAACATTGAATACGTTTACAATACACTCGAACAATTTAGAAATTTTAATCAGAAAAAACAACATTTCAAAATGTTTTATCCGAAAATTCAATCATTATTGAAAACATACATAGGATTTTATTTGGGTTGTATGCTTTGGGCAATTTATATAAAGCAGTTTGATAATGCAAAAATTTTAAATAATCTTTGTTTTGGCGGAGAATATGACGAGAATGAAAGTTTATCAGAAGTCGATTTCATTATAGAATATACCGAACAGCTTAAAAAGGATGCAAAATATTACGCAGGACAAGAGTTTGTTCTAGACGAAGCTTATTCAAAAATTCTTACAGCATACAGAGAATTTTTAAAAGCAAATGAGGGGTTTGTTAAAACTCAAACAACCAATGATATCAAAATCCCGTCAACTTTAAAAACTTCTGCTGATTTGGAAAAAGTTAATAAAGAGATTGAAAAAGTTTGTGAAAACGGCAAACTGAACGAATTATTACCACTTGCAGGACAAATTTTATGAAACAAAAATTATACCAAATGTTTATTTTAGGCTGTGACGGCGACGGCTATGAACAAGCCCTCAAAGAAGGTTTGGGTGGGATAATCTTTTTTACAAAAGATATCAAATCTCCCGAACAGTTTCGCACTTTAATTGAGGAGATTAAGGCAAAATCGCTTATTCCCCCATTTTTGTCAATTGACCAAGAAGGCGGAAGGGTTGAACGCACCGAAAATATTCATAATGGTAAAAAATATTTGTCCGCAAAATACGCTCATTCAAAAGGAGTTTTAAAAGAGCAAACCCAAGAAATTGCACAGGAGCTCAAAAGTTACGGTATAAACCTGAACTTTGCCCCCTGTATTGACGTAAACACAAATCCGAACAACCCTATAATCGGCGAGCGCGCATTTTCCGATAATGCAAACGATGTTATCCAATGCGAAAAAATCGTTTCGCAAACATACCGCGAAAACGGGATTATCCCCTGTGTAAAACATTTCCCGGGGCACGGTGATGCAAACGCTGACAGCCACTTAACCTTGCCGAGAATTGATTTGACACTTGATGAAATGCAAGAGCATATTGCACCCTTCAAAGCTTGCGCCAATACAATCGAAATGGTAATGGTAGCACATCTTCACTGCACATGTTTTGAAAAAGATGTTATTCCGACAAGTTTAAGCAAAAACGCTATTTCATATTTGCGTAATCTCGGTTTTGAAGGCATTGCAATATCAGACGATATGGTCATGTCAGGTGCTGACATTGAAAACGCTTGCGAAAGAGGTATCCGTGCAGGATTGAATATGTTTATCTACAGAAACTCCACTCCCGAAACAATCGAGATAATCGAAAAAATTGCAGAAAAAGCTAAAACCGATAAAGAACTTCGAGAAAATATCGAAAAATCTTATGAAAAAATAATCAAACTAAAAAAACTATTTAATATACTTCTGTAAAATCAATTTCTTCAAAGCTCTTGAATAAACAGCGTTCGGGTCTATTGCAAGCGCTTTATCAAGGTTTTCCAATGCTCCCTGATAATCCTCAAGTTTCTTTTGAACTACTGCTGAATAATAAAATGCATCAATAAATTTTGAATCAAGTTCACCCGCTTTTTGAAAATCTCTTAAAGCCATATTCAACTTGATATCACTCGGGTCTTCACCCAGCAAAATCACCTGTCCGCGGTTAAAATATGCATCAATCATGTCAGGATTAAACTCAATCGCTTTTGAATAATTATCATAAGCTGAAACAACCTCATTCATATTATGATATACAATCGCTAACGAAAAATAAGCAACCGCACTGTCAGGCTTTAACCCAACCGCACGACTTAACGAATGCAAAGCCTCATCAAATTTTCCCTCGTTTGTTTCCTGAATTCCCTGATTAAGATAGTCTTTATAGTCCATAATGACATCATAACCCAAAAAGATTTACAAGACAAGCCGATTGGGCTATAATTCATTTATGAAAATTCTTTTTATAACAGATTTATATCCCGTAAAGGAAAACGAAAAAACAACTCCGCGGACACTTTTTTCTTTTGTCACAGAATGGCAAAACGCAGGACACGAAGTTGATGTTATAAAACCGAATTTTATTTTAAACTCATTTTTAAGAGGAAAACCTTTTTACAAATCAGGCAAATATGGAAATGTTTTAAACCTTAATTTTTGGACACCGTTTTGGAAAATTAAAAAAACCGCCATACAATACGATATAGTAATCGCCCACATGCCGTCAGGGATTTTATATGCCGATAAACTGAATATGCCGTTTATCGCAGGAATACACAATTCTGACTTAGAAGTTTTAACAAATCCGTTATACAAATTCCATTTTCAAAAACGGTTAAAAACTGCACTATGCAATGCAAAAGCCATTGCCTGCCGTTCGTATGTAATACAAAAAAAGTTACTGAAATTGTTCCCTGAATTCGAAGAAAAAACTTTTATTGCACCGTCAGGAATTTCAGCACCACAACCCATGTTGCGTGAAAACCACGACAAAATCAAAGTTTTAACCTGCGCAAATTTTAAAAAACGCAAAAACATAGATAAAGTAATCAAAGCCTGCAAAGGAAACTATGAATTAACTGTAATTGGTGGCGGAAAACTTCGTAAAAACCTTGAAAAACTTGACCCTGAGGTAAATTTCACAGGCTGGCTGGAGCCTGATAAAGTATTAGAAGAAATGCGAAAGAATGATGTTTTTATCCTGCCAAGTATCGGTGAAACTTTTGGTATGGTATACTTAGAAGCCATGTCACAAGGATGTATTACAGTCTGCACAAAAAACGACGGCATAGACGGAATTATAATCGATGGAGAAAACGGATTTTTAACAGAACCTGAAAATGTAAAACAAACCCTTGATAAAATAAATTCACTCACCATTGATGAGCGCAAAGCTTTGCGCGAGAAAGCTTTTAACACCATTCACACCCTCACACCACAACAATGCGCTGATAACTATTTGCAACAAATCTTTAAGATTTTGTAACCATTTGACACCTGATTTCCATGTTTCTGCTACAATTATAAGAGTTGGTTTTTTACCCTTTAAAAAAGCCGGGTATATTTAGAGAAGGAAACAAATAGATGAACAAATTTTTAATCGTACTTTTGACACTTTTATTTAACATCCAGCAAGCTTTTGCTTTTAACGTGGATGCGTTTATGGATAAACATATTGCCCCTGTGTCCGATGCGGTGGCAAATGTGATTTTTTATCCTGTTAATTTCTTCGGGTCAAATGTGCCGATTATTATTTTCTGGATTTTGTTCGCAGGTATATTTTTTACAATATTTTTCAAAGGAGTTTCATTATGGGGTTTGAAACACGCTATTGACGTTGTTGCTAAACCTGCTGACAAAAACTCTGATGATTCAAACGGTGAAGTTTCATCATTCCAGGCACTTGCTACAGCATTGTCGGGAACTATCGGTATCGGAAGTATTGCAGGTGTTGCAATTTCTATTTCTATCGGAGGTCCCGGTGCTGCATTCTGGATTTTTGCAGGTGCATTTTTAGGAATGTCTATCAAATTTATTGAAGCATCACTTGCCGTTAAATACAGAAGATTTAACCTTGACGGTACTGTATCAGGCGGTCCGATGCACTATATCGCGCACGGTTTGACACGCAAAAAAATGAGATGGTTAGGTCAGCCTTTATCTGCAATATTTGCGGTATTATGTATCGGCGGTGCTATCACAGGCGGTAACATGATTCAAATCAACCAGTCTGCACATCAGCTTATTTTAATCACAGGCGGTGAAAACAGCTTTATGTTTGGATATGCATGGGTATTTGGTTTATTAATTGCTGTTCTTGTATGGCTTGCTGTTGTTGACGGTATCAAAAGTATTTCTAAAATCACAACAATCCTTGTTCCTGCAATGTGCTTCTTATATATCGGTGCAGGTTTGATTGTAATATTTGCAAACTTCGTTCATATTCCGCATGCAATTGCTTTAATAGTTAGAGAAGCATTCTCACCACATGCTGTAGCTGGCGGTGTTTTCGGAACTATCATTATTGGTTTAAGACGTTCTGTTCAATCTAACGAAGCCGGTACAGGTGCTGCTGCAATTGCTTATGCAACAGTTAAAACTAACGAACCTATTTCTCAAGGTTTCGTTGCATTGTTAGAAACTTTATTGACAGGTATTCTTTGTTTGCTAACTTCATTCGCAATTGTATTTTCGGGAATTTTGGACCAAACACAGGTTGGGCAGATTTCAGGTATAGAACTTGCAAGTTCAGCTTTCCAATCAGTAATTTCGTTCTTCCCATATATTTTATCGGTTGTTGTAATCTTATTTGCTTTATCAACATTGATTTCTTGGGCATATTACGGACAAAAAGCATGGACATTCTTAGTTGGTGAAGGTCACAAACGTAACTTGTCATTCGACGTAATTTACTGTTTATTTATCGTTGTAGGTTCTGCAATGAACGTTGCATCAGTAATCAATATTACAGATGCTATGATGATTGCAATGTCTGTTCCAAACATTATTGCATTGTATTTATTGTCACCTGAAATTAATGCAGATTTTAAAGATTACTGCAAAAGACATAATATTGGTAAATTAGTAGGAATGAAATAATGTCACAAATTATTATTACAGTTCAAGGTGTAGATAAAATCGGTATCGTAGCAGCAGTTGTTAACGTACTTGCTGAACATGAAGTTAACATTGAAGATATCAAACAAACATTGATGCAGGGACATTTTGTAATGTTTATGCTGTGTAATATCTCTGCATCAAAAAGCAATTTCAAAGAAATTAAAGATGCCTTAACCCAAACAGGTGAAAAGTTAGGACTGGAAATTTGGGTTCAACGCAAAGAAATTTTTGATAATATGCATAATGTTTAATCTACACTATCATCAAGCATATCAGTATCATAACCATAAATGGTATTTTTTATGAATTCATATGCTTCTGAAGGTAAATTATACTTTTCCATAAGCTCATATGAAATTTGTTCGACACTAACACCATCTCGGCGTCTGTTGAGTTGTTCGGCAATTTCTTCCATGGTGTTTTTAGTTTCTTCAACTTCATCATCGTTGTCATCTAATTCGTCATCATCATTGAATTCGTTTAGTGAACCTTTATAGAAATCATCGCCTTCCAAATCATACTCACCAATAATTTCACAAGCAATAGCTTCGTCTTTTGCTTGTTTGTTCATCAGTGCAGTCATTTTCCAAGGATAGATTCCTTCTTGACGGGCTTTGGCATCTTTTTTCGCCATACATCCAAAATCAATTAACAAATCAACAGTCAAATCTTTATCATACCCTAATTGGTCTTTAATTAAATCCATAAAAACTACAGGGTCATTTTCAGGTTTAAATAAATCAAAAACTGTTTCACCGCCCAAAGCATCTGCATGCATTTTCATTACATCAAACATTTCTGCTTTTTTAATTTCATCCATACCATATTTATCCAAAATATGGTCAACGATTTCATAATCCTTTTCATACAAATCTACTTTGGGCTGATATTGTCCGTCATAATACATTCTGTCATGAAAAGCATCTGACAAAATATTATAATCAAAATCAGACCGGCAAATATCATCACCTAATTCTGAAATAAAATCAGCTTGTAATTCATGATTTTTATCACCTGCTATATCTTCAAGAGATTTAAACCCGTTAATTTCCAAAAATGTTTGAACATTAGATGTAAGTCTTTGTTTATCTTCATCCGACAATCTCAAATTTTGAGCAACAGTATCAATAAACCTTTTATCATATTCTTGATATTGTTTTTCTTGATTAATTCTGCCTTCAAAATTTACCTGACTTCTGCCTAAAGTTTCTGCAAGGCTATAGTCAAATTGTCTGTTTTGAATATTTGGTAAAGAACTGCCCCTATCTCGGGATTGCGGGGTGGTAAAATTATAAAGATTTATAGGATTAATTTTCATATACGCATGAAACCTTGTCAAAATATTTTTTGCTATTTCAATAGATTTTTGTTACAATCAAATGTATAATGATGAGTCAGAATAAAAAATTATCAATTGCATTCTACTGGCATATGCATCAACCCGTTTATCAATTAACACCACATGGTGACTATTTGATGCCATGGGTAAGATTGCATGCTGTAAAAGATTATCTTGACATGGTAACAATTGTTGATAAGTTTAAAAACCTTAAACTTAACTTTAATCTTGTACCGGTTTTACTTGATGCTTTAATTGATTATGGCGAAAAAGGTTTGCATGACATCCATTCAAGGATTACTATTACAAAAAATTTAACTGACGATGATAAAGAATTTATTATAAATAACTTTTTTGATGCAAATTATCATTCAATGATTTTGCCAAATTCGGAATACAACAGACTTTATCAAAAATATCAAGCAAGTTCGGGCAACGATATCAGCATTTTTACAGACCAGGAATATGCGGATTTGACAGCACTTTTTAACCTCGTTTGGTCTGACCCGATTTACAAAAACAAATATCCCGAATTGAAAAAATTATTCAAAAAAGGTAAAAACTATACAATTCAAGACAGGATTAAAATTATTGATATTCAAAGAGATATCATCAGGCATATTATTCCTGCTTACAAAAAATGTCTTGAAAAAGGTAAAATCGAAATTACCACAAGCCCGTATTATCATCCGATTTTGCCTATTCTGCTCGATATTAACAGCGTAAAAAAATCATCAACAAGCACACTTCCAACAAACTTAAAAATGGAACTTGATGCAAAAATGCAGACAGAATATGCATTAAACAAAATTGAAGAAGTTTTTGGCAAACGTCCAAAAGGTATCTGGCCTTCAGAACACTGCATAAGCCCGAAAGTTATGAATATGTTCAAAGAATTGGGCATAAATTGGACAATTTCTGATGAGGGAATATTATCAAAATCCATAAACTTTGAATTCGCAAGAGATTTCAGAGGTCATATGGAAGAACCGTATCATTTGTTTAAAACTTACGACTACAATGATACAAAAATTATTTTTAGAGATTCTCTAATCCCAAGCCTGATTAGTTTTGAATACCCTAATCATACACCAGAAGGCGCAGCAAATGACCTTTATGACCGAATTAAAGTTGCGCAGAGTAAACTTTTATCTTCACCTGATGAAAATCATCTTTTAACGATTGCAATGGATGGCGAAAATTGCTGGGAAAGATATTCTGCAGACGGTGCAATTTTCTTGAATACACTCTATAAACTTATCGAAGAAGATGAAACATTAGAAACAGTTTTAATAAGTGATTATCTTGAAAAAGACAACCAAAAACCGCTAAATAAAATATGTTCAGGTTCTTGGGTAAACAGAAACTTTAAATTATGGATTGATGAACCGCTAAAAAATCTTGCCTGGGCTTATTTAAAACAAGTCCGCGACGATTTTTCAGCATATGTTAAAAAGAACCCGCTAAACCCAAATATCGAAATTGCAAGACGCGAACTCTTTATCTGTGAAGGTTCTGACTGGTTCTGGTGGTATGGCGAACCGAATGATTCAGGGCGTGATAATATTTTTGACTATCTGTTTAGAGAACATTTGAAAAATATTTACCGCTATTTAGAAATAGAAATTCCTGAATACTTAGACACTCCGTTGCTTTCTGCAATTGCAAAACCCTCAAGATATCCGAAAGGTGAATTTACACCTATTCTTGACGGCAAAGACCATGATGACGGAAGCTGGCTTAATGCGGGATGTATAAAAATTCCTGACGGTCCTGTTCTCAAAGAGGATAAATTTTACGACAAAATCTGTTTTGGCTACGACAAAGATAACCTATATATAAGGTGCTATATTAACGAATATATTAAGGATAATATTTTATCCAAACAAGTTAATCAAATGTACATCTACATGCGCAACATGAACAGAAAACAATCACTATCGCCAATTAGAATTATTCAAAAAACCGAAAGTATATTACCGATTTGCAAAGAAAAATTCCATAACGAACTTCAAGTTTCAATCTATGAAAACGAAATTAATCTGGTAAGACTTGTAAAAGCAATTCCAAACAACCTCTGGACAATTGCTTCTCCAAGAAATATCCAAACAATATACGACAAATTTGTAGACATTAGCATCCCGTTTGACGATATTGATATTGACCACGATGATACGGTAGAATTCTTATTTGTAAATGCAAACTACGGAGTTAAAGACTACTTTGTACCTAATGATATGCTCTTAACAATTAAACGCTTGTAATAAAACTTAATACTAAATTAAAGTTTTCGGCAGAAAGGGTCGTTATATAAAATATGGGAAACGAAATTCAATCAGGATATCCGAAATTACCGGATAACTACTGGCAAAAACAAAATAATGATAAACAAAATCCATTAACGGATATAAACACAAATTTTGCGTTAAAAGACTTGAAAGACATTTCAGTCTTTAATCCTCAAAAATAATTCCTCTCTTTCTATCGTGTAAAAAAATTAAAAACCTCTAATTAAAGAGGTTTTTTTATTTCTTTATTTACCTGTTGAACCAAATCCTCCTGCTCCGCGCAGAGTTTCCGTAAGTTCAACCGTAACCTTAATCTCTGCCTGCTCAACTCGTGCAATCACCATCTGCGCAATTCTTTCATCAGGCTGGATTGTATAAGTTTCATTTGAAAGATTAACCACAGGTACGCAAACCTCACCCCTATAATCCTCGTCAATTGTTCCTACACAGTTAATAAGAGTAATACCATGCTTAATAGAAAGTCCTGAACGCGGTCTGATTTGAGCTTCATAGCCATGTTCAAGTTCAATCTTCAAACCTGTTGGAATTAATGCTCTTTCAAGCGGTTTGAGTGTAACAGGTTCAGCAATCGCTGCGCACAAATCCATACCCGCAGCACCTTCAGTCTTGTATTCAGGCAAGAATTTGTTATGTTCTAATCTTTCAATTTTTAATATTGTCATTTATATTCCTTTAACTTCTTCTTCAACTTTTGCAAGAATTTCATCAAGTTTTGAGGCATCTTTTACACCACCTTGTGCAAAGTTTGGACGACCGCCGCCATTTGCACCCGTAGCGCGGGCGATATCACCTACAATCTTACCTGCATTGATACCTTTTTTCACAAAACTGTCAGAAACTTTCACAGCAACAGTTCTTTCTGATGCAAGAACAATAACGCTCTCACCCAGTTTTTGAGACATAAACTCAATACCTGTTTTGATTGCGTTTCCGTCAATATTTTCAACTTTTGAGATAAAGAGTTTTCCGCCTTCAATATCTTGAGCTTTTGATAAGAATGTCGCAAATTTTGCACGAGAATTTTCTTCCTGCAATTTTTCAAGCTGTTTTGAAAGTTCACGGTTTTCATCTTGAAGCTTTTGAACACGTTCATTAACTTCATTAAATTGAACTTTAAACATTAAAGACAATTTATCGATTTCTTTAACTTTTGCATTCATCAATTCAAATGCAGCTTTTGACACAACAACTTCAATACGTCTTGTACCTGCTGCAATTGCACCTTCTGAAACAATCTTTAACAAGCGCAAATCACGAGTATTTCTTGCGTGAGTACCTGCACAGAATTCTTTTGAAATATTGCCCATTGAAACAACTCTTACAACATCTTCGTATTTTTCACCGAACAATGCAGTAGCACCTGTTAATTTTGCCTGTTCAATATCCATTTCTTCAGTCGTAATTTCTAAACCTTCCGAAATCCAACCGTTGATAATATCTTCAGCCTTAAAGATTTCCTCAGGAGTCATTGCGCGTGAGAATGTAAAGTCAAAACGCATTCTGTTTTCTTCAACTTGAGAACCTGCCTGATGAACTTCATCACCAAGAACCTTAATCAAAGCTGATTGCAACAAGTGAGCTGACGAGTGATGTAGTCTGATTTCTTCTCTGCGTGCAACATCAATTTTAGCCTTAACAACTTCGCCAATAGTAATTTCACCATTAATAACTTTTGAACGATGAACGAATAATTTGTTAACTTTGAAAGTTGTCAAAACTTCAGCTTTCAAATTATCATTTTCAATTACACCGCTGTCACCTGTCTGTCCGCCGCATTCTGCGTAGAAAGATGTCTTATCTAAAATAATATCAACATAACCGTCGCCTTCAACGGTTGCCAAAATTTTCGCGTCACATTCGTTTTCAGTGTATCCGACAAATTCAGTTGAACCAACTTCGTCTTCAATTTTAGCGTATTTAATATCGCCAGTAACAGAAATTTTTGCAGTCGCAGCTTTTGCACGGTCTTTTTGTTCCTGCATAGCTTGTTTGTAACCTGCTTCGTCAACGTTCAAGCCGTTTTCTTCCGCAATTTCTTTAGTCAATTCATACGGGAAGCCAAATGTATCATAAAGTTTGAAAGCACTTTCGCCGTCAATATCTTTTTTGTTATCAATAAATTCGTCAAGCATTTTATAACCTCTATCTAGAGTTTTAGCAAAACGTTCTTCTTCTTTCTTGATAACATCAACAATTTTTGCTTTATTCTCAGCCAAATCAGGATAAGCTTCGCCGTAATGTTCAACTACAACATCTACAAGTTTATATAAGAACGGCAAATCCATTCCCAAAATTTTTCCATGGCGCAAAGCGCGACGCAAAATCATTCTCAAAACATAGCTTCTGCCCTCATTACCAGGGATTACACCGTCAGAAATCAAGAAAGAAACACATCTTGCGTGGTCTGTTATAATTCTCAAAGAGATATCGGTTTTTTCAGATTTTTTGTAAGGAACACCGCTCATTTCACAAACTTTGTCCATAATCGGTTTTAACAAGTCTGTTTCAAAAGTTGAACGTACACCCTGACAAACCATAGTAATACGTTCCAAGCCCATGCCTGTATCAACGTTTTTGCTTTCCAAAGGTGATTGGTTGCCTTCTTCATCCTGATAAAGTTCGGTAAATACCAAGTTCCAAATCTCAACCCATCTGTCACATTCGCAGGTATCAATACCGCAATCGTCAGAACATTTCAAATCTTCGCCCAAATCATAGTGGATTTCAGAACAAGGACCGCAAGAACCTGAAGCTCCAGGAGGCCCCCAGAAGTTATCTTTTTTACCTTTACGTCTGATACGTTCTGCAGGGACACCAACGCTTCTCCAAATATCAAAGGCTTCATCATCAGTTTCAAAAATTGTAATCCATAATCTGTCTTTGTCCAATTTCAAAACTTCAGTAACAAATTCCCACGCCCAAGGAATAATCTCTTTTTTATAATAATCGCCAAACGAGAAGTTTCCTAACATCTCAAAGAAAGTATGATGGCGCGGAGTTCTTCCAACATTTTCAATATCAGAATCTTTTCCGCCCGCTCTCGCGCATTTTTGGCAAGAAGTTGCACGTGCAGGGTCATAAGGAGATTTTACAATACCCAAAAATATTGGTAAAAACTGCAACATACCTGCAGTTGTCAACAAAACTGTAGGGTTATCAGGCACAAGGCTTGAACTTTCAACAACAGTATGTTGATGCTTATCTTTAAAGTAATCTAAATATAATTTTCTAATTTCATTTCCGCTTAGCATAATTTCCTCATTTCTATGAATTTCTATAAGAAAATTATACAATAAAAATAGTTGTTACGGCATACTCTTCCAAAAATCTTCATCATTCAATGCATTTGCAGTACACCCTGCACCATTTAAACTGCTTGATGATACAGAAGAGCAATAAGCATCATTTTCACTGTAATATTCAGTTCCCTCAGCCCCCATAGGCAAAAGTGCACCCTTATCATTTATTTGAAACATAAATAAATCCTGTCCAAAGCGATTTGGTCTTTTATTAAAACCATTAACATCAACAGAAATCCATACCCTTGCAACAGTCGCATCCGGATACCTCGACTGATAACCATTTTCAATCATTACGAACATATTGTCATTCATTACAAACTGACCATCATCAAACAATGCGTAATTAATATTATTTTTACCATTAAATGTTTTATATATATCTTTATAATCATCAGGATTGCTTACGTATGCTTTATTAGGCATACAGGCTTTATCTCCCTCAGTACCTATTCCACAATCTTTTGCAGTATTAATATATTTCATCAAAATCGGCTTTAACTGTCCAACTTCTAACTTAGACGTAACAGGCCAGCCATTATCATTTTCATACATCATAAGTGCTTGACTCAAAGTCGAATAAGCCTTTTTTAAAGCTGTTTGCAATTCTTTTTTCTGAGTGCTTGCCATAAGAGTAGGCATAGTCATTGCAGCAACGACACCAATAATGCCGATAGTAATTAAAACCTCGGCTAACGTGAATGCAGGAGTTACGCTATGAGTGCCCCCCCCCCGACAAGTTGATTAAAATCTTTCATAACCTCTCCTTTCAGTAATAATTATAAAGTAAAAATTTCCTCTTGCAAGAAAAAATTTTCATGTTAATATAGTGGATGTAAATTAAATACGTTTTGCCCGAGTAGCTCAGCTGGATAGAGCAACCGCCTTCTAAGCGGTAGGTCATGCGTTCGAATCGCATCTCGGGTAAATAAGAGAGGATGACATTTGTTATCCTCTCTTATTTTTCGTAAACTCCTGAACAATCACCTATATCTACACAATTATCTATATCTATTTGTTTTTTTACTGACGGTAGTGTATTCAAACAACTAAACCACAAAACAAATATTAAAGCATAAATAATTGCTGTTCTTTTTTTTACTTTTGCAAAAGATACTATCCAAATACCAACTATTGTGAACATAGAAATTATTTCATATAACAATATTTATAAATCAAACTTACTAATAATGATTAGAATAGCAAAATAACTAACAAATAAAGTTATAAAAAGACAGAACAATAATTTCAATAAAATAAACAGAACTTTAAGTAAATTAATTAAAATTAAATTTGCAGTATTGTTTTTCATTATCCCATTTTCCACTTTTGTCCAGACAATCATATTTACTTTTTACACAATACCCTTGATCCGTTTCTTCACAACGATTACGAATATAATCCCAGCAATATCCACGATCAAGACAAGTATCTATTTGACTCCATTTCGGTTCTTCTATACTTTTTGTAAAAAAGACAATAATACTTAAAAAAATTAGAAATATACACACCATTTTCATATGTATCCTCAATATTTATCCGGAAGTCCATTAGGTCGAAATACATCTATTAGAATTTCACAAGCTTCGTTAGAATATGTCTTTCCTTGTTGTCTTCCATATTCATTTGCTTTCATATCTTGTTTAGCATCTTTAATTTGTTCTGTCAAGTTATTACCTTCAAAAATAACTTTTCTTATACCTTCTTCAATTTCTCTCAATACACTAGTTGCTTCTGCAACAATTTCACCCAATACTCCACGTTGTGTAGCTTGGCAATTAGCTTTCGCATGAAAATATTTATCTGAATATTTCCAATCAGCTTCAAGCATATCATTATAATTTCTTGCAAAATCACCAATAGCATTATCCCAATTTGAGGCTTCATCAATTATATTTTTGCAAAGATTATTATAAGATTGCCCTATATCTGATTTAATTTCTTCAATTAACTCATTAATCATTTCATGTAAATCTGCTTGTAATGTACTCACTTTTTCAAACATTGAAACAAATCTGTTTTGAACTTTATCTAAACAATCACATGTTTCATCATCGTCCTTAACTTCTTCAATATAGCATTTACAGTTTGGATGTGGTTTCTCAGGAATATCTTCTTTGATATTATATTCAGTTCCATCTAATTCTTGACATTTTTCACAGGCATTCGGTTCTGTATGCCAGACGTATTTTATATTACTTATTCCACCTTCCAAAACTGTTGAATTTTCATCCTATAAATTCATAAGGTTTTTAGCTTCTTTATCTGCATAATTTTGCATGTCATTTTTTACAAAATTGTTATATCTGTATAATGAATGTTCAATATCAGAAAGTTTATTATAAATTTCATAATCAATATTTGAAGTATTAATAATAAGTTTTGATTTCATGTTTGCTAATTCTGATAACAATTTGTCGTCAAACTTTTTGATTTTTACTAAATTTGTAATTTTTTGTTTTAAGTTCATATATTTTCCTTTCTATGATTAGTGTAAAAAAAAGAGTAAGACAGGATTTTCATAATCCTTATCTTACTCTTTTTTATCTTATTCAATTTTATACTACAATTATAACATATATTTTAAAATTCTGTCAACATTAAATCATACGGCATTTTTCATGATTGCCCAAGTTCGAATCTTGAGTGCCAGAGGGTATATGTAAAAAGACCCAAATATTTGGGTCTTTTTACATATGTTTTGGATTTGATATGAGAACGCAACAAAGCAAAGCTTTGTCTGCGTTCGAGCGCGAGGCGGCAGAGGGCGAAAGCTTTTCTACGAAATAAACGAAGTTTATGTAGTAGAAAACGGTAGACCCGTTTAATGCCGCCGAGCAAGACAATCGCGGCAGGTGTAAATTTTTAAAAGACGGGTTTAGCCCGTCTTTTTTATACACTCCTTTTATAAATTAAAGTTTTAATTTGCTTACCGTTTACAAACGATTCTATCTCTTTTAGTATGATAAAATCATTTTTCTTGTAATATTCATAATCGCATGTTGTATCTGTCCAAAGATAAATATTTTTCATATTTTTTACTTTGCAAGTTTCAACAAGTTTTGCGAGGAGCTGTTTTCCGCAGCCTTTTTGAATACTTACAAATAAGCCTAATGTAACATCATCATAATTAATTATATTTTTAAGTTCATTCCCGCAAACCTCTAAATAATTGAACAAATCAAATGCAATTTTTTGTTCAGCTTTATTTTTTAAAGCCTTTACTCGTTTATCAAAATCTTTTGGTTTATAACAATCTGTTTTACGGAAAGCAAGCAAAAAGCCTTTTAATTTATCATCTAAAATACTAAACGAGTATTCACGGTTCAAATCATAGTATTCAACCATAAAACTGTAGATTAAACTTTGTAATTTTTCGCTTTCATGGGTGTAAAAATCACCCCATGTTAATTTAGCTAATTTTGATGCTTGTATAATGTCTTTATCCGTAAAATTTCTTATGTGCATAAAAGATTACCTGCTATGTCTAATAATATCATAAAAACTTAAGCCACATTTTCAAGCAGCCAAGTTCTGAACTCGTCAACTCTGAGGTATATGAAAAGAGGACAGGTTAATCCTAGTCCTCTTTTCATATATTTGAGTATAGATTTGAATGCCTTTTGCGTTCGGAACAAGCGAGCCAAGAATGGAGCTGAGTGCCGATTTTATTTCATCTTAATTATTTTGTGCCATTTGCTGCATTAAATTAATATATTTATCACGTTTCATTACCGCAAATTTATAAGTCTGATTATCTTTTGTTGTAATCTTTAATGCTACAGGGAAAAATAATCCTACAAAAGTTTTTTCAATTGATAAAATTTCAGTATACGGAATACTTACAAATTTATCTGCTGAATTTAAAAACATACCTTTGAATATTACTCGTTTATTAGTAAAAGCTAATTCGCCGGAATTTTGTTTTTCCTGCCATAATATTTCTTTAACCCAATAATCGCCCTTAACCAGTTCTTGAATTTCTTCACCTTCTTCAAGTTCAAACGCTTCCGGATGAGTTTTCATACTATTGATAATCAAATAAATAAAACCGATAAAAATTAAAAAACCAACTAAATTTCCTAAAATACTAATCATAATTCCTCCATAAAAAAAAATATACTTCTCTCACAAATATTTTACAGCAAAAATATTAACCGCACTGTAGAATGTAAAAATTTACTAAGAGAGTTTTACTAATATAATGAAAGGAGATAATATGTTTTTTAATGTTTTAAAAGCAAAAGATATTGTAGATTTAAAAGATACCGAATTTGAAAAAGAAATTTTACTATCAAACAATGAAAGCAGTCTTAATCTCATTGCACTAAAGAAAAATGAAATTATTGACACACACACCTCAACTTGCGATGCTGCAGTTTATGTTATTGACGGTGAAATCGAAATACATTTTGATGCTGAAAAATTTAAAGTTGATAAAGGTGAAATTTTACTGTTTAAAAAAGATAAACAACACAAAGTTGTCGCCTTAAAAGACAGTAAATTCTTCGTAATCAAGATATAAAAAAAGCTCCGAAAGGAGCTTTTTTTATTCTGCATTGTGCACAGTAACCATATTGATAACAAGTCCCAAGAATGATAGAACAATCGAGCCAAGGAATGCAGATAAAAATCCGTCCACAAAAAATCCCGGAGCTAGATATCCTGCAAGCATAAATAAAAGTGCATTGATAACGAGTGTAAAAATACCCAGTGTTAAAATATTAATCGGCAAAGTAATAAACACAATCAACGGTCTTATAAAAATATTTATAAGCGCCATTATTACAGTAACCAACATTGCACTTTGAAAATTTTCTACCCCGATACCAGGAACAAGCCAAGCCACAAACATAATGGCTAAAGTGAAAAGTATCCATCTTAAAAGTAAAATCATAATGCCTTCCTTTCTATCCAATTTTAAAATTTTATGAACATCTTTTCATTCCCCGTAAGTATAATCTATTGATTAAAATACAAAATACATGTATAATAAAGCGTGTAAAGGAGAGTTTTTATGAGAGAAAATATTGTAATCGCAGCATTATTGGTTTTAATTTTGGGTGCAACATTTGCAGAAATCGGAGTTAAATCATCAAAAGACAGATACGAAGTTGTAACAGCACCAAATATGTTGACAATCCTTGTTGATAAAAAAACAGGTGAAACTTGGAGAAACTGCATCTGTAATGATAAATCAAACGTACCGGGCTGTTGGGAAAAAATGGCAACAATTAACCCTGAAGAATTTAACAAACCTGTAGGTGAAGCTCGAGCAATTAAAAAAATGATTAAACTTCAAAAGAAATTACAAAAATTGCAACAAGCTCAACAACCACCTGTAGAAGAACAGAAATAATAAAAAGACCGCACAAGTATAAGTTCCAACACTTGAAATTTTTGTAAAACGAGTTATAATAAAAATAAGGGCGTGCGGATTGCAGTCCGCACTTTAAAAGCCCCCTATGATTGTTTTAGAACTAGTAATACCAAGAAGATTATTACTAGTTCTTCTGTATTTACAATCACTTTATCACTCCCTTTCAAAGTTTCAACAAATTTTAAGTTCGTGACCTGAAAGCAGGATAATTATTTAGGCTTACCCTCAAGGATAAGCCTAACATTAAACCTAAATTAAGTCAATATTATTAAAATTATCTCTTATCCAACACTTTTATCAGATGCCAGCCAAATTGACTGTATACAGGGTTTGAAACCTGACCTACAGGAAGATTAAACGCCGTTTTTTCAAACTCTTTTACCATTTGTCCGCGTCCAAAATACCCCAAATCTCCGCCGTTTCTCCCTGACGGACACATTGAATATACTCTTGCATAATATTCAAAATCTCCGCCATTATCAATCTCTTTTTTAATCTGCTGAGCTTCAACAGCTGTTTTTACAAGAATGTGTTCTGCACGAACCTGTGTATATTCCTCTGCCGAAACCACACCTGTCAACATAAATACCATAACCAATAATTTGCAAATATTTTTAATCATAATTAAATCCTACCTTTTAACTTAATTTTTTTCTATTGCCTGTCTGACCATATTACGACCGCTGTTTTTCGCATCATACACAGCCTTATCGGCATCATCAAACATCTCAATATATGTGTCAAAACTTGTATTTGAACTTACGCCTATACTCAAAGTAACCTTGAAAATCTCGCCGTTAAATTTGAACTGATGATTTTCAAATAATCTTCGAAGTCTTTCTAATGGTACACAAGCAGTAGATGCGGGTGTTTCTGTCAAAATTACCGTGAATTCTTCTCCGCCGTACCTGAATACAGTATCTGTCTGGCGGAAATTCTGCGCCATCAAATAAGCACATTCTTTTAATACATAATCTCCGCAGGAATGCCCATACGTATCATTAATCTTTTTGAAAAAATCAATATCAATTATTGCAAGGCTTAAATCATTAATATAACGCTTTGCACGTTTATATTCTCGTTCAAACTCCATTTCAAAATGTCTGCGGTTAAAAAGTCCTGTAAGTGCATCTGTTAAAGACATTTGTTTTGTCTGTGTGTACATAAAATTAATCTTTTTTATAACATCCATTTTATTGGCTTCAGGAATATCAAAGCCTTCAATAATATTTTGGATATTGTTCTGGATTTCATCCAATACATCAGACGGGATTTCAAAATTAGTTTCCATAATTTCTATAATAACAAAAATATTGTGTTCAATCCATTTTTTTGCTAAAATTAACGGTAACTATGAAACTGTCTGCACAAGAGATGCTTAACAAATTTTCAAAAAGCTCATCGCACCCGTTGGAAGTAAGAAGATTGGCGATGATGATTTTTGACGAAACATGCGAAAAGATTTGCGAAATGCCTGATAAATTCCGCACATATCTGGAAGCAGGCGCACTTTTGCATGACATCGGCTATTATAAAGATTCCAAAGGTCACAACAAACACAGCATGGAAATGGTTATTGAACATGGACTTGCAGGGTTTACATCTCAGGAAGAAAAAATTATCGGCTGTATCTGCCGTTATCACAGAGGAGGGCTTCCTGATAAAAACGAACACGAAATTTATAACACACTCGATAAAAAAGAACGAAAAATCGTAAAAAAACTTGCAGGCATCCTAAAAATCTCAGACGGGCTGGATAGAGGACATCTAAACCTTGTAAAAAAAATTCACCTTAACTATGATGAAGAAAATAATATTGTAGAATTCATTCTAACCCCGAATACTCCCGAGTTTCGACCTGATATAATGTCAGCGGTGCGCAAACGCGATTTATATGAAATTGGGTTCAAATGTCAGAGTATTATAAGGTTTAACGAATTGTAAATTTTTCTTTACAAAACCCTCAAAATTGTAACATTTCTTCATGGAATATACTTTATATATATAAGGGAAAAATATAAGGATTAAAGTCATGAGTTTCGATGTAAACGTTTTGAGCACAAAGCCTGTAATCAAAGCAGCCGCATCTATGCAAAATGACGGCGGCGGCGGTAACTTAGGTTATATGTCACAAGGCAGAAAGAAAAAAGAAGAAGAAAAAAAATATTTGGATGAAAATATTTTTATGAAACAACAGGAAAAAGATATTTTCAGCTTTGACAAAGAACCTGAAATGCACGAAGAAAACTTCTCTTTAGCAAAATTAATTTCCGATATTTTAAATTCTGTCAAAAAATTTTTTATGATATAATTCCTTTATGGAAAAGAAAATTAAAATCGGACTTATAGGGCTTGGAACTGTTGGTTCCGGCGTATTTAAAACTTTAAAAAACTTTGATTATGTTGAAGTAGTAAAAATTGCGGTAAGAAATATCAACAAACCGCGAAATATTGAAGGGCTTGATAATTCAATTTTGACAGACAACCCGTATGATGTAGTCAACGACCCTGAAATTGATATTGTCGCAGAATTGGTCGGCGGATTAGACCCTGCATTTGATTTGATTAAAACTGCAATAGAAAACGGCAAACATATCGTAACTGCAAACAAAGAACTTCTTGCAAAACGCGGAGAAGAACTTTTTGCAATAGCGGAAAAACATAATAAAGTAGTCTTGTATGAAGCAGCAATTGCAGGCGGAATTCCTTTGATTATGCCAATCAAAACAATTCTTGCAGGTAACAAAATCAACAAAATTGAAGCAATCGTAAACGGTACAACAAACTACATTTTGACAAAAATGGACGTTGACGGCGCATCTTATGAAGATGTTTTAAAAGAAGCGCAGGAATTGGGTTATGCCGAAGCCGACCCGACAGGTGATGTTGAAGGTTTTGATGCGGCATACAAGATTGCAACTCTTGCAACTATTACTTTCCATAAAAGAATTAAAATCGAAAATATTTATAGAGAAGGTATCACAAAAATTCGTTCAGCAGATATGAAAGCTGCAAACGATTTGGGATACAAAATCAAACTTATTGCATCAGGAAAAATCGATGAGGAAGGCAATGCGGATGTCAGAGTTCATCCGATGCTTGTTTCTAAAAAAACAACTCTTGCACATATTGATTATGTAACCAATGCGGTTCACCTTAGCGGTCACCCTGTAGGAAGTATCACACTTTCAGGCCCCGGAGCGGGAGAGTTTCCGACTGCAAGTTCTGTTGTCGGCGACATTTTGGCAATTTGTGCAGAACTCGGTAAATCTGATTACATTTTACCAATGATGAGATGCAAAGATAATTGTGATGCCAAGATGATTGATATTTCACAAACTGAAAACAAATATTACCTGTCAATTACGGCAAGAAATAACATGGGTGTAATCGGCAAAATCGGAACAATTTGCGCGGAAAACGGCATAAGTCTTGCAAGTATTGTTCAAAAACGCATTTCTGACGACAACACAGCAGAAATTACCGTAATCACTGAAATTGCATCAGAAGCATCAATGCAAAATGCGATTAAACTGATTGAACAAGACGGAAACAAAGTTAACAGCTTGATTAGAGTTCAAGTTTAAAAATTAAACTGAACTCCAATTTTTACGTACTCGTTTGGCGAAGGTGATATTCGAGCCATAAGTTGAGCATTTTTACCCAAATCTTGGGTAACTCTGAGTGACGGTAAAATACCTTTTGTTATTTGTGCACCTTTATGAGTGCTAAATATACTTGCACGAGCTTCAACTCCTGCGGTAACTTTGGTGCTATCACTTGGAAAAGGTAAGTTTAAACCAACACCTGCAGTTACATTCTTGTATCCGGGTAAATCCGTGAATTCTGTAAATGAACCAACTGAAGCCCTATCCCAAAATGTATTTGGCAATAACTGATCTCCGGGCGGCGGTTCTAACGGCTGACCGTCAGGTGATAATGGCATAGGTGGTCTTTCAAAATCCTCATGTGGATTTAATAGTTGTTTTTCTAGATTTTCAGACATTTATACTCTCCATTTATATTACTTGCGTTCTTTTGGCGGTAATTCAATACCATTTTGCTCTGCATATTTTCTAATAGCTTTGTCACCCTTTTGGATTACACTATCAGGGATACCAAGCTCTTTTAACTTTTGCTTTGCAAGATTATCGTCAGGTTGTTCTTTATTCGGAAGTCCAATCATTTGTGCAAATTCTTTCTCAGACAAACCTGTTTCTTGCATTCCATATCTGACAAAACCGGCTAATTGCATTGGTGTTGCACCTTCCAAATCGGCAGGATTATAAGTAAAAGCACCTCCGTCAACTTGATAATTAAACACAGGTCCTATCGCACCTTTTGGCATATTATTCGGTTCAGGTGCAAAAGTAGAATTTGGTTTTGCAGGATCACCAAACTTAGCTCTTAACTGATTTTTTGCTTCATTCAAACTAATTCCGTTTTCTGTTGCATATCTTTGTGCATAAGCATTCGGATCCATCGGAGGCATACCGCCTTGCACTTGTGGGCCATCAAAATACATTATTATACTCCTTTCTTAATGGTTAATAAACAGTATTTACATGTTAATAAACGTTATTTTTAAACAAAAATTTGCATTTTATAAAATATTTGTTACATATTTTAACAGTTAATAACTGGTAAATATAGATTAATGCACATTAGATATTTGCTGACACAAAAACTATAATAGTTATTATGGAAAAAAATTTTGAGCTGGAAAAGCGCTTTGGGGCAAAACTTGCTTATATAAGAAAATCTCAAAAGCTTTCGCAAATGAAGCTTGCTGAAATTGTTGATATGAATTTTAACTATATCGGACAAATAGAACGCGGTGAAGCAAATGTAACCATTAAAACAATGCATATTCTGGCAGATGCTCTTAATGTGGAACTTAAAGATTTATTTGATTTCTCTTTTTAATATTTTTTAACATGAAGTCAATTATTTCCTCTTAAAATACTTTATATATATAACAGGGGAAATATAAGAGTGACTATTGGGAAATTACAACTTCCGATTGCGGATTTTTCACAAATTACGCAACCGATACCATTACAACCAGCACCGGCAAATGCAATGCCGATACCCATTGGTGTACCAATGCCATTTCCGCAAGCACCATCAATCAATCTGCCTACAAGCAGTATTCCAATGCCGTTCCCGCAAGCACCCACTTTAAACTTACCGTGGAATACATCGACAATTAATCCGTTCTCATCTCTTCCACAATTAGATTATTTACAATTGTTTAAAAATAATTTTTCACTGAATATGCCGTTATTTGGTGGACAATTTGGTTCTTTAACTTTCAGAACATCAACACCTTCAAGTGATAATGGAAATTACACATACAACCAAGCGACAGTTAGTAAACTTGTAAACAAATATAACAATGCATTAAAACACGTTGGTGATAAACAAGCATTTGTTCAAAAACTTGTCGGTATTGCAAACAAATACAATGCAGACCCTGATGCAATGCTTGTTATGATGTTCTCTGAGGGCGGACTTAATCCAACATCTGCGGGCGGGATTTTTGGGCTTATTAAAAGTACTGCAGACAGTTACGGAATAGATATGAATGTATTCAAAAACAAATCTGCAATTGAACAATTAGATGATTATGAACGCATACTTGCCGATCAGGTTAAAATGGTATTCGGTAAAAATCCACCATCAAAAATTTCAGGCGCAATACTTTATGCAATGAATTTCACTCCTGCATACGTAAAAGATGCAATGAATGATCCAAATCACATACTTGTATCTGCAAACAGCAGTAATGCAAAAAAGAGAGAATTTTTCTATGCAAATGACGGAAAAGACTCATTAGCTAACGGTACAGATCATATTTCATTTGACACAATACAAACAAGACTAGACAGAAAAGAACAAGAAATGACAGCTCTTGGTTAATTTTTAATTCTGTGGTAGTATTAATCCTAAAGAGAGGGTTAAAAAAATGTACTATCAAGGATTAATAAACACATTCAGAGAGTATTTACCGGTATCCGATAATACTCCGGTTGTAACTTTAAATGAGGGTAACACACCTTTAATCAAATGTGAAAATTTAGCTAAAAAAATCGGAGTGGAAGCAGAAATTTATTTAAAATTTGAAGGCTGTAACCCTACAGGAAGCTTTAAAGACCGTGGAATGACAATGGCTGTTTCAAAAGCAAAAGAAGCAGGTTCAGGCGCAATAATTTGTGCATCAACAGGCAACACATCAGCATCAGCCGCTGCATACGGTGCAAAAGCAGGAATGAGAACTTTTGTATTAATCCCTGACGGCTACATTGCACTTGGTAAACTTTCTCAAGCTATGATGTATGGGGCTGAAATTATTGCAATTCAAGGCAATTTTGACGAAGCTCTGGAAATGGTTAGAAAAATTTCCGACAACTATCCGATTACCCTTGTAAACTCTGTTAACCCATACAGAATTGAGGGTCAAAAAACAGGTGCGTTTGAGATTTGTAATGCACTCGGACAAGCTCCGGATTATCACTTTATCCCTGTCGGAAATGCCGGAAATATCACAGCATACTGGAAAGGTTATAAAGAATTCCACAAACTTGGCAAAATTCCTGCCCTGCCTAAAATGATGGGCTTTGAAGCAGAAGGAGCTGCGGCTATTGTGAAAGGTGAAAGAATTTATAAACCCGAAACCCTTGCAACTGCAATCCGCATCGGAAACCCTGCAAGCTGGCAGTTTGCAGAACAAGCTCGCGACGAAAGCAACGGTATAATAAACTTTGTAACCGATGATGAAATTGTTAGCGCATACAAACTTATTGCATCAACAGAAGGGGTGTTTGCAGAACCCGCAAGCGCTGCATCTGTTGCAGGTTTGATTAAGGTTAAAGACCAAATCAAAGAAGGTTCAAAAATCGTTTGTATTTTAACAGGAAACGGCTTGAAAGACCCTGATAATGCAATTAAATTTGCAAACTCAGATATCAAAAAAACATCAGCAGATATGACAGATATTTTAAGAGCAATGAATATTTAAAAAAAGAGCCGACTGGCTCTTTTTTTTATTACAATTCTTCTGTGATAATTCCGCCTGAACCGCGGTCAATTTCACGTTTGAACGGTTTATCATTTTCATCAAAATATGTTTTCACTGCTCCGCGATATTCAATCTTTGCTGTGCGGTTCCCCTGTTCATCATATAAATATTCTGTTTGAATTTGAGAATCACTGATTATTTTATACTCACGGGATTTTACACCATTATCATAATATTCAAATTCGATTTCTGTCTTGCGGGCGAGAACATTATGCTCATCATAAAGTGAGTTAAATTCATAAACTATATTGCCGTATTCATCATACCTGTGACCGATTTCAAGGTTTCTGCGACGTATATAATCAACAAAAAGCCTGTCTTGTTTGTCATAAGTTCTTGAAATCAGGGTGCAATCAGGACACATTTCATAAACAGTAAGACCAAAATCGTTTTCCTGTTCAATAACTTTTGTACCGTCAGGTTTGATATATTTTGGCGCCATCGGGTCTTTTTCTATTGTTTTTTTTATTATCCCGAAGGGTTTCATATGGTTTTTAAAATTTTCCATAAACTTATTATATTATAATTATGTTATAATTCAAATATGAAGAAAGTGCTTTTATTATTAATTATGTTTTTATGTATTCCTGCAGGTGCAAATGAGCTTATTGAGGATTATCTTGATATAGCAACAAATTATTGTACATATGGCAGATATAATGATGCAATTGTTTATATCGACAAGATTTTGCAGGCAGAACCCAATAATACTGAGGCAAAAGAACTAAAAAACACACTTTTGCGTATTATGAACCCTGAAATTCAATCATATTTAACATCAACTAACCCCAATTTACAGAAAGCATTTTCATTCAAAAAATCAGGAAACAGAAAAAAACAGGTTGAAGCACTTTCTGCAATACCAAATGACTTTTGGGCAAACTATTTTCTTGCAGAATACTATAGAGAGAATAATTTGGAAAAATCAATTTATCACTATCAAAAAGCAATCGAACTAAAACCGAATTACTCACAAAGTTATTTGGGACTCGGCAAAGCATACATTGATAACAAACAGTTCCAAAACGCAGTTGATACATTGAACAAATACCTTACTTATAACAAACATTCGGATATTGCATACGCCCTGAGAGCAGATGCTTATTTGAACATGAATTATTTGAACGATGCATATGATGATATTAAAAAAGCATTAAAAATAGAGGAGAATATTTCATACCTGTTAATAGAGGCAAAAATTCTTTATTACAAAGGGAATTATGACGATGCAAGAGAGAAATTAAATCTTTTATCAAGAAATGTTCAAACCTCAGAAGTTTATAAGTTAATAGGATTATGTGATTATGCACAAAAAGATTACAAAAGCGCACTTTTAAATCTCGATAAAGCAATCATACTCTCTGATGATGATAAAACTTTGAATTCAACATATAATAATATAAAACAAATGCTGGATAAAAGATGACACGAAGAAAAAGAAAAAAGGAAACAATAATGAATTCGATTAAGAACTGGTCAATATCAATACTATTGGCAGGTGTAATGTTTTTCGGGCTTCAATGTTACAGCAGTACATCAAGCCTTAAGTTTGCACAATTAAGCGACACACATTTTTATACAGGTACAGATAACACAACTTATAAAATGATTGGACGCTCGGGAGAACTTCTAGATGATGCAATTGCACAGATTAATGAAACTCCGAACATTGATTTTGTTATATTTACAGGTGACTTAATCGACAAACCTTTTGAAAAAGAATTAAGCGCATTTTTACCTTATACAGAAAAAATTAAAGCTCCATGGTATTTTTCGTTCGGAAACCATGACACAATGGTAGGCGGATATTTGAACCCAAAATTATATATGGAACTTGTAAATAAATACAATAAAAATTACAAATTTGAAAAAACATATTATTCATTCGTTCCGCAAAAGGGTTATAAAGCAATAGTCTTGGACAGCATAATCCGCGAACGTCTGACCTCAAACGGCAGAATAGGCGAAGAACAATTGGCCTGGCTTGATAATGAATTAAAAAATTCTGAAAAAGACACTGTCCTTATCTTTATGCACGTTCCTATTTTAGAACCGTTCAACAGCCCGAACCACAGATTAGAAGATGCTGACAAAGTAGAAGAAATCCTTAATAAATATAAAAACCCTATTGCAGTATTTCAAGGACATTATCATGTCGCAAAAATCACTCAAAAGGATAATATTGTTTATGTAAGCTGTCCTTCAATGGTCACTTACCCGAACGCTTTCAGAATGATTACAATATCAAATTTCAGAAACAAAGTTGTAATTGAAATTCAGGATAAAGAAACAAGATTAAAAGATATTCAAAAACTTGCAAAACTGTTAATCTTCTCATCCAACTTCTATCTTGGTGAAGAAAAAGACAGAAACGCAGTGATAACAATTAAGAGGAATTAAACATGAGCGAATTTAAAGTAAAATTCAGAGGTGTAAGAGGAAGCTATCCTATAGCAGACAAAGATTTTCTCCAATACGGCGGGAACACATCTTGTGTAGAAATCAATGTCAACGGTCATTTGATAATACTTGATGCAGGAACAGGCTTAATCAATATCGGAAACGAACTTTTAGGCAAACATATTGCATCAGGCATTAATCCGTCTGACAGAACTCCAATGAATGCAACTGTTTTGATTTCTCATATTCATCAAGACCACCTCCAAGGTTTTACATTCTTTAGACCGCTTCACATTCCATCATCTCAGATTAATGTTTTCGGAAACGTTAATTATAATGAAAGTCTTTCGGATGAACTTGCAAATCTGCTTTTTGGCAAATCATTCCCGCTTGATTTGGGCGACATTGCAGGAAACTTAAATATCAAAGACTTAAACGAAACCGAAGGCATAATCCTTCGCCATGGAGAACCGCCTATTATCAAACGTATCGAAAACGAAAATGATGCAAAAGTAGAAGGTGACGATGTTTTAATCACCTGCTACCGCTCTTATGCTCATCCGCAGGAAGGTGTTTTAATTTATAAAATATCATACAAAGATAAAGTTCTTGTATACGCAACAGACAAAGAAAGCTACGAAGGCGGAGATAAAAAACTGGCAAACTTTGCGCGCAACTGTAACCTTCTAATCCATGATGCACAATATACAACAGAAGATTATCTGGATACATTTGCACCAAAACAAGGTTACGGCCACTCAACTTTTGAAATGGCAGTAGAAAGCAAAAAACAAGCAAATGCAGAAAAACTGGTATTTTTCCACTTTGACCCAAGCTATGATGATAACAAGCTTAACGGCATAAAAGAACATTACAAAACTGATGAAAATATAATTCTTGCATACGAAGGGTTAGAGATTGAATTATAAAAAACTTGCTGTTATATCGTTAATACTCTTGAGTTTTGTCACATCAGCCTACAGAAAACCTGAAACATACACAATTGATGCGACCAAAAACGCTTTCTTACATAATAACATGGGACTTCGCTATATGAACGAACATTGCTACTATGCGGCGATACAAGAGTTCAAGATTGCAATAAGTTTGAACCCAAACACTCAAGGCACAGCCGTTTACTACAATAATATCGGCGATGCTTACATGGCAATTGAACATCCGGAAATGGCAAAAGAACCTTATGAAGATGCCTTGAAACAATTCGGTTTGAATTTCAAATATCATAAAGATTTGGCACATTGTTATAAGGTTCTAGGACTTATCTCTGAAAAAATGGTTGAATACAGCTCAGATGAAAACCCTTTAAACAAAATAATGCTTGGATTATTGTATATTGAAAGCGGAGATTTAAAACGCGGAGTAATCATCTTAGACGAATTTACAATGGCAGAACCTGATTTGTTAATCACACCTGCTGTAAAACAATATATCAGAGAGACGGTTAAAAAAATAAACAGTCTTTAAACTTGACAAAATTTAAACCATCATAAATAATAAATAAATAATTAGGAGATTTTTATATGAAAACAGTATCAAAAGCCATAAGCACCCCCCCCCCGAAGGTTTCACTTTAGCGGAAGTCCTTATTACTTTAGGTATTATTGGTGTAGTTGCAGCAATAACTATTCCAACATTAATCACTAAACATCAAAAGAAAGTTGTATCAACAAGAGTAAAAACTGCATATAGCCAGTTATATCAAGCAGTTCAAATGGCACAGACAGAATATGGAGATTATTCCGGCTGGTCGGAAGCAAACTCGGGCTTACAGGTTGAAGACATTCAAGACACACAATTTGTTAAAATATTTGCAGACAAATATATTTTGCCGTATTTACAACTAACATCACCGCCTAAACGTGCGCAACTGCAAGAAAAAGGATATAAAAACGGTATTTATAATTATACACCACCTCATTACTACTACTATTTTGCTGAACTTGTAAACGGTACAACATTGATATTTGCAAATAACGGCGACGGAACAACAGGTATTGTCCGAATGTTCATAATAATGATTGACATAAATGGCGGTTCTGGTGAAAACAGATTTGGACATGATATTTTCCCGATAATGTTTAATTCTCAAAACGGATTTTTTACATTAGGTGAAAATATGTCAGATGATGTAGTATTGCAAAAATGTGCCTCCGGCAATGCTATGTTTTATTGTACGGAACTTTTAAAACGCAACGGTTGGGAAATTAATGACAAATATCCTTGGTAACTAATCTAATTTCATCGTCTTTTGTCATTAAAGGATTTGCTAATTTTTCCTTCAATAACATATCAAAAATTTCCTGATATTTTGGCGACGGTTTAATTCCCAAAGCTTGCAAGTCTTTGCCTGTTACAGAAATTTTTATTTTGCGCAAATTATCAAGATAATGTCTTGCCCCTGCTTCATCTTTTAATGCATACAAAAGAACAGATTCAATACGCACATTTTCAAATGCTTTGTAAAGTTCAAAATCACCTTCGAGCTTTTCGGGCATATCATCAAGAATTTTTTGTTCAATTTTTGTCAACGGCAAACGCGACAAATCAAACACACCTGAATAAATAATCCATGGTATTTCTGCACCATAATCGGATACAAGCTGTTGAATATTCACAGACGGAAGTGTAACCTCACAATCCCCCAAAAGCTTGTAAATTCCCTCATTTATAAACTTTTCAAATGCGAGTTGAGAATTGAGGTTAAATGTTTCAATAAGCTCTTTTTTCACGCGTTTGTAGCTCATATCGTAATTCACATTACTCAAATATTCGTCTTGCAAATGCTTTGTATACTCGTCAAGCTCAAACCCGAAACGAACGGAAAACTTCAGCCCGCGGATAATCCTTGTCGGGTCGTCAATGAAACTTTCGTCATGCAAAACTCTCAGTTTTTTATTTTTTAAATCCTCTAATCCGCCGGTGTAATCAATAATTTCACCTGTTAAAGTATTTTTGGCAAGCGCATTTATCGTAAAATCTCGGCGCAAAACATCTTCTTTCAACGAACATCCGATTTTATCCACAACAGGCAAATGCCCTTTGTGCGGGTAACTCTCCGAACGTGTTGAAGCAAAATCCACTTCCTGCCCATCAACATTCACACGAACAGTGCCGAAATCAGGATTTTCTTGAATAACATCACCAAACTTTGAGCAAAACTCAATCGCGTTTCCAACATAAGTAATGTCAATATCAAAAGATTTGCGCCCCAAAATCTCGTCGCGCACAACTCCGCCGATATAAAACAGATTTTTATCCTTTATATTGATGATGTTCATAACAAGGATTTTAGCGTAAAATAGTATAAAATGGAATAGGAGTAATCACATGTTACAGGAAGCGTCACGCGCTATAAATTCAGCATTCAATCAAAGTTTTATAAAAAAATTAAGCCAATATCTCCACGACTGTGTGAGAGAAGAGGTTAAAAGCTCAACTTTCAGAAACCTGAAAGGTGACAAAGATAACAAATGGATTTTCTTATCTGGCGAAGAAAAACTTTTCTCATCAGGAGAAGAATACTTACCACTCGACGGAAGCGACCCTAAATTAACAGAGCTTATGATACAAAGCGATTTGGGTCAAAAAGATAAATACTTAATTTACGGTTACTTATTTTTGGTCGGAAAAAGCTCAAAGTCCAAAAAAGCAAACGAATTCTTAACCCCGCTATTATACATGCCTTGTAAATTGGAAAGAAACGGGGTAAATATCAACTGTTTCCCTCAAGATGAAGTTTTGTCGCTTAATACGGGTGCACTTGCGGCTCTAATGCGCAAAAACGACGACGAAGATGAAGTTGATTTGCTTTTGGAAGGGATTTTAGACGTTGTACCTGACCTTCCGATTACGCAAGAAAAACTAGACGTATTCCTAACCACACTTAAATCTCTCGTTCCAGACCTCGAAATCGCCGAAAATATCGGAGATTTCAAAGAAGACGATAACGTTTCCAAAACTTTTTATAAAGAAAAAGTCGACGGCGAAAACTTTGAAGAAATTATTGAGGAAGAAGAAACAGAGCGCGAAAAACAAAAAGTTAAGCTCGAAAAAGTTGCCGTAACTTATCAAAGCGCAATTATCCTGACAAAACGCCCGTCAGTTACAGCAGGTGTTTTGCACGAACTTACACAAATTGCAGAAAAACCCTCGGGGATTTACAGAGAAACCGCATTGAGCATAATCAACGAAGAATACGCTCAAAGCAAAGAAAAATCAGTACCCATAAAGGATTTGAATAAAATTACGGACTTCTATCCGATAACTCCACTCTCCCTAAGCGACAGCCAATTACAGGTAGTAAAAAACATTGATAACAGTAAGTTTGTTGCAGTTCAAGGACCTCCCGGAACAGGCAAATCGCAGACAATCGTAAATTTGGTAGCCCACCTTGTTGCAAACGGCAAAACCGTCCTTGTAGCTTCCCGTATGGACAAAGCGGTTGATGTTGTTGCAGAACGCTTAAACGACCTTGGCGCATCACACATGGCACTTCGCGCAGGACGTTTGAATTACCAACGCCAATTAAGCGAAGAATTAAACAACCTGCTTTCACAGCCGACACTTGATGATGATGTTGAAGACATGCTTCTTCTAGATACTAAAGATATGAAAGACCATTTAGATATGCTTAAGAACATGGAAAACAAATCAGAAACCATAATTAAGCTTGAAAAAGACTGGCACAACAAACTTGAAGAAGTTGAAGAACAAGAAAAACTTACAGGCAAACGCGAATTTATAAAAACATCACTCAAAAAAGGTGAAATTGATATAATCGCAGGCATAATAAAAGTTCTTGAACACAATATGGAAAAAGCGGGATTTGTTGCAAAAATCGCAAACTTCACAAGTTTGGGACAATTGAAAAAAATCCTTAATCTCAAAGATTTTGACGTAAATTTTGAAACTCTGGGCAGACTTAAACAAGAACTAGAACTTGCCAATTTAGAATACACTTTAAGAAAAATTGAAGCTGAAATCCAAAAAACAGGCAACCTTCATGTTCTCTCGGAACAAATCCGCACAATGAAACGCAAGCAAAAAACCCTTGCCGTAAATATCCTAAAAAACAAACGCCGTGAAGCTTTGAAAGAATTATTGCGCGATGAAAACAAACGCAGAAGATTAAAAGTTCACGCAAAATCTCTTGTCACAACTAGAAAACGTTTACAAACAAATATATTGGAAGAAGAAGATTTCAAACCGCTTTTAGAAGCCTTCCCATGCTGGTGCGTAACAACTTATGCTGTATCAGACTCATTACCACTAAAACCCGGTATGTTCGACGTTGCAATCATTGACGAAGCTTCTCAATGCGATATTGCAAGCTGTTTCCCTATTTTGTTCAGAGCGAAAAAAGCCGTAATTGTAGGCGACGACAAACAACTTCCGCACCTGTCATTTTTGGAAAAAGCAAAAGAACAATCATTCTTGAGCCAATACGGAATTCCTGACAAATACCGTCTGATGTGGAGTTTCAGAACAAATTCAATGTTTGATTTAGCAGATTACTATTCAATGAATTCTGTCATGCTCGACGAACATTTTAGAAGCTTACCGCCAATTATCAACTTCTCAAACCATGAGTTTTACAATAACAGAATTCGTGTCATGAGAAAAGACAACAATGAAGACAAAGTTCTTGAGCTTGTAGAAGTTTTGGACGGCAAAGTAGACTTTGATGCTACAAGAAACCTTCCTGAAATTGAGGCTCTTGTAAAAAGATTACACGAAATAATTATAGAGGACGAGCGCAAAAACCCTGACAATCCTGTATCTGTCGGTATAATTTCACCGTTCAGAGCGCAGGTTGAACAGTTGAAAGTATCTGTTTCAAAAGTTCTGTCTGATTACATGATTAAAAAACACCAGATAGAAATCGGTACAGCGCACACCTTCCAAGGAGACGAGCGCGATATTATGATGATTTCCTGGGCAATCGCAGACAATAGTTATGTTCAAAGTTTGATGTTTATGCAAAAATCAAACCTCTTTAACGTAGCAATCACCCGCGGACGAAACAGAGTTATCAACTTTGTATCACGCAACCCGCGCGAACTTCCCGAAGGTCATTTCAGAAACTACGTTTCCTTCATGCAGGAATACCAAAACCGCAAAGAAGCACTGCTTTCTGGCGAAATCGACGAAAATATCTACAAAAATTCACTTGAGCGCGAAGTTGCAGAAAAAATTCGCGAGCTTGACCACAAAGTCACTGCAGGTGCAGACATTGCAGGCTTAAGTGCCGACCTTCTTGTTGATGACAAGTTCGTAGTTGAAATCGACGGTGTTGAAGACAAAAATTCCGACCGCATTTCCAACATGAAGAAACAAGCTATAATCGAGCGTTCAGGCTATAAAGTTAAGCGTATAACTTACCGCGAATGGCACTATTCACCAAAAGCCTGCCTCGATAGGGTTTTAATAGAACAATAAAAAAAGCTCCCTTTCGGGAGCTTTTAAATTATTTAACTTCTTTGAATATCAGTGAAGCGTTTTGACCGCCAAACCCAAATGAGTTTGACAATGCCGCATGAACTTCGGCTTTTCTTGCCTTGTGCGGAACGTAATCCAAGTCCGCAACATGTTCATCCTGATTATCAAGGTTAATTGTCGGAGGAACAATACCATCTGTAATTGTTTTTACACAAGCGATAGCTTCAACAGCACCTGTAGCACCAAGCAAATGTCCGTGCATAGATTTTGTTGATGAAACCATCAATTCAGGGTTTTGTTTTCTGTCACCGAATACACTTGCAATAGCTTTTGATTCAGCAACATCGCCCAAACCTGTACTTGTACCGTGTGCATTGATATATTGAACATCTGTCGGTTTCAAACCTGCATCTTCCAATGCAAATCTCATAGAGTGGATTGCACCTTGCCCTTCCGGATCAGGAGCAACAACATCATAAGCGTCGCCTGTTTGAGCGTAACCCACAACTTCTGCATAAATTTTTGCACCGCGTTTTTTAGCATGCTCATATTCTTCCAATACAAGAACGCCTGCACCTTCAGACATGATGAAACCATCTCTGTCAACATCCCAAGGACGAGAAGCTTTTGTAGGTTCGTCATTACGTCTTGACAATGTTCTAGCACTAGAGAATGCTCCAATACCAACATCACAAATAGTAGCCTCGCATCCGCCTGCAACCATAATATCAGCATCACCGTACTGGATTGAACGGAATGCATCACCTACAGAGTGTGTACCTGTAGCACAAGCCGATACAACTACTTTGTTAATACCTTTAAAACCATATCTCATAGAAATACGACCAGATGCCATATTTACAATCATCATAGGAATTGTAAACGGAGAACATTTGTTAGGTCCTTTTTCCAAAATTCTGATGTGGTTATCTTCGAAAGTTCTGAAACCGCCGGCTGCAGCACTAACAATAACACCAATTTTATAAGGATCAACGTCTTTAACTTCTTCTAATTTAGCATCTTTAACAGCTTCATCCGCAGCAATCATAGCAAATTGGATGTATCTGTCCATTTTTTTAGCTTCTTTCGGGTCTAAATATTCTTCAGGATTAAAGTTTTTAACTTCACCTGAGATTTTAGCCACGTGTTTTTCAATATCAATAAGTTCGGAAGTGCTTAAACCGCTTTTTCCTTCAACAAGGCTGTTCCAAAATTTATCAACACCTATACCAAACGGTGAAACTGCCCCAAGCCCTGTTATTACAACTCTTCTTTTAGTCATCTCTTACTATCCTTTTTAATAAATACGAGGGTAAAACTGAATATTCAATTTTCACCCTCGCAATAATTTATATCTTCTCACAGATATCGTGAAATCCAGCGGATATCTAAGTGGCTACGTGCGTAGCACTTACTTATGTGAATCGATGTAGTTAACTGCGTCTTGAACAGTTTGAATTTTTTCAGCTTCTTCATCAGGAATTTCGCAACCGAATTCTTCTTCGAAAGCCATAACTAATTCAACTGTATCTAAAGAGTCAGCACCCAAATCAGCTGTAAAGCTAGCTTCTGGAGTAACTAAAGCTTCATCGCAGCTTAATTGGTCTACAACAACTTTTTTAACTTTTTCTAATGTACTCATGTTTTTTTCCTCTTATTTATTGTGTAATACACTATTCTACTAAATTATACTACTTCAAGATAATTTGGCAATTAATTTACGAAGTTGTTACATTTCGCAAAAAAAGATGTGCCCCAAAAGACACATCTTTTTTTATTACCAATCTTTTTGACTATATCATCAAACCGCCAGCTACTTCAATAGCTTGACCTGTTACATAATCAGTTTCAAGTGCTAAGAATTTAACAACTTTTGCGATATCTTCCGGAGTTCCAAGTCTCTTCATTGGAATAGCTTTTAAGTATTCATCAATGTTTGGAAGTTCTGCTGTCATAGCTGTTTGGATAAAACCAGGGCATACAGCGTTAACTCTGATGTTTCTTGAACCAAATTCTTTTGCAAGAGTTTGAGTGAAACCAATTAAGCCTGCTTTTGAAGCTGAATAGTTAGCTTGACCAGCGTTACCGTGACGACCAACAATACTTGACATATTGATGATTGAACCTTGACGAGCTTTTGACATGTATTTGATAACTGCATTAGTTACACAGAAAGCTGATGTTAAGTTAACTTTAATAACGCTTTCCCATTGGTTCATATCCATTCTTAAGAATAAACCATCTCTTGTAATACCTGCATTATTTAATAAGATGTCAATTTTGCCGTGTTCAGCAATCATTTTATCAACATTTTCTTTAACTGCTTCGTGGTTTGATACGTCAAAGCTATAGAAGTAAGCATTTACGCCTAACGCTTTGATTTCGTCAATAGCCGGTTGAGCTTTTTCAGCATCGCAAATATCATTAATAATAATATCGCATCCAGCTTTAGCAAGTTCTTTTGCACAAGCTAAACCAATACCGCGAGATCCGCCAGTAATTAAAGCAATTTTTCTTTCTGTCATAATTTTTTCTCCTTATATTTGTCGGATTTAACCGTTATACTTTTAAACAATAGCCATTTCTTCTTTTAAAGAAGCAACTGTAGCATCAAGAGATGCTTTGTCAAAGACATTATATGTTTTAGCTTCCGCATTGATTTTTTTAATCAAACCTGAAAGCACTTTTCCCGGTCCGATTTCAACGAATGTATCAACACCGTTTTCAATCATATTTTCTATGGATTGTG
>CAMTMK010000008.1 GCA_947073645.1 uncultured bacterium | reverse complement strand
ATGCGGATAGAATTATTAGTATTCTTGAATAAAAATAAGACGTTAAAATATACAGACTGCTTGTAAACAGAGTTCGTCTGAATTTGATTAAAACAAACGATATGATGAGCGTTGAAGATGTTGTTGAAATACTTTCAGCGGAATTAATCGGTATTATTCCTGAAGATACAGGGGTTATCACATCTACAAATAAGGGCAAACCCATTGTAAATGATGAAAAATCTTTGGCAGGTAAAGCTTACAACAATGTTGCAAGAAGAATTATTGGTGAAGACGTACCATTCTTGGATTTGGATGAACCAAAAGGGATTGTTGCAAAAATGAAAAAATTCTTTTCAAGTTTGAAAGGAGAAACTAAATAATGATATTGGCAAATTTATACAATAAAGTTATGGGTTTCTTCCGCCAAACAGAGCAGGAAGAAGTTGAATCAGCAAAAGATACGGCTTGCAATAGATTACGTGTTGTTTTGATGCAGGATAGAACAAATCTTACTCCTGAATTAATGGACAGAATGCGCAGAGAACTTGTTGAGCTTCTTTCCAAATATGTTGAAATGGATAAGGAAGCGTTGGATTTAAGTCTTGAGCAAGATGGTGAGCAGGTTGCTTTAATGCTTTCAATTCCTGTAATCAGAGCTAAAGATGAAGATGAAATAAAATCTGCACTGGAAGCTGAAGCTGAAGAAGAGGAAACTGAAGAAGTATCAGAGGAAGACGAAAACTCTGATGAAGAAGAGGTTTCTGAAGATGAAGAAGTTTCGGAAGAAGAAATTGATGAAGAAGATGACGAAGAAAACTAACCGAAAGGTTAGTTTTTTTATTATACAAATTGGGGTTTACAAATCTATACAATTTTATAATTCCAGTGTTGACAGCGGGTTTTGTTTGTTTTAACATTGATATGCTTGGAATTATACCCTAAAACATTAGTTGAATATCCGAGCACAGTAATACATAAAAAAGAAAAAGGAATTGCACAATGGCAACTACAAAGAGACAAAGAATCAGAGTTTGTTTGAAAGCTTACGATCACAAATTAATCGATGTATCTTCAGACAAAATCGTAGAAACAGCAAAAAGAACAGATGCTAAAGTCGCAGGCCCTATTCCTTTACCTACAAAAAGACGTATATATTGCGTATTGCGTTCACCACACGTAGATAAAAAATCTCGTGAGCATTTCGAAATGAGAACACATAAACGTATTATTGATATATACGAACCAACTCAACAAACAGTTGAGGAGCTTGGCAGACTTGATTTGCCAGCTGGCGTTGATATTGAAGTTAAGTTATAATTTCATCTTGAAAATTTAATAAGCATTATGCATGTAATGTGAACTACTTCACGTCAAGGCACGTGTCGGGTGAAAGTCCCGAAAGGTAAAGAGCTATAGTAGCGCTCGCAAGAGAAAATGCAAATCGGAAATGGGACAGAATGTGTCTGTACCAAGTACGGTGAGCAGGAAAGGTAAAAATATGACACTAGGTGTAATAGGTAAAAAAGTTGGAATGACTCAAATCTTCGATGAACAAGGTTTGGCTATTCCTGTAACTGTAATCAAAGTTGATGAAACTGTTGTTACTCAAGTTAAAACAGTTGAAACTGACGGTTATAACGCTATTCAAGTTGGTACTATCGCAGCTAAAGAAAAACACTTAACAAAAGCTGAATTAGGCCACTTTAAGAAAAACAGCCTGGCAAACTTCAGACACCTTCAAGAGTTTAGAGTAGAAAATCCTCAAGACTACAAAGTTGGTGACAAAATCGAATTGTCAGTTCTTGAAAACGTTGAAAAAGTAGACGTAACAGGAAAATCAATCGGTAAAGGTTTCCAAGGTACAGTAAAAAGATGGAACTTCTCAAGAGGACCTATGGGTCACGGTTCTAAAAACCACAGAGAACCTGGTTCAATCGGTGCAGGTACAACTCCATCACGTGTTATTAAAGGTAAAAGAATGGCTGGTAACATGGGTAACGAAAGAGTTACTATTACTAAATTAAAATTAGTTAAAGTTGATTCAGCTAACGGTTTAGTATTGGTAAAAGGTTCAGTACCAGGATGCGAAGGCAGATTGGTAACAATCGTTCCTACAAGAACAAAATGGAATTAGTGCTAAGCACAAAAAAGTAATTATTATACAACCGCTCTTACCATATAAAACGGGAAACCGAAAGGGGTAAGCGGAAAGCAAAAGGAAAAACAAAAATGTCAAAAGAAATTTTAAATACAAATGGCGAAAAATTAGGTGAAATCACTTTAAACGAACAAGTTTTCGGTGTTGAACCAAATTTACACGTAATGCACTTAGCATTGAGAAGACAGTTAAACAATGCTCGTCAAGGTTCTGCTTGCGCTAAAACAAGAGCAGAAGTATCCGGCGGCGGTAAAAAACCTTGGAAACAAAAAGGTACAGGTAGAGCTAGAGCCGGCTCACTTCGTTCACCATTGTTTGCAGGCGGCGGCGTAATCTTTGGACCAAAACCAAGAAGCTACGCTTTCAACATGCCTCAAAAAGCTAGACAATTAGCATTAAAATCAGCTTTGTCAGCTAGAAGCGAACAAATGGTTGTTGTTAAAGATTTCTCAACAATTGCTGAACCAAAAACAAAATTAATGGTTAGTGCATTAAAATCATTAAACGTATCAGGTAAAATTCTTATCGTTGCAGATGTAAAAGCTGATGAAAACAAAAATCTTGAATTGTCAGCAAGAAACATTCCAAGCGTCAAAATTATTTTACCTTCTAACTTAAACGTGAAAGATTTACTTGAAGCTGATTCTGTTGTAATTACTGAATCTGCAGTAAATGAAGTAACAGAAAGGCTGCAATAATGAGTAAAGCAAGAACTAATACTGAAAAATTATATGATGTAATTAAAAAACCTATCATTACTGAAAAATCAGTAGGTGCAACAACATTGGGTCAATATACTTTTGAAGTAGTTAAAACTGCAACAAAAGTTGAAATCGCTCAAGCTGTTGAATTAGCTTTTCCTGGTAGAAAAGTTAAAAAAGTAAGAACAGTTTATATGCCATCTCACGAAAAAAGAATGGGATATAAATTCGGAAGAACTGATTCTTCTAAAAAAGCAATCGTAACAATCGAAGGCGATCCGATTGAAGAATTAGTAGGAGTTTAATTACTCCATTACAGGGCGTAAGGCGTATGTCCTGAAAAAGTACAAAGCCAAAGGAGAAAATAAAAATGGCAATCAGAAAAATAAATCCTACTTCCCCGGGACAAAGAGGGATGACAAAAAGTGATTATCAAGAAATCACTTGTACAACTCCTGAAAAATCATTGTTAAAATCATTGAAAAAAACAGCAGGAAGAAACAATACAGGTAGAATTACATGTCGTCACAAAGGCGGCGGTGTAAAAAGAGCATACCGTATCATCGATTTCAAACGTGAAAAATTTGGCGTACCGGCAACAGTTAAAACTATTGAGTACGATCCAAACAGAAACGTGAGAATTTCTTTGGTATTCTACGCTGATGGTGAAAAAAGATATATCTTGACACCGGAAGCTTTAAATGTAGGCGACGTAATCGTAAGCGGTCCTGAAGCTCCTGTTCAAACAGGTAACGCACTTCCGCTTGAATTAATCCCGTTAGGTACAATTGTTCACAACATCGAACTTACACCTGGTCGTGGCGGCGTTATGGTTAGATCTGCAGGTAATGCAGCTCAAGTAATGGCTAAAGAAGGTAACTATGTAACAATTAAATTACCATCAGGCGAAATGAGAATGGTAAGAAAAGAATGCATGGCTACAATCGGTACTTTAGGTAATGCAGAATTCAAAAACCTAAAAATCGGTAAAGCTGGTAGAAAACGTTACATGGGCATCAGACCAACTGTACGTGGTGTTACAATGAACCCTTGCGATCACCCTCACGGTGGTGGTGAAGGTAAAACCGGTCCTGGCGGACACCCGAAAACACCTTGGGGTAAACCGGCTCTTGGTTATAAAACACGTAAAAAAGGAAAAGCTTCTGATAAATTAATCGTTAGAAGACGTAAGAAGTAATAATTAGGCGACGGGGCAAATGCCCCGTATGCGAACCAATAAGGAGAATAAATTAATGGCACGTTCATTAAAAAAAGGTCCATACGTAGAAGAAGCTCTACAAAACAAAATTGCAAAAATGAATGCAAACTCTGAACATAAAGTTATTAAAACTTGGTCAAGAGCATCTATGATTGTACCTGATATGTTAGGTCATACAATCGCTGTTCACAACGGAAAAACTCACGTTCCCGTATATGTAACAGAACAAATGATTGGACACAAATTAGGTGAATTCGCACCTACAAGATTGTACAAAGGACACGCAGGTTCTGATAAGACTGCTAAAAGAAAATAGTAGAAGGAAAAAACAATGGAAGCTAAATCAAGACAAACTGATATTAAAATGACAGCAAGAAAACTTCGTCGTGTAATCAACGAAGTTAGAGGAAAATCTGTCGTTGAAGCTCAAGATATGTTACGTTTTATGCCTTATTTCGCAGCTAGAGTGGTTGAAAAGAACTTGAAAGCCGCTGTTGCAAACGCACAAGAAAAATATGGTATTGGCGCTGAAGCATTGAAAGTTTCTGAAATCTTCGCTGACGAAAGCGTTACATATAAAAGAGCAAAAACAAGAGCGCAAGGTCGTATGTATTCAAGACTAAAACGCACTTCACATTTAACTTTGAAAGTTAGTGAAAAGTAGTAGTAATAACAAAAGGTAAATAAAATGGGACAAAAAACACATCCAAAAGGATTTAGAATAGGCGTAATTCAACCTTGGGTAAGCACATGGTTTGCTAAAGTAAAAGATTACGGTCAATTCGTTGCAGAAGATGCAAAAATCAGAAAATTCGTTAAGAAAAAACTTTATACAGCAGGCGTTTCTAAGATTTTAATTGCTAGAAAAGCTCAAAATACAACAGTCACTGTTGTAACAGCAAAACCGGGTATCGTTGTTGGCAGAGGCGGACAAGGTATCGAAGATTTGAAAAAAGAAGTTTCAAAATATATCGGTAAACCTGTAATCATTAACGTTGTAGAAGTTGCAAGAATTGATGCAGATGCTCAATTGGTTGCTGAAGCTATTGCTCAACAATTAGAAAAACGTATCGCATTCAGACGTGCAATGAAACAAGCAATGCAGCGTACAATGAGAGCTGGTGCTCAAGGTATTAAAGTTATGGTATCAGGTCGTTTAGGCGGAGCTGAAATTGCTCGTTCTGAATGGGCAAAAGAAGGAAGAATTCCTCTTCAAACATTAAGAGCGGACGTTGATTACGGTTTCACAGAAGCTGATACAATCATGGGTAAAATCGGTGTTAAAGTTTGGATTTTTAAAGGTAATTTAATGCCTGGTGAAAAAGCAGATCAAAACATCAAAGCTAAAAATGAAAAAGGCGGCTCTGAAAAAGGACAAAGACGTCCTCGTCGTAGAATTTCATCTGATGCAGAGTAATAGATAAATAAAGAAAATAAATGGAGTAAAATAAAATGTTACAGCCTAAAAAAACTAAATACCGCAAAATGATGAAAGGCAGAATGAAAGGTACAGAAACCAGAGGAACAAAATTAGAATTTGGTAGCTATGCACTTCAAGCTGTTGAACCCGGCTGGATTACCAGCAGACAAATCGAGGCTGCACGTCGTGCAATGACTCGTGAAATCAAACGTGGCGGTAACGTTTGGATTAAAATATTCCCTGATAAACCAATTACAGCAAAACCTGCTGAAACTCGTATGGGTTCAGGTAAAGGTAACTTGGAATATTGGGTAGCAGTTGTTAAACCGAACAGAATTCTTTTTGAATTGGAATATTTCGATAGAAATACTGCAGTTCATGCGTTGGAATTAGCTGCTCAAAAACTGCCTATCAAAGTTAAAGTAGTAGAAAAAGCTAAATTGGAAGCTACTAAGTAGTAACCAAAATAAGGAAAATAACAATGAAATTAAATGAAATGCGCGAAAAATCAGTAGATGAGTTACAAAGTGCAATTGTTGATTGGAAAAAAGATTTGTTTAACTACAAACTTCAACTTTCAACTCACAAATTAGAAAACACAGCGTTGATTTCTAAAACGAAAAGACTTATAGCTCAAGCAAAAACTGTAATAAAAGAAAAAGGAAGCGCTGTCCAAGCCTAGTTGGGTGTTGAGGTTGCTTTCACAAAGGAGAAAAAACAACATGCCTAAGAAAGAAAAACAAGGTGTAGTAGTAAGTAATAAAATGGACAAAACTATTGTAGTTAAAGTTGCAGATTACGAACCGCACCCAAAATACAAAAAAATTATTGAATCTAATAAAAACTACAAGGCACATGATGCTGAAAATGTTTGTAACGAAGGCGATATCGTAAGAATCGTTGAATCAAGACCAATCTCTGGTGACAAACGTTGGACATTGGCAGAAGTAGTTGAAAAAGCAAGATAGTAATTTTTTCATCGGTAACATTAATTCATAATGAGATGCCGAATATGCAGAAAATAAAGGAAAAAGAAAAATGATACAACAAGAAACAAGACTAGAAGTAGCAGATAACACTGGCGCAAAAGAACTTTTGTGTATCCGTGTTATGGGAAGCTCAAATAAAAAATTCGCAGCAGTAGGCGATGAAATCGTTGCAGCTGTAAAAGATGCTAACCCTAATATGCCTGTTAAAAAATCTGAAGTTGTTAGAGCTGTTGTAGTTAGAACTAAAGCTGATATCAAACGTGCAGACGGTTCAGTTATCAGATTTGATGAAAACGCAGCAGTAATCATCAACAAAGATGGCAACCCACGCGGTACTCGTGTTTTCGGACCTGTTGCCCGTGAACTTAGAGACAAAGGCTATATGAAAATAGTTTCTCTTGCGCCTGAAGTTATCTAGTGCAGGACTAATAAAAACACAAATATACGCCCGATAATAAATATCGGATCCGTATGAACAATGGAGAACAGTAAAATGACAGACAAAAAGAAAAGCTTGCATGTAAAAAATACAGATAGAGTAATGATTATTGCAGGTAAAGATAAAGGCAAAGATGGTAACATTAAAAAAGTTAACCCTGCAGAAGGTACTGTAGTGGTTGAAGGCTTGAATATGGTTACTAAAGCTCAAAAACCTCAGCCAATGGCTGGCATTCAAGGCGGTTTAATTAAAGTTGAAGCTCCAGTTGATGCTTCTAACGTTATGGTTATCTGCCCTGCTTGCGAAAAACCGACAAGGATCAAACACGCTGTAGTAGACGGTAAAAAAGTTCGTGTTTGTAAAAAATGTGGTGAACAATTAGATGCTAAATTATAATTGAGTTATAATTTAAGTATCGCAGAATTAAGGAAATACGAAAATGACAACAAAAACTAGAAGTTTAAAAGCTAAATATCAAGAAGAAATTATACCTGCATTAAAGGAAAAATTCGGTTACGAAAATATTAACCAAGTTCCAAAACTTCACAAAATCGTTTTGAACATGGGTGTTGGTGAAGCTTCTCACAACTCTAAAATCGCTGAAGTAATCGAAGGTCAATTGACTAAGATTGCAGGTCAAAAATGCGTAGTTACAAAAGCAAAAAAATCAATCGCTTCTTACAAATTGAGAGAAGGTATGCCGGTTGGTGCAATGGTTACATTGCGCGGTGAAAGAATGTATGATTTCTTGCAAAAACTAATTTGTGTAGTTCTTCCTCGTATTCGTGACTTTAGAGGTATTTCTCCAAAAAGTTTCGACGGCCGCGGCAACTATACTTTAGGTTTGAAAGAACAAGCATTATTCCCTGAAATCACTTATGAAGAAGTTGATTTGGTAAAAGGTATGAACGTATCAGTAATTACAACAGCTGAAACTGATGATGAAGCTCGTGAATTATTGAGATTGTTAGGTATGCCTTTCAAAGGATTAAACAAATAATAACAACACAAATATAAAAAGGAGAAATTCATGGCTAAAAAAGCGATGATAAACAAAGAACTAAAAAGAGCAAAATTAGCTGCAGCAGGTAAATATCCTACTGTTAGACTTCATAACAGATGCAGTATTTGCGGAAGACCTCACGGATTCCACAGAGATTTTGGTCTTTGCAGAATTTGTTTAAGAAAAATGGCTCACGAAGGATTACTTCCGGGCGTTACAAAAGCAAGTTGGTAACAAAAAAGTGCATTGCACTTTTTTGTGCTTCCGACAAAATAATACTAAAAAGACCTCGTTAAGAGGTCTTTTTTTATGGCACATAGACCATTACTTCTTGACAATTTCTTTTATATCGCAAGAATATTGGTTTGTAAATTAGCCATGTGGTTATATTTTTTGTAAATAAATTTTGCAGTATTATTGTAAATATTATTTTTTTATGTTATTTTAATTATACAGTTCCAGACTGCTGAAATACGTTTCTATATGAAGCAAAATTAATTCAGTAAGTGGTGTAATAGTAGAATAAGGATACTGCCTTGTAACTGTGAGGTAAGTCCGGAGGAATTTTAAATGTCAATGACAGATCCTATAGCAGATATGCTAACAAGAATTAGAAACGCTAATCAGGTTTCACACCAAACAGTTTCTATGCCTTCTTCAAAATTGAAAGTTCAATTAGCTAAACTTTTGAAAGAAGAAGGTTTTATTGCTGATTATAGTGTTAAAGAAGATAGCAAATTCAAAGTTTTAGAAATCACTTTGAAATATGATGCTAAAAACAAACCTATTATCACTAAATTAGAAAGAGTTTCTAAACCAGGTTTAAGAAGCTACAGCAAAGCTAAAAACTTACCTAAAGTTCTAGGTGGTATGGGTATCGCTGTTGTTTCTACAAGCAAAGGTCTTTTAACAGACAGAAAAGCTCGTAAAGAAAACCTTGGCGGCGAAGTTCTTTGCTACGTATACTAGGAGCGTGCCGCTCCACCCGCCACTTGGGTTTTGGTTTAACTTGAATGGAGGTTCTGTTTCGGTGCAATTGGTAGAAAAGCCGAAATTATGTATTAGATATACCAAAAGGAGAAAATTAAAATGTCACGTATTGGTAAAAAACCTATCGAAATTCCACAAGGCGTGGAAATTAAAATAGAAGGTCAAACTGTTACAGCTAAAGGCCCTCAAGGTACAGAAGTTGTTGAAGTGAGACCTGAAGTCGCTGTTAAAGTTGAAGAAAATCAAATTATCTTATCAAAAGCAAGCGATTCAAGAGAAGCTGACGCTTTGTTCGGTTTGTTCAGAACTTTAGTTGCTAACGCTGTTCACGGTGTTAAAGAAGGTTTTGAAAAGAAACTTGAAATCCAAGGTGTTGGTTACCGTGCTAACATGGAAGGTAAAAACCTTAACTTAGCATTAGGTTATTCTCACCCTGTAGTTGTTGAACCGCCTGAAGGTATTACAATTACTGTTGAAGCTAACACTAAAATCAGTGTTAAAGGTTCTAACAAACAAACAGTTGGTGATGTAGCTGCGTTCATCAGATCTAAACGTCCGCCTGAAGTTTACAAAGGAAAAGGTGTTAGATATGAAGGCGAATACATCAGACGTAAAGCTGGTAAAGCAGGTAAAAAATAAGGTATAAGCCGGCGATAAATTTACATGCGAAGGGTTAAAAGCCCGTTAAAGCAGTAAGAAAGGAAAATAAAAATGATTAAACAAGAAATTAGAAAACCAAAAGTACAAAAAAGACACAGAACAATAAGAGTTAAATTGTCAGGAACTTCTGAATTCCCAAGATTGGCTGTTTACAGAAGTACTAAACACATTTATGCTCAATTGATTGATGATGTAAATCATGTAACATTGGCTTCTGCTTCTTCAAATGATAAAGATTTGAAAGAAAAATTAGCTCACGGTGGTAACATTGAAGCTGCTAAAGCAGTTGGTGAAGCTATCGCTCAAAAAGCTAAAAAAGCAGGTGTTGAATGCGTAGTATTTGACCGTGGCGGATTCTTATATCACGGTCGTGTTGCAGCTTTGGCTGATGCAGCTAGAGAAGCTGGACTTATGTTCTAGGAGCGTAGCCGCTCCACCCGCCACTTGGGTTTTGTATAACCTTTAGTGGGGGTAGTACAAAAAATAGCCCTCATAATGAGGGTTATTTTTTTTGACATATAAATATTATTGGTGCGTAGGTCAGAGTAATTTCAGGAAATTTTTGCGAGTATTTGTCACAAAATTCTTTGACTTCTTTGAATGTCCAATGTTGTGCTGTCAGCGAATTTACGCCTGTGTTTTTCATGTGCGCAAGAAGTTCAAGCGGTGTTGAAAATGTGAGGGGATGAATAAATTCTTCTGTGTATAGTATTTCAAAATTCTTTTCAAATATTTGTTTTAGTTCTTCTAATGGTTTATAATTCAGTGAAAGTCCTGTAAGTTCTCTTATTTCTTTAAAGTTTTCAGGTGAAAAGCTTGAGAATGCAAGTATTCCATCTTTATTTAATATGTTTTTGTAATTGTCTGTATCAATATTTTTGAACCACTGAAACATTGCGTTCGAAATAATTAAGTCCATTTTTTGTGTTGGTTTAATTTTTTGAGCGTTACCACAGTAAAAAACTGCATCAGGTATGATATTTTTTATGTAATTATGAGATTTTTCTACTAAATCGTTGGCAAAGTATTGTTTAAATTTCAGAGTGTTCAAAAGTTCTTTGGTGAGCAAACCTGCTCCGCTTCCAAGTTCAAGGATGTTGTCAAAATCACATTTTATTTTGGCAGTTTCAGTGACAAGTTTTTCAGCCATAAGTTTTTGAACAGAAGCGTTTTGGTTATATGTATTAAGACTTTTTTCAAATTGATTTTTTATTAATTTAGGGTTTATTTGCATAATATTTCATTCCAGCTTGTGAAATTATAGTAGGGAAAGTGCCCGCTATTTATGGTTTCTGCTTTTTCTTGCCAAAAATTCAGTTGGTTTTTAGTCGGGATAATTTTATCGTTATTACTTACTAGAGCTTTGTCGTAATATGATTCATAAGTTTTATTCGTTATTTTTATTTTATCATAAAGTGTTTTTAATTCTTTTTCGCGGTTTTCGATTGTACGTTCAACGGGAGTTGTTTGATATCTTTCAAATTCTTCTTGTTTTTCAAAAATATTTTGATAGAATTTGCCCTCTAACCCTGTTTTCGCGTGGCGAAGTGTTAGTAAGAACGGTTTTTGCGGGATACCGAATTCATCATCTACAGGAAATGGAGTTCCGTTAATTGCAAGTTTTTTTGTGAATTTTGGCAGATTATTACGTAGCTGGTATGCCGTAAATACACCCATAGACCAAGCTATAAGGTAATATTCTTGATATTGTGGAATTTCAGGTAACGATAAATCGTTGTAATCAAATAGCATCAAAACATCAAAATCTTCACAGTTTAAAAATTCAAAAGGTTTGTGGTCAAAGCTCCAGCCTGCAAAAAAGATTATTAATTTGTCGTTATTTTGTTTGTTTAGCCAAGTGAATTGCATTATTTAATTCCTGTTCCGTAATTTCTGTTGTAAGTGAAAGTCTTAATCTTGAAGTTCCTTCGGGTACGGTTGGAGGACGGATTGGAAGCGTAAAGTAACCGTTTTGATATAAAATTTCACATGTTTCAACGGTTTTTTGGTTTCCGCCTATAACAATCGGGATTATGTGACTGTCTGAGCCTGCGTTTTCCCCTATTTTTAACATTTGCATTCTTTTTTCGTAAGTTGTTGGGAGCTTGTTTTCGATAATCCATTTTGTGAATGCAATATTAATCGGCGGTAAAGCTGTTGAGAAAATAAATGAGCGGGCTTTGTTTGTTAAATAGTCAATTAATGTTTGATTTCCTACCGCAAACGCTCCCATAGAGCCGATTGCTTTGCCGAATGTTCCCATAATCAAATCTACTTTATCAATTATTCCGAGGGTTTCGCAAACTCCAAGCCCTTTTTGACCGAATACTCCAAAAGCGTGTGCCTCATCGATTATTAAAATACAATTATATTTTTCTTTAAGTTCTATAAGTTTTTCTAAATCTGCAATATCACCGTCCATTGAAAATACGCTTTCTGAAACGATTACGGCATTTTTAAAATTGTTTCTTTCGCGGATTAAAAGTTTTTCCAGTGCTTCCATATTATTGTGAGGGTAGCGGAAAAATTTACCGTCAGAAAGTTTCATGCCGTCAATGATACTTGCATGATTAAGTTTATCAGAAAAAATTACGTCGCCTTTACCTGCTATTGAACTGTTAATCCCGACATTGGCGTGGTAACCGCTGTTAAAAAGCAATGTGGCATCTTTGTTAAAAAGTTGTGACAGAAGGTTTTCCAGTTCTTTATAAACAGGCAGGGTTCCTGTTAAAAGTCGTGCAGATGCGCTTCCGAATGAATATTTATCGCATGTGTTAAGAAATTCTTCGGTTAAAGATTTATTGTCGGCAAATCCCAGATAGTTGTTTGAAGAAAGATTTATAAGTTTTTTGTCGTTGATGTAAATATATTTTTCATCTTTACTTTCAAAATCTTTTATATCCCTGAAATGTGAATGTTTTTTTAAAATTTTTAGTTGTTCGTCAAATTTTTCCAACATACTTTAAATTTATGACAAACAATAATAAATGTCTATATTGTGTTTTTTAGAAAAATTGTATATAATAAATCTATGAAAAATTTTGGATTCACGTTAGCTGAGGTTTTAATAACACTTGGCATTATTGGGGTTGTAGCTGCAATGACTATGCCCGTTTTAAATCAGCAGTTGGAAGATCAAAGAAACATGTCTTCTTTGAGAAAGGCTTATTCTATTTTACAGCAGGCTACAAACCTTGTAATTTCAGAATATGAAGGTCCTGAATACTGGGGAATGGTTGACAATAGTGTTGAGTCAGTAACAAATGTATATAATTATTATAAACCATATTTTAATATGATGCGTGAATGTCCTAACAAACCCGGATGCTGGGCATATCCGACTAAATATCTTAATGGAAGTGTATATTGGAACGCTCATAGTACAAGCTGGTATCAATATGCTTTTACTCTTGCAGATGGGATTAATGTTCTTATTGATATTTATCCGAGAGATACAATCCGTTCTAGCTTTGGGAATAATGTAGATATGGATTGTGCTGTGTTTTGGGTAGATATAAATGCTGATAAGCTTCCAAATCAAATCGGACGTGATATATTTGCGTTTATGGTAACAGAAAGAGGGTTACAGCCTGCCGGGTTAGACAGCACTTCCAGCTGTACAGCGAATGGTACGGGGTGGGGATGTGTTTCAAGAATTATTCGTGATGGTTGGACAATTAAGTATAAATAAAAAAAGAGCCTTTAAAAAAGGCTCTTTTTTTACTAATCTTTGTTTCTCATTGTCGGGAATGCGATTACGTCGCGGATTGACGGTGAATCTGTTAGTAACATTACAAGTCTGTCAATACCCATTCCCATACCGCCTGTTGGAGGCATGCCGTATTCAAGAGCGTTGATGAAGTCTTCATCAATTTCCATTGCTTCTTCATCGCCGTCAGCTTTTGCTTGTGCTTGAGCTTCAAATCTCATTCTTTGGTCAATCGGGTCAGTAAGTTCTGAGAATGCGTTTGCGATTTCCCATCCGTTAACACGAGTTTCAAAGCGTTCTGTCAATCTGTCATTGTCTCTGTGAACTTTTGCCAATGGAGAAATTTCTCTAGGATAATCGATGATGTGACAAGGTTGAATTAATGAAGGTTCGATTTTTTCTTCAAATACAGCTTCTACAACTTGACCCCAGTTCATATTGTCATCTACTGCAACATGTAAGCTTCTTGCTGTTTCAATAGCTTGTTTTGCGCTGTAGATTTCCATAAAATCAACGCCTGTAGCTTCTTTGATTGAACCTAACATTGTTTTTCTATCCCATGGAGGAGTTAAATCGATTTCGTGTTCACCGTATTTAATTTTTGTTGTGCCAAGAACTTCTTGAGCTACATATGCAACCATATTTTCTGTCAATGTCATCATATCGTTGTAGTCAGCGTAAGCCTGATACAATTCAATCATTGTAAATTCTGGGTTGTGACGAGTGTCAATACCTTCGTTACGGAAGCATTTTCCGATTTCGAATACTCTTTCTGAAACTCCACCTACGATTAATCTTTTTAAGTAAAGTTCAAGCGCAATTCTTAAAGTCAAATCCATTTCCAAAGCATTATGGTGTGTGTTAAATGGTCTTGCGTTTGCACCTGATGCTGTTGTTTGCAAAATTGGAGTTTCTACTTCCAAATAGCCGTGTTTTGCTAAGTATTCACGAACTTTTTGGATAATTAAACTTCTTTTTCTGAAAGTATCTCTACTGTCTTCGTTTACGATTAAATCAACGTATCTTTGGCGGTATTTCAATTCAACGTCAGTTAAACCGTGATAGTGGCTTAAGGTTTCTGCTTTTTCTTTGCTGATTTGTTTGTTAGGCAAAGGTAAAAGTGCTTTTGATAGCAATTCTAGAGATGTTGATTTAATAGAAAGTTCTCCGCGCGGAGTTCTTCTTACAGTTCCTGTAAAACCTACAATATCGCCGATATCAACAAGTTTAAGAACTTTCATTTGTTCTTCTGACAAATTTTCTTTGTGTGAGAAAATTTGGATTTTGCCTGAAGCGTCCATCAAATCGATAAACATACCTGTGTTGCGGATAGCCATTACACGGCCTGCAACTGAGTATTCGTCTTCTGTTTCAATACCTGCTTCAAGGTCTTTGTATTTATCTTGAAGCTCTTGTGCATTAGCAGTTTTGTTAAACGAATACGGATATGGATTTACACCTCTGTCTGCCAAATCTGTTAATTTTTGAATTCTTGTTTGTCTTATTTGTTCTTTGGTAGAACTAACCTCTTGAGTTTGTTGTGCCATTTTATACTTCCTCTTTGTTTTGTGATAATAAAATTTTAGCACAAAAAAAGGAAATTGGTTGTCAATTTCCTTTTTATTATTTTAGTTCATTAATCGCTTCAGTTCATCAGGTCTTGAGGATTTTTGAAGTGCATCTTCAATGGTTATCAGTCCTTGTTTATAAAGATTTGAAAGTGCCATTTCAAGGGTTTGCATACCCAGAGCTTGATTCATCTGAATTGTTGAATAAATCTGTGCAGCTTTTGCTTCGCGGATAAGGTTTGCAATAGCAGGAGTTACAAGCATGATTTCCTGAGCCATTACACGGCCTTTTTTGCTTCCGTCAGGTTGAACTTTTTGTAAAAGAGTTTGTGAAAATACAGCTCTTAAAGAGTTTGCAAGCTGTACACGAATTTGCTGTTGTTGACCTTCCGGGAATACGTCGATGATACGGTCAATTGTTTGTGCTGCTGATGATGTGTGAAGTGTTCCGAATACCAAGTGGCCTGTTTCTGCAGCAGTCAATGCTAATGCAATTGTTTCGTGGTCACGCATCTCACCTACCAGAATAATATCAGGGTCTTCACGAAGTGCAGATTTAAGAGCGTTTGCGAAAGACCTTGTATCCATACCTAATTCGCGCTGGTGGATGATACTTTGTTTAGATGTATGAACAAACTCGATAGGGTCTTCAATTGTTAAGATATGTTCAGCTCTATTTGAGTTGATATAGTCAATCATAGCTGCAAGTGTTGTAGATTTACCGGAACCGGTAGGACCTGTTACTAAGATAAGTCCTCTTGGCTGGTCTGCTTGTTTTCTAATTACTTCCGGCAATCCTAATTTATCAAAAGAAGGTACAATTGAAGTAATTGTTCTGAATGCAGCTGCGTAGTTGCCTTTGTCTTTGTAGAAGTTAACCCTGAAACGGCTTAAACCTTCAATACCATATGAAAAGTCAAGTTCCCAGGTTTGCTCAAGTGTACGTCTTTGTTCGTTTGAAAGCATTGGGAATAATAAAACTTCTACGTCATCCGGACTTAGAGGCGGATAGTCAAGTCTTTGTAATTTACCATCCACACGGGCTGCAGGCGGCAGGTTGCTTGATATGTGTAAGTCTGAACCGCCCAATTCTACTAATTTTTCTAAAAGTTCTTCTATAAGCATATTTTAACCTTCCTGAAAATTCATTAATGCATCATTATCTTTCATCGCAAGTTCAATGAGGGCGTATGTCATATATGCCCCTAATGCGACAGCTTTCGGGTCTAAATCGGTTTTGTTTGCAGCCTCAATTATGGCTGTATTAATCTCGGGATTTTCCTCTTTAATATAGTGAATCATTTGTTTACGCCATGCAGGCATATCTTTAAAAATCTCACTAAATGCAGCTATTGCATTCTCTTCTGAAATAATCGGTAACATTTATTTTCCTTTATTATTTTCCACATGTATTATATAGTTTATGGTTTGTCAATAAATCATATATTTGAGGTATAATTTATTTTATGAGATTGAGGGATTTAAGTCTTATAAATTATAGGAATTGTAAGGATTTGTCGCTGGATTTGACTTCGGCAAAGGTTCTTATTATCGGGAAAAATGCGCAGGGGAAAACAAATATTTTAGAAAGTATTTATTTTTTATCGGCGTTAAAATCTCCAAGAACCTCAAATAATATTGAACTTATAAATTTTGAAGCAGAAAGAGCAGAGATTAATTGCAATCTTGTTAAGAATGATACTGATGTTGAACTGGATTATTCATATTCAAATGAAAAAAAACGTGAACTTGCGGTAAATAAGGTTAAAACTACGCCCAAAAACTTTAAGTCGGTTTTAAAGACAGTACTTTTTTCGACTGCAGATTTACTCTTGTTGAGAGGTAATCCTTCTGACAGACGTGATTGGCTGGATAGAGCAATTTCTCAGATTTATCCTGCGTATGATGAAAGACTTTCAAAATACGATAAAATCCGTATACAGAAAAATAATCTTTTGAAAGATTATTTAAAAACAGGAAACCTCAATAATACATTGCTTGATGTTTATAATGAACAGCTTGTTATTACGGGAAGTAATATAATATTTCTGCGTAAGAAGTTTTTGAAAGAAATTGAACGTACGGCATGTGAAAAACACCGCATTATAAGCGAAACTGAAGAATTAAAAATTGAATATGACTGTTCCTTTTTAAACGGACAAAGCGAGTTGGAAGAAATTGCATCTGCTTTTCATTTATCTCTTGAAGAGCGAAAGGGTGAAGAACTTCGCAGAGGACAGGCATGTGCAGGACCGCATAGGGATGATATTATATTTTACATAAATAATAATGAAGCTGTAAAATTTGCATCACAAGGTCAGCAAAGAACAATAGTATTATCTTTAAAATTGTCAGAATTGGATATGATTACGGCAAAAACAGGAGATGAACCGATTTTGCTTCTTGATGATGTTTTGGCGGAACTTGATGATTTAAGACAGAATTATCTCTTAAAATCGATTAATCCAAATACACAAACTATTATTACGTCTGTTGATACAATCCTTTTTGAAGATGAGTTTTTGAAAGATGTAAAAATATATAAAATAGAAAACGGATGCGTTTTGTAAAAATTTTTATATTACACTAGCAAAAAAATTTTTTCTCATGTATTATATCTTTCATATAAAATTTAATATGGAAAATGTGATGCAATTACTCATTGATAAAGAACTAAATTCCGAAGATAAAATCCTAAAACCCGATTTTAATTCGAAAACAGGCCGAGAACTTCTCGCGTTTTATCTTCAAGCGAAGTTTAAACAGATTTTAGCTTACGACAAGCGCTGTAATGCCCCGATATTTAAGGTTGTAAATCCAACGTTCATTTCAAGATTTACAAAGCGTTTAATAAATAACCCCTCTAAGCGTTTGCTTGTCGGAATTACAGGGGAGTCTGCATCAGGAAAGTCCACTATCTGCAAAGAAATTAAACATATTATAGAACAGCTCTCAATGCCGGTTTCTGTTCTTAGCACAGATAATTATTTTAACGACATATCAGAGTTGATTAAAAAATACGGAAGCTTTGATAATTTGACCGATAACGGTTATGACGTTGATGCACCTTCAAGTTTTCAGCTGGAACTTCTTAAAAAGGATTTGGAATCATTATCTATGGGAGAAACAATATTTGCGCCAAAATATGTTCCAAACGGTACAGGTGTTTCAATTCCGCATGCTCAGGAAGTAAATTCAAATAAAATTGTTGTAGTTGAAGGTATTGCAACAATGTATGAAGATGTTAAGGATTTGTTTGATGTAAGAATTTATATTGAAACAGATAATGATATCAGACGTGAAAGATTTATCAAACGTGCAATCAGTGAGCGCAATCAAGATGAAGAAAATACTTTGAAACATTGGAATTACTTGATTAGTGCAGGCGAAAAATATGTTATTCCATGCCGAGAATATGCTGATTTTGTATTAGAAGGAAATTCGGATTTAGGCTATTTTGACCAGATTTTAGAATATATTTATACAATTACAAATAACTTCCAATCTTAATATTTTGCCTAATATTTATAATTATGTTAAAATAACTATTGTTATTATTGTGTGTGTTTTTTGAATTAAATACACTAAATAACTGATACTATATTTGTTACATTTTTATATAATAAAACAGGATGTAAATAGAAATAGGTGGTAAGTGATTAAGAGCTTTACAGACATATTGAATGAAGAAGATGAGATAAAACATTCTTGGAACTTGATAAAAAAAAGTGCAGGAATAGTTTTTGCTGTGTTGCTTTTGACAGTAGTAATGATAAATACAACAGGTTGTACACAAGGTAACATTGCAGATGAAGATGTTGTTATTAATGCACCGACAGAACTTCCTAAAGAAAGTGTTAAGGTCGGTAATGACGGTGTTAACGGAGCGATAGCTCCCGACGATGTTTCTATAGTTGCAGACCAAACAACTAAAAATTCATCAATGGTGGCAATGTCAGTTGAAGATATGGGCAGGTCTGATCCGTTCCTTCCCGAACATGAAGATTTAGACACTAAACCAAAACCCAAATACGGGTTTGATTTATTGCCTCCGCCTGAAACAATTACTGTTGACACAACTGCAACTGAAGTAATAGCTACAAAAGTTTCAGGGATTATGTATGACAGATTTAATCCGTCTGCAATATTAAATATAAGCGGTTCGGACTATCTTGTCAGAACGGGTGATATTATCAATAATTATAAGGTATTATCAATCGGAAAAGACCAGGTAACGGTTCAAAACGGTGCTAACGTTTATAAAGCCGGTGTCGGCGAACTATTTACGGGTGAAGGAATTAACTTTAATACGGTTTCAAATTTGGAAAGCAAATTTGGCGGCCGCAAAAATTCAGCAAATAAATAAGCAGGAGCAAATATGGGAAATAATTTTTCAAAAAAATTTATTGCAAGTTTAATGTTAACAATGTTTGTAGGTTCAAACATATTGATGACATCGCTTGCGATGGAAAACGAAAGACCGGAATTACGCAGTAACGAAAGTAACGGTGAATATTCACTTCAATTGAAAGGTGATGTAAGCTATATTAAAACTACAACTCCTATCAGCATAAGCCTTAGAGATTCTGATGTTAAACAGGTTTTGAGAATGTTTGCGGATAAAGCAGGTTTGAACATTGTTTTCCATAAATCTGTGGATGGCGAAGTTACTCTTGACTTAGTTGATGTGCCGTTAGATAAAGCTTTTGATATGGTTCTGGGTATTACAGGACTTAATTATGTAGTTGATGACGGAACTATTATTGTAGCAAAAGCTGATGCTAAAGATTTTAATATGGCAAAACAGGATATGACATTAATTCCTGTTAAATATGTAAGTGCATCTACTCTTGCAGAATTTTTGAATAAAAATATATATGCAATGCAAAAACCGGGTCTGTCAGGTACTGATATTGTTACAGTTAACCCTTCAACAAATGAATTGATTGTTTTCGGTTCTAAAAATGATGTTGCAATAGCAAAGAAAATTGTAGATAAATTCGATAAAAAACCTCAAACTACAACATTTAAGGTTAATCACACAACTCCTGCCGAAATGGCAACTATGATTTGTGATATGCTTCTACCTTCAACCGGCGGAGCTTCTGGAGGTGATGGCGGTTCATCAGGCGGTAGTTCTTCGTCAGGCAGTGATAAAGGAAGCTCAACAGGCGGAGCAGCAGGAATTGTTACAGGTTTTGCAGCTGACGGCGGTGATGGCGGCGGTGACGGCGGCGGAAGTGCCATAACATTAAATGCAGGTACTGTGGCTTGTACTCAAGACGGTAAAGCTGGCGGTTCAATGGCTTCTTTAGGGTTACAGAACCTTACTGTTGCATATTATTCTCAATTAGGAACTATTAGTGTTGTTGGCGGTTCTGAACAACAAATCGAAATGATAAGAGATTTTATTAAACACACTGATAAAAAACAACCACAGGCATACTTGGAAGTTGCTGTTATTGAGCTTAATGAATCAGGCAGTAAAACATTGCAAAATAACTGGACTTTCTTGAGTAAAGCTTTTTCTGCTTCATTTGACGGAGAATCAACAAAAACTGATCCGCTTCACCCTGTATTCTTTAAAGGCAATAGTTATGAAGTATGGGATGTTAGTGGTGAAGAACCAAAACTTATCAATACTTTGACTAAATTTAACGGTCCTATGACTATATCGTATGCTATTAACTACCTTGTAAGAAATTCTAAAGGCAGAGTTGTTTCTAATCCGAAGATTTTAATAACAAATGGTGAAGAAGCTACTATTGAAGTTACTAAAGATTATATTGAATCAACTGAATCAGAAATGACTGCTTACACTGGCGGTACAATGGTTACAAGAACATATAACATTGAAAGTGATGCGGGTATTACAATGACATTGTCAGCATTTATCAGTCCTGACGGTTATGTAACATTGAATATTAAACCTGAGTACAAAACAATTTTGGAACAAGTTCCTGCGCAGGACTCTGCAGGTAAATATATAGCAGCAACATTACTTTCAAATAGAAATCTTGATTTGAAAAATATCAGAATTAAAGACGGAGAAACTCTTGTAATCGCAGGTTTGATTAATGAAGAAGAACAAAAAACAATAGGCAAAGTCCCTGCTTTGGGTGATATCCCAGGTATTGGAGCTCTATTCAGATCTACTACTTCTACAAAAGTTAAAAATGAAATGGTAATAATGCTTACTCCGAAAATTATCACTGATACAGAGGATGCAGTTGGAAATACTGAAACATTATAGACTAAAATAATAATATGAACGAATTACTAAACAGATTAAAAAACAGTGTCAATATGCAGATACTGAATAAAGTCGAAACAGCACTATTGGAGCAATACAAATTTGTTCCAATTAGTGTTAAAGACAGTTATCTGTTTGTGGCTATAAATTCATCATCTGATAAAGATATTATCAATCTTAAGCTTAAAGAATTTTTCCCTCAACAGGTAAAATTTATACAAGTTCCTGATCAGGATTTAATTGACCTTATTGCAGTTTTAAAAAATGAAATGCAGAAAGGTTCTATTGATGACGGTACTTCTAAGCAGATTAAACTTGGTGAACTTCTTGTTCAAAAAGGCTATATCAATGATGTTCAGCTTCTTCAAGCGTTGGCTGAAAGCAAACGTCAAAAACAACCTATTGGTTCAACATTATTTAAACTCGGATTTATTACGTTAGAGCAGTTGAAGGAAATTTTGCATCTTCAAACAGGCTATGATCTTGTAACTCCTGAACAGCTCGCTTCTCAAGATAAATTCGTTAAAATGCTTCCGGAAGATTTTATTAAAACAAATAAAATTATTCCGATTTCTTCTGACGGCAAAACTCTGATTTTAGGGGTTGTAACTCCTGTTAAACCTGATATTTTAAAAGATATTATTTATTTGACAGGGCAAAATCCTAAACAGTTATTGATGACTCATTATGAGTTTGAAAACTCATTAAATACTTTCTTCTCGGAACAGAAGAAAGAAACTGAAAAAATCATCAAAGAAATTGAAGAAGAATCTGAAGAATTTGAAGTTGAAGAATCTTTGGCTGAAATGGTTGACAGCCAGTTGAAGGACTCAACCGGTTCTGTTGCAAAGTTCGTAAATCAAATTATTACTAACGGTATTGATAATAAAGTTTCCGATATTCACATAGAGCCCAGACTTGAAGGTTATATCGTACGTTACAGAAAAGACGGTATGCTTCAAAAAGTTCTTGATATTCCGCCAAAGGTTGAAAATCAGGTAATTGCTCGTTTTAAAGTTCTATCAAGAATGAACATTGCAGAACATAGACGTCCTCAAGACGGTACGTTCTCTATTAAATATAAAAACGGTTCATATGACTTTCGTATCAATACGCTTCCTGTATCAGGCAAAGAGAAGGTTTGTATTCGTATCTTAGCACCTGCGGTCAGCTTGAATGCTGCTGATAAAAATATTAACCTTGTCGGCGGAACTGCTGAAGATATTGCAAAAATTAAGAATATGGTAAGCTGTCCGAACGGTATTATTCTTACATCAGGTCCTACAGGTTCAGGTAAAACAACAACTCTTTATTCTGTATTAAAGAGTTTGAATGATGAAGATGTTAATATTACAACAATTGAGGATCCGATAGAAATTAAGCTTGAAGGTATTAACCAATCTCAAATTAACGCAAAAGCAGGTATTACATTTGCGTCTTGTATGCGTGCGATATTAAGACAAGACCCTGATATTATCCTTGTCGGTGAGATTCGTGACTACGAAACTCTTGAAATCGCGATTTCTGCCGCATTGACAGGTCACCTTGTGTTAAGTACGGTTCACACAAATTCAGCTGCCGCAACTGTTACCCGTATGATTGAAATGGGTGCAAAAGATTATCTCGTATCTTCAACTTTATCAGGCGTTATTGCTCAGCGTCTTGTGAGAAGACTTTGTGATGATTGTAAAGAAGAATATTTTGCAACTCATGATGAAGCAAGACAGATTATGGCTAGTGAAGAAGAAATTCAAAAATTTATGAAAACCCCGATTTATAGAGCAAAGGGTTGTAACAAATGTGGTTTTGCAGGTTATAAAGGCAGACTTGGTGTATATGAAATTATGACTATTACCAAGGAAATTAAAAAACTTATTGCCCGAGGTGCTCACGATTTGGAAATTGAAGAAGCAGCAGTTAATCATAATGGTATGAAAACCCTTCATATGTCTTGTCTTGGGCACATACTTAACGGTATGACAACTATTGATGAATTCGTAAGGGTTCTGGGGGTTGTTAATGAATAGGAGATGTAATGACAATATATAATTATATAGCACTTAAAAATGCAAAAGATATTGTTAAAGGGAAGGTTGAAGCTTCTGATTTGCGTGAAGCCCGCGAATCTATTCGTAAACTCGGGTTTATACCTACTAAGGTTTATGAAGAAAAATCAAAGGATGATGCAAAAGAGCAGGTTAAAAATATTCCGCGTGGTCAGGTTAAAAAACTCGGTCTGCAGGATAGAATGGACTTTACATCAACTTTGCAGATTCTTGCCCAATCAGGTATCCCTATTATTGAATCTTTACTGTTCATTGAGAATGATGCGGCAAAACTTAAAGTAAGGCTTGTTGCAAGAGAACTCAGACGTCAGATTATGCAGGGTGCAACTTTTGCTGATACGATTGCTAAATATCCAAACCAGTTCGGACAAATTTATATCGGTCTTGTAAAAGCCGGTGAAGATTCCGGTGAATTGGAAAAAACTTTACAGCGTTTATTAGAACTTTTGACAAAGGAAGCAAATATCAGAGGTAAAGTTATCGGAACATTGATGTATCCGATGTTTGTAATCGTTTTGGCGATTATTATCGTACTTGTAATGTTGATGTTCGTATTCCCGGTATTTAAGGAAATGTTTGACGGTATGGGCAAGGAGCTTCCCTGGATTACTGCAACGTTAATGAGTGCAGGTATTTTCTTGAAAACATATTGGTTCTTTGTTCCTATTATTTTGGGTTCTATTTTCGGTACTTGTGCGTTTTTGATGAGCTGGCAGCCAAGTAAGAGAAAAATTGATGATATTTCATTGAAAATTCCTCTTTTGACAGACTTAATCCAGTTTTCAAACTTTGCAAACTTTATTGCAGTAATGCAGGTTGCATATGATGCGGGTGTTCCTATTATTGAGTGTTTGTATCTTGCAAACATGACATTAACAAACCACACTTTGAAAACGAAAATTGAAACAGCTACATTGAAAGTTCAACAAGGTCAGCACCTTTCTGTAGCTTTGCGTTCGACAAAAGTTATGCCTAAGATGATTTTATTTATGATTGCAACCGGTGAGCAGTCTGGTCGTTTGGGTGATATGCTTTTGCAGGCGACATCATATATTGATAAAAAATTAGATGCAATCATTGATACAATGACAAAAATGATTGAGCCGATAATGCTTATTGTAATCGGCGGTATCGTTATGGTACTTGCGTTAGCTCTTTATTTGCCATTGTTCAACTCTTATATGCAGGACTAATAATGAAAAAAACTTATGTAATTACAGGTTCAACTTCAGGTATCGGTAAGGCTTTATTAAAAAGACTTGTTGGTGAAAATATTGTTTTTGCAGGCTATCGCAATGAAAAGTATGTGCAGGAACTTGAAGCAATGGGGGCAATTCCTTTCTATATTGATATGGCAAAAAAGGAAACAATTGCGCAGGCAGCTGCTTATATCAAATCAAAAACCGATAAGATTGATACTTTGATTAATGTTGCAGGGTGTGTTGTTGCCGGTGTTGTCGAACAGCTTCCTGTTGAGAGAATTAGAGACCAGTTTGAGGTTAACACTTTTTCACATTTGGATTTAACTCAGCGTTTAAAACCTTTGCTTGGAAGGGTTATTAATATAAGTTCAATGTCGAGCTTTGGGATTTTCCCTTTCGTAGCACCTTATTGTGCTTCAAAAAGAGCTATGGATATTTTGTTTAATGCGATGGCTTTAGAGAGCGGATTAGATGTTATTTCAATTAAACCCGGGGTTATTGCAACACCGTTATGGGAAAAATCAATTGAGGCAAACAAATCATCTATTGAAGGATGCAAGGGCTATGATGCAGAGATGAAATATATGGTTGCAAATGCTTCTAAAAACGGTAAAAAAGGATTGCCTGTCGAAAAAGTTGTCGATTTGATAGTAAAAGTTGATGCTATGAAAAATCCTAAACCTTCTTATTGTGTCGGTTGTGATGCGAAGGTTGCTGAATTTGTTTCTAAGTTGCCGTTTGATTGGCAAAACAGACTCGTAAAATTTAAATTATCCAAGCTAAGGATTACAAAATAATTTATTCGTGTTAAAGTGGTTTCAAAGAGGAAATATATATGAAAATTGCTTTATTAAATCACGGATGTGCAAAAAATTTAGTAGACAGTGAATTGATGCTTGGGCTTTTGGCTCAAAACGGGCATCAGATTACTTTGGATGAAAACGAAGCGGATATTGTTGTTATAAATACCTGTTCATTTATTCATGATGCAGAACAGGAATCTGTAAAGACAATTTTGCAGGTTGCGCAAAGCGGTAAAAAAGTTATTGTAACAGGTTGTTTACCGCAGAAATATAAAGGTGATTTGAAAAAAGCAATTCCTGAAATTGCAGGCATGGTCGGAACTTCCGATATCAAAGAAATTGTTAATGTAGTAGAGCAGGTCGCAGGAAATAAAGAATATATTTCAAAAGTTTCGGAGAAACCTGATTACTTGTATCCTGAAAATATTGAAAGACAGCAGATTACGGTTGGAGCAAGCTCTTATATAAAAATTGCTGACGGTTGTAATTATCATTGCGGATATTGTATTATTCCAAACCTTAGAGGGGAATATCATTCCCGTACAATGGAAAGTGTTATTGATGAAGCTAAACAGCTTGTTAAAAAGGGTGTAACGGAAATTGTTCTCATTGCTCAAGATACTACAGGCTATGGAATTGATTTGTATGGCAAACAGATGCTTCCTCAGCTTCTTGAAGAACTAAACAAAATTGAAGGTTTGGGCTGGATTAGAATTATGTATGCTTATCCTTCTCAAATGTCGGATGAGCTTATTGATGCCATTGCAAGACTTGATAAGGTTGCTAAGTATGTTGATATTCCACTCCAACATTCAAATGCAGAAATCTTAAAGGCGATGCGCCGTCCTGTTATGGATTATGAGGTTCTGGTAAATAAAATAAGAGCAAAAATTCCTGATGTTGCAGTGAGAACAGCGTTTATTGTAGGATATCCCGGTGAAACTGATGAGCAGTTTAACGAGTTATATGAATTTGTTAAGAAAATGCGTTTTGAAAAAATGGGAGTTTTCCAATATTCAAGAGAAAAAGATACTGCATCTTATGATATGGCAGAGCAAGTTCCTGCAAAAATAAAAAAACAAAGACATAATAAACTGATGAAATTACAGCAGAAGATTTCAAAAGAGATAAATGCAAGTTATGTCGGCAAAACTATTCCATGTATTGTTGAAGGTTATACTGATGACGGAGTCGTTTTAATGCGTTCACAACATGATGCGCCGGAAATTGACGGAATGGTTTACGCATCATCAACAGAACAGGTTGTTCCGGGTGATATTGAAAATGTTTTGATAGAACGCGCGGATGAATATGATTTGTTTGGTACTATACAAGGATAAGTTATGGAATTTATAGAGAATAGAGAAGTTGAAAAAGAACAGTTAAAAGCAATTTTTAGAGATATGGTGAAGTATTCGCCTTCTAAAATTATAGGTATGATTGGCAATGCAATTATTGTGCCTGTATACACAAGTTTGCTTTCTCCGGAACAATACGGATTATATTCTCTTTCAATTGCTGTTTTATCTTTTCTATGTATTATATTTTCCGATTGGGTTGGTTTGTCGGGTTTAAGATTTTTTAAACATCATCAGATGACGCAGGATATGCCGAAGTATTTGACAACATTAGTTACAATGCTTGTTTCAAATCTTTGTTTGATGTTTATTCTGGCTTTCATTTTCAGACAAAATTTTTATGACTTTTTCCATATTCCCGTAAAATACTTTTTTGCAATATTATTATTGATTATTCCTGTTGCAATAAGAGCGCTGTTATTCCAATTACTGCGTGCACAGTTAAAATCAATTGCTTTTACCGTATCGACAATTGCAAATCAGTTTATGACAATTTTGTTATCAATATTTTTTGTAAAAGTATGCCATTTAGGTGCTATTGCATTACTTTTAGGTATGGCGGTTTCTATTACATTGACTGATATTTTGTTAATTTTCCAAAGCAATATTTTGTCATGGTTCAGACTGCAAAAAATAGAGTGGCATTCTGTTATGCCTATCATGATGTATGGTGTTCCTATTGCTGCAACGTCTTTAAGTGCATGGATAATTAATCAGAGCAATAAATTTATTATGAATAGTATTCATGGATTTTCTCAAGTAGGAATTGTGGGTGTTGCGTATGGTTTAACACTTCCGCTATTGATGACTATATTTTCAATAATTACAGTTGCGGCAATTCCGCGTATTATTAATATGTATGAAGAAAAAATAGATGTAAGACCTTTGATATCCAGATTTACAGGCTATTTTGTACTTATTGCCTTACCTGCAATTTCTGTTATATCTTTATATTCAACTGATTATGTTCAGATGTTATCTTCTAATGATAAATTTTTAGAGGCGTTTAAGCTTATTCCGTATTTTGCATTTGGTACTTTCTTTATGGCAATGGCAGATTATACAACGTTGCAGTATCATTTGGCTAATAAGACTTATATTGATTTTATAATCAAACTTACATCCGGTATTGTCGGCGTGGTTTTGAATATCCTTTTAATCCCGCAATACGGGCTTGCAGGTGTCGGAATTGCGACATTGTCAGCAAACTTTTTATATTTCTTATTGAGTATCATTATTGTTTTGCCAGGTTTAAGACTTATATATCCCGCCTTAACTTTAAACAGAATATTTTTATCTTTAATCCCATGCGGGGTATTGTATTTTGTATATACAAAGTTTGTTGAACTTCCTGCATTATTTGAAATGTTAAGCTTACTTGCAGTTTTCTACGGAATTTATTTTACATTGGCAAAAACAGTTATGAAACGTCCTGAAAACGGTTAATATTTATTTACAATCTAGCAAGAAAAATTTTTCACGATTTTAAATATATTAAATATTTGTAATAAAAAATGGAAAATCATTTGTGCTCTTGCTAAAATTGTCACATATTGATTAGGGAAATTGAAAGGATATATAAACATGCTTCAGATAAAAGTTGGAAAAAGAAAAGTTGTTGCTTCAGCATTGACATTCTGCTTCTTTTTGCAGCAGTCCTTCTGTTTACAGGTTTTAGCGACTAGTATAACAGGTGCAGGCGTTGTTCAAAACGGAAATGTGTATGACATCTCGCCTGACGCCTCAAATGGTGATATAGGATATAGAAAAGGGCTTGATTTTAATTTAAGTGAAGGCGATATTGCTAATTTGATATTCCATGATGCTGTTAAAGGCAAAGATATTACAACATTTTTAAACCTTATTGATAATCAGATTAATATTAACGGTATTGTTAATGCCGTAACTAAAAACGGCAATTTGAACAGTAACGGGCATGTAGTATTCATTTCTCCAAAGGGCATGGTTGTGGGGTCAAGCGGTGTATTGAATGTCGGTTCTTTATCTGTTTATACTCCTGACAGTACATCTTATGAAAAATATAAAAGTGATGTAAGAGTTCCATCATTGACTTCAAAATACGCTGAAAGATTAGGGCAGGGTGATGCTACTGTCAAAATTGACGGTAGTGTTTTAGCTCGTAACTTTGTAAATATTGATGCGGCAAATGTTGATATTACAAATAATGCACTTGTAATGGCAGGGGTTAAAGATGCTACAAAACTTATTTCTCATGCGCAGGCAAAAACATTATTTGATAAATTGGTTAACGCAGATAACATGAATGCAAATTCATATACAAATGAAAACGGAAGCATTAAAATTATTTCTTACGGCGCAGAAGGCGGAACTAATGTTGCAGGTACTTTGAAAAACTTCGGCGCAGGTAATATTGAAATTACAAACTCTGGTTCAAAAGGCATTACCGTTTCAGGCAAAACTTTTAACTCAAACGGAAAAACTTTACTTGTAAATACTGAAGGAAGCATAAACGTTTCAGGAAACATGACAAACAAAAATGGAGTACTTTCTCTAGATAATACAGGTACAGGTATTTTAATCGCATCTACTGGAAGATTGACAAATACAAATGGAGATTTGCTTGTCGCAAATACAGGTGCAAATGGTATTGTGATTAAAAATGGCGCAGTATTATCAGACAGCACAAATACTGCTTATATAACAAATACTGGTGCAAACGGTATTCATGTTCAAGGTAATGTTAATGCTAAAGGCATTAATATTGATAACAAAAATTCTGATGTCGTAATTGGTTATAATACAGGTAAAGATTACTTGAATTCAACAAGTGATGTTAATATTAAGGTTGATAACGGCAATGTATTCAACTACGGTACAAAAGCAAATCTTATTAAAGCAAACGGCAATCTTGATATTAATACAAAAAACGGTGCTATAGGTAAAGACCTTGGCAATTGTGACGGTGGTGTATGTACAGGTATCGGAACAAATGCAAGAGATTTGACAAAGTCAATTAATACAAATATTGCAGGAACAGTTAAAGCAATCAGTTCTGGCAAAAATTCTCTTGTAAATCTTGCAAGTTTGGATACAAATTTAAATGTTGACCAAATTAAATCTGACGGTAAAGTTATTCTTCTTGCTGATAGTTCTGTTAAAGGTTCAAAAGCTTATGATATTGTAAACCGTGCTTCAGATAAAAATAAACCTAACGTTGAGGGTACAGGTATTTCTATTATTTCAAGCGGAAATATCGGTGAAACCGGAAACGCTTTAACTTTTAGACAAAATGGTGTATCTCCGATATTCAACGGTGATGATGCAACTAAACCGCACGTATTGACAAATCAAAACAAACCTTCTCAAGGTGTTGATATGCTTGCAATCAAGGATATTAATGTTAAGGGAATGGATGCGGATAACGGACAAAAACTTAATACAAATGTGTGTGCATTAATTTCAAGAACCGGTGATATTAATGCAGAATTCTCAGGCGATGTATATATTAGAGAAACTACTGCCGCTAATAATATTGATATTACAACTCGCGGTAAGAATATGTATATTGAAAATTTAGGTATTGTGCCAACATATTCTCAAGATTACTATGGTCCAAATAAAAATATTGCTCCTAACAAAGTTAAATTAACGGCTTTGGATTTAGGAAGCTTTTTGGATAATGGTGAACATCCGGAATATGAACATGCTGCAGATTCTACAATTGTTGTTAAAAACGGCAGAATTAACGGGAAGGGTCAAGGCAGACCGGCACACGAGCAAGATTTAACACTTGTTGCAGATAATGCTTATGCCGGCGGCTACTATTTTAATATGGGTAAACATAGAAATGGTGGAGTATCTACGTATGTAAAAGATGATACAACAAACCCAATTAAGACTCTTGCGGGTAAAGATATTTCGATAAGGGCTAAAGCAGTAAGACCTGAAGATGTCTTAGCAATAGGTGAAGATGCTGAAGACCGTAATTATTACTACGGTGGAAGTTCTCAAGGTAATGATAAAGATTATGACGGTGTAAAAAATAACGGTCAACAGGGTTCAGAAGATGATGACGACAACCTTGTAGTACCAGAAGATGAAGAAATTGTGGTTGACACTGATAACGATACCGATACCGACAATGATACCGACACTGATATGGATACTGACACTGATATTGATAATGATACAGACATGGATACTGATACCGATACCGATTTAGATAGTGACACAGACTTAGATTCTGACACGGATATCGATACTGACACTGATAGTGATACAGACTTAGATACCGATACTGATATGGACACTGATACTGATACGGATCTAGATTCAGATACGGATATTGATTCGGATACGGATATTGATTCGGATACGGACAACGATACAGATAACGATACCGACACCGATATTGATACCGATAATGACACAGACACCGATAACGATACTGATACAGATACAGATAATGATACAGACACGGATATTGACACCGATACTGACATTGACAATGATACAGACATGGATACTGATACCGATACCGATTTAGATAGTGACACAGACTTAGATTCAGATACGGATATTGATACTGACACTGATAGTGATACAGACTTAGATACAGATACCGACACCGATATCGATACTGATACAGATACAGACAATGATACTGACATTGATTCGGATACTGACACCGACATTGATACAGATACTGATATAGACACAGATTCCGATATTGACACAGATACTGATACCGATGTAGATACCGATAGTGATGCAGATATAGACATTGACAGTGACACTGATATTGATACAGACACTGATGTAGATACGGATACGGACACTGATTCCGATATGGATTCAGATACGGATAATGACACTGATACAGACAGTGATACCGATACTGATGATGATTTATTCCCAGATGATGATATGGGTAAACATGTTTATAAACAAAGAGTTTTGGACAACCCAATCTATGGTATTGATAAACGTCAGCATATGAGATTTAATGCTAATGAAAGTCAGACACCTATTAATTTAGCTGATAATGCAAAAATAAATTCAGTCCTTGATATTTCAAGAGGTGGTATGGCAGTATCTCATAACAATAACTTGAAAGTAGGCGATGTAGTTCCGGTACAAATTTCATACGGCGATTTGAACATTAATACTGATGTAAAAATTGTATCGGCAACTGACCGACGAGCAGGAACAGAGTTCATAAATCTTGATCAGGCAACTGCAAATAAGATATTATATATGAATATAATGCTTAAAGAACAGAATATGGCGCGAAGCCGAAGCAACGATTTGTCATTAAGATAACAATAAAAAAGAGCTGACTTCGGTTAGCTCTTTTTATTATGATTTTGCGGTTTTTCCTAAAGCTTTAGCATTACGTTGCTGCCAAGCGGCTCTTCTTTGTTTATCAGTCATTGTTGTTGGGCTCATTCCGTTGCTCATGTAACCCATATTGTTATATCCGCTTCCCATCATAGAACCGCCCATCATGTTTCCGCCCATGCCCATCATGGAACCGCCGCCGTTAAACATCATATACATTTGAGCCAAAGACCCCATTGTTTGAGTGAATTTATTCATATTGTCAGCCCAATTTGTAGATGATTTAGTGTCTGAAGCTTTATTTTTGAATGTTTTTACAGTAGCTTTTCTTGCAGATTTTTCAGTTGCACCTTTTTTGCCAAATTGAGTATCATATTCAGAGCCAACAGCTGTTGCAGAATTCTGTGCGGCAGTTTTACCAGCTTTGGTTAGTTTGCCGTCGTCGAGTAAATCTTTTCTATTTAATGTCGCATTTTCGCCATTCATTTGAGCTTGTAAATCATTGCTTATTGATTTTCTCATGTCTTTTTCAGACATTCCTTTAAAATTCACACCATCTTGTTTCATTTGATTTACTTGTTCTTTTGCAGCTTTGTTTGCAGCGTTTTTGTTAAGTACTTCGTTTGCTTGTGTGTTTATTTGTTCAAAGTCTTTTTTGAAGTTTTGAGTACCTTTTGCTGCTGCTGCACCTGATTGCACAGCCATTGCGGCACTTTGCATAGCTCCCATTAAATTGCCTTCAGCTGCATATGCAGCTGTTTTTGTCAAGTTAGCCGCGGTTGACCCGTATTGTCCAACAAGTTCAAGAACAGTACCGACTTTAGCCATTACTGTACCAACTGGAACCATCCATGCTGTCCAAGGTGTAGAACCTGCTGCTATCATTAAGTTTCCAAGCATTTCTAAACTTTGTCCGCTAAGTTGAGCAAGCTGGCTAAATTGTTCTACTTTATCAGCAAATTTAATTACTTTGCTGGTTTCGTTTTGTTGTTGGTTGATAGCTTTTGTATTTTGTTTTTGAACTTTTATGAACTGATTATTTGTTCTGTTCATGTTTGTTAGAGTTCTGCTTTGAGTTCTTTGTAGTGAATATACAGTTTTGCCATTTGCTTGCATGATGCCGACTTTTGCACCGATGAAAGTTTGTAATTCGTTAATTTTTGATTGGTCGTCACTGCTGCCTGATGCTGAATTACTACCGCCCATTGAGAATGAATTTCTAGCTAATAATGTATCTAATTCATGTTGAGCATTTTCAACTTCTTTTTGAGCTTCTTCATTTTCTTTTACTAATTTTTGAATACTTTGATTATTAGTTTTTAATTCTGCTTCTTGTGCCTTTAATTTTTTTGCAAATATTTTATCATCTTTTGTAATAGATGCTTCAGTTTTTTGAGCTTGAGCACTAAAGTTAGTGACTGTTTTTTGATATGATTGTGCTTGAGATGTTTGAGCTCTCAAACTGTCAGCTTGTTTTTCACCATCTGCAGCAGCAGCTCTGCCTTCTGACGCACTGCTTGGTGTCTCAGGATTAGATTTGTCATTAGAACCCTTGCCTTGAGCCTGTGCTACTGGTTTTTTATTGAGTTCAGCCAAGCTTGCTGTTGTATTCAAATCTGTTAATGTTGGAGTAGGCTGTGTATTTTTAGCACCGGGAGCATTGAAGATTGAACCTGTCATTGTTAAATGTTCAGGTTTGAGGGCTTCAGCTTTTTTAGTGCCCTTCGCAGACATATTAGATTTAATCGCTGCGATGGCATTGGCTTTTGCTTGATTGTATACGTTTGAAACGCCCATAGCTCTCCTTAGTACTCTCTTAAATATATAAAAACTTACGAAAACGCCTGATTTCAGCATGTTTGCATGTTGTTACAATTGTTAATATTTACAAATTTGCTTTAAAAATATATTTTTGCTAAAATAAATTTGTATTTTAGTAAGGGAGAAATTTTATGAAATTAATGGAAGGTAAAAAGGGTGTTATTTTCGGAGTTTCAAATACTCACGGAATTGCCTATGCTATTGCAAAACAACTTTATGAAGCTGGTGCTGATATTGCTTTCACATATGCCGGTGAAGCTATGGAAAAACGTGTTAGACCTTTGGCTGAAGATATGAATGCAAAAGTTATTATGACTTGTGATGTTACAAAAGACGATGAAGTTGCTGCAGTATTTAAAGAATGTGAAAGAGTTTACGGTAAATTAGACTTTGTTATCCATGCTGTTGCATTTGCGGCTAAAGAAGATTTGGCCGGAAGATTTATTGATACATCAAAAGCAGGCTGGGATTTAGCTTTAGGCGTAAGTGCTTATTCTTTAATCTCACTTTGTAAACATGCTGAACCTATCTTGAATGAAGGCGCTTCTGTATTTGCATTGACTTACCTTGGTTCTGAATATGTTGTTGCAAACTACAACGTAATGGGTGTTGCAAAAGCTGCGTTAGAATCTTCAATGAGATATTTGGCAGCTGACCTTGGTAAAAAAGGTGTTAGAGTTAACTGTATCTCTGCAGGTGCTGTTAAAACTCTTGCTGCTAAAGGTATTTCAGGTTTTGACAAAATGCTTAAAGCAGCTGTCGCAAAAGCTCCTTTGGGACGTAATGTTGCGTTGGAAGATGTTGGCAGAGCTGGTTTATACCTGGCATCAGATTTATCAACAGGTACAACAGGTCAAATCTTGTATGTAGACTGCGGATGCCACGCTGTTTATGCATCATTGGAAGAAATGGAAATTATTGCAAATTCTATTCCAAAAGCGTAAGAAAAATTTATAAAAAAAGAGAGCAGATTGTCTGCTCTTTTTTTTTGTGCTATTTTAAGAGTATACGCAAAATAAGAAGGATTTTTATATATGATAGCAATTGAAGATTTACCAACAGTTTATGATGCAAAAGAAACAGAAGAAAGTATTTATAAGTTTTGGGAAGACGGCGAATTTTTTAAAGCTGATTCAAGTTCTGATAAACCGCCTTATTCTATTGTAATACCGCCTCCAAACGTTACAGGTGTGCTGCATATGGGGCACGCTTTGGACGAAACTTTACAGGATATTCTTGTGCGTTATCACAGAATGGCTGGTTATGAAACTCTTTGGGTTCCCGGAACCGATCACGCGGGGCTTGCAACTCAAAACGTAGTTGAAAAACAGCTTGCAAAAGAAGGTTTGACTCGTCACGATTTGGGCAGAGAAAAGTTTGTTGAAAAAACTTGGGAATGGACAAATCAGCATAAATCAGCTATCTTAGACCAATGCAAACGCCTAGGTGCATCTTTTGACCGTTCAAGAGAAAGATTTACTTTTGATAAAGGCTGTTCGGATGCTGTAAAAGAAGTTTTTGTAAGACTTTACGAAAAAGGATTAATCTATAAAGGTAAATACATTGTAAACTGGTGTCCTCGTTGTAACAGTGCTATTTCTGACGTTGAAACAGAATACGAAACAGAACAGGGACATATGTGGGAAATTTCTTACCCGTTGAAAGGTGAATCAGGTGCGATTATTGTTGCAACTACTCGTCCTGAAACAATTTTCGGCGACGTTGCAATTGCAGTTCACCCTGATGACCATAAATATTCTGAATTGGTTGGTAAAACTGTTATTATTCCGCTTTCAGGCAGAGAAATTCCGATTATTGCTGATGAATATGTTGACAAAAACTTCGGAACAGGTGCTGTTAAAATTACTCCTGCACACGACCCGAATGACTTTGAAGTCGGTCAGCGTCATAATTTAAAACCTGTTTGGGTAATTGATAATGACGGTAAAATGAAAGCTTGCGGAGAAGTTCCTCAAGAACTTCATGGGCTTGACAGATACGAAGCAAGAGAAAGAATTGTAGGAATGCTTTCTTACAACAATTTCTTATTAAGAACACGCGACCATGAACACAATGTTGGTAAATGCCAGCGTTGCGGAACTACAATTGAACCGCTTCTTTCAGAACAATGGTTCGTAAAAATGGAACCTTTGGCACGTGAAGCTATTGCAGCAGTTAAAGACGGCAGAATTAAATTTGTTCCTGACAGATGGGAAAAGAACTATTTAGGCTGGATGGAAAATATCCGTGACTGGTGTATTTCTCGTCAAATCTGGTGGGGACACCAAATTCCTGCATATTACCATAAAGTAACAGGTGAAATGGTTGTTGCAAAAGAAAATCCAGACCCGGAAAACTACGTTCAAGATACTGATTGTCTTGATACATGGTTCTCATCAGGATTGTGGCCATTCTCTACTATGGGCTGGCCGAATACTGACAGTGCCGATTTTAAAAAATTCTATCCTACAACAACTCTTGTAACTGGTTTTGATATTATTTTCTTCTGGGTTGCAAGAATGATTACTATGGGCTTGGAATTTACAGGTAAAGCTCCGTTCTCGACTGTTTATATTCATGGACTTATTCGTGACGAAAAAGGTCAAAAAATGTCTAAATCTAAAGGCAACACTATTGATCCCGTTAAAATTATTGACAAATACGGCTGTGATGCTTTGAGATTTACTATGACTTCACTTTGTACTTACGGCGGTCAAGATATCAAAATGAGCGAAGAAAGATTTGAATATGGCAGAAACTTTGCCAACAAAATCTGGAACGCATCAAGATTTGTATTGATGAACCTTGACGGTGTTGACAATAAAGAAATCGATTTTGCTAACTTAACTATCGCAGATAAATGGATTTTGGATAAATTAAATAAAACTGCTAAAGAAGTTAATGAAAATATTAAAGACTTTAGAATTGGTGAAGTTGCACACGTTCTTTATGATTTCTTCTGGAATTCATATTGCGATTGGTACGTAGAAATTGCAAAAATTCAGCTTCAGGATGTTGAATTGAAAGCAAACACTCAACGTGTATTGAGATATGTTCTTGATATGGCATTGAGAATGTTACATCCGATTATGCCTCATATTACAGAGCGCGTATGGCAGTTAGTTCCGAAGGAAACTGAAACAAAGGCAATTATTGTTGCTGATTTCCCTGTGTTTGAAGATAAATTTGACTTCCCGAAAGAAGCACAGGAAATGGAACTTGTATTTGAAACAATTACTTCTTTGAGAAATGTCCGCCAAAGTTTTAATATTTCTCCGTCAATCAAATGTGATATTGAAGTTCGCTCAACTGCAGATGAAAAACCTGTTTTTGAAGCAATTGAAGCATATATTAAACGTTTGGCGCGTGTTGAAAATATTTCTTATGCTGATATGAATGCTCAAATTCCGCCAAAGAGCGCAACTGCAATTGTTTCTGCTTCAAAAATTATTATCCCGCTTGCGGATTTAATTGATTTGGATGCTGAAATTGCTCGTCAGCAAAAGAAATTGGACAAACTTACAGGAGAGAAAAAATCTCTTGAAGGAAGAATTAATAATCCTAAGTTTGTAACAAATGCTCCGGCTGAATTGATTGAGCAAACAAAATCAAGAATTTCTGAAATCGAAATTCAAGAAAAAGCTATTCTTGATTTGATAGCTTCATTAAAAGCGTAAAACACTGATATAATAACGAAAATAGGCATTGCAATTTCTGTAATGCCTGTTTTTTGCTGTGCAAGTTCGTAATGTAAGTTTACAAAAAACTTTACAAAATTTTTAAAATTTGTTACAATAGTCGCAACGTAAATAGATTAGTGTCTTATGACAAATGGAGTAAAAATGACATCAAAAGAATTAGATTTCGAAGAACTATTGAAACAATATGATTACAAGTTTCAAAAAGGTGATTTAGTAAAAGGCATCGTATGTGGTTATGACGGTCAGGGTGTAATGGTTGATATCGGCGCAAAAACTATTGCTGTTGTGCCTACACGCGAAGCTGTTGATAAAGATGAAAATGTTGAAAAGAAATTTGAAAAAGGTAAAGAATACGAATTTCTTATTATAAGAGAAGAAGATGAGGACGGAAAATTCCTTCTTTCTCGCAAAAAAGTTGATTTTGCTTATGCTTGGAAAGAACTTGAAAAAGCTAAAGAAGCTGACGAAACAATCCTCGGTACTATCGCAGGTGTTGTTAAAGGCGGTGTATTAGTTGAAATTTCAGGTGTTAGAGGTTTCGTTCCTTCATCTCAATTAAGAGCAAAAGAATCTGATTTAGAAGTCGGTGGAAAATTAGAGTTGAAAATTTTAACTCTTGATGCTCAACAAAATAACTTTATTTTATCTAATAAAAAAGTTTATGACGACAGCGCAGTAGAAGCAAGAAAAAATGTGTTCTCACAAATTGAACCAGGACAGGTTGTTAAAGGTGATGTTGTAAGAATTACAGATTTTGGTGCTTTTATTGACCTTGGCGGAATTGATGGATTATTACCGTTGTCTCAATTGTCTTGGAGATGGATTGATCATCCGACAGATATTTTGAATGTCGGAGACAAAATTGATGTTGAAGTTATTGCAGTTGACCATGAAAAACAACGTGTATCTTTGAGTTTGAAAAACTTAGAGCCGGATCCATGGTTAGAAGCTGAAAAAAATATTAAAGAAGGCGACAAAGTTGAAGGTACTATCACAAGAATTAAACACTTCGGTGCTTTTGTAGAAGTATTCCCAGGTGTTGAAGCATTGTTGCCGCATGCTGAAGTTGTTGAACTTCAAAACAAAAAAGACTGCATTTTGCAGGTTGGTGACAAGATTGATACATACATCTTGAAATTTAATCCTGCTGACAAACGAATTGCATTGACAGTTAACGAAGAAAATTCGTCAGAAGAATAAAAAAGACCCGAAAGGGTCTTTTTTTTATTAGTATTCTTCGCATTGAACCTGGAAATAAGCCTGCGGGTGTTCACAACTCGGACATTTTACTGGAGCACATTTTGAATTGCAGATAAAACCGCATTCTCTACACATCCAGTTTATTTCTTTGTCTTTTTTGAAAACAGTATCATTTTTAATGTTTTCTAAAAGTTTTGCGTATCTTTCGCGGTGATGTCTTTCTGCTTCTACTACGTAGTGAAATGTGTCTGCTATTTTGTCAAATCCTTCTTCTCTTGCTGTTTGTTCAGCTTCTGTGTAAAGAATTTCAGCTTCTTCATTTTCACCTTCTACTGCACTTTTGAGATTTTCTTCTGTTGTACCCAGTTCAAACGGATATTCTGAGTTTACTTGACCTCTCATGTTGCCTAAATATTCATAGAATTTTTTTGCGTGTTCTTTTTCATTTTCGGCAGTTATAAGGAAAATTTCAGCAATTTGTTCATATCCGTCTTCTTTTGCTTGTTTTGCAAAATATGAATATCTGTTTCTGGCTTGAGATTCGCCGGCAAATGCGTTAATAAGATTTTGTTCGGTTTTTGTACCGTGTAATTTTGTGTGTGTCATAATATCCCTCCGTAAAATTAAATTTATGGAAAATTATTACTTTCAGGTATTGCTCAGGCGGGTAATCGGCAGGATATAATATTACTGCCTAAGTGGGATTATTGTTTGGTGAAATATTTACATAATGTATGTATGAATTTATTAGATTACACTAAAAAACTGTCAGAGAAGATAAAGTTCTATGACAGCATAGCGCAAAATCCATTCTTGCACATGACAAATCCGTTTGCAAAACCGATAAATGTTACAATAGTGTGGGTAGAAAACGATTGTGACGACAGTTAGATGCGTTTACCTGTTTCGTTATTAAAGAAGTATAAATCAGAATGGTTTATGCTTAATTCAAGTGTTTCCCCTAATTGATAGTCAGCAGGAAGTTTTGCGGAGCATTTTTTATCTCCGATATTGAAGTATGCAATTTTTTCACTACCCAAAAGCTCTGTGATATCCACATTTACGGTTAATTTAATATCGCCTCCGCAAACCATTTTTTCGGGGCGTATTCCGACAATGCAATCGCCTTTGTCAAAAAATTTCCCGTCAATAAAGTTCATCTGCGGGGAGCCGACAAAGCCTGCAACAAATGTATTTGCAGGATTATTATAAATATTTTCAGGGCTGTCTGCCTGCTGGATTATACCTTTGTCTAAAACAACAACTCTATCTCCCATAGTTAATGCTTCTGTTTGGTCATGGGTTACGTAGATAAACGTTGTTTGGAGTTTTTCGTGTAATTTTTTAATCTCAGAACGCATCTGAACACGAAGTTTTGCATCCAAGTTTGATAAAGGTTCATCCATTAAGAAAACTTTTGGATTTCTTACAATTGCGCGGCCTAAAGCGACGCGTTGACGCTGTCCGCCTGAAAGCTGTTTAGGTTTTCTGTCTAAATATTCGCCTAAATCAAGAATTTCTGCAGCTTCTTGAACTTTTTTCTCAATAGTTTCTTTATCAACTTTGCGCATTTTAAGCCCGAAAGCAATATTTTCTCTCACTGTCATGTGTGGATATAATGCGTAACTTTGGAATACGAATGCTATGTCGCGGTCTTTCGGGTGAACATCATTTACTTTTTTGTCGCCGATATAGATTTCGCCGTCTGTAATATCTTCAAGTCCCGCAATCATTCTCAAAAGAGTTGATTTACCGCATCCTGAAGCTCCGACAAGTACAACAAATTCTTTATCATTAATGTTTAAATCAACATTATCAATAACTTTTTTCTTGTCATAAATTTTAGTGACGTTTTTTAAAGTTACATTGCTCATTTCTATTCCTTTTCAACAGGTAGGATAATTGTGAAAGTACATCCTTTCATAACTTCTGAATTAACCCATACAGCACCGCCTAGGCGTTTCATAATTGTTTGAGCTGTTCCGAGTGTTATTGAGCGTACAATCGTTTTTTTGTGAGCTTTATCAAGCTGGGTATACGGTTCAAAAATTCCTTCCATTTCAGTTTCTGCAAGACCCATACCTGTGTCTGTTAAGGTAATTCTTACATAGGAATTGCTTGTCGCAGCTTTGAATATTTTTGCTCCGCATTTGTCGATAACATCAAGGTCGGGATGGTCAACTTTTATTGATATAGAACCGACTTCTGTTAACTTCATTGATGTTTCCAGCAAGTTTTGTAAAACAATTTTGATAGAATTTTCGTCGCTGTATACAACTTTTTTGTTAAATTCTTCAAAATCATAATTTACTTCCAAGTTTTTAGCATTTATTGCAGTATCATTGTTTTTGATAACTGTTTGTATTGTATTAACAAGATCAAATGGTTGATTTTCGCATTTGAATAGTGAAGATTCGGCTTGAGAAAATTCTAAGAATTTATCCATAAAGTGCAGTAATTCCGTAGAATTTTTGTTAATAATTCTTACATATTTGTTTTGTTTGTCATTAATTTCTCCGCCGAGTCCGTCAATTAATGCTTGTGAAAATCCTATTATTGATTGTATTGGAGATTTAATTTCATTAGACAATTTAGAGAGCATAATATTTTTTTCTTTGTTAAGTCTGCCAGTTTTTTCAGCATTGGCAAGAACATTTGTCATTGCTGTAATATCTCTTATTGTAATGAAGTATTGTTCAATATATTTTTTGGCATTCATTTCAATGAAAAATTCTTTACCTTCAATTGTGAATGCACCTGTTACAACAGAATTTCTTCTTGCAAAAGATTTTTCTGCAAGTTCTACACCGTTAACAACTATTTCATCAAAGTTTAAACCCTTTAAATCGTTAACTCTTGTTTCAAAAATAACTGCTGATTTGTCGTTAGCCCATACAATTTTACCGTCTGATTCCACTACAAAAACTGCGTCAGGCAGGTTTTTAATAACTTCTTTAGGGTTTATGTTACTAAATAAATTAGTAATATTCATAGTTGCATTACTTCCTTTAATGTTGTATACTTTATATAACGTATATATACTTTAAATTGCTTACGTTGTACTTTCAATATAGCATAAACAGTCTGTAAGAAAAGGTTATAAGAGATTTTATATTAATTTTTGTAATTTTTTTTTTACAAACTAGCAAAAAAATTTATTTAGGTGTTTTTAAACGTAAAACAACGAGATAGAGAAATGTGAGGATGTGACATGAACGAAATACCAAAGAACACTCCAAGTATTCCACAACAACCACAAAAAGTTGAACAGGTTAAATCAGAAGCTGTTCAAGAATTTACTCCGCAGGTTGAAGAAGCACAAGTAAAAGAAATTACTGAAATTCCTGAAAATCCTGCAGACAGAACTGTTATCAAAGCAGATAATCTTGAAAATGATATCAAGGTGTTTGCTCAAAATCCTGAACTTGCATCAAAAGCTCTTGAAGTTGCTGAACTAGCTGAGAAAAGATATTCAGAAGCAGGTTTTGAAGATGCACAGTTGAAAGCTTTGGCTGTCAGCAAAGCTTTTGTTGATGAGTTCCAAAAGTAGCGGATTGCGAGCTGAGGGCGAAAGGCGGATGCGTTGAGCATTCGACTGCAGACCCGTTAAATGCGAGCAACCAAGATTAAATATTTTTTTTGTTGTCTGATAAATAATCGACAACAGCTTTTAAACCGAGTTTGTATGAATTTATACCAAATCCCGATATCTGCCCGATACATACAGGGGCAAGGTATGAATGTTGTCTGAATTCTTCGCGTTTATAAATATTTGTAATATGAACTTCTACAGTCGGAATATCTACGGCTGACAGCGCGTCTCGTATTGCAATACTTGTGTGTGTGTATGCGCCGGCATTTATTATTATGCCGTCAAAATTATCTTTTGCATTATGAATTTTTTCTACAATTTCACCTTCATGGTTACTTTGAAATGCTTCAATGTTAATTCCGAGTTCAAAAGAATATGCGTATAATTCCTTTTCTAAATCTTTTAATGTCATGCTTCCATATTTGTCAGGCTCGCGAATGCCAAGCATATTAAGGTTTACACCGTTTATAATAAGAATTTTCATAAGTTTTCCTCTAATCATCATTATAGTATAAAATCAAGTGATTGTAAATTTTTATTAATTTTTGAATTAAAAGTGTAACAAATTTGACATGCTTGCATTATCATGCATGTACAACTATCCCCAAATCTCCTCCCAAGATTATTGTTCAAAGTCACACAAGATGTGTGACTTTTTTTTGTACTACGTACGTAGACATATTGGGTTCTTGATAAACTTTAATTATATGCTTGACTTCTTTTAATAAATCACTAAAATATTATATGTGAGAGGGATTTATGAGATTAGTCGAAAAATTAAAAGAATATGAAAATCAATATATGTTTGTGAAATGGGCTACAGGCGGGGAGTACGGTAAGCTTACTTTTGCCGGTGACGATTTCATTGAATTTGATATAATAAATGTTGATACAATGGAATATTCCGAAACTGTTTTAATCCACAGTCCTTTGATTTTGGAAGTTGCAATCGGCGGACCTGATGTTCAGCGTATTGTTGCAGAAGTTTCGTCAAGATTGACATTAGAATAAATTATATATTAAAGCTTTTTCTAGCACCTTCTTCGTGGTAGAAACCGCCTCCGCAGATTGTTTCTATTACTTTTAGAACAAATTCGCGCGGAGCATCAACCTGATTTAGGTAAAATTCTCGGTTTGGTAGGTGGCGTATTTTCATTATCGAATTTTGGGTTGATTCAGGCGGAATGAATAATGATGCAACTTCATTATCAAGGAGTTTACCCATTTCTTCATCGTGGTCTGTAACACCTTTCATAAGTTCGTAGTAGTTGCCTTTAATAGCCATAATTCTGCTGGAGAACAGGTGTTTTCCGTCCTCGCGGTATAGCGCTTGAGGCTGGTAATTGCAACGGGTAGTAAAACTCATTTTATGCCAAAGAATATTTACGATAACAACAGAGCGTTGGGGGTCTGTGTCAACGTAAATGTTTTGGGTTGTAATGTTTCTTGAGGAGAAAGCTTCTTTTAGCGTATCTGCAACAACTTGAAGATTGTCAAGCATTCTTGAGAAAATCTCATTAGTGTTGACATTTGCATGTTGGTAATCCAAAAACTGTTTATACATGTGGGTAGAAACAAGTCCTACGCGCTCTTGTATCAGTGCAGATTTTCTTGCAGATGTTTCAGAATTGTCAAAGCTTTCAAAATTATTTAACATTATAAAAATCCTTTTTACCACATGTAATAATAAACATGAAATTATGTAAATATTATATGTTTTTTCTTTACAATCGTGAATACATAAATATATGTATTTATATTTACTTAAATTTGAATATTTTTTAGATGTTCAATTTTTATTTCAGGGGTTATTGTAATCCCAATAACATCTATTCTATATGTTTTTATTTTGTTTTCTGAGCGGTAAAATTGGATACCCTTTCGTATGTTTGCATATTTGCTTGGTGTAATTGCTTCCAAAGGAGAGCCAAAACTATTAGATTTACGCGTTTTAACTTCTACAAAAATAATGGTATTTTTATGCTTGGCGATAATATCAATTTCGCAAAAACGTGAATAATGTTTGTTGCGTTCTAAAATTTCATAACCTTGTTTTTGAAGATACCGGCATGCTAAATCCTCGCCTGCATTTCCAAATTTCCTGTAATTCACTGTTTAACCCCGTTTCTTGCAAATAATGTTAAATCAAGTAATTTATCAATATCTTTAACTTTATTGTTCCAACGTGCCGGACAAATATCAATTCCGCCTCGGCGGGTATAGAGACAGCAGACAAATAATTTGCCGTCTATAATGTCGTAAAGCCTTTTATAAATCATCTCACAGCATTCTTCATGAAAATGATATTCAGAGCGAAATGAGCAAAGATATTTCACCAAACTGTCCTCTTTAATATGTTTATCAGATTTATAATATATGAATACATCGCCAAAATCAGGTTGATGAGTTACACGACAATTTGAACGCAAACTATCAAATGTAAGGTAATATTCTTGCATTTGACTTTGTTCTGTTTGTAAAACTTCAGGAGCTTCTTTGAAATTTTCTATTTTTAATGAATTTTCATCAACATATTGCATGATATTTTGGAAATTGTTAAAAATTTCAATGCGTTTTCTGTTATTTTTGATAAAATTAACGGTAACATTTGTTTTTAGTGTGTTGCTCAAATCTTTTTCAATAGTTTCTTTACAGATGCTCAGGCATTCTTCTGTATTTTTCCCAAAACGGCTCATATTGAATGAATTGAGGTATAACTTTAAAGATTTTGATTCTACCAAAAATTCACTATTGCAGTTATATTTAAGTTTTAAAAGTCTTGTAACGGGTATTCCATTTTCGCTCATTGCAGAAAATTCATATGCATGCCAAACGTCCCAACCTTCAAATGGCAAACTGTTGTTATCAATATTGTATTGTTTGCGGTTTTCAATTCTTGGAATTGCAACCAGAAGTGATGGATTATAGTTTATACTTCCTTCAGATTTTTTACCTAAATGAGTTGATGCGATTTTATCAGTTTTCATATTCTTAATGTAGCATAAAAAAGACCCTTTTTAAAAGGGCCTTTAGTATTTAATATGAAATCCGCCTCGAATTATAGATAAGTCGTGCTGACGGACTTTTGTGTCAAGTAACAGTTTGTTATACCAATCTTTTTTTTCCGCACATGTTATTTTATCTTGTTCGCATAAGGTATTCCAAGCTTTTTTCATTCTTGTTGTATTTAAATTTACAGAAGCTCGTTCAATTCTGCTGATAAGCTGTTCGGTTGTATAACGTTCAGTACTGTAGCAGTTTAATGAGAAAAGATTTATTACTGCAAGAACAACAAAAACTTTTTTCATTATGCAATATCCTCATAGGCCTGCGGGTTATTTAATAAATCATAATTTATTTCATTTTCATTATCTGCAATTGCAGCTGCAACTACAGCGTCTGATGCTACGTTTACCAATGTTCTCATCATGTCTGTAACTCTTTCGATAGTGAATAAGAAAGCAAAGCCTACAACGAGTTGTTCAGGGCTTAGACCCATGCCGTTAAGAATTAAGGCAATAGTAATTAAGCCTGCGCCAGGAATACCTGCACAAGTTGAAGATGATACAATTGCCAATAATGCGATTTGAATAATTAAGAATGGTGTTAATGTTACATCATAAGCCTGTGCTAAGAAGATTACTGCAACAGTTTGCAATAATGCTGTACCGTCCATGTTTAATGTAGCACCCAACGGTAATACGAAGCTTGAGATTTTATGAGAAATACCTCTTTTTTCACAACATGCAATTGTTAAAGGTAAAGTAGCTGAAGAACTTGCAGTTCCGAATGCTACCATCATAGCTTCTGCAATTGCAGAATATAACATACCAATGTTTACTTTTGAGAAAAATTTCAAGAATAATGGATAAACAACACATAATTGCAGCATAAATCCAATAAATAATACTAATAAATATTTAGAAATACTTGCAAAAATATCAATACCAAAGCTTGAAACAGCGCTAGCTGTCAATGCAAATACACCTGGTGCTGCGAAATACATAATCCAATCTGTAATTTTCATGGTTGCAGCGAATACAGATTCAAAGAATGATACGATAGGTCTGTTTACATCGCCAACTTTAGCAAGAGCAATTGCAAACAGAACTACAAATACGATAATTGAAACCATATTTCCGGAAGCAAATGATGCAATCGGGTTACTTGGGATAAATCCTAAGAATATATTTAAAATATTACCTTGCTGTTGAGCCATTGCTGTGGCAACTGATGCCTGAACTTCGCTTGCTGCATTTGCAGTAATGTAATGTGCTGCGCCAATACCAGGTTTAAATATTAATGCCAGTGCAGCTCCTATAGATACTGCTGCTGCTGTTATAATACCGTAATACAGAACCATTTTAGTTCCGAATTTACCTAACTGTTTGTTATCTCCTATGCTTGTAATCCCGATTATGATAGCTGAAACTACCAAAGGTATTACAACCATTTGAATAAGTCTGATAAATACTTGTCCGATAAATGTTAAAACTGTTGCAACAATTGGGAATTCTCTGCCGTGTAAAAATATTCCGACAAGAATACCTAGAATAATCCCGAAGAAAATATGCCAGTTGCGTTTAATTCCAAGACCTAATGCGATCAAAATTTGCATGTGTAATTTCATATATACAACCTCTTATTAATAGTCACTTGAAAATTATACAACTATTTGTCTAAAAGTTCAAATGATTTCAAGAAAAATCATAGACTTGAGGGAGAAATAAAAAAATCGGGATGACAAGATTCGAACTTGCGACCCCCGCGACCCGAACACGGTGCGCTACCAGACTGCGCTACATCCCGATGACTATTCAATTACTTCGCAAAACTTACGTTTTGCTCAGGTGCGCTACCCCTCTCAAAAATCGATACTTAATCGATTTTTTCGGCAGAGTGCTACATCCCGATGATTATATTTGATTTTAAAAAATCGGAACGACAGGATTTGAACCTGCGACCTCTACCACCCCAAGGTAGCACGCTACCAAGCTGCGCCACGTCCCGATTTGATTTATATTGGAACTTGTCACGCTTGGCAGCTACGCTACCAAGTCCCTCTCGAAAAACAATACTTAATTGTTTTTCTCGGCAGAGTGCCACGTCCCGATTTGTTTGTCAATCTACTGTACTATTATTATATCATCTCAAAATTTTTTGCAAGTATGTTTGCAATTTCTTTATTAAAATGATAATATTAGTTTATGGATATGAATGATTTTAGAAAAAGTATATTTTTAAATTCGCAATACTGTAATTATTATATTGATAAAGGATGTACGGTACTTTCAGGTGTTATGAGAAGTATCGGGTATAAATATTCAGTGAAGCTTCCAAAAGAGAAAATGACACAGATTAATGCCGTTTACAGGAAATTTACAACTGTGATGAATTGTCTTGTTGGTGCGGAAATTATTTTGTATGTTTATTTATTTATGTTTCCATGCTTTTTGAAGCTTATTAAGCTTCCGTTTTTTGTATTGGCTTTAACTCTTTGTATTATTCCGCTTATAATGCTTTATTTAACATATATTGCAGTTAATTATTTGTATGAAAATTATCTGACAAGATATGTCGGGACTTTTCAAAAAGTTAAGTTTTTACCAAATATATATAATATAGAACCTGAAGCTTATGAAAAGTACAGAAAAACTCCTAAAAAAAGTATTTATGTTATGGCTGTTATGATGATTGCATTTCTTTATTATGCATTGATGCCTATGGTTATAGATAATCAAGTTTCTGCAGAAAAGTATGATAAAGCGGTGAAATCAGCTGATGTATATTCTAAATTTATCCCTATTTCTCCTGATGTATATGCACAGAGAGCTTATGCTAAATTTAAACTTGGTAAATATGAAGAGGCTGCTGCTGATTATAAATTAGCTAATGATTACAGCATGTCGAATGTTTTTAATATGGATATTTTAGGTGTCAAAACTTATTATTTTCCGTTTGATTTGATGATTAACGAATTTGATGCTGAAATCGCAAGACGTGATAAAAAGATTGAACAACAATTTATCATGGCAGAAAAAGCAAATTATTTAATGAAAAATAAAAAATATAATCAGGCTCTTGGTATATATAATGAGTTAGTTAATACTTATAAAAATCGTCAAGATACAGCGTTTGCACCTGATGAAATTTATTTTAACAGAGGCAGGGCAAGGGCATTGACCGGTGATGCTCAAGGTGCTCGCACAGATACGGAAATCGCAAGAAAAATGTGCTCTGAGTGCGAGTATGATTTTGAAACAAACCTTGTTCGTAAACCATAATATTAACCTGTTATAGTATTGAGTTTTAAAATTTTTTAAAGTATCTTTGAATTAAAGAGGAGAGTTATAATGCTTATTTTAGAAGACTTGAAAGAAATTAATGATGTTATAAAAGACTTGGCAGTATTTATTCAAAACGATGAAAGAGTAAAACCGGATTTTGAAGAATATTTGAAAACTATTGGTAACACGAACCTTCAATCTGCTTGTTTTACTTATATCTTTGAAAGGAATTTGGATAATAAAAGTATTTTGACTTTGTATTTAGAAAATACAAAAAAAGTTCCTGCATCTTCTAAAAAGATTATAAAAGCTTTGATGAATTCAATTTCTTCAATATTTGAAATTAAAAGAGTTTTGCAAAATGGTTTTGAGTTAAATAATATAATTAACGAAAGAACTTATAATGCTTTATCTCTTGTTAAAATGACTTCGTTCCGTGGTATAGGTGCAGGTCAGTATGTTGTTGCTAGAATTTTTAAATTTGAAGATGCATATTATTTGCTTGAAATTTCAGGAGTTTTACCATCTTCAAGACGTGATGATGCTTTGAGATATTCTGTTGCAAAAATTATTCAAAACCCTGAACTTGTTTATCTGGATAACCCTGAAAAACAGAAAGAAATCGAAAAAGAAATTAAATCTATTTATAAAAAATTCACTGACTTTTTCAAAACTGATGAAGTTGTTACAACTAACCGTTTTGCGGATGATTTGATTGGAGCTTTTAACGATTTTGCAGAGGGTGGAGAAAAAGTTGATATAAGCGATAAAATTCAAACTTTGGATGAGTATAAGTTCTTCAATGTAAGTGAATTTAATAACTCTTATGATAACTTCTTGGAAAATTCTTTGGGTGGATTTTCTTCTCATAAAGATGTATACGATGTAGGTATTATTTTTGATAAAGAATTGGGGCTATATGCAGTACCTTTCTTTGAAACATTCAACAAAATTATTGAAAATCCTGAAAAAGTAGAAAATGCAAAGGCTTGTGTAGAATTTTTCTTAAATAATGATAAATTCTCTGCAAATATAATCAAAAAAATTGCAGAACGCCACGAAAACTTTATGGATGTTGTAAATAAATTACTTGATACAAAATATACGCTTGATGAGCTTTTGGAAACGTATAAATCAAGATATTTGGAAAACAAAATTTTCTCATCAACTACAGTTTTGTATAAGTCAAAAGCGTTTTCAAAAACTTTAGGTATTATAGAAGAAGATATTGAAAAACCGTCTTTAGAGGGTATTGATTTAAGCAAAGTCGGCAGAAATGACCCTTGCCCTTGCGGAAGCGGTAAAAAATTCAAAAAATGCTGCGGAGCAAATCTCTAAATTACCGAAAATGCAGATTTTAAGATTTTGTAAATCAAGGCTTTATTTTGGCTGTTTTGATTTTTGATAATATTCTCAAGCTCTTTATCAAGGTCTTGAGGTATATCTACTGTAGAGAATTTAAAGAACTCAACAAGTTCAACACCAAGTATTGATGACATTCTGTCAAGATTGTGGAGTGACGGGAAAAATCTGCCTGACTCAATCCCTGAAAGTGAGCCGGGTTCAATTTCAAGCATTTCTGATAGCTGTTCTTGCGTCAATCCTTTGTGCTTTCTAAGTTCTTTTATTCTTTTGCCTAATAGTTTCTTATTATCCATAACTATTATATTACCTTTGTTTTTTTTTAGAATTAAGTGATATTATCATTATTTTGTGTCTTAATTGTGAGTTAATCTCGTACTACCCCTTGACAAACTCGTAAAAATAGTTTAAACTGCATGTACAAGTATTAGTTTTTCAAAAACTATGATTTATACATATAGAAACATAGAGGATTTGTAAGGATAGTTTTTGAAAGGTTATTTTAAAAAGAAAGGTGAAAAGATTATGACAAAACGTTTCAACGCATTTACTTTGGCTGAGGTGTTAATTACACTTGGTATTATTGGTGTTGTAGCTGCAATGACAATGCCGACATTGATGAACTCTACACAAGGTGCACAATATAAAGCAGCATATAAAAAGGCGTTGTCAGCATTAGGACAAGCTATCACATTGAATGTTGCATTAGATGGCGGAAACTTTGCCGACACAGTTGAAGGTACAGCTGGTAAAACTGACAAAGGTAAAGATGGTGATTCTGTTGGAAGTATTTTAAATTCAAGAATGAATATTGTTAAAGCTGCTACTGTTGCAGAAAGTGGTTATGATGATGCCGCAAAAACAAAAATTGCTGCAGTTAAAGCTGAAACTTGTACAAAAGATGAAACTTCTGGCGAGGAAACTTGTACAGATGCAGCTAGTGCAATAGCACCTGATACATTTTTGTTTTTTAATGACGGAATAATGTTTTCATATAAAGCTGCTGATGCAAAAGGTTGTATTAAAGATGATGCTTCAGGGGTAGCTGATGCTCCTTGTTACGGTGTAATTGATGTAAACGGAACAAAAGGCCCAAACAAAGTTGTTGCTTGTGATGGTACAACTTCTGGTCAAACTTGTACGGTTTCAAATCCTACAGATATTTATCCTGTAGTATTCTATAACCAAACAGTACTTCCTGCATCATCTGCAGCAAAAGCTGTATTATACGGCAAATAGCGCGAGTGAGCTGAGGGCGGAGGCTGGTGTCAGCTTGTGTTGAACAAGATGAGCAGAGCCGTAGACCCGTTAAACGCGAACGAGTAAGACATTCCTGCGGGAATAAACAAAAATCGAATCTTTTTGTCGGCGAGGTGAAAACCTCGCCGTGTTCTTATTTTAACAATTCCATTAATGATTTTGAACTCATCCCGATGATATTTTCCAAATCCCCAGTGTAGGATTTAATATATCCTTCGGGCATTTCTTGTATGCCGTATGAGCCGGCTTTGTCAAAGGGTTTAAAATTATCTATATAATAATTTATTTGCTCATCTGTGAGGTTTTCAAAAGTTACATGGCTTGTTGTTGAATTCTTTTTAACTTCTCCTGTTTCGGAATTTATTACAACAATGCTTGTTACAACTTGATGAGTTTTGCCCGACAGTTTCTTTAACATCTCAAATGCACCCTGAACCCCGTCAGGTTTGCCTAGAATTTCGTTATCTAAGACAACAACTGTATCAGCACCGATTACAAGCGACGGTTCTTTCACAACAACAGCTTTTGCTTTATTGTATGCCAGATTTTCTATAAATTCATAAGAAAAAGCCGTCGTCGTATGTTCTTCAACGTACGGGGACGGCATGATTTCAAATTTAATTTTTGTCCTTTTCATAATGTCGGCTCTTCTGGGAGAAGAAGAAGCCAGGATGATTTTTCCCACCATTTTGTTCTCACTTTCTGATGTTATTTTACATCAAAAAGTTTGAACAGAAAACTTTTATCTCGCGCGGGTTCGAGTATATCGTGCAGTGCGGGCGTTAATCGCATAGCAGGCGATATTGAGCCTTTGTTTAAGGTTCATCATATTTCGATACATGCTTGCATAATCATTCATGGCATCCATCATTTTTTGCGGGTCTACCATTGATTCCATGTTCTCGTGATTATCAACTTTTTCTTCTGCATATTTTTTGACCAGCAGTTGGTCAATGTAATCCTCAGCTCCTATTGCCATGAAGATCCTCCCTTAATAAATTAAATTGTATATCCTATTGATGAGAAAATATCTTAAATATTCCTTATGTATATACTAAGTATTTCATTCCCAAAAAATTGCCTTTTTTAATTCATATTGTTAACAAATGTTTACATATCATCTAAATGTATGATTTTTCAAGGGTTTGTATATATATTTTTCATTTAATACCGTATAATTTTTATAGTAATGTTGACTTTTTATTAAGCATCATTAAAACAAAAACAGGTAGTATAAAAGGAGAGCAGCTTTATGGGTATGGCAGCTTCACAAGCAAGATATTTAGGCTTAACAGCAAGAAAAACTAACGTTGAATATGAAGGACAGCAGGTTAACCAAGCGCGTACAGCTTTGGCAAATCAGAGTGCAAATACTTTTAATGAACTTCTTGCTTTGGAAGTCCCCACAGCTCCGAGCACGCAGGATTATACAACATTGCAGTATTCATATAATGACGGGTTTAATTCTGAAACAATTACTGATATGTCTGAGTTGATTAATGATCCAGACGGATATAATTATTTAATTACTCATTATCATTATTCTGATGTTTATACAGGTGTGCAGACTTTGAAAAATAATCCTCAAGTTGTACTTGATGATAACGGTATCCCTACTTATGTTGGAAACTGTGCTGTATCAGCTTATGATGCAACTGACTCTACTTTAAAGGCTGCTTATGAGCAAATTTGTAAAGATTTTCCTGATGAAAAAATTGCTACATCAGAAAGTATTTACACTTGGAAGTATCAAGGTAAGACTTATTTTGGTACAATTGAAGATTTAACAGCTTCGGCTAATAGTGCTGTTGATTCGACAAAACCAACGGAAAATCAAGTAAAATTACCTACTTATACTGCTGAATCATTAAAAACAAAGATTGAACAAACTCAAAAAGCGTTTGTTGATTTAGATAATTCAGGACGTGCACAGTCTATAAGATATGAAGATTCTTCAGCAACTTATAGTTTGAACACTGAAACAATTACTGATGAGGCAGCTTACAACGATGCGATGAATCAGTATAATTATGATATGCAGGTTTATGAAAAGGCAATTGCTGATATCAACGCTAAAACAGAAAGAATTCAACAACAGGATAGAACTCTGGAATTGCGTTTAAGACAGCTTGATACAGAACAAGATGCGCTTCAAACAGAAATGGAAGCTGTTAAGAAAGTTATTGAAAAGAATGTCGAATCTACGTTTAAAACGTTTGAATAGCGTGAGTGCGGAGGTCAATCCGACGCTAAGGGCTTTAGCCCGATAAGTTTTGACCTAAAAGAGAGGTTTTTATGTCTTACAAAAACGATAGTTATTTAGTAATAGCAAATAAATTCGGTTCTGCAGGGTCAGATGCGAAAGCACAGTTGTGGGAAACTTATGACAAACTTCGCGACTTGACAGTTTCAGGAAGCGGTATGGGGACAGGTTTTGAATCTACAGGCGGATTTTTATATAATCTTGCCAGTTTGCTTGCGCCATCTTCATTTGCAACAGTGTTTGGAGCTTCTGAATCTATGAATATTCCGGGAACTTCTTATGCTTCAAAATTTAATGGCGGTTCTTCATACGGACTTGATTCGTTATATAATTATTCAGGTTTTCCGGGTGGTGCTGCGCCGATTTCCTGGGGGCTTAACGGCTATGCTACGGGTGGTGCTTCTTCAATTGTAAGCGGTTGGGGAAGTGATGCCGGTGTTGCTACGGGTTACGCATCGGGTGTTGGCGGGATTGCTGATGTTGCAAGTGCTGCTGCATACGGATTAGGCGCGGCAAACGGATACGGTTTTTCTATGAAAAATCTTGTATTGCCTGTTGCCGGAGTTGTTTCCGGCTGGGGCGGTATAATGCAGGCTGCTGCACCTTATTTGGGTGAATACGGGCTTCCTGCTCTTGTTATGGGTAACTTAATGCAGGGAACTTCATCTGCTGCACTTTCAGCTTATCAAAACGTTACAGGAAATATTACTGCAAATGCCGATACGATTTTATCTCAAAAAGTAAGAAATATTGAAACTGTTTGTAAGATGCTTGATACACAAGGTGATGTCGTTAAGAAGATGTTGAAAGAATCTATTGAGGGCGACAGTAAAGCAATTCAAAACTTGTAAATTTTATTTACAAGTTTTTTGGTTTATATTAAAGATTTTGTAAATTTGTCCGTAATTAAAGGAAGTGAAACTTATAGACTGAAATGTTAAGACATGTTAAACAAGTGCCTCAAATCATGGCAATTCTTGGGTTTAAATTGTTTTTATATACATGTAGGTCTAAAGTGTAAGGAGAAAAATGCTTCGAGAAACTTTAGAAATGAATATAAAAAGAATACTTGACTTCTTAATATATTCAAAAAACTTTCTGATAAGAAAGAATCCTATAAAATCAATGCAAGATTCATTTGTAGAAGGAATAAAAGAATTTCTAACAATGAATAAGAAACGAAAGATGGCGCAGTATAGGTTGAATTATCACCGTCATCAGTTTCAAAAGATGGAACAGCTGATAGCAGAAAATAATCAGCACACTTTCTTGAAGGGTAACAACCTCAACGAAACAAGGTAGAAGGACAATCTAAAATGGGATTAATTGTAGCACATATCAGGGCAATGTATCTTCAACAGCAAAAGTTGGATTTGGAGTACAAGATTCAATTGATAACTCAAACCAGAATGGGATTATCTAAATCTGTAGATGATTTGTTGCAGGTAGGCAATGATTTTGACCCAGAGTCGCCAACGACCAAGATGCTCCAGCAGCGGCAGGCGAAGCTGAAAGTTTTGGAGCAAAAACTCGACCAGCAGATGAATCAATATAAAGTAAGGCTGGATATGATTGAAACAGAATTACAATCGGCAAGACAGATGCGTGATAAGAGTATTCAGGAAGCTTTCTCATATAAATAATAAAAAAGACCTCTTAATGAGGTCTTTTTTTTATAAATTAGTTTGAACAAATAAGCTTATTATATCATTCAATGCTGAAGATTGGCGTTGATATTTTTGAGATTGTCTTTCCAATACGCCGATTTGTTTTTTGTATTCCATAATAGACGCCTGGCATTCTCGTGATGAATTATTTAAGCTTTCTTGAACACCTTGAGCTTCTTGTAAAACACTTTTCATAGAAATTCCCAAAGCTTCCATTGTCTGTTTAATGATTTGTGCGCCTGTTTGTTTAGAAACGCCTGAAGGAAGCTGGTTGATAAGTTGTTTTAGTACCATTACGTTTGTTGGAATTTCAATACCGTCCAAGTCATTTGCAAAAGTTTCTTTCTCTTGTGCGAAAGTCATTGGAGCAAAAGCTGGTGTTATTATCGGAGTTTCTTCCATAAATGAGGTATCCGGTTCTTCAAAAGTTTCAAAATTATCTTCCATAATTGGTGCCGGATTTTCCACAACATTTTGAATTTCAATATCAGATTGTTGTTTTAAAGCTTCAACTATTTTTTTCCCTACGCCTTCAGTTATTTTATTCATTAATTAATCCTCTTTTTCCTCATTATAATTATAACAAAGAAATAAGAAAATAAAAGTTTACGAAATGCTAAGTTTTTTATGGTATAATAAATGCGTGAGGTAAATATGAAAAGACGTGCGTTTATTAGTGTGTATGACAAAGTTGGTTTGGAAGATTTTGCTAGAAATCTTTCTGAAAAATTTGAGTATGAAATTGTTGCCGGCGGTGATACTTATGAAGTATTAAAACAAGCAGGTATTGAAGCCGTTAATGTTGCTGATTTCTCTCAAAATAACGGACTTTTGGTAAAAGATTATGATTGTTTGAATGAAACTGTTTTTGCATCAATTCTTGCCGACAGTTCTGATTCTAAAGAACTTAACGAGCTTGAAAGAGCGGTTGTTAAAACTTTTGATATGGTTGTTGTAAACCTTCGTCCTATAGATGATATTATTCTAAACGCTCAAGATGCTGATGATGCGCTTTCAAAAATTGATGTTGCAGGCTTGGCGGTCTTGCGTGCGGCTGCAAAAAATTACAAACATGTGACTGTTATTACAGATAAAGTAGATTATTATGTAGCTTTGAACGCTAATGAGTTTGGCAGAATGAAACTCGCTCTTAAAGCTTTTAATTTTACTTCAAATTACGACAGACAGTTATGCACTAAGCTTTCTGAACAATTAGGCGACAAACCTTTTAAAACATTTAATTTTGAAAAACTTAAAGATTTAAAATATGGTGAAAATCCTCACCAAAGAGCTTCTGTATATAAGATTGACAAAATGGTAGATTATGAAGTTTTGAACGGGAAAGAACTTTCGTTTAATAATATTTTGAATGTAACTGAGGCAGTTAATATTGTAAGTGAATTTTATGACGTAAATTGTGTTGCAATTATCAGACATGACAAACCTTGCGGTGTTGCTCTCGGCCGTTCTTTGTATGAGGCTTATACAAAAGCGTTTGATTGTGATCCTGTTAGTTCTTTCTACGGTGTTGCAGGATTTTCAAAAACAGTTGATATTGAAGTCGCAAAACACTTAAATTCTATGGCTGTAGAAGTTGTCGTTGCGCCTGATTTTGACCCGAAAGCGGTTGAGCTATTTGAAGATAATCCTGATATCAAATTGGTAAAACTTAATACATCATTGAAAGATTACAGACGTTTGACTGTTGAAGAAGTTATCATAACTCCTTTTGGAGCATTGGTTCAAGATAGAAACAACAGTGAGCTTAATAAAGAAATGTTCAAAGTTGTTACGAAAGTAAGACCAACATCAGAGCAGATTGAAGATGCAATTTTTGCTTGGAAAACTGTAAAACATGCTAAGACAAATTCTGTTGTAATAGCAAGAGATTTTAAAACTACAGCTATTGCTCAAGGACAGACAAATGCTTTATCTGCAGTTGAAAGTGCATTGAATTATGCTTGTGATAATTCAAAAGATGCAGTTTTGGCTTCAGATACGGTTCTTTCATCAGAGGATTCGATTTATTCGGCAGTGCAGGGAAGAATAGGGTTGATTATTCAACCCGGCGGTTCAATAAAAGACCAAAAACTTATTGATGTTTGTGATAAATACGGTATATCAATGATTACTACGGGTATTCGGAATTATAGACAGTTATAGGAGTATCTTATGGAAATTAAGTCCTGGGAAGATTATTTTTTAGATTTAGCTAAAACTTGTGCAAGCAGGTCAAATTGTATTAGAGCACAGGTTGGTGCAGTTATTGTCGGTGAAGATAAAAAAATTAAGGCAACAGGTTATAACGGAACTCCGTCTAAAGTTGAATCTTGTTATGAGCGCGGTGAATGTTACAGGATTAAAAACAATATCCCGTCAGGGACTTGCTATGAAACCTGCCGTTCAATTCATGCTGAACAAAATGCCATAATTCAGGCTGGTCAAGATAGATGCAAGGATGCGACTATGTATATTTGGGGGCATAATTTTATTTGTATTCTGTGCAAAAGGTTTATTGTTCAATCAGGAATTAAAAATGTTGTTTTGCGCAAAGATGAAAATTCTCCTGTTTTGCATGTAACTGTTGATGATATTAGAGCTGAGTTAAATGCTCAATAGACTTTTTATAAATTATCATTAAAACTATACTGAATTTGTATGATTTTTTGTTCTAAAGCTGTACAAATCTGGTGTAAATACGATATGATAATTATAGAAAGGAAATCTATGAGCAATTTTTATCCTCAATATGATTTGGCAGGAAGAATTCAGCATACTAAAATGGACAGCGGGTTCAACGGTATTCCGTCTGCGAGAATGCAAAGAGTGGAAACTCAAAACAGTCCTGATTTTAAACAGGTTATGTCAGGTTTGATGGAAAACCTTAATACAGAACTTAATGCACCTGATAATATGTTGAAAGATGTTATGTCGGGTTCGAAAAACGTAGATATCCACGATGTTATGACTGCTATGGCAAAATCTGAGATTACAATCAACGTAGCAACCCAAATTACGGGAAAAGTCATCCAAGCGTATGATAAAGTTATGCAAATTCAGGTGTAGAATAGTATAATAATTACTAACAGACTAGGGTTAAAACGGGAGCGAGCATTTATAGCGAAGCGACTGACCAAGATATAAAAAGTAGAACCAAAATCTACGAAAAGGGTTAAAAATATGGATATGCAAGAGATACTTGAGAATAAACCTTTATTATTTGGCATAATCGGCGGTGCTATACTTGTTGTTGCGCTTATTATTACAATAGGTATTGTCGGAGCTTCAAAAAGCTCATCTTCAACTCCCGGAAAAGAGATTACTGGGGAGCCTATTAAGGAAGATGTGAACCTTTTGACGACCGACAATCTTGGTAAAGCTATTGAAATTCAAGCACTTCTTGCAAAATATGATATTGCCGTAAGCAGAAAACTTGACGGTACAAAATCTATTCTATATTTGAAAAAAGGTGACTGTAAAACTGGTAGAAAAGCCTGCTATACAACAGACAGAGATTTAGCATTAATCCAAATCGTACAAAGCGGTCTGATGGATCAAAATGTCGGGTTGGAAATTTTTGATAAAGGTGATTTTACTTCAACTAAAGAAGATAAAAAAATCAGACTTTCACGTGCAATTAACGGTGAACTTGCAAGATTAATTAGAAGAATTGACGGTGTAGATACAGCTTCTGTATTTATTTCAATTCCTGAAACTACAATTTTTACATCTATGCAGAAACCTGTTACGGCTACGGTTCAATTGACGCTGGCTAAAGATGCAAGCAAGTTAGATCAGTTGAAAATTAAAGCTATCACTAACCTTTTGTTAGGCAGTGTAAACGGTTTGACTGCAGAAAATATTGCGATTACAGATACTAACGGAAATACTTATCACAGTATTATGAATGCCGAAGATGAAATGCTTCGCAGGCTTGAAGAAAACGATAAGTATATGACTTCAAAAGTTAATCAGCAGTTAGACAGACTTATCGGTCAGGGAAATTATGTTGCAACAGTAAGTACTTTCCTTCGTCAAGCTCCTGTTGAAAGGTTTACAATAGACTATGACCCTGAAAGAAAAGCTTCTGTTACAGAGCAAACTTTCCAAGAAGGTTTGGGTGATCAAACAAGCGATAGCAATAAAAATACCAATGCAGTAAGTGTTTATCTGCCAAACGGTTTGCCGAACGGTTCATCTGATTCCAGCCAGAACAGAAACTATTCAAGAACTGCAAGAGAAACTCAATTTGGAGTTACAAAAACTCAAACTAATGAATATATTAAACCGGGAGTTATTGAAGAAATTTCAATTGCAGTAACTCTTGATAAAAATGCACTTCCTTCAAATACTACTTTGGAAGAATTAAAAGACTTGATTGCAAGAGCCGCAAGCCCGAAAGTTAATGCAGAAAATGTTTCAATTGCATTTTCAGATTCAACAGACCCGTATCTTGCATCTGACAGACCTGCAAATCTTCCAAAACCTGATGAAACAGGAAACCCATGGTGGCTTGCAATCGCTTTGAGTGCAGTCGGTTTGATAATTGTATTTAAGGCAGTATCTAATAAAGTTCAACAGGTTCAGGAAGCTAACAGACGCGAAGTTGAGATGTTAAGACAGAAAAATGCTCAACAAGAAGCTCAATTGTCTGATATTAATATGCGCGCTGCACAGTTAGCAGAAAGACAATCAGAACTTGCACAAGGTCTTGTTGAACAACAGCAGAGAGGTTATATCGAACAACAGCCGTCACTGGTTGACCCTAATAGATTATCAGATACACTCTCAAATCTTTCTAATGAACTTGCTAATGCAGATGATGATGAAGCTGCTGAAAAAATTAAGAGTTGGATAGAACAAGGGTAAAAATGGCAATTAACGGTTTTGAATATAAAGAATTTGCACAAAATCTGGCGCAGCAGGCGTTGGAACTTATTCCGCCGGATTTTAACGATAATCAAAAAAATTATGTCGCAAATACTTTGTTAAATTTTTCAACTATTGCAGGTCAGGCTCTTTATGATGAGGGGCAGTTTAATGTTGATCAGGCTGTAATGATTACACAAATTATTGCAGAATGGTCGTTCCATAAATCGGTTGACCTTGTGCGTTCAGGAATCCCGCAGCAATATTGGGATCCTATTATGCAGAAGATTGCGTTTACAATATTTGAAATCGCGAAAAACGCTTTTCATCAAAATCTTCCGCAAGACCAGTGTTTGCAAGTAATTGAACATCACGTTAAAAAAACTTATCTTGACTGTATTGCAGAGTTAAAAGATAAAAACTTAATTGATGAAGGGTTGTTGGAACAGGCATCAATGCAGTCTAATATCGATGCAATGGTGCAGCAGCAGGTTCAAGAAGAACCTCAAATTCAAGAACAACCTATGCCTCAACAGGCAATGCCTCAGCAAACGCCAGGCATGCCTCCTCAGCCTCAAGGTACGACTACTCCGCCATTAGGTGCGGATACGAAAGTTCTTAAGCTTGCAACACTTGCAATGCTGTTTAATCGTCTGAAACAGGATAAGGTGCAAACAATACTTAATAAATTTAATCCGGATGATGCAAATTCTGTTATCAAATTTATGGGCATGCAGGGATTGGATGCCAAAATGGATACAAATGCAATTTTGAGATGTTTGCAGGAGATTAAAACTAATATTCCGAAAACTCAAACTACTTTAGCACCTAATAAAATTATTGATAAAATTCAAAATGTTTCGCAATATTTAGACAGGTCACAAATTGAACAATCGTTAAGATTAGAAAGAAACAAGGTGAAACGCTTTGTATTCACTGCTTTAGAGGGTGAGTATTTTGAAATGCCTCCGAAAGTTGCAAATATTATTGCCACACACCTTGAAGATAGTGTATAATAATATTAATCATGATTATTAAAAAGAAAATACAAAAACCGGCTGGGGATATTGAACAAAAAACTGTTGAACCTGAAATTAAAGTAGAGCAAGAGGAAAAGGAAATTGACCTTTTTAATCTTGATAATATTGACTTTAAACAGCGTCAGGAAAGACGCAGAGGTGACAGACGCAGAGGTTTCAGAAGAATTGATGACAGAAACCTTATTTCCCGTGCGCGTGAAGAAGCTTTAGCGATTAAAGAATCTGCTCAAAAAGAAGGATATGAAGAAGGGCTTAATCAGGCGAAAGCTGACATTGAAGAAGTTAAAAATTCTTTGACGGCATTTTTGGGTGCAAAACAGGCGGTTTTTGACTACATTGCTCCTAATATAATGGAAATCAGCGTTGATATTGCTAAAAAAATTATTAAACAAGAAATACAGGAAAATCCGTCGTTGATTTTGGAAAATATCGCCGAAATTTTGCGAGGACTTTCTAAAGAAGAAAACAAAATAACTTTGCGTGTAAACCCTGTTCAGGTTTCTCTTGTGAAAGCGGAAATTCCTGAGGTATTAAATAACGCGGGATTAGATGCTAGAGTTATGGTTGTACCTGATGAGGCTGTTATGGAAGGCGGATGTATGGTTACAACTACAAACGGAGTGATAGATGCGACGATTGAAACTCAATTGTCTGTAATATGTGAGGCTTTAAAAGGTATATAATGGCACAGGAACAACAAGGAGGAGGAACAAATTTAAGTGAAGTTTTCATGGCGATATTCGTCTTACTGCTTATCGTTCTTTTGCTGTGCGAACTTCCAAACTGGGTTATTAACGTATCTATTTGTTTGAATATCACGCTTGGTGTTGTTCTTTTGATGATTTCTTTGTATGTAAAGAAAACTCTTGAACTTGCATCATTCCCGTCAATTATCCTTATCGGTACGATGTTCAGACTTGTACTTTCAATTGCTTCGACTCGTTGTATTCTTGCAAAAGGTGAAGCGGGGGAAGTAATTCACGCATTTGGTACGTTCGTAACGGGCGGTAACATGATTGTCGGCGGTGTAATCTTCCTTATCATCACTGTTGTACAGTTCATGGTAATCACCAAAGGTGCTGAACGTATTGCCGAAGTTGCCGCACGTTTTGCTTTGGATGCGATGCCCGGTAAACAAATGACAATTGACGCTGACTTTAATGCAGGGTTGATTTCACCTGAAGAAGCAACAAAAAAACGTGAGGACTTGCAAAGAGAATCAAACCTTTTCGGTAGTATGGACGGTGCGATGAAATTCGTAAAAGGGGATACTATCGCGGGTATCATTATTACTTTGATTAATATTATAGGTGGTTTGGCGATTGGGTGTATTATGAACCAGATGCCTATTGCGGATGCAGTTTCAAAATATACAACATTAACAATTGGTGACGGTCTTTGTTCTCAAGTTCCGTCGCTATTAATGTCAATTGCGGCAGGTGTATTTATGACCCGTTCTTCTGCTGCAAATTCATTAGGTTCTGATGTTACGGGACAAATTATGAGTAAGCCTAATGCTTTATTCCTTGCTGCAGGTTTCTTGTTATTGCTTGCTGTTACAGGTGGTTGGACAGGATTGCCTTGGATTCCGTTTACATTATTTGCTATCGGACTTGGTGTTGCAGGTTTCTCTACATTGATTAATGCTGATGTTCAATCTCAGTTGGGTCAATTGGAAAATGTTCGCCAAAACATGCAAGACCTTGTTAACCCGAACAGAATGTATGAGCGTTTAGGGGTTGATGTTTTGAGTTTGCAGGTAGGTTCAAACCTGCTTGTTATTGCAGACCCTGATCAGGAAGGTCAATTGCTTGCAAAAATCGCTGCGTTACGTCAAAGAGTTACGGACGAACTCGGTTATATCTTACCAAACATTCGTATTATGGACTCATCAGCGCTGGATGCTAACGAATATATGATTTCTATTCGCGGAAACACCGTTGCAACGGGTTACGTTTATCCGGGTAAATTAATGGTAATCGCCGATCAGTGGGATGCTATGAAAAAAGATGTTCCGCAGGATGCAATTATCGGTATTGACCCGACTTATCAAACTCAGGCTTACTGGATTGGACCTGAAGATGCAAAGATGGCGCGCTCTGTTACTGCTGTTGATTCTACAGACGTTATTGTAACTCACTTGCAGGAATGTGTAAGAAAACATGTTGATGAAGTTATGACAAAAACCGATGTCTTGAAACTTATGGAACTTGTTCGTTCTCAAGACCCGACGCTTGTTAATGACCTTGTTCCGACAATTATTTCTACAAGTGACTTGAGAAAGATTTTTGTTAACTTAATTCGTGAAAAAGTTTCTATCAAAGATATTATCTTTGTATTTGAAAGACTTTGTGATTACGCAAGATTTTCAAAAGAACCTGATATTTTGTCAGAACGTTTGAGGGCTGCGTTAGGGCGTCAAATTTGTCTTTCTAACGTAGGTGATGATAAGGTTTTATATGCTTTGACACTTTCTCCTGAATGGGAAAAAACGCTTGATGACAGCTGTCAAAGAACTGAGCTTGGTACAATGTTTCTGTTAAATCCTATGCAAGTTCAGGAGTTGATTGAAACTACTGCGACAACATTGATGCGTGCCCATCAGGCTTGCGGACAGCAGCCTGTAATATTATGTTCTCCGAGAATAAGACTGCCGTTGTATCAATTGTTGGAACGTCATATTCCGACAATTGTTGTAATATCTTATTCTGAATTGATTACTGATATCAAGGTTGAGGCAATTGATTCTGTCGGCGAATCTTACTCTATGGATTAATGGTAAGGAGGCAAAATGAAAAAATGGTATATTTTATGTGTGCTAATTCCTATTTTATTCCTGATTGGGATAAAGGCTTGTTCTAATGGATTGCTTTTGGGTAATGATGAACAAATAAAAACCTATTACAAAAATAATATGATTAAGGCGTTTCAGAGTGAAGATTGGGAAAAGTTAGAACAATTGGCAAAAGATGCTATAAAACGTTATCCTGATTTTGAATTGGCTTATTTTTCAAAAGGTTTAGCACAAGATGAACTGGGTGATTATAAAGAAGCTATTGAAGCTTATACTAATGCGATATCACACGCTAAGCCGGATAAGCTGTTTGAATTGTATCAAAACAGAGGGTTGGCATATTTGCATGATAAACAATATGACAAATCTATTGCAGATTATGATTTAGCACTAAAATTAAAACCAAGTGATGAATTGGCAAAGAAACAACGTGAAAGAGCAATACAAGAAAAAAGCGGTATAGTTATTGAAGTTAGTCAAAACGGAAAAAATGTAAATTACCGTTATGTGAAAGACCCTATTTATTTAGGGCAAGAATATCAAAATGCGCCGCCAAGAAAAAAACAAGAAATACAAAACAAAGTAAAAAACTTTGAGCCGGATGTTTTACCTGTTTATTACATTGCCGTGGCAGATGATATTTTGCCAAAAGATAAAGACTTAGCGTCATTGTTGTATGCAATAGGAAGATATCGCTCTATGCAAGATGTTTTTGTTTGTAAAGACCGTTCGGCTGCGGGTGCTGTTCAAATGGAACCGTTGCTTGCTCCAAATACAGTGAAATATATGGCTGAAAAAGATGTAAAATATCGAGCAAAAATAACTAAAAAGGTTTTGGATTGGGATATTAAAAATCCAAACAGACCAAGTCCGGAATGGATTTGTTATCACGGAGTGGAAGTATTTATAAATAATGGTAAAATTACAACTGATAAACAGCAATTTGATGCTAAAAAGTTTGAGGTAAGAGCGCATTTGGAAAAATTTGTATTGGATACATTGGGTAAATAATGAAAAAAGTTTTTCTATTTTTAATCTCAATATACCAAAAATTTTCAAGACTTACACCTTCGGTTTGCAGGTTTTATCCGACGTGTTCCGAGTATACAAAGCAGGCTATTTTAAAATACGGAATTTTAAAAGGCGGATGGCTAGGTATTAAACGTATCGCAAGATGTCACCCGGGAAATGAAGGTGGTTACGACCCTGTGCCGTAATTGAAATTGGACTTTAATTCCAAAGCACAAGTGGCGGGCGAAGCGGCTGCGCTTCTATTTTACCCATTTGAAACTTTTAACATACTTATCGCCGTTGATGTCACCGTTAATCTCTACGGCAAAAATTCTGTAAATATCTGTTGCATCTTTGATATTCGGGATTTTTGCTATTTCTTCCTGCATAAGGAGTTTTTCTGTCTGGTCATTAACCCCGGGGATTGTGTTAAATAAAGTATTTAAAGATGCGTTTTTAATTTTTCCGAACACTGTTGTAATATTTTTTGATAAACTGCCTAAAATTTGCATATCAGCAACAGAAGTGACGATATTATATGAACCTGTCATATACATATTCAAATCGTTTCCGCTTGAATAAACGTTTATACGGTCTGCAATTCCGTTTGAAAGATGCATATCGCCAGATATACTTTCAAAGTTTCCTGTTTTTAAAGGAGTTACCAAATCGATTATGCTGTTGATTGATAATCCTGCAATTCCTCCTTTAAAGAGATTTCCCGCTTTCAAAAGATATTCAAGCGAGCCGAGTTTTGGCATTTTGCCGTCTGCGATTTTGAAAGTCCCGTTTCCTGAAAGAGTTTTAAAGCAATCATCTTGTGTGTCGCCATTGCAAGATAATGTAAAATCGCCGTTTACAAGTCCGTAAACTTGTCCTTTTAAATCAAACAGTGCTTCTGACATAATCAGTGCGTTTGCGTTATTTAAGTGAATATCCAAATCTGTTCTGTGGTTTGATAAGTTGTGCTGTAAATTCCCCAGTACAGAACCTTGTGCGATATCAAATTTAAAATTTGTTATATCAAGGATATTTTTGTTATCAAGTTTGAGTTTTGCAATAAAATTATCGGCATTAATATTTCTAACCTTAATTTTATCGGCTTCGATATTTGCATTATTAATAATCAATTGTGAAATATCAAATTCCTGTGAGGCAGTTTTGTGAGAGGTCGGTTTTCTTGTAGCTTCTGCTTCCAAATCTCTCAATGTATCTGTAATTTTGTTAATATCCAAATCTGCAAGTTTCAAATTTACAGTCTCAAGAATGTATGGTGCAATGAGGCTGTTTTTCATTTCAGCATCAACCTGAACTTCATTTGTCAGAATTGTGCCTTTTGATTTTATAAGAATTTTATCAGGTTTAAAGTTCAAATTAATATCTCTGATTGTTGAATCAAAGAAGGGAATATCAATACTTGTAATATCCATTTTACCAAGGATTTTTGGGTTTAATGATGTTCCGTTTAAAACTAAATCAGATGAAAAAACACCTTGTTTCATAAACGGTTTTCTAAAAATTATGTTGAAAATCTTTGCATCTGATGGAGTTTGAGTTTTTATTCTAAAATTATTAAATGCAACATTATTGTCACTCAATACCTGTAATGTTCCTGATGCATTAAGTTGTGTATTTATAAATGGTCTGTTGTTTTGAGATGTTATAATTTTGTCATATTGAAGATTATTAATCTTTATTTTGTCGCCGGAGATTGTGTTGTCAACTGAGATTTTTACAGGATTTTCGACATCTCCGATTGTTGCGCCCATATAGTAAATATTTGAGTTTTCTGAAATATTCAATATTGTTTTTGCGTTAAGGTTATTTATAGGCCCTGAAATTCTTGATGAAAGATTTGCATCGCCTTTAAGTTTTATCGGATAAACGGATTTTTTGTTGAAAAATTCATCAAAAAAATCCTGTGACGGCTTTGCATTCACGTATAGATTAAGATTTGGGGTTTGTACAATATTTGTCACTCTTCCTTCAATTAAAACAGGCATTTGACCAAATTGTGCATTAATTCGTCCGAGTCTGAATGTTGAATTTTTTAATTCAAAGTCACTGTTATTTACTATGATTGCGCTTTTGGAACCTTTATTGTTGTAAACTTTGCCCTTTACCAAAAGTTTGTTTAAGTCTATGTTATCGATTTTTCCTTCGTATTTGGCCATGAAGCTTGAATTAATTGTCGATAAATCTTTTGCATAAGGAATGTTTAAAGATTTTATTCCGTCGCCAATGTTAAAGCGATTGGAAACTACTTTTATGTTTCCGTAGTTGTCTTTTATTTTTCCAGTAATATCTAGTTTTGAGGAATTTATTGCAGATTGCAGGTTGAAATCAGCATTAAGATTGTCAAAGTTTACAGTTCCTGATGTTTTGACAGCAGGTGCATCTTTTAGCTTAATCATATCTGAAAGCAGTTCTATTGTGCCTTTTGCAAAGATGTTTTTGTTAAAAACAACGTCATTAACATCTTTAACCTGTCCGTAAAGATTGATTTTTACATTTGCATTGCCAGAAGCTGTTTCAATCGGGGAAAGCAATTTCTGAATATCTTCAAGCATTGGGGAAGTTTTTATTGTAGTTAACAGTTTTGATAAATCTTGTCCGTTTGAAATTACATCAAAATTAAGGTTTCCTAAAAGAGAGCAGGTACCTCGGACTGAAATAGGTTTTCCGTTTAATGTTGCGGTTTGGGTTTGGAATAAAGTGTCCTGATTGTTGAAATCAAGTGTTCCTGACCCGTTTTGAAGCACCATATTATGAATATCAGTAAATGAGACTGTTGCGTTTTTAAAGACGAACTGTCCCCAGCCGTGTGGATTTTGGCGGGTTCCGATGACGTGAAAATTAATTCCGCCTTTACCTTTAATATCCATAATCGGTACAGGGCCGAGGTCAAAATGAAGGATTTCATGGAGCGGATTAAGCACGATTTGAGCGGTTTTCAAATCAACGTCTTTTGTACTTGTTATACGCAAATCTGCGGTTCTGTCTTTATCCAAGTTTATCGGGCCGTTTACCCAGACTGTTTGTGTCGCGCTTGTTGGAACTTTTACATCCAAATCCATTTTGTCACCGCGGAATGAAAGTTTAATAGTAGCTTTTTCCGCATTTGGAATTGGTTTTACCATATAGGCGTTTTTGACAAGTACGTTGCCGTAAACATTTGGATAATCTGCTTTTCCTTTAATTTCTAAGTTGGCAGATGCATCACCCCAGAAGCCTGTTTGTTTTAAAAGGATTAAGTCCATATCAGGCGATAGGTTTGGAATATCAGGAATTAGCGGTAAAATATTTTCCGCTTTGGAGTTATTAACTCCGATTTTCATATCAAGATGAGGGATTTTTGCGTTAAGTTTGGTGATTTTACCAGATGCAAATGCACTGATATTATCTCCTGAAACTTTTAATGCATTGATTTCTAATCCGTTATTGATAAAGTTTATATCAGAAATAATTTTAACTTTGCTTACATCTGCCGTAATAAGCTGATGACCTTCCTGTGTGGTTTCGGTTTTGGCAGTCAGTGACATTTTTTGATTTAAAATTTTGTTATCAAAACTGAGATTGTATTTTTCAACCAATGCTCTATGAAGTGTCAAAGATGGCGCGGGAGTGTTACTTTCAAGTTTGTACTGTCCGAGTTTTAGTGTTTTGTCAGTATCGAGAATTAAATCAGCGTTAATTTCATCTGCTGTAAAATCTTGTATATCAACTTTTTTCAGAAGTAACGGCAAAAGTCTAATGTTAATGTCCGGGTTTTTAAGTTCCAGTGCTTTTGTATTGTCATCGTTGAGCAGTGATACATTTTGGGCAGAAAATTCTATTGACGGAATTAACCCTGTTTTTATTTTAGGGCTTTCCATAGAAATTTTGTAACCTTCAAGGTCAAGGTTTTCAGGCAGTTTCACAAGTGCGGGTACAGCCCAGTAGTAAGCTCCGTACAATATTGTAAATATTAAAAGTAAAATTTTTATAATCCTGCCCACATATAAAATTATATCACAAATTCTGTGGTATAATTATTTTTATGGAAAATATAAGAATAGTTGCGCCGGTAAAAAAGCCGGAAGATATTGAAGTTTTCTCAAAAGCATCTAAATGCAGAGATTTTTATGTTTATTACAAAAAGTTTTTGAACAGCAATTTTGAATATGTCAATGAATTTGTTGAGACGGCAAAACGCTCGGGTTGTGCAATTTATATTAATTTCAAGCATGATATTACAGAGGAAAATTTGTCTGAAATCAAAAAAATGCTGAAGTTTTTAAAAACAGCAGGTATTGACGGAATTTTTATAAACAGTTTTGCAATTCTTGAGGCGATAAAGGTTTTTAATCTGCCGTTTAAGGTAATTGTAGATTCATATTTTGATATTCATAACCTTGCGGGAATCGATTTTATCAGTAATTTCCATAAAGTTGATGAAATTATTATTACTGAAGAAATTTATCTGAAAAATATTGCAAAAATCAAGCAGTACACAAAGCTTCCGCTGGCAATTGACAGTGATAATCTTCCGTTTTGTGCAGAAGATATCAAGAAAATGAAAGCAATAGACAGGGTTGTTATTAAAGGGAAATTTAACAGCTCAGAAGAAATTTTGGAAGGGATTGAATTAATCCAAAAAATCCTTGATAAGCCAAAATTGTTTAAAAATCAAAAACTTCCTTTTAAACACGTAAGAAAAAGTATTTATCGCACAAATCACTTTTTGGGAGTGGTTGAAAGTGCTGAGGGGCAGGATTTTAAATTTAGCCGTAATGTAAAAAACTTTGAATGGGATATTAAAACAACCCGAATCAAAAAAGATACGGATTATTCCAAAAAGGATTTGTATAAGATTAATTTTCGTTTGTCAGAGCTTGCGCAGATTAAAGAGCTTGAGAAATTTATTAAAAAAACAGGAATTAATCCGGTTTATTCGATTGAATACGGTGAAATTCTCTCTACTGCAGATCTTGCTGTGAGCAGTTTTAACGATATTATTATGAAAGTTAAAAAGTTCTGCACAAAGTATGGGATTAAATTTCAGCTTTCAACTCCGAGAATACTGATTGAACGTGATTTTGACAGGGTTTATGAGTATGTAAAACAGATTTTACTCTCATCTCCTGCACCTGACAGTCTTATTATAAATAATATAGGATATTTTTGGACTGCTATAAATGACCCTGAAATTAATCATATTCCGATTGAAATCGGACAGGGGATTAATCTTTTGAACAGCCTCTCAATAAAATGTTTGAATAATTTGTCACAGATTAATACGATAGATTTTACAACATTTGCGGATTTAAAGACAATAAAAAAGATTAAAAATGATATTCCAAATAAAAAATATACAATTGCAGGTAATATAAGGGTTCCAAGCCTCGGTTTGTGCCCTTTGAATAACGACAGTGCGATAATTTCAAGACTTTCTTGCAAAGCTCCGTGTCACAGAGGCGGTTACGCGCTTCATGACCCGTCATTGGATAAACTTTTGCCTTTTACCTGCGACGGTTTTTGCCGCATGCATATGTTTGAAGATTCAATATTGGAGCGTTTTGGGGATTTGGAAGAACTTTCAAAGGCTGGGGTGAATGAGTTTGTATTTGATTTCAGTGCCTTGAATGCAAAGTTTGTTCCGCTTTTGTTGAATAAGTTTTTTAATACATAAAAAAAAGAGAGTCAATCGACTCTCTTTTTTTATTCTTAAGCTTGTCTGCTTTCTATTTACCGTATAATACAGCTCTTGCAGCGTTAGAGTTTGGAAGAACTGTTTGGTTGTAGAACATAACCGGATAAACGTCAGTCGGGTTAGAAACTACACAGTCAGCAGTGTTTGTAATACCGTCACAAGCAACAACTTTGTTAGGTCCTTTTTGACCGTTAACGTCGATGATACCTTTACAAATGTTGTCAGCTGCTGTAGCATCGCCTTTGATACAACCTTTAGATGTTTTTGGGAAGCTGAATACGATACCGTCATTGAAGAACAATGTATAGTTAGCATTACTTGTTGCTGGAGCAGTAGTACCGCCTGAAGCAGCTGTTGGTGTTTGGATAGTGTAATCAACACCTGTTTCTAAAGTTTTAACAACGTTCATTCTTGAAGTTAAGATTTTTGTAACTGAGTAATCAGAGTTTAAAGTAGTGCTTGATGTATCAGCAAAGTTGTAATCATCCAAAGCAACGTTCAAAGTAACTGCTTGTCCTAAAGCTGATAAAGCTTTTTTGTAAGCTGCTTTATATTGAGCACCTTGAGTTGAGTTCATCAATGTAGGCATAGTCATTGCAGCTACAACCCCGATGATACCTAATGTAATCAACACTTCTGCAAGTGTGAAGCCGAATCTTTTTGTCATAATCTTTTCACCTTTCTTTTTAGTAAAACTTTTGATCTCTCAATATATTTTATGTCCTAAAATCGAATCTCTTAATAACTAAAATGTGCATAAAACTATCTTGAAAATCTTCTCTTAATTTTATTTTAGTTTCTTCTTTCAAATTTGTCAAGTGTTTTACATAAAATATTAATTATTTTTAACTAATTCTTAAGAATTAGTTTTTGTTTGTTGAAAAAATTTTTACCTCATGTTATCATCATTTTCGAAAGAGGGGTAATTATGAATTGTATCTTAGAAAAAACATCTAACGTTTTAGACGACAAAGCTAAAAAGACTATCAGAAAAGCTCTTAAGGCTCTTGGTAAAAAAAATATAGCTTTCATTATGCATAATGGTAGTTTTCCGTCTGCTGAAAACCAAAATACAGGTTTTGGCAGTGTAAATACTGATGGCGGAAAAGAATTTATCGAATATGCATCAGGTTTGTTTGATGCAATTCAGCTTGGACCTGCAGGAAAAACCAAATCTTGCGATTCTTCACCATATACAGGTACAATTTTTTCGGGTAATCCGTTATTTATTAACCTGAAAGAATTAACTGAAAAAGCATGGGGAAATATTCTTTCTGAAACAACTTATTATGAAATAGTAAGCAATAATCCTAACAAGGATACAAATAAAACTGCTTATTCTTATGTTTACAAAAAATATAACGAGGCTTTGGGGGAAGCTTGGAACAATTTTAAAGCTAACCCTGTTAAAAAACTGGCTAAAGAATTTGAAGTGTTTAAGCGCGAAAATGATTTTTGGTTAGATAAAGACAGCTTATATGAAGCTTTATCAATCGAACATGGCAATGATTACTGGCCGTTATGGAGTTCTGAAACTGATAAAAATCTTTTTAACCCTCAATCTCATGAAGAAAAAATGCAGTTTGCAGAAAGAATTAAAGAAATTGAAAATAAATATTCAAATGAAATTGAATTGTATAAGTTTATTCAATTTGTTATAAGCAAACAGAATGAAGAAACTCGTGATTTTGCAAAAAAACATGATATTAAAATGATTGCAGACAGACAGGTTGCATTCTCAGACCGTGACACCTGGGCTTATCAGGCATTATTCTTGAAAGGCTGGTGCTTGGGCTGTCCTCCTGATTATTTCTCAAAAGACGGGCAGGCTTGGGGGTTCCCTGTTATGGATCCGGACAGAATGTACAATGCTGACGGTTCTTTGGATGAAGGCGGATTATTATTGAAAAACCTTTATAAAAAAATGTTCAAAGAAAACCCGGGCGGTGTCAGAATTGACCATATTGTAGGGTTGATTGACCCTTGGGTATATAAAGCCGGTAAAAAACCTAAAATTGAACAGGGAGCTGGCAGATTATTCTCATCTCCCGAACATCCTGAACTTTCAAAATATGCGATTGCAAAAATGGAAGATTTGAATGAAGAAGTTACAGCGGATAAAGAAAAACGCGTTAAAACTTTGACAAAAGAACAAATCAGAGATTACGGCAGATTGATTGAAAAAATCGTTATTGCTGCGGCTAAAGAAGAAGGTTTGGATAAAGATGCAATTGTTTGCGAAGATTTAGGAACTTTAACAAAGCCTGTTGCATCGGTTATGGAACAGTTCGGTATGCAGGGTATGAAATTAACTCAGTTTGTAGAAGCAGATAAGCCTGAAGACCCATACAGATGTTGTAATATCGACAAAAAATGCTGGGCTATGGTAGGGACTCATGATAACGAACCTATAAAAATGTGGGCTGATAAAAATATTCACACTCATACTGGTTATTTGCATGCGAAAAACCTTGTAGATGATTTGTTTGCAGAATGTGAAAACAAAGATGACATTATTGTAAAACTTACTGATGATGCTGAATTTTTGGCGCAAACAAAGTTGGTTGAGTTATTTGCATCTACAGCAGAAAATATTCAAATTTTCTTTACTGATTATTTCAATGTCTATGATGTTTATAACAGACCGGGAACATCTGGTGATGCCAACTGGTCTTTAAGATTGCCGGATAATTATAAGGAACTCTGTGCAATTAATCTTGCAAATATTCTAAAATTAGCTATAATTGCAAGGGGACAAGAATTCGCTGAAAAAAATAAAAAAGTAATTGAGCAGTTAGAACAAATTGCATAAAGGCGGAGTTTAAAATATGAAAAAAATTGTAGCGGCGTTATTGGTTACAGCTTGCACAGGTTTTGCGGTTCTCGCAGAACCTGCAAGCAATCAAGCAAAATTAGAGTATAACCGTGGTTATGATTTTTATAAAATAGGGCAGTATGACCGTTCTATGGCAGCTTTTAGACGAGCAATTGAGCTTGACCCTAATTATGTTGATGCATATTATAATCTTGGTTCAATTTTGGAATATTTGCATCAGGATGATGCTGCACTTGCTGTATTCAAGCAGATTATTGTCAGAAAACCTGATGATTATGAAGCTTTGTATAAAGCAGGCAATTTAAGCATAAAATTAGGTCAAAATGATAAGGCAAAATCTTATTTGGAACTTATTCCTGCTAATAGTTCTGCGTATTCGAAAGCACAGGCTTTGATCTCGACAATTCCTGCTCCTGTCGTAAAAGAGCCTGAATCTGTTCAGATTGAAGAAGAGCCGATTTTGCCTTCAAATATTAGTCATACAAACGGTATGTACAATAATATTCCGAGCCCTACAGGAATTACTACCGATAGTCAGGGTAATGTTTATATTGCGTCGTTCTCTGATAATATGATTTATAAAGTTACTCCTGACGGCAGGCAGATGATTTATATTAAAGATAAAAAAATTGATGGGCCTATTGCTATGGTAAGTGATGCTAACGGAAATATTTACGTATCAAATTATAATAGTAATAATGTGGTAAAAATTACTTCTTCTGGTTTAATTTCAGTTTTAATAAATAATGTTGAAAAACCTTACGGAATGAATATTACAGACGGAATGCTCTTTGTATCTTCTCAGGGCTCAAATTCTGTGTTGAGGTATAAGTTGTAGTTTTTCAAATTCCGTATTCTATCCGAAAAAATTGCCTTTTTTGTAAAGTTATTTTACTCCTTAACCCCGCCTTGAAGGATGTCTGAAATAAAGTATTTTTTGCCGAGTAAAAATACTCCGATTACGGGAAGTGTGCAGATTACAGAGCAAGCAAGAAGTTCGCCCCACTGTGTAATTTCTCTGAAACTTCCTTTGTAAATTGCAAGTCCAACAGGTAATGTTCTCATGTTTTCTGTGTTTGTAACAATCAATGGCCACATAAAGCTGTTCCAGCTAGTGACAAATGTGAAAATCGCAAGGGTTGCAATTGTCGGCAACGCAAGCGGTAATGCAATTTTAAAAAATGTTTGAAAAAGGTTGCATCCGTCAATTTTTGCTGATTCCTCAAGGTCTTTTGGCAGTCCCAAGAAGTATTGACGCATTAAAAATACTCCGAACCCGCCGAACAGTGCAGGCAAAATTAATGCTTGATAAGTATTTATTAAATGGAGTTCCCGCATTAGAAAAAACAGCGGAATAATATTAACCTGTGGCGGTATAAGCATTGTTATTAATACAATAAGAAATATTGCATTTCTATATTTGAAATTCATTCGTGCAAAGGCATATCCCGCCATTGATGCGAAAATTACCTGACCTATTGTTGTAATTACAGCAACAATAAGACTGTTTAAAAAATATGTACTTAGCGGAATTTCTTTGAAAACGTTTTTATAATTGGCAAAAGTGAAACCATACCCAACATTAGAAAAAATTTCGTTGTTCCCTGCAAAAGACAATCTTACCATTGCAAAAAACGGGTATAACATACTGATTGCAATCAGTATAAGTGTCAGGTAGCCTAAAAATACTCTTGCCTTTTTCATAAAACTATTATATCATAAGTGAACGGAAGGAGCTTATTTATGAATAAAATATACAATAGTCAGAATTTCGGGGGGGGGGCACTTCTGTAGCTTTTACTCTTGCTGAGGTTATAATTACTTTAGGTGTTATAGGTGTTGTTGCGGCAATGACTATCCCGTCGCTTATGGCAAAGCATCATCAAAAACAAATGGAAGTACAGTTTAAAAAGGCTTATTCATCATTACAGCAGGCACTATATTCTATAGACCCTGATATGTATGCAACACTTTCAAGTAATGCAGGTGATACTAATACTGAATTTTTCACGGATTTGTACAGTAAATATAAGGTTGTTAATGATAAAAATGTTAATCGTTTGTATTTACAGAAAAATAAATATGTTATAAAAACTTATACAAAACAAGCCGGCGATATGAATCAATGTGCGCAGCTTCCTTCAAGAATTGCTGCAGACGGGTCTGCAATTGGAGGAATGTATAATTGTTTTGCTAATTGGATTGTTATTGATACTAACGGACCTAAGGGCAAACCTAATGCGCTAGGACATGATATATTCTATTTTTCATTATCCAATAAAGGAAAGTTGATTCCTACAGGTTCAAAAGAGCTAGGACACTGGGAAATGAAGGATAATACGGTTTATTGTAATAAAGATTCTACGAATATTCGTAACGGAAGTTCTTGTGCATATTATGCAGTTTCAAATACTTGTCCGCACGATAGCAGTAAAACATATTGGGAATGCTTGCCTTAGATTACAAAATATAATAAAGCGAACATCACACACAATGATAAAGAACTTAAAACAAACCAAGTGTGCATTACAGGGTGTTGGTACTCCCAGATTTCTTTAATTGTTGTCGCAGCATTTTCTATTGTTTGCATCTTTCTTCTCCAAAAATATAAAATTCCGTTGAGTCGGCTTGCCTTCTCACATTATAATCATATACTTTAACCGTAAAAAGGCATCACCTAATCGGTTGATTATTTCTATCCTTTGGGATAATATACAGTTATGCGAGATTTAGAACTTTTGATGCCTGCGGGCAATTTGGAAAAACTTGAATATGCGGTTAAGTACGGCGCAAACGCTGTTTACCTCGGCGTTGTAGATTTTAGCCTGCGTGCTATGAGAAAAGGCAGTCTTATTACTATGGATAACCTTAAAGAGGCTGTTGATTTAGCTCATAAACTTGGTGCAAAGGCTTATGTGACGATAAATATTTTTGCGTTTAATAACGATATAAAACAGTTAGAAGCTTGTATTGACAGATTTAAAGATGCAAAGCCCGATGCTTTTATCATAAGCGATTATGGTATTTTTAATCTTGTTAGAAAATATATTCCTGAAACTCCTGTTCATATAAGCACTCAAACTAATACTTTGAATTATGAAAGTGTTAAGTTTTGGCGAGACTTAGGAGCAGAACGTGTTATTCTTGCGAGAGAACTGCCTATTGCAGATATTGCAGAAATTAGAAAAAATGTTCCTGATGTTGAATTGGAAAGCTTTGTCCATGGTGCACAGTGTGTATCTTTTTCGGGAAGATGTCTGTTGAGTGATTATTTCTCAAAAGGAGAAAGAAAAGCAAATCACGGAAACTGCTCTCAGCCTTGCAGATGGAGTTACAGATTGGTTGAGGAAACAAGACCTAATGAGTTTTTAGAGATTAACCAAGATTGCAGAGGGTCACATATTTTGAGCCCTAAAGATTTATGTCTTGTAAAACAATTACCACAGTTGATTGATGCAGGCATTGATTCTTTTAAAATCGAAGGCAGAACAAAAAGTTTGTATTATGTTTCTGCGGTTGCAAAAGCTTACAGGCAGGCAATTGATGAAGTTCTTCAAAATCCTTCTGCTGATTTGGAAAAATATTTCCTAGAGCTTCAAAAAGTCGGAAACCGCGGATATACAACAGGTTTTGCACTTGGCGACAACAACGGCGAAAGTTACAGCTATGATATATCAAAAGGCTTGGCAGGAGCGGATTTCTTGTGCGAATATAAATGCGAACAACAAGGCGAGTATCAATTGGTAAAAATTAAAAATAAAATGCTTGTTGGTGATGAAGTAGAAATTATCACACCTGATGAGCAGTTTGTTGCTCGTGTTGAGGGTGTTAAAAACGCTGACGGTGAGGAATTAGAGCTTGGCAACACAAATGATGATGTTTATGTAAAATTTTCACAATCACCAAAAGACACAAAATATGCACTTGTTAGAACTATAGGTATAAAAAATGTTCATTAAACCCGATTACAATTTAAAAAATATATATGAAATTAATCTTGAAGAACTTAAATCCCTTGGGATTAATGCACTTTTGTTTGATTTAGACAGTACTTTAATGGGCTCCAAAACAGGTTGTTATACTCCCGAAACTCTTGAATGGCTTGAAAAAGTAAAAAAAGATTTCTTTGTCGGAGTTGTTTCAAATAATGGAAATCCTGTTTATATAGAAAAAGTTACTGCTTGTTCGGATTTTCCTGTTGTGTTTAGTGCACACAAACCTGATATTAAGGTTGCAAAAGCATTTATGGATGAACATAATTTGAAGCCTGAAACAACTGCATTTGCAGGTGATAGACCTCTGACAGATATTATATGCGGACAGCGTTTGGGTTGCAAAACTATTTTAGTGGATTCAATCACTGCTGATATTGAAAAGCCTATTGTTCGAGTTGCAAGATGGCTTGAAAGATGTTCTGTTAAACATTAGCTCATATAAAATTTTCGCTGTTGGGGCGTAAGTTTTTCGATAGAATATCTTAACATGGTTCTTGGCATAGTTTTTGCGTGTTTATCAAGAAAGCCTAAAAGAACTTTTAAGTCTTTTTTGCCCGCTTCTCGAAGCATCCAGCCTGTTGCTTTGTGCATTAAATCGTGTTTATGGGTTAAAAATTTTTCGCAAAGTTCAAGTAAAAGTCCAAATTCGCCTGTTTTTACAATGCTCCATTGAGAAACAACGGCAATTCTTTCTGACCACAAATGACCGCTGTTTGCGAGATTGTCTATAATGCTTCTATCGTGAGTTTTAATGTAATGTGAGCCGATTATTTTATGTGCGGTTAAATCGACCAAATCCCAGTTGTTAATATTTTTGACGTTTTTTATGTATAGTCTGATTATATTTTCATCATTATTTTTCTCGTACAATAAAACCATTATTAATAGTGCACAAAGTCTAATTTCGTGATATTCACTATTTAACATTTCTTGAAGTTGAGGGAATGTTGTATTATTTCGGTATTTTTTTACAATGCATCTTGTTTGTGGAACTCGAATACCTAAAAATTTATCACCTTCGCCATATTGTCCTTTGCCTGTTTTAAAAAAGTGCATTAAATGCTTTGCTTGCTCATCATTCTTTAAGTTTAAAAGTTCCTGTATTGCATCCATAATGATATAATACAATAAAAAAAGAAGCCTGTAAAAGGCTTCCTTATTTGGGACCAGAGGGATTCGAACCCACGACCAAGGGATTATGAGTCCCCTGCGCTACCGCTGCGCCATAGTCCCATATTATTAAACTATTTGCGCACCTCTTACTTTATCATCAAACCTTTAAAAAATCAAGTGTTATATATTCATTTTTAGTATCACTGTTTATTGTGCAGCCAGATGCAATTATAGTGTTGGAGATACGCAGATTTGATCCTATTTTTACATTATCCCAAATAATGCAATTTTCAATGATTGTGTTCTTCCCAATAACAGTGTTTCTACCGATTGTCGAATTTCCAATAAATTCTACAGTTTCGTCAATATCACTTTCTTCCGCAATATAAGCACCACGAGTAGTATTAATAATTGGAGCATGGTCAAATTCACATTTACCGTTAAATAAGTCTTGTGTAGATTGTTTGTATTGTTCTAAAGTTCCTATATCGCTCCAATATTCGCTTACTTCAAATGTATTAATGGAATGTTCAGCTAACAGTTTTGGAAAAACGTTTTTAGCAAAATCATAAAATGTATTTGCAGGAATGTATTCAAAAATTTTGTAATTGAATATATAAATCCCTGTGTTTATAAAATTACTTTTAGCTTCTTCAATTGACGGTTTTTCTTGGAATTCTGTGATAAATCCGGTTTCATCAGTTACAACAACACCAAAATGTGGAACTTGTGATTTATCGATTTGTTTTATACCGATAGTTGCAATTGCATTAGATTTTTGATGAATTTCAATACCTTTTTCAAGGTCTGCATTTGTTAGACCATCTGCTGATAGTACAACAAATGTTTCGCCATTCTTAAAAAAGTGCTGGCATTTTTTTACACCGCCTGCAGTGCCGGATAGTGTTTCTTCTTTAATGTAGTTGAAATTTATACCTAAATTATTGTTAGTATATCGGTCAATAATTTTATCAGCGAGATAATAAGTGTTGCATATAACGTCTTTAATACCTAATGAATATAGTTTTTCAAAAAGTATATCCATAACAGGTTTATTTGCAATAGGGACGAGCGGTTTAGGCACCAATTTTGTTAACGGGTCTAACCTTGAACCAACACCTGCAGACATAATCATTGCTTTAGTAACGTTACTCATATTGTACTTATAATACTTCAAAAATAATTTATTGCAAATTTAAAATCAAGTTGTATAATAAAAATTGTAATGGGCTTATAGCTCAGTTGGTAGAGCAGTTGACTCTTAATC
>CAMTMK010000007.1 GCA_947073645.1 uncultured bacterium | reverse complement strand
TCTTTACCTGGGCTAACAGTATTAAAATGCTTTTGTTGTCTTCTTTGATTGCATTTATTGTAATTCCTCAGGGGTTGGCAGAATGGATGGCGGTTTTAGCTTATCTTTTGATAATGTTTATAATCTCTGTTGTTATCGGAACTGTTGAATCTGCAATGGCAAGATTTAGAATGTCACACGTATTTGAATTCGTATTTTTGATGAGTTCATTTGCGTTAGTTGTTCTTGCGCTTGTTGTGGCAAGGATGTTTGGAGGCTAGAGAATGGTAAACGGATTTATAATACTTTTCGGACTTACAATGTTATATTTATCCGCAACCAGCAGAATTGTTGCGCATATCAGATTATTGATTGCACAGGGAATTTTATTGTTCCTTATTTGTTGCTGCGGGTATCATCATATGGATTTATTAAACTTTGGGTTTCTAGCTATAGAAACACTGGTGTTTAAAGGTATTGTTATACCCTGGTTTTTGTACAGAGTTTTGAGAAAAACTCATTCAAACCGTGATGTTGCGGCAAATATTCCTCACTTTTACTGTTTGGTAATTTCAAGCGTAATTTTGCTGGCAGGATTTTTGGTATCAGAATATTTTGTTTCGTCTATGAAACTTATTTCTCCAATGTTCTTTGGAGTTTCTGTTGCAACAATTATTATAAGTTTGTGGCTGATTACTATTAAACACAAAATTATTTCTAACGTAATTGAATTTATTACAATGGAAAACGGTATTTTCTTATTATCGCTTTCCGTTGCAAAAGAAATGCCTATGTTGGTTAATATGGGTGTTTTGCTTGACGTATTTATTGCCGTTTATATTTTGGGCTTGTTCGTCAATGTTATTAACAAGGAATTTAATGACCTTGAAGTTTCTAATTTATCAGATTTAAAGGATTATGAAAACAATGATTAGTACACTTTTAATATTTCCGATAATTGCATGTATATTGACACTTTTAATCAAAAACAGAAAGTTTAATACGTTTTTGGTAGGTTTATATGCAGTTGTGCATTTTGTAATTACAGTGTTATTGACACTCGGATACGGTGAAAAATCCGTTCCATACTTCGCAGTTGATAATACTAACTTAATCTTTTTGATTATATTGTCATTAGTATTTTTAATGGTGGCTGTTTATAATGCAGGATATGTCAAAAACTTTGAATTTCCTGATAAAAAAATTAGTCATTATTCGTTTATGATACTTGTTTTTGTGCTTTCAATGACAGGAACTTTGTTGAGTACAGATTTGGGCTTGGCTTGGGTTTTGGTTGAAGCTACAACTTTATCAAGTGCATATTTGATTTATTTCAACAAGACAAAACATTCAATTGAAGCCGCTTGGAAATATGTATTTATTTGTTCAATCGGTATTGCTTTGGCGTTTGTCGGAATTATTTTATTAAATATTTCAACAGGTGCTGTAAATTCATTGAGTTTTGCAGAATTATATAGCCATGCAGGTCAATTTGATTTGAACTGGTTGAAGATAGCATTTGTATTTATGCTGTTCGGCTTTGGAGCAAAAATGGGGCTTGCGCCTGTTCATTTTTGGCTTCCTGATGCGCACTCGGAAGCTCCTTCCCCAATTTCGGCATTGCTTTCTGCTTGTCTTTTAAACTCTGCTTTTCTTGTAATTGTAAGAGTATTTAAAATTCTTGATTTGGCAGGATGTGCTGATTATGCAAGATTAATGCTTTTGGTAATGGGATTTTTATCATTGTTTGTTACAGCGGTATTTGTTTACCATATCAAAAACTACAAAAGAATGCTTGCGTATTCATCAATTGAAAATATGGGTATTTTGGCAATTGGAACTGCTTTGGGCGGAGCTGCATTTTATGCGGTAATCCTTCATTTAATAGGTCACTCGCTTGCTAAAGCATCGTTCTTCCTGACTTCAGGAAATGTTTTGGAACTTTACGGAACAAAAAGAATTAAGTCTGTAAACGGTTTGATTAAAGCTGACAGCAAGACAGGCTGGCTATGGGTTACGTCTTTCCTTGCAATTTGTGCATTCCCGACATCTGTATTGTTTATCAGTGAATTTTTGATGATAAAACAAATGATTATTGAACATAAGTTTGTACTTTGTGCTTTGTTTGTAATACTTTTGACAATCATCCTTTACGGCTTGGGCAGAGTTGTTATCAAAACAGCGTTTGGAAATGTTAGTGATGATAAGGCAAAAGTTATTGCAGATAACAAACATAAGGTAAATATTTGTATGTATATTCCTCAATTTGTAATGCTTGTAATAGTATTTGTATTGGGTGTGTACATTCCGCCATTTTTAAATAACATTATAAAACTGGCAATTGGAGGATTTTAAATGTTAGTATTAAAAAATAACTCAAAAGTAAATCTGGCTGATATTCCTGCTTTGAAAATCGGTGAATTGAGGGAAGAAATTATAAAAGAAAACAAACGACCTGTTGCCTTTTTCGGTAAAGACTGGGGCGAAGGCAGAGTGAGATTATTTGTTGTTTTGGAAGATGCACCAAATCTATTGCTTTCTTCTGCAATATTTGAGGCGGATGAAAAGTCTTACGAATGCATAACAAATGTAATTCCTGCGTTCCATATTTATGAAAGAGAATTTTTTGAACAGTTCGGGATTGAACCGCTCAACCACCCTTGGTTAAAACCTGTAAGAAAAAATCAGGATAATTACGAATTTTTTGAAATGACAGGGGATGAAGTTCACCAGGTTGCAGTTGGACCAATTCACGCGGGTGTAATCGAGCCAGGGCATTTTAGATTTATGTGTAACGGTGAAACTGTTTACCATTTAGAAATAATGCTTGGTTATCAGCACAGAGGTGTTGAGGATATGATGGTTAAATCTCCTTCAAACCAACTCGCAGAATCAATTTGCGGAGACAGCGTAATCGCTTATAATACAGCTTATTCACAAGTTATGGAAACGTTAAAAGGTATTCAAATTTCCGATAAAGCTCAGTTAATAAGAAAAGCTTGTTTAGAAATGGAAAGAGCTGCAATTCATATCGGTGATTTGGGTGCAATCGCAGGCGATATCGCATATCTTATGGGCGCATCAGTATTTGGCGCAACAAGAACGCTTGTAATTAATACAATGCTTGAATTCTGCGGAAGCCGTTTCGGTCGCGGAATGGTTACTGTAGGCGGTGTGAATTACGATATTTCTCAAGAAAAAATCGACAGAGCATTAAAAACGTTCGATAAAGTTGAAAAAGATGTTGAACGTATGACAAATACAATGCTTAAAAACTCAACAGTTATGTCAAGATTAGAAAAAACAGGTACTGTAAGTACCGAACGCGCACAAGAAGCTGGTTTAATCGGTATGGCAGGGCGTGCGTGCGGTGTTGATGTTGATTCCCGCTTTGATTTCCCTGACAAGTGGAATGAAGAATTAGATATTCGCAAAAAAGCATTCAAAGCAACCTGCGATGTTAATTCTCGTTTTAAATTGAGATATAAAGAGATTTTACAGTCATTCTCAATTATAAGAAAATGCTTTGCAAAACTTGCTCAAATTAAAGATGAGCCGATTATGGTACAAGGCGGAGAAAACTCAAAAGATGCTTTTGCAATCTCTATTGTAGAAGGCTGGAGAGGTGAAGTCGTTCATATTGCAATGACTGATAATAACGGAAATTTAAGCAGATACAAGATTAAAGACCCGTCATTTAACAACTGGTACGGACTGGCACTGGCTGTTAGAAATAACGGGGTTTCAGACTTCCCGCTTTGTAACAAAAGCCACAACTTGTCATATTGCGGAAATGATTTATAAGGAATAAAAACTATGTTTGATACATTAAAATCAAGAATTTTTCAAGGAAATCAATTTATAAAAGATATTAAAAACGCTCCTATGAGAGAGCAGTTCAGAGGCTTTCCGATATTGAAAGAAGGATTGCAATGCGACGAAAGCGTCTGCCCTACAGGCGCATTAAAGTCTAATTGTATAGATATGGGAAAATGTACATTTTGTGGCGCTTGCCAATCTCAAGGTGTTGAGTTTACAAACGGTTATAAATTAACTTCTACAAATAGAGAAAAGTTAATTGTGACTCCTCAATCAACCTATGAAGATTATGAAAAAACAGCAGTTGAAGTTAAAAAAGAAATCGTTAAAATGTTCGGATGTTCTTTAAAACTTCGTCAAGTATCAGCTGGCGGATGCAACGGCTGCGAAATGGAATTGAACGCATGCTCGAATGTAAACTTTGATATGGGAAGGTTTGGTATCGACTTTGTTGCATCTCCAAGACATGCTGACGGTATAGTAATCACAGGTCCTATTACCAAAAATATGGCATTTGCATTAGAGGACTGCTATAAATCTGTTCCGAACCCAAAACTTGTAATTCTTTGCGGAGCTTGCGCAATTTCAGGCGGAATATTTCAAAATAGTACAGAATTAAACAGAGAATTTTTGGATAAATATCCTGTTGATTTGTATATTCCGGGATGCCCTGTTCATCCGTTGACATTTATCAATGGTGTTTTAAGCTACATTTCGCAGAAATAACTTTTTATGGTAAAATTTTTGCATAGGAGAGTGTGACATGAAGATAAATGAAAATTATTCTAATTTGGAACAAAGTTATTTGTTCTCAACTATTGCAAAAAAAGTTAAAGAGTTTACAGAAAATAATCCTGATAAAAAAGTTATAAGATTAGGAATCGGCGATGTTACTCTGCCTTTGTGTAAATGTGTTACAGATGCTATGCACAAAGCAGTTGATGAGATGAGTGTTCAGGAAACTTTTAGAGGTTACGGTCCTGAACAAGGATATCAATTTGTAAGTTCTGCAGTTCAAGCTTATTATGCAAAACGCGGAGTTTCTTTAGAACTTGATGAAATTTTTATTTCTGATGGTGCAAAAAGCGATTTAGGCAATATTCTTGATTTGTTCTCAAAAGACAATACGGTATTGGTTCCTGATCCTGTTTATCCTGTTTATGTGGATACAAATATTATGGCAGGAAGAAAGGTTATTTTTGCTGATGCAAACGGTGAAAATGAGTTTTTACCTTTGCCTGATAATAGTGTAAAAGCTGATTTGATTTACATTTGTTCTCCAAACAACCCGACTGGTGCTGTTTATAACAAAGAACAGTTGAAAAAATGGGTAGAATATGCGCTTTCAAATAATGCGGTAATACTTTTTGATGCAGCTTATGAAAGCTTTATTTCTGATGAAAATCTTCCACGCAGTATTTATGAAATTGAAGGTGCTAAAAAATGTGCCGTAGAATTTTGTTCATTATCTAAAACAGCAGGTTTTACAGGTACAAGATGCGGTTATACAATTGTTCCGACAGAACTTGGTGTGCTTAATAAAATGTGGTTAAGACGTCAGACAACAAAGTTCAACGGTGTACCTTATATTATTCAGCGCGGTGCAGAAGCTGTGTTTACAGAACAAGGTCAAAAAGAAATTAAGGAAAATATCGCTTATTATAAAGAAAACGCGAAAGTTATATCAGAAACTTTGACATGTTTGGGTATTTGGCATGTCGGCGGAAAACATTCACCTTATATTTGGTTGAAGTGTCCGAATAATATGTCATCTTGGGATTTCTTTGATTATTTACTTGAAAACGCTCAGGTTGTAGGTACTCCTGGAGCGGGGTTTGGTAAAAACGGCGAAGGATATTTCAGATTAACTTCCTTCGGTTCAAAAGAAAACACAATCGAAGCAATGGATAGATTTGAAAAATTGTTTAAATAAGAGGAGATTAAATCTCCTCTTTTATTTTTATTAATTCTTTATCCTGCATAATATCAACCCCGTCGGTTGTTAAATAATCTCCCGAAAGCATTCCGTTAATCCCTGCGCGTAAACCGAGTTTTTGCATTTCAAAAGAAAGTCGGGTTTTTCTCCCGCCCGCATATCGTAAAATTGTATTTGGCATTGCAATTCTAAAAATACAAATTGTTCTGATAACTTCTTCTTCTGTAATTTTATCTTCAAATCCTTCTAGAGGTGTTCCTGTTATTGGGTTTAGCACATTAATCGGAACGGTTTTAGGTTTTAATTCTGCAAGAGAAAGTGCCATATCAATTCTGTCTTCTCTTGTTTCTCCCATTCCAAGGATTACGCCTGTACAAGCTTCGATTCCGTTTTTTGTAATCATTTTTACAGTGTTGATTCTGTCTTCAAATTTGTGAGTTGTGCAAATATGTGCGTGGTAGTTTTGAGAAGTATTTATATTGTGGTTAAATCTTTCGACACCTGCATCTTTAATCTGTTTAATCTGTTCTTCATTAAGTAACCCTAATGATGCACAGCAGTGAATTCCGTCGATTGATGCTACTGCCTTAATCATTTCCAGTATCTTTTGGAAATCTTCCCCACTTTCGCTTCTGCCTGAAGTAACAATACAAAATCTTGTTGCACCGTTTTCTTTTGCTTTTAATGCAGATTGTTTTACTTCTTCAACACTAAGAAGAGGATGACAAACAATATCTGCATGGTTATGTATGCTTTGTGAACAGTATTTACAATTTTCTCCGCATTTACCTGTTTTTGCACTGATTATTGAACATACTTCAATTTCATTGTTGAAGTTTTCTTTTGTGATTTTTTCAGCTTTTGAAACTAATTCTTCCAATTCTAAATTATATAATTTTAATAACTCTTGTTTATCCATTTATTCTACCTCGTCTATAATACCGCCTCCAAGGACAATATCGTTATCGTAAAATACAATAGATTGACCCGGAGCAATTGATTTTTGCATATTTTCAAATCTGACTTTTACTTCATCTGCAAAAGGTGTAACTGTAACTTCCTGTGGCTTTTGTGATGAACGGATTTTTGCTGTGCATTTAATTTTTTTATCTAAATTATTAAACGCTATCCAGTTTAATTTTGTTGCAGTCAGTTTGTCTTTAAATGTTTTATATTTAAACCCGACAACAACTTCATTTGTTTCTTTTCTTAGTTCTGTTACATAAAGTGCTTCTGTTGAACTTATGCCGATACCTTTTCGCTGACCGATTGTATAATTCCAGATTCCCATATGTTTACCTAGAATTTTCCCGTTTTCATCTATGATATTGCCTAATTTAGGTTCTATTTCCAGAAGTTCATTATAGTCACCCTCATAGAAATCTTGACTGTCAGGTTTGTCTGCTACTTCCAAGCCGTAGGATTTTGCAATTTGTCTTATTTCTTCTTTAGTATAGCCGCCCAGAGGTAACATAATATTAGCAAGCTGTTCTTGTTTTAGGCGATAAAGAAAATATGATTGGTCTTTATGTGGATTTATACCGCATTTTAATAAATATCTGCCATTTTCAAAATCTACTCTTGCATAGTGACCTGTCGCAAATTTGTCAAATTCAATGCCGTTTAATTTTGCAATGTGTGGTAGAACATCAAATTTTATTAATGAATTGCACCAAATGCAAGGGTTTGGTGTTCTGCCTGCAAGGTATTCGCTTTTGAAATTTTTTAAAACGATTTCTTCATATTGTTTTGCACAATCAAATACATGAAATTCAATTCCAATTTGTTTGCAGACTTTTCTTGCTGTTTCTATATCTTCTTTTTCGTCAGGACCAAAGCATGCTCCATGAGTTTTTTTAGGAAGCCGGATTTTGTTGTAAACTCCTTCTTTTCCCCATATTGCCATTGTAGCACCAATTACTTCGTGCCCTCGTTCTTTTAGTAATAATGCGGTTGTTGAGGAATCAACTCCGCCTGACATTCCAACCAGTATTCTCATTTTATTATTCTCCAAATATGTTATGGTATACCATAACATATTATAAACATTGAAATTTTGCAAATAGTATGTTATAAATTTATTATGGAAAATTTAACACAAAGCTTGCAAAAATATTTGATTGCTATATATGAACTTGTTTTAATGAACACAGCATGCAGAGTTAAAGATGTTTCTGCCAAAATGTCAGTAGGCATGGCTTCAGCATCAGAAGCAGTTAAGGCTCTTGCAAAAAAAGGTTATATAAATTATGAACCTTATGGCATTATAACAATGACAGCCAAAGGTAAAAAAACAGTTGATATGATTAATGCAAGAAGAAGCATTGTGAGTGATTTTCTTCAAAAAGTTTTAATGGTTGATGAAGAAAATCTTGAAGTTTGTACAAATAATCTTGAATATTATGTGCCTGAAAAGGTTTTAATGCAGTTGGTTTCTTATATAAGTTTTATGAATAAATGTTCTTGTGCAAAGCCAAAATGGAAAAAGAGTTTTGAAGATTTTGCCCAAAACGGAGAAATGCCGGCAGGCTGTCAAAACTGTCAAAATGGCTGTAATTGTTCTTGCTGTAAATAAAAGTTTTGTTTTCAACAAAACACATTAGCGCTTCAGCCTTAGCTCGCTTCCGCAGTCTTGCTCGTTCGCCTTTAGCAGGTCTACGGTTGTCGAATCCAATGACTTTGTCATTACGCCGACAAGCCTTCGTCTTCGGCTCACTCGCGCTGAACCCTAAAAGAGGTTTAAAATCCTCTATCACAAAAATAAAAAAGGACACCTTAAAAAGGTATCCTTTTTTAATTCGGAGTAATAGGGATTTGAACCCTAGATGCAGATTGCTCCACATAACACCTTAGCAGGGTGCCGCCTTCAGCCACTCGGCCATTACTCCGCATGAGTATATTTCTATAATAACATAAAAAATTTTTTTAGTAAATATCTGTTGACCACTTTCTTTTGTTAGGTTAAAATTGTGTATATAGAAAGGTTTAACGCTATGATTGAAATGAAAGTTATGGGTATTGCCCTTGATACAAGAACAGGTTCACCTATTGTTGTATTGCATGATAAAGATAACAGAAAAGCACTTCCGATTTGGATTGGGTCAGCTGAAGCCAGCGCGATTATCAGAAAAATTGAAAATTTATCTGTAACTCGTCCGATGACACATGATTTGATTATTAATATTATCGAAAAAACAGGATATAAGCTTGATAAAATTGAAATTAATGATGTGGAAAAAGATACTTATTATGCAACTTTGTTTTTAGTAAATGATAAAGACGAAGTTATTGAAATTGATTCCCGTCCGTCAGATGCAATTGCTGTTGCAATAAGAGTGGATGCACCTATTTTTGTTACGGCAAATGTTATTTCAAACGGTTCTGTTTCCACAGATTCTGCTAAAGATGAAGCTGAGGCGCAAGAGTTTAAAAAGTTTGTTCAAAGCATTAAACCGTCTGACTTTGAAAAACTTATGAAAGATAACGAACATCACGAGAGTGATCAGTAATATTACAATTGTTACAAAATTTTCAAAACCTGAAATTGAATAAAATTTCAGGTTTTATTTTATATATGAATAGTGTTAAAGCAATACAGCCAAATAATATTTATCGGGTTAATCCTGTAAACCTGTTTGAAAATCGTAAACAAAACAGTAATTTGTTTAATAATTCCGAATATAATTTAAATCACCCGAAAGTCTTTGGCAGTGAGACTCAGGCACGTACTTTAGATTTTCTTGCTTAATATTACTTAATATTTTTCTGTATTTTGGCAATTTTTTATCAAAAATTTCCTTTATATAAATATAGGGAAATTATGGAGTAATTATGCCGATTGGAAAACTTTTTGGGATTAATCCTGCATTAGGGATATCAAATCCTTTTCAAGTAAATAAACAAGCTGATAATAATAGATTTGCACAAAATGCATTTAATTTTGAAAATGCAAATCCTAATTGTCCAGAACATCGCGGTGATGGTATTCATGGATTGAATTTATATTGTTTAGCTTAATAAGAAATTATTTTTTGTATTAGTGCTATAGATAAGTTCTATTGCGCTGAATTGCGGCGTAAAAGTATAGGTTTTTTGCTCTTTCTTCTTGAAACTGCAAAGACCTACTGCTTTGTCTTCATCTTTGAATAAATTTTTGATAAATTCCATAACTACATATCCTTCTATTTTTAGTGTATAATATTTTTAATAAATTATCCACGAAAGTCAAAGGAGGTATATTATGGCTAAGATTACTAAAGATATGAATATTATGGATATTGTTCAACAATGTCCTGAAAGCGTTGCTGTATTCCAAAAATACGGTTTAGGATGTATCGGATGTGCAGCTGCTCATTTTGAAAATTTAGAAGCAGGTGCTAAGGTTCACGGATTTGATCCTGATGCAATGGTTGCTGATATTAACGCTTTAATTGAAGAATAAGAAAAGAAAAAGACGGCTCAATTGAGCCGTCTTTTGTAGTTATGAATTAATTATTTTAAAAATCCTGCCATAGTTGGTTTATCTGTTGTAATTGGCATTGGCTGTGGAGCAGGTTGTGTATTTTTTGCTTTTAATGCCATTTCTTTTTCAACCGCTTTTTTAGTCATTTTTTCACAGTATCTTGCAAGCCACATCATAAATGCAGGAACAAGAACGAGTGTTGATGCAAATCCAAATGCACTGTTGAATGTTTTTGCTCTGTTGATAAACTTATTATCTGTTGATGAGAATACTGTGTAGATTTTATCAAGAGCTTCTGAGCCTTTTGCTTTTTTGAAAGCTTCTTTAATTTCTTCTACACTGGCATCTTTTAGAGATTTATTGCCGAATTTTTTCATAATAGCTTCAGATTGTTCTTGAACGCCTTTATCAAGGTGTAATGCTTTTTTAACGTTTCCGCCGTTATTTTCTAGGAAGTCGAAGAAGCCGTTGATACCGTCTTTGTAACCATCCAAGTTGCTGTATTTAGTTACAATTTGTTCGCTTGTAAGAACTTCTATTCCGCTGCCGGCAGTAAAGTAATTTTTGAGTTTATGCAAGATGCTGTTATTGTGGTCTTGAGGTTTAATGTTTAATGCAAGACCTGACATTTTAGCAAATGCATCAGAGAAGCCTCTTGATAAAGCTTTTGCACCAAAAAGTATTGCGCCGAAACTTGAAATGTCGCGGACTAAAATTTCCTTACGTTCTTTATCACTTTTTGCATTGATATAACGCGGAGGAAGACAGAAACCAAATAACAGTGTAAGCATTGCCGGAACTGTCATTGAAGCTCCGTTAAATTCAAAGTTTCCTAAGATTTTACCGGCTTTTCCGCCTTTCATAGCTGTTTCACCGGCTTTTGAAGCAAGACCTGTAAATGACGGGTCTTTTGATTTGTTTGCATCATCTTCTGCGTTATTTTCTTCCAAACCTTTTAAGCCTGGGTCATGTTTAATACCCATGTTGTAAAGTTTCGGAATTAGTGTATAGAACCCTACAACAGCTCCCCACATACCGAGGTTTGTAAGGACTCTTGTGCCTGCTCTATGAGTGTTGAATTTTTTAACAGCTTCTGCAATGTTTTCAGAAGTATGAGGAACATGTTTTAGTGCATCGTTTGTATAATCTGTTAAACTTTGAGTTAAACGTCTGATGTTTGTTCCAACTGTTTTATTTTGTCCGTTAACTTTAATAACTGCGCCTAATTCATCACTTGATGATGAAACTGTAGATTTACGAAGTTTTGAGTATTCTCCTGTAATTTCAGCTAAGAGTTTTTTAGCGCCTTTTTTGTCTTTACTTTCAGCTTCAACAAGTTTTTCTGCAAAATTTTGTGCAGTTTGTTTTATTTTATCTGCTGAAAGGTTGTTATCTGTAGAATTTGATAATACATTTTCAAATACTTGAGTATAATAGCCTTTTTTGAACGCTTGAGTATCGCCAAGCTGAGTTGTATTTCGGCTTGCGTATTCAGCGAAATCAGAGCCTAATGCTTCAATGTGATTAACGTGAACGTTGTTTGCGGGGCCTGAAGTTTTCTTAACGACGCTTAGTATTCCTAATGGGATTAAGAATGCACTCGGGCCGCTGAGAATTTCTCTGATACCTTCACGTCTTGCAAATTCCCAGTTAAGCGGGCCTGTTTTTTTGCCGTTTTCGTCTTTAGGTCTGTTACGATTAAGACCTTCATATATACGCGGAGCAACCATGCCAATACCGTCTTGAGCAATAAAAGATGCAGCAAAGCCTCCTTTATCAATAGCATCCATAAGAGTAACTACAGGATTAAAGCTGCCTGTGAATGTTTGTTGACGGCCGTAAGAATTCTTCTGATTACTGTTTTGGACAGTAACTTTTTGGTTTATTGCTTTTACTGACATGTCCCTACTTTAAAATTTCATAACTACACACATATTTAAAAACATCACTTTTACACTTATTGCCTTTTTCCGACTAGATTTTAAGAAAAATTAAGATAAATGTATTAAGTGTATTTATTATACTTAATATTTGTCATGTTTGCAAGTTATTTACTACAAATATAACAATAAATTTACAAACCTGTAATAAACCCTTATTATAAATAAAAAATCACCCTGTTGACTAATAAATTGACACTATTTTTTTAACTGTTAAACTGGAGTTATGGAAGTAAATGTTATTGGTGCAGGTTTAGCAGGGAGTGAAGCTGCTTTACAACTTGCTAAACGCGGAATAAAAATTAAATTGTATGAGATGCGTCCTGAAAAATCTACCGGTGCGCATAAAACTGAAAAGTTTGCAGAATTTGTATGTTCAAACAGTCTTGGAGCTGGCGATTGTTCTAATGCATCAGGTTTGTTGAAAAAAGAGATGGAACTTTTGGGCGGTGAGTTAATTCAAATTGCCCGTGAATGCTCTGTGCCGGCAGGTAATGCGCTTGCAATTGACAGAGAGTTGTTTTCGCAGACTGTTACGGATAGAATTTTGAACAATCCTAATATTACCGTAATTAAAGAAGAAGTTGCTGAAATTCCTGATGGTTATACTATTATGGCATCTGGGCCTTTGACTTCTGACAGTTTGGCAAATTCTATAAGAGAGTTTACACAAAGCGAGCATTTACATTTTTTTGATGCTATTGCCCCTATTGTGGAAAAAGATAGTATTAATTTTGATATAGCTTTCTGGGCAAGCCGTTATGATAAGGGGGAAGCTTCTTATATTAATTGCCCGATGAACAAAGAGCAATACGAAAAATTCTATAATATTTTGATTAATGCGCCAAAGATTGAGTTGAAAGAGTTTGAAAAGAATGCTAAATTTTTTGAAAGCTGTCTGCCAATTGAAGTTTTAGCTTCTCGCGGTGTTGATACATTGAGGTTTGGTCCAATGAAACCTGTAGGGCTTATTGATAAGCGTACCGGTGAGGAAAATTATGCAGTTGTACAATTACGTCAAGATAATTCTGCAAAGACATTATTTAATCTTGTAGGATTTCAGACTAATTTGAAATGGCCTGCGCAAAAAGAATTATTGCAATCAATTCCGGGGCTTGAAAATGTTAATATCGTAAGATATGGTGTTATGCACAGAAATACTTTTATAAATTCGCCAAAAGTCTTAAATGCAACGCTTCAAACCCGTAAACGTGAAAATCTGTTTTTTGCGGGACAATTAACAGGTACGGAAGGTTACACTGAATCTATTGCAACAGGCATGCTGGCAGGGATTAATATGGCAAGACTTATAAATGACCAACCGCTTTTAGTATTGCCGAAAGAAACTATTCTAGGAGCTTTAACTCAATATATAAGCGATGAAAATCATGAAAATTTTCAGCCGATAAATTCAAATTGGGGAATTATTGAGTCGATTGAGCTTCCAAAAAAAGAGAGAAAGAATAAAAAATTAAAGGCTGAATTATTAACTCAGCGTTCCATTGAATACTTAAAAGGACTCTTGTAAGAGTCCTTTTTTAATATCCTTGTGTTATTTATCTTTCTTTTCCAGTCCAAGAAGTCGCATAGCCGGGTGAATAAGTGCCTGACTTACCTGTGGAGCAATGATTGCAAGTCCAACTACAGAGCCTGTAATGTTGCTTAATTCAACCGCACCTTTTATGTCACCAAAATGGTTTGGCTTGTCTTTTTTCAATTCTGTTGTTAGAACATCGCTAAATTTATTTTTAGAATTGTTGAGTGCGTTTAATCTTTCTTTTTTTGTTGCTAAATCAGCTATTTTTTTGTATGCGGAATATTCTTTGAAATTTTTAAAATGTTCAAAACCTTGTGTATTTTTAAAGATTTTTTCTTTTGCAACTTTAAATCCGCCTTTTTTAAATATCGGAACAATAACTGCCATATAAACACCAAGGCAGGTTGCTTGGTATAAAAATTCTTTTATAGAAGCGAATTTTTTAGTTTCTTTATCAATATGATTATCTATCAGAATAAATCCTGGTCTGCCAATTGCGTTTACGGTTGTTTTACAGGTAACTGTCGCGTCAGCATTTTGAGCTATATTTACCACTGTCGGGTTTGTAATCACTTTAGAAATTGCTGTAATCATACGCCCCCTACTTTCATGCCCGAGTTCCAGTTATTAAAAGTCGGGCGAACAATTGGAGTTGTTTGACGTATTACTGTAGGCATTTTTACTGCAGTTTCTTTTATATCAAGCGGTTTTTGTTCAGGCTTTTTACCTATGCGTTTCATAACAGGGGTTACGACAACTGAGCAGAGTGCGGGAATCACGACACCTGCTGCAAAACATATTGCAAGTAAACCTAAACCTGCCTGACCTTTTTTGATTGCAGAAGCTTTCATTTCTTGTTTGACAGTTTCAGAAATTACTTCTCCGGCTTTTGTTCTTTTTGCAATATCTGCTTCGTGAGCTTTTGCGGCAATTTTTTCACCTAATTTTGCACCTAATATACCTGTTACAAAATAAGTCGGCATTGCAACGACTTCCGTAATTCCTTCTCTTAATGCGGCATACTTCTTACTTTCCGGATTTTCACCTTTTTTCATCATTGTAAATGTTGGTCTAAATATCCCGTTTGCGCATGAGATGGCTAGTATCGGATATAATGGTTTACTGTTATTGCCCAGATTTGAGCATGTATTTTTTATAAAATTGATAAATGACATGATTTTCCGCTTTATATAAAAACCAAACAAAAATTTTTTTGCTAGTGTATAATAAAAAAATGAACTTTTTTATTTTACATTCGTTATAATAGTGTAAAGGATGAAAAATATGAACAACAGATGTAACAAATATGAAGGATTATTTATTTTTAGCGATGAAGAAACTTTAAAAAAACATATTGAAACCTGTGAAGATTGTAAAAAAGAACAGGAAATTATGGATAAGGTTTCCGACTTGTTGAAAGAAGTAAAACCATATTATGTAAAAAGACGAAAAAATACAGCAAAGTTAAAAATTGCCTGCGCTATGCTTACAATATTGCTTAGTGCAGCGACAATGGGTGTAGTGAATTTTAATACTGATATTTCCGACATCATTAAATATGGAAATACATTAAGTGCAGAAGACTTAGGACTTCCTGTAGACGCATACGGATTGTTAATGGTGGAATAGTGGATTTTAAAGAAATAGTAAAAAATAATCAAAACAATGTAAGAAATATAATAAGACTAATTACCAAAGAAACGAATGAAGACCTTGAACAGGAAGTGTTTGTTAAAATTTGGAAAAATAAAGACAAATACAAAGAACAAGGTTCGTTTAAGAGTTGGATTAGCACAATTGCAAAAAATGTTTCAAAGGATTATCTGAAATCAGCGCAATATAAAAATAGAAATTCTGAAGATGATGAAATCCTGACAACAGTTAAAGACAAGAAACAAACGCCAGAACTTACTCTGATTAGTAACGACAGGCAGGAGAGAATTACAGGCGCTATTAATTCTTTAAAACCTAAATTTAAAGAAGTTGTTATGTACTGTGAAATATACGGTTACAGCTATGAAGAAACGGCAGAAAAACTAAAGTGCCCGTTAGGTACCGTTAAATCGAGATTATACAACGCAAAAAAAGAATTGGCGCAAAAGTTAGAAGATTTATTATAGAAAGGATGTATTTATGATGAAAAAAACTTTAATTATGGCTTGTGCACTTATTATCGCGTCAAGTGCAGTAATGGCAGAAGAATTGACTCCGCAGAAACCTGAATGTAAATGCCCGAAATGCAATTGTCAAAGACCGCCTAAAGGTCCTGATTTCAAAAAACGTCAGGCTGAATTTGAACAGCGTTTAAAACTTACTGATGAACAAAAAGCGAAAGCAAAAGAGCTTCGTGAAAAAAGTTTTGAACAGATGAAACCTTTAATGGAAAAAATTAAAGAAAAACGTGCTGAAATTGAAGCCGTTAAACTTTCGAGAATGGCAGTTCAAGCGCAAAATGAAAAGATTGAACAATTGAAAAAAGAAATCGGAGCTTTGAAACAGGAAATGCACAGACTTCGTATGGAAAATATGAAAAACTTTGAAGCTATACTGACTAAATCACAGCTTAAAGAACTGAAAAAAATGAAAGATGAAGGACGTAAAAAATTCGATAAAGAATTTAAAAAGCATCCGCCGAAACATCATCCGATGCCGTGTCCTGTTGAAGAAAAATAATTCTTATAAAGGGTTGATTTTTTATCAGCCCTTTTTTAATATTAGAGTATGAAAGTTGCAGAAAATATATTAGATTTAATCGGAAATACTCCGTTAGTGAAAATAAACAAATTGAATACGGGAAAATCAACAGTTCTTGCAAAGGTTGAAAGTTTTAATCCCGCAGGCTCGGTGAAAGACCGTCCTGCTCTTAATATGATTGAAGATGCCGAGAAAAAAGGGGTTATAAATAAGGATACTGTTATAATTGAACCAACAAGCGGGAATACAGGTATAGGACTTGCTATGGTCTGTGCAGTCAAAGGTTATCATATGATTTTGACTATGCCTGAAACGATGAGTGAAGAACGTCGAAAATTGTTAAAAGCTTATGGCGCGGAACTAGTTTTAACGGAAGGCGCAAAAGGTATGCAAGGCGCTGTTGATAAAGCTAACGAACTTCATAAGGAAATAAAAAATTCGTTTATTCCTCAACAGTTTGCAAATCCTGCTAATCCTGAAATTCATATGCTTACTACTGCAGAAGAAATTTGGAGAGATACAGACGGCAAAGTTGATGTTATTATCGCAGGTGTTGGCACAGGTGGTACAATTTCGGGTATTGCAAGAGCATTAAAGGCAAAGAATCCTGATATTAAAGCAGTAGCGGTAGAACCTCTATCATCTCCATTGCTGTCAAACGGTCAGGCCGGACCTCATAAAATTCAAGGTATCGGTGCAAATTTTGTTCCGGATAATTTTGATAGAAGTGTGGTTGATGAAATTTTTACTGTTTCAAATGAAGATGCTTTAGAAACAGCAAGACGCTGTGCTGTACAAGAAGGTATATTGTGCGGTATTTCATCAGGTGCTTCATTATATACAGCAATTGAGTATTCTAAACAGAATGCGGGAAAAGTTATTGTTGCAATATTGCCTGATACGGGTGAAAGATATTTAAGTGTTTTGTAAACTTTTGTAAATATTTTACTTATTTCTTAATTGGATCTAAAATCGCTCATAGCATAGCATAGCATAGCATACCTGTACCCGTATGCCTTGAACTGAAATTTGTTACGGTTCTATGTTTTTATAAATAAAAGAGAGTATAAAAACGGAGAGCTTATGGTTCAAATTAATGTTTCTAACGGTCAAGGTATTACACAGGCAATAAAGGCAAAAGTTCAAGCAGATGGCGGAACAATTTCCAATAATACTTTGTCAGTATGGCAGCAAGTTATGACTGAGGTAAAAACTGCACAAGAAAGTGGTTCGCAGATTTATACCGATGGCGATGATATTGAGAAACTTAATGACAGTGCAAACTGGAAAACTGATTTTAAAGTGATGGCAAATCAAGTTATTGAACTTGCTCAAGATGTTTGGAATAAAATAGTTCAATTGCTTACTGGTACTGCGTCAGCACCAGTGGAAGAACAAACTGTACAGGCTGAAGTTGCTGTTTCAGAAGGTGATACTGACGTTGACGTTGATACTACTGATGTTGTCTCTGATGAAATATCTGAAGTTGAAGAGGATACTGTTGCTGTTACTGGCGGTGCAGGAATAACTAAAGCACAGGCTGATGTCCTTGTACAACAAGCATTAGGTAAGCCATTACCAGAAGGAGTTGAAGTCTCGTTTGTTATGTCAAACGGAACAATTGTTCCGGCATTCAAAAAAGATGGACAGCCGATTAGCCCGGATTCTTTGAAAGAGCCTGCGACAGTGGTAGTTGCAAATGAACCTGAAACACCTCTTGTTACAGGTCCGCCAAGAGGTGAAAATCCGGAATATGATGCTATTGTTGCAAGAGGTATGCCTGAATCGGTAGCACCGGTACAAGGTCCACTTACAGACGAGCAGCTTGAGGAATTTCTGGCAAATGATACTACTTATCAAGGATATGATGCACAGTTAACAAGTATGGATGATAGAATGACAGAAATTGAAACACGGTATGGTATGCCTCGCGTTAGAGATAACTTTAAAGATGCTCCTGAATTTGGAACTGATGCGTGGCACGCAACATTTAATATATTAGATAAACCAGAAGAACAAGAATATACAGATTTAGGATTGAGTTATTCATTTTTAAACAAAATGCTTGATAAATATAAAACAGTCATGCAGGATTGGACAGATGGTCCTTGTGGAGAAAATTCGTTTTTTCAAAGAAATTATACAAGATATACTAATCTTGAACGAATTACTCTGGAAGATGGACGTCGTGCTTGGAAAACAGATCAGGGGGTGTTTTTACCCGCTCCTGATGGTATGCCTGGTGGGAAAAGAATTGATGAATAAAAAAAGGCGGGAATTAATTCCCGCCTTTTTTTATATTCTATAGAAATGATTATTACATCATTCCGCCCATACCACCCATTCCTGGCATAGCCGGCATTTCAGGCTTGTCTTCCGGAATGTCTACAACAGCAGCTTCGGTAGTTAATAACATTGAAGCAACTGATGCTGCGTTGATTAAAGCTGAACGAGTTACTTTTGCAGGGTCAACGATACCTGATTTGAACATATCAACGTATTCATCATTCAATGCATCATAACCGTAAGCTCCGTCATGACTTAATACTGTATCAATTACAACGTCAGCTTTAGCACCTGCGTTGCGAGCGATTGCTCTTAGAGGTACATCAAGTGCTGATGTAAGAATTTTAAAGCCGATTTTTTCATCATCAGATGAGAAGTTTGTTGAGTTTACAAGTTTTGAAAGTTCTTGTTTAACTCTTACCAATGCAACACCGCCACCTGGAACGATACCTTCTTCGTTAGCTGCACGTGTAGCGTTCAATGCGTCTTCAATTCTTAGTTTTCTTTCTTTAAGTTCAACTTCTGAAGCTGCGCCGACTTCAATTACAGCAACACCGCCTGAAAGTTTTGCAACACGTTCTTGAAGTTTTTCTCTATCGTATTCAGAATCAGAAGCTTCGATTTGTTTTCTAATAAGTCTAATTCTGTCTTGAACTGCATTTCTTGTATCTTCGCCGACAACGATTGTAGTTTCGTCTTTAGTAACAGTAACGCGTTTTGCTCTACCTAACATTTGAGCTGTAACGTTTTCAAGTTTGATGCCTAATTCTTCAGTAAACATTTCTCCGCCTGTAAGGATTGCGATATCTTCAAGCATAGCTTTTCTTCTGTCGCCAAATCCAGGAGCTTTTACTGCAACTGCTCTCAAAACTTTTCTCATTGTGTTAACAACTAAAGTTGCTAAAGCTTCGCCTTCGATGTCTTCTGCGATAAGTAATAATGAACGTCCGTCCCGTGCAACTTGTTCAAGTAACGGAACCATATCTGAGATAAGGTTGATTTTTTTGTTACAGCAGAATACATAAGCATCTTCCAATACAGCTTCCATTCTTTCTGCGTCTGTAACGAAGTATGGTGACAAATATCCTTTGTCAAACTGCATACCTTCAACAACTTTTAAGTTTGTACCGAAAGATTTGCTTTCTTCAACAGTAATAACACCGTCGTGACCGACTTTTTCCATTGCTTCTGCAATAAGTTCACCGATTTCTCTGTTGTTGCCTGCTGAAACGCTTGCAACTTGAGCGATTTCTTCTTTTGTGTTGACTGGTCTTGATAAGTCTTTAATGTTTTTTACAGCGATTTCAACGGCTTTGTCAATACCGCGTTTCATAGACATAGGATTAGCGCCTGCTGTCAAGTTTTTCAAGCCTTCGCGAACGATTGCTTGAGCTAAAACTGAAGCTGTTGTTGTACCGTCGCCTGCAACATCGTTTGTTTTAGATGAAACTTCTTTAAGAAGTTGTGCACCTGCATTTTCAAGTCCGTCTTTCAGTTCAATTTCTTTTGCAATTGTAACGCCGTCGTTAACGATTTGTGGAGCTCCGTATTTTTTTTCTAAAATTACGTTTCTGCCTTTTGGCCCAAGTGTTACTTTTACGGCATCTGCTACCGCATCAATACCTTTAAGAAGCGATTTTCTTGCTTCTTCGTCAAATACTATACGTTTTGCCATTTTATTTCTCCTTATTCAATAATAGCTAATGCATCTTTAATAGAAAGAATTTTGTATTCACATCCGTCCATTTTAATATCTGTACCTGCGTATTTTGCATAGAGAATTACATCTCCTGCTTTTACGTCCATAGGTTCTCTTTCGCCTTTGTCGTTCATTTTACCTTCACCTACAGCCACTACTTCACCTTTTTGAGGTTTTTCTTTAGCACTGTCAGGAATAAAAATTCCGCCTGAAGTCTGTTCTGTATCTTCAATAACTTTAATAACAATTCTGTCGCCTAATGGTTTTAACATAATATTTCTCCCTTCTTTTACTGATAATATATTTATATAACAAATTTGATAAAAAATTAAGTTCCTTAAGGAAAAATTAATCTTTTGCTTGCTTAATTTATTAAATCTGTTATAATACTATATAAAGGAGTTTATATATGAAAATAAAAAATAGTTTAGGAAGATTTGCATTTACATTAGCGGAAGTTTTAGTTACTCTTGGTATTATTGGAGTCGTTTCAGCAATGACGCTGCCTACTTGACAAAAAATCATCAGCGCAAAGTTTATGTAACTCAATTACATAAAGTTTATAATGAGTTTCAACAAGTAACTGAATCTGCTATTGCAGAACGAAATGCTATAAATTTACGTGAGGCAGGTGTTTCTGGTTACCAAGATTTAGATAGGCTGTTAAAAAATCATATGAAAATTATTAAGACTTGTAATCCTGGTGGTGGTGGAGCTATGGATAGCTGTGTTGGCGGGTCTCAAACAAAAAACCTTTCAGGTAATTCAGCTAACTACAGTACAGGTATAACTTGTCATGTTACAACAAGTGGCGCTGGTATTTGTTATTATTCTGTTGCATTTGATAAGACTGGTAATTTTTTAACTTATGTTGCATTTGATACAAATGGTAAATCTGGCCCTAATATTTTAGGCAGAGATGTGTTCGTATTAGGTTTATTTAATGATGGTTCATTAAAAGCTTATACTGATATTACTTGCGGAAAAGATGATGAAGCATGCGAGAAGGACAAAGCTGAGGCAGAATCAAAAGCAGATTTAGTAAGATGTCAGGCTGCAAGTTCTTTGTGGGGAGCAGATGCAGCAGCATGTTTCAAGGTGTTGCAAGATAACGGCTGGGAAATGGATTATTAAAAACTATATTTATTCACCTGGCTAGTCCTTAAATATTTTATTTATGTTATGCTAAAACTATGAAACGGGTTATGTATGTTATTTTAGTTTTAGTCATTGTTTTTGGGCTTTGCAGAGCTTGTATACGGCAGGATATTGCATCGGAAAATACTCCTCAATTGCGTCCGAAGGAGGAACTTGTTTTTGCAGATTATCCGATTGAAAGAAATGTTACAATTAATGGTGCTGATTATCTTGAATCACAAGCACCTGTTGGTAAATTTGGCGGTCAGTTTGTTTCATCCACAATTGGCGAGGGCCCGAAAACTTTTAATCCGTTTAATTCAAAGGACAATATTTCATCCACAATGTCTGAGATTATGTATGACGGACTTGTAACGACAAATCCTGTTACGGGCGAAACTATTCCGAAACTTGCAAAATCCTTCACAGTTCAGGGGTGTGAGTATATTGTAAATCTTCGTCACGGTATTAAATGGTCAGACGGAAAACTAATTACGGCAGATGATGTTGTGTTTACGTGGAATAAAATAATTTTAGGCGGATTTGGAAATACTTCAACACGTGATTCAATAATTATTGACAGTAAATTACCTGTTGTCACAAAGATTGATGATTATACGGTAAAATTTGTTACACCTAAACCGTTTGCACCGTTTTTGAGAATGTTATCTTCGCCAATTGCACCAAAACATATTTTTGAACCTGCAGTAAATCGCGGGAAAGCATATTTTGACGGGTTTTTATCAACAAATACAAGACCGGATGAATTTGTAACTTCGGGTGCATTTAAGCTGAAAGAGTATGTTCCAGCACAGCGTGTTGTGTTTGAAAAAAATCCTAATTATTACGTTATTAATAAAGACGGGCAAAAACTTCCATATCTTGAAAAACTTGTTTACTTAATTGTCGGTGACATAAACAATCAGGTTTTAAAATTTGAAGGCGGAGAGATTGATGAAATAAGTTTGCAGGGAGCTAATGTTGCCCGTTTCAAAGAAATGGAAAAACACTCTGATTTCACGGTTTACAATATCGGGCCTGATACGGGAACAATGTATATTGGTATGAATATGAATAACCGTAAAAATGATAAGGGAAAATATTATGTAGACCAGAAAAAACAGGTTTGGTTTCAGGATAAAAACTTCAGACAGGCTGTAGATTACGCAATTGATAGAAAAAATATGGTGTTTAATATTGCAAACGGTCTTGCGTATCCTTTGTTTACGCCTGAAACATTAAATTCTATTTTTTTGAATAAGGACTTAAAACCTTACGATAAGGATATAAATAAGTCTCGTGAATTATTGAAGCAATCAGGGTTTTATTGGGATAAAGCGGGGCATTTGTTAGACCGTTTCGGAAATCATGTTGAATTTGACCTTTATACAAATGCAGGAAACACAGAGCGCGAAGCTATTGGGGTTATGGTAAAACAAGACCTTGAAGATTTGGGAATGAAAGTTAATTTCAAACCTATTGAATTTAATTCGCTTGTGAATAAGTTGATGTCAACGCTTGACTGGGATATGGTTATAATGGGATTTACTGGTTCGCCTCTTGAGCCTAACGGAGGCAAAAACGTATGGCTTTCTGACGGAACTTTGCATATATTCAACCAGCGTTTAGAGGGAGATGAGAAAAGCCGCCGTTACCCATTTGAAAATCGTATAGATTATCTTTATACACAGGGCGCGCTTGCAACGAAATTTGAGGACAGAAAGAAATTTTATGATGAATATCAGGCGATAGTGTATGATGAAAAACCTTTTATTTATATATATTCGCCAATTAGGATTGTTGCAATAAGAAACAAATTTAAAAATATATATCCGACAGTTTTGGGCGGAGTTACTCATAATATTGAGGAGATGTACGTAGAATAATGCAGATTTTAATATATATATTAAAAAGAATATTACAGACAATACCTTTGCTTATTATTGTTTCACTGATAAGCTTCTTTATAATCCGCTTGTCGCCGGTTGACCCTTTGGCTGAATTAAGGTTAAATCCGTCGGTTTCTAAAGAAACTTTGCAGGCAGAAACACAGCGTTTAGGATTGGACAAACCTATAATCGTTCAGTACGGTAAGTGGGCTAAATCATTTCTCAAAGGCGATTTGGGTGTGACTTCCAACGGCGAAAAGGTTAGCACAAAGTTAAAAGAGCGTATTCCAAACACACTGCTTTTGACTACAATTGTAATCTTTCTCGCATGGATTGTCGGAGTTCCTCTCGGTATTTTATCCGCAGTATATTGGAAAACTCCTTTTGATAGAGCTTTAACAGTTTTAACAAGTATCGGTATGGCAATACCGTCGTTTTTCTTTGCGGTATTATTGTTGATTTTTGCTGTTAAAACAGGGTGGTTTCCTGTTGGTGGTTTGACAAGTTCTAATTTTTTAGAGATGAATTTCTGGCAAAAGTTCGGCGATATTGCGCGTCACCTAGTTTTGCCCGTAACAGTTTTATTTACGCTTTCTCTTGCTGGATTGCAAAGACAGATGAGGGGAAATTTATTGGATGTTTTGGACAGTGATTATGTTAAGTTTGCCAGAGCAAAGGGATTGAGTGAGTTTAAGGTTATTTTTAAGCATGCTTTGAGAAATGCGGTTAATCCTCTTATAACCCTTTTAGGGTTTGAATTTGCAGGGCTATTAAGCGGAGCTGCTTTGACAGAATACGTTTTTCAGTACCCCGGTTTGGGCAGACTGATTTTGGAAGCTGTTTTAAAATCGGATATAAACCTTGTTATGGCATCATTGATGATGGGGGCTGTAATGCTTATTTTAGGCAATTTAATCGCTGATATTCTTTTAATTATGACTGACCCGAGAATCAGAGGAGGTCAGGCATGTTAAAACAATTGTGGAAAGATAAGTTTGCACGTATTGCTCTCATTGTTTTGGGGACAATTTATCTTGCGTTGTTTTTTGCGGATTTTATAGCCCCTTATACAAAAGATTTTTCGGATAGAACAATGGCTTATGTTCCGCCTTCTAAGATTTTTACGATTGATGAAAACGGCAAATTTTCCAAACCGTACACTTATAATTATAAAAGAGAATTTGACGATGCGGATTTGAAAATTATCTACACGCTTGACAGAAGTCAAAAACATTATATTAAATTCTTTGCGAAAGGTCAGCCTTATAAGTTTTTGGGTTTAATCCCTATGGAAAGACATCTAATGACGACTGACAATGACGGACGTTTATTCTTGCTCGGAACTGATATTAACGGGCGTGATGTTTTTTCAAGACTGTTGTTTGGCGGAAGAATTTCTATGACAATCGGATTTCTTGCCTTGTTTGTTTTATTCCCTATAGGACTTTTGTATGGCGGGATTGCGGGATATTTCGGCGGTAAAACCGATATGATTATGATGAGGTTTGCAGAGGCTGTTATGTCTATTCCGAGTTTTTATCTTTTGATAATCCTTGCATCAATTCTGCCGTCGGGAATGACTAGTGTTCAAAGGTTTATGCTTATTGTTGTAATCCTGGCGCTTATCGGCTGGGCAGGTTTTGCGCGTGTTGTAAGGGGTATGGTTTTATCTGTTAAAAATCAGGAATATGTTCAGGCTGCAAAATCAATCGGCGCTTCGCGCCTTAGAATTATTGTGAAACATATTCTACCGCAGACTACAAGTTTTGTGATTGTTGCAATGACATTGTCTGTGCCTTCTTATATTCTCTCTGAATCAGGATTGAGCTTTTTGGGTCTGGGGATTCAACAGCCTGATGCAAGCTGGGGGAATATGCTTAAAGAGGCGCAGGAATACACAAATATTATTTATCGTCCTTGGCTTTTGACACCCGGATTTTTAATTTTTGTTGCGGTCTTGGCATTTAACTTAATAGGTGATACTATAAGAGATGTGTTAGACCCAAAATCAAAGGTACGGTAGATGTTTTTTGATATTTTAATTAGAGTTTTATCCGCATTATTGTTAGGTTTTGCAATTGGTTTGGAACGCGAAATGACTAATAAATATGCAGGGCTTAGGACGAATATTCTTGTATGTCTTGGTGCGTGTATATTTACGATAATTTCTATTTATGGTTTCCCGACATTTGCCGATGGGGATAATGTCATTGTTTCTCAGGCTACAGGGGTAAGAGATACTGCTCGTATTGCGGCTCAAGTTGTTACAGGTATCGGTTTTATTGGCGGTGGAACTGTACTTCGCCACGGGGCAACAGTTTTCGGGCTTACAACTGCGGCAACTTTATGGATTGCGGCAAGTATCGGTATGGCTTGTGGTGCGGGAATGTATTTAGTTGCAATTATAGGTACAATTTTCTCAATAATCACGCTTGTTTCTGTCAGAGTTTTTGAAAAAAATGTTCTTATTACAAGTACCAAAAATACTAAACGTTTAAAAGTTAATATTTCTTGTGTGAGTGAAAAATCGGATGATATTTATAATTATTTGATAGAACATTATACGCATCTACGTGAAATTTCTAAAAAGCTTAATAAGCAGGATGAAAACCTTACAAAGATTAATGTAATTCTTGATGTTGTAGGTAAAAAACCTATCCAGACAATGTATAAGACTTTCCAAAAAATTGATGGTATTGAATCTATTTCAATTCAGGAGTTTTTGGAGTGATTTTTGTCATAAGGTTCGAAGAGTACTGCTGTGCAGGTTCAATGTCTGCGTAATATCTGACATCTTCCAGACCTTCCATTGCTTTCATTACGCCAAGTCTGCCTGCTTTAAGTTTGATATCTGCAAGCCATGATTCGATAGCATAAGTCATTGCAAGTGTAAATGTCGTAAATGATATACCTGCGATTTTTAACGCTTTTTTTAAGCCCGGTGTCATAAAGATTTGACCGGCTTTACCTGATTTTACAAGTTTAATAAATTCATCAGGATGAGCGTTAAATTCTTGTACAACTTTGTTCCAGATTGCTGTCATTTCTTCTTTTGGAATGTTATTAAGCATCTTTTCAAGTTTTGGAATAATTTCTAATACAGTTTTTCTGTCCATACTGCTGAAGTGTAAATCTTCCGCAAATTGAGCAAAATCATCATCAGTCATTTTTTCTATTTTGGCTTTGAATGAGCTTAGTGCCTGTTTCGGGTCACGCATTTTTTCAGGAAGTATTTCAAATGCTTCTTTAATTTTCAACCCTTTAGCTTTTGCTGTTTGTTGTTTAAATAGTGTAAGAATTGTTTCTGGGTTAAGAGTGTTATTCGGGGGGGGGGCAATTCCAAGCTTGTTCAATGATGATATTTGTTTTGGAGATAGAGGTATTTCAACCATTGAATTTAATACATCAAGCATTTCTTTTGCTTTCGGATTTTCATTAACAAGGTTTGGAATAGATTTTAGTTTAGTTTTTGCAGCACTAATAGCTTCTAATATATTGACAACGTTTTCGTGAGATAAAGTTTCATCAATAGCATATTCAATAAAATCTTTAGTTTTTTCACCTTTTATATTTTCCAAACCTTTGATTAAATCTTCAACTGTTTCAGGTTTCAGTACCTTTTCAGCTTCGGGGCTTATGGTGCGTAATTCAGCATATAAACCTCTTATTTTTTGCGGATCGGCTTTTTGGAACATATTTTGGATACCAGTGTAGAAGTTTTCTACTTTTTGATGTTCAAATCCGTTTTTGATTGCTTGTTTTAAGAAGTGATATGCTTCGTCATATCTTTCTTTGCCCATTGTTTTGATTGATGATGGATTTAGGATAATATCTAAAGCATCAGCTCTGACATTAGGATTATCTGTCCAGCCTAAAAGACCGTCAAACAATTTACCTATTTTTACGGCTAATTCTTTATCTTTTGTTCTTACAGTGCTAACTATGCTTTCACGTAATTTCCATATTGCCTCTCGCTGTTCGCGTTCGGACATGTTTCTCAAGTCGCCTGTTGTAGATTTTAAGTTGGCAATAGTTTTTGAAAAAATTGTGTGGATGCTGTCTTTTTGTAAATCAACGCCTTGAAGAATTCTTGCAACAGGTTTGCTTTCAACATTTGTTTTTTGAACTGTAGGTGCTACGTTGCTTGCTACATTTTTAAGATAGTTTTTAAACCATTTTGATTTTAATCTTTCACTTGATTTACTGAAGAATGTTGTAACCTTATTCAAAACTTTTGCAGCAGAAAGTTTGCCGCGTTTCATCTGAACTCCTGCCCAGATAAACGGTGATGCTGCCGTTAAGATCCCGCCATAGACTACAAACGGTTGTGCGATATCAATCGCAGCTTCCATTGATTCTGAGTAAGTTTGTGAATTATCGTCTACTTTTTCGAATGTATTAAACAGTTTGCGTTGTAAGTTTTTAGCTTCTCTAAGCTGTTCATCTGTTACTTCCTGTTTGTGGAGCAGTTCGTTTAATACTTGTTTTTCTTTGTATTCTGTTTTTTTGTATTTTTCGTAAGCAAAGTATTGTTTCATAACTGTCGGAAGGAGCATCACCGTTTCTTTTAGTTTTGAAACACCTTTTTTCTTGTTTTTAACATCAGAAACTTCGTTGTAATCTTCTTCTGTATATCCGATAAAGTTTCTCGGGTCTTTTTCAAGTTCACGTTTTGCTGTATATCTGCCGGCTCTTGATGCAGATTTGGTAAGTTTCAAACCAATCATCATACCTGCAATACCTGTTGTTATAAAACCAATGCCCGCTACAAGCCAGTTTCTGCCTTTTTGATGGGCAAGAACTGATGTAAACCATCTTTTTGTGTTTTTTATAATGTCTGTTGGTTTACGTTTTGTGGCTCTTATGGTATCTTGTGAAGCGTTTTCTTCAATACCACGCAAATCATTCAGGAATGATTCTCTGAATTTGTTCCATTTATGGTGGTAAGTAGCACCGCTTTCCTGCCCTTTTTTAAGATCTGCATAAAGTTCTTTTGTTTTTTCAGAACCGTTTTTAGCAATATTTTTATCTACAAATTTTGTAATTGCACCGGTTTTGTTTAAAATCCACCCTAAAGCTCCGCCAACCGCAGCACACCAGAATGGTGTGCCGTTAACGAGAACTTCTGCTGCTACTTCCATATTTTGAGAGTATTTTTCGGCTTCGTTGTTGATTAGTCTTACTGTTCTTTGAATTACTTCCTGATCTTGTTTTGCGCGTTTTAATTCTTCGGGAGATAGTTCTCTTGTGACGATTTTGGATTCGTCTGTATCATTTTTAATGGATTCTTTATATGCTTTTCTATCTTTCAGAATGTTTATAATACTTTTAAACATTCCTGTTTTAAGTTTTTCTTTTTTCTTTTCTTTTAATAATTCAGGATGTTTTGCAATTTCTTCTTTAGCTTTTGCAATTTGTTCGGGTGTATAGTTTACAAATGCTTTCGGGTCTTCTAAGGATTCTCTTGCTTGATAGCGGGCAATTTTTGAACTGTCAACCTGTAACTTTGCAGCGTAGATATTTGCACCGATAAATGAAGCTAAAGTGAGTCCGGCAGCCCCTATCCAACCGAATTTTTGTGCTTTTCTGAATTTTGCTGTGTCTTTTTGAAATTTATTATAAAATTTCATAGCTTCTGCTCTTAATTCAGAATTTTTAATTCTTTTAATACTGTCTTTATGAGTTAATTCCCATTCTGAAAAATAAATATTTTTGCCATTTTTCTGGTTAAATTCGCTTATTCGTCTGCATAAATCTTTTGCAGTTTCATCATTTTCTATTTGTTCTCGAATTGCATGTATTTTCTTTGAATTGGGCTGGTGGACAAATTTAGCCATTAAATAGCTGGAGCCGAGTATTGATGCAAACGGAGCAAATGCAACGATTGGCTCTGTTGCAGTTTCAACGTTTTCTGCAACACTTTCTGAGTGATTATCCATTATATCAACTACGTCAATAATGTTTTCACCTAATGCTTTAGCTTTTGCAAGTTCTGCATCGGAATATTGACGACGTTTGTATAGTTCCTCGCGTCGGGCTTGTTCGTCTTTTTGATTTTCTTCCCATTTTTTAAAATTGTCTTTATTTTTGGCAACTTGAGATAGTGAATTGAAAAAGTCCATAATTTTCCCTTGTTTTCCCTATATAAATATAAAACCAGGGAAATATTGATTTTTGCCTTTTTAATTAATTTTTGTAAATAGGTAAAGTGATTTCAAATTCTGTAATTTCAGGAGTAGATTTAGTTAATTTTAATTGAGCATTTTGTGCAAGTAAATTATTGGCGCAAATATGAAGTCCTAGCCCGCTTCCTGAAGGTTTGGTGGTAAATCCTGCATTAAATATTTCTTGAGGGTTTTTAATCGGTTCACCGTTATTGGAAATTTTTATTGAAACTTGTTCGGTTATATACAGAATTATGTTTATTGCACCTTTATTATTAATTGCTTCTATTGCATTTTTTATTATGTTTACTATACAGGCAAGAAATTTGTTTTCGTCAATATATACGGGAGCTGTGTCTTTTGCTTCAAAATTTATTTTAATATCTTTATCTTCTGTGTAAATGGTTGAAAGGTTTATTCCTTCTTGTAAAACAGCCTGAATATCACAAATCTCGGGTGAAAAATTATTTAGGGATTTTAAATCTAAAAGAGAATTGTTCATAATTTTTAGTGATTTGGTGATACATTTTATTGCATTATCAATTGAGTCGTTTCTGAAGCCTTCATTTTCAAGATTTTTTTTGATTATTCGTGTATAAAGTTCGCAAATTGAAATATGGTTTCGGATTTCGTGTGCTATACATCTTGATTGCTGTGATAATAATTCGTTCATTTTACCTCATTTAAACAAAGAGGGTTCGGTCGTAAAACCGAACCCTTACAAATTTTTATAATAATTTCTTATGCGCGAATTGCTTTTCTGTTAGCAAAACCGTTGTTTAGTGCATAAAGTACTGCTTGAGTTCTGTCATTTACCTGTAGTTTTTGGAAAATATTGTTTACGTGTGTTTTAACTGTAGTTTCCGAGATAAATAATTTTCCTGCAATACCTTTGTAGTTATTACCTTGTGTTAATAATTCCAAAACCTCTTCTTCTCTTGCTGTCAAATAGGTAAGAAGATTTTCTTCTGTTGAAGTTTGAGCTTCTTCTTTGAAGGAACGTTGGAAGTATTCGAAAAATCTTGAGGTAAGAGCTGTAGGAAGGTAGATTTTTCCTGATGCAACTTCATCGATTGCATAGATTAATTGAGCAGATGCCATAGTTTTTAGAACGTAGCCTTTAGCACCTAATTTCATTGCTCTGAAGATTAAATCAGCATCGTCATAACCGCTTAATGCGATTACTTTTACGCCTAAGTCTAATTTTTCAAGCTCCTGGATAGTTTGCAAGCCGTCTTTTTCAGGCATATTAATATCCATTAGAATGATATCGGGACGATATTTTTTTGCAAGGTTTGTGCCCATATTAGCACTTGTTGTTGCGCCTACTACATCGTAACTGCTTTCAAGTGTAATAAGTTCTTTAACTCCTCTTAAATGATCAGCATTGTCGTCAATTAAAAGTATTCTTGATTTTCTTTTAAACTCTCTCATTTTATATCTCCCTGTTTTTGTTCCCTCTACACTATAGATACTACAACTTTTAGAGGGTTCTTTTCATCCATGCCCTGATTGATATTGGCTGAATAACGGTTTGAGAATTTGTCTTACATCTTTGGATTGATAAATAGCCTCAACCATGCTCTACACCATGCTTTTAGGATTTGTGTCCGCATGGTTGATTTTCAAATTTTCTAATCTATTTGAACTAATCTTCTTGTGGTATAATTTTTATATAGGGAGAAAATGTGTATGCAGATTTTAATATTTTTGGTTGGTTTTTTAATTGGAGCTTTGTGCGTATTTATTCCGTTCAAAGTTATTAATAAAAATAATAAAGCATCGCAGGATATGATGCTCGAGCAAATGAAGCTGTATTTTGAAAACACTGCAAACAGAATATTTAAAGAAAGCTCATCAGAATTATCTGAACATAATAAAGAAAAGCTGGAGGAGTTTTTCAAGCGTTTCAGAGAACGTATTGAAGATTTTGAAAAGCGTGCTGAGGAAAATTTCAAGGCAGAAACAGAGCATTTTACAAAATTTGATATGAATATTAAAAATTTCCTTGAAACAGGGAATAAAATTTCTCACGATGCAAATTCGCTTGTAAATGTTATGAAATCCGATAACAGAACATCGGGACGCTGGGGTGAAATTGTTCTAGAAAGAGTTTTGGAAGCATCGGGGCTTCGTAAGGATGAAGAATATAAAATTCAAATGGGAACTGCTGAGGGCAGACCTGATGCTACTGTATTTTTACCAGAGGGAAAATGTATATTTATTGACAGTAAAACTTCTTTTTCAGCCTGGGACGGGTTTGTAAATGCAGAAGATGAAATGGAAAAACAAATCCATTATAAGCAGTTTATTGATTCTACAAAAGCTCATATTACAGGGCTTGCAAAGCGTGATTATTCTGTAGAGGAAGCTTCTCCGGATTATGTTTTGATGTTTATTCCTATTGAGAGTTGTTATTCTATGATGTTTTGTGATGAATGCGCACTATGGGATTTTGCGTGGAAAAATAAAGTAATGCCGGTATCGCCTTCGACATTGCTTGCTTCATTAAAGATTATCAATTCTTTTCACGTTGTTGACCGTCAAAATAAAAATGTATTGGAAATGGCAAGACTTTGTACAAGTGTTCACGACAAATTTGCATCATTATTATCTGAGCTTTTAAAAATTCGCGATAATCTTGATACCTCATTAAAAAAATTAAACGGCACAGGCAATATTATCAATCAGATTACGAAATTAGAAAAATTGGGCTGTACTTATACAAAAGAGCTGCCTCAGGTTGAAGAAAATGATTAATAATCCATTTTCCAACCGTTTTCCATAACACGTCCGGCACAGCCGTGGCCTATACCTTTATTATTACCACTGCAGGAATAGCTTGTCTTCCACCAGTAGCTGGTGTAATTCTCTCCTGCTGTCATTGAGAGTTCTTTACTGCCTTCAGCAAAGAGCTTTCCGTTAACGCATAATCGATATGTAAATAAATCTCTGCCATATTTATTGGGGCCTTTTTCGCCGTTTACGTCAATTCTAATAACTCCTATTATTGCAGGACAGCCGGCTAATTGAGCATCTTTATTATATTCTTCAGGCAGTCTGGAACGCTTGAATTCACCCATGTAAATAATTTGTCCGCCTGCTGTGTAGAAATTATAATCATTAATGTCGTTTTCTAGCGGGTTATTGTGTAAGCTTTTATATTTAATCGAATTACAAGTTGTATCGTTTCTATGACATGTTTTTAAAACGTTAAAATATTTTCCCAGTGCAGTGTCTAAGTATTCAGGAACTCCTGATGAATTTTGAGTTTCTCCCGGAAAACTGCTGAAAAATTCAGTTTCATCTAAACTTTCAACTTCATCTTTTGCCATCATAAATTTGAAAATATTACCAATCTCTGAATATGATTTTTTTAATTGATTTACATATTGTTGATTTTTAAAGTTATTAATTAATGACGGTAAAGTTATCGAAGCAACTACACCTATAATTCCTAATGTGATTAAAACCTCAGCTAAAGTAAATCCACCGTTAAAATTTTTACAAAACCCGATATGTTGGGTTAAACGGATACCGTTGGGGGGGGGGGATTTTAAGCTTTTTCATAATAAATACCTCAAAATTTATTATGTAAGATTTTTAATATTTTGTCAAGGCTTGATTTTATTCTGTCAAAGTGCTAAGATTTTCCCATGATTGAAAAACCTTTATACGCTAAAGACAGAATTATCCTTGCGTTGGATGTGGATAATCTGAAAGAGGCAGAAGACCTCGTTAAAGAATTAAAAGATTATGTGGGATATTTTAAAGTTGGTTTGCCGTTGATTGTTAATTATGGTTTTGAGGCGTTCAGACTTTTGCAGGAGCATGGGGCAAAATGTTATTATGACTGTAAGTTTCATGATATTCCGCATAGTGTCCAAAAGGCTTGTATTAATCTTGTGAAAAATAATGTGAATTTCTTTAATGTTCATATTCAAGGCGGTTCAAAAATGACTTCTGCTGTAGTGAAGGCTTCTCGTGCGACAGCAAAAGCATACGGTATTGAAGCTCCTACTATTTTGGGGGTTACACTTTTATCAAGTTTTGGGCAGAAAACTTTGACTACAGAACTTTGTGTTGATAAAAATATTGAAGATTTTGTTATACAGCTTGCAAAAGTTGCTAAAGAAACTGGACTCGACGGGGTTATTGCAAGTGCAGAGGAAGCTAAAAGGATTAGAAAAGAAATAGGTGATGATTTTATTATTCTCTGTCCCGCAACCCGTCCTACCTGGTCGTCTGTTAATGATCAGGTAAGAGTTGATACTCCGAGAGATGCTATTTTGGCAGGGGTTGATTTTATGGTTGTCGGAAGACCTATTACTACTGCTGAAGATAGAGTTTCAGCAGCGAAACTTATTATTGATGAAATTGAAACAGCACTAGAGGACAGAAAAACTCTTGGATAACATATATTTATGTTTTGACTGGTTGTAAGTATAGATTTTGTAAGAATTTCCGTCAGAATTGATTTTTATAGAATTGTGTCTGTCAGTTCTATATATGTTTGTATTTCTTAAAACATCAAGAGTTCCAGCCGTTGGATGACCAAAAGCATTCGGACCTGTTGAGATAATGGAAGTTTGTATATTCATAGCTTCAAGCATTTCTGAATTCACAACGTTGTTACCGCCATGATGTCCGACCTTCAGTACTTCAATACTGGCGGGAAGTTGAGTTTTTAACTGTTTAAAAGCTCCCGTTCCAGCATCTCCTGTGAATAACATATCAAAATTTTTATAGCTTAAAAGTGTTATTATTGATTTTTCATTATCTTCGTTTGAATTTGCAATAAATGTGTTCATTATTAAATTCGGTTCTTCATATATAATACCTTTTGGAATTCGGGCAGGAATTTCTTTTTTACGAAGTGTTTTGTAAATTTCAACAGATGTCATTGATTTGTCTTTAAACGAGTTTACATAAACCTGTTTTACCTTTAGGTTAGTCATAATATCAACAGCACCGCCTGAGTGGTCATTATCAAAGTGCGTGATAATCATTCCTTCAATATTTTTAATCCCTCTGTCTTTCAGGTATTTGATAATAATAGAATTTGCCTGTGCTTTACTTCCTCTATAGCCTGCTCTGCCTGTGTCAATTATAAAATATTTGTTATTAGGTGTTTTTATAAGAAAGCAGTCTGCATTTTGAACATCAAAAGTTATAATTTGCAAGTCTTTTGCAGGAATATTTATTAGAGTAAAAGCTAACAAAATAAGTGAAGACAGGCAAATCATCGTAATCTTTTTGCTGAAAGTTGTTTTTATTGAAAGAGTAATTAACAAGATAATTAAGTAATATATGCATATTTGGAAGATATTCGGATGAGTTGTGGTTAAGAGTGAATGTGATAAATTTGAGAAGAAATTTGAAATAAATACAATACAGTGCAAAACATAGTTCAGCACAAAATCAAGTGCCATACATATTTTGTCTGTAAACGGTGTAAATATAGCAAGAATTGAGCTTATAAAACCGCCAAAACTTACAATACTTAAAAACGGCATACTGCATACATTTGCAAGTACCGAGTAAGTACTGAAAGTATTAAAATAAAACATTTGAATCGGGGCAACCCAAATTTGAGCAACAATTGGAATAAGTAATGCTCCTGTAAGCCAGTTGGGAACTTTACTGTCCTTAAATCTTTCAAAAATAATATTAGCAGTCGTAAGTATTCCAAAAGTTACAATAAATGAAAGCTGGAAGCCAACATCATTGATAAATGCGGGATTATATATCAACATAAGCATCGCAACAAATGCAAGAAGTGAAACGCTGTGAGCATCTCTGTCTATGAGTTTACCTGCAAGAACAAGCAGAAGCATTAAGGAAGCACGAATTACAGATGCCCCCAAGCCTGTCATAAACGTATATATTATAACAAGTCCCATGCCTGTGCTAACAGTGAGCTTAAACGGTGCTTTTAGCCGCCTCATAAAAAACACCCAGAACCCGTAAATAAAAGCAACGTTCATACCTGATGCGGCAAGTATATGGAGTAATCCGGAGTTTACAAATGATGCTTTAATATAGTCGGGAGGAGCTACAGCGTCATCACCGAAAACAATTCCGCCTAAAATTTCAAGGTTTGGTGACTTTAGATATTTAGCATGAACTTTGATAATTTTATCTCTTAGTATATTTAAGTTTTGAAGAAAGCGCCATTTAAAAGACAGTTTTTTATCAAGCGGTTTGCAGTTTTCTTTGTCCGCATAAAAAACGGTGTATGTATCAAAGTTTCTAAGATATTTTCCATAGTCAAATTGAGATGGGTTTCCTGCTTTAAAAGGAGTGCGTAAGCTGCCTTGCATTTCATAAAAATCACCGATTTGAAATTCTGAAAAATCTTTGTCATCAGATGCTACAGTGACAAGGGTTTTACCTTTATCTGTTTTGAAAAAGAATTTTGTTTTGAGGTTATCATTAGAATTTGGAATAGATACAATTTGTCCTTTTATGCTTATTTTTTGTCGTCCTGCGTAGCTTGCAAGCTCGTCGGTTGAATGTATTCTAAAGTAGGCATTAAAAAATCCGAAATAAAATATGAAAATCCAAAAGATTATGTATTTTATAGAAACGTAGTTTTTTATAATAGCAAAAAGCCCGAGAAATGTTAAAATCCCGGCGCATAAGATGCCGTTATCATTGAAAAAACTTAATATTCCGGTCATAAAAACAAGTGATGTAATAAACATCACTGTGTTTTTATTTTGTAAAAGTTTATTTACTGTATCTCTAATCTTTGCCAAATACCCACCAGCCTTTGCGTTTTTCGCATTGTTGTTCAGTTGTGTTATGTTGTTTTATTGGTGAATGTGATGCGAATACGCTTTTTGAGAGGGTATTTATGTATTTGTTATTGAGGTGTGCATAGTCAAATAAAATTACACCGTTAGCGTTTACTTTTCTTGCTTCATGAATTTGTCTGATTAAATCTTCATCAGAACCGCCCATGAATGTTACGAACAAGCCGGCGTAAAAATCTGTACTGCCTGATTTTGCATTGATAACATCTGACATCATTTTGTTTGCTGTTTTAGAATCACAGGTTAAAAATAGCGGTGTTAAACCGTTTAAATATCCTCTTGTTGACCAAGTTTTCCAGTCTTGATGCTTAGATGTTAGTGCAGATTGTCTGTCAGGAAAAATTACAGCACTAATGTAGGTGTTTGTTCTTTTGCCTAATTGACCTGCTTTTTTAACCATATTAGTGATTTGTTCTCTGCGATAATTGTTCCAATCCTGCCATAACGGGTCAGTTTTTTTCAAGACAATCGGGTCTGCGCCGTATATCATAAAGAAATCGTTTCTGGCAAATTCTGTATATCCCCAGTTTGCGTTTTCGCTTGAGCTTATACAATTTGGATAGCGGATGTAGTCAAGGTTTATGCCGTCAGGTTTGTAACGGACTGCAATTTCTTCCAAAAGCTTGACTAAAAAGTCTTGCACATAAGGGTTTGCAGGGTCTAAAAAGTAGCCGTTATGTTCGGAAGGATTGCGTGACGGGGTTGTCAAGTCAGAGTCTTTTTTTGTTTTATTTCCCCAAGACGGATTTTTTGCAAGTATACTTTTCGGGTTTGCATCTGGATTTTGGTTTCCTGCATAGAAGGTTTCAAACCAGGTATGAACTTTCATTCCGCGTTTATGAGCTTCTTTTATCCAGATATCAAGAGGGTCTATCCCAGCAAATTGTTCGTATTGAGGGGTAAAACCATATGCCTCCATTGTGGTACTTGGGAAAATAGTTTTTCCGTGGTAATAAGTTTCTAAGAAAATATTATCAATGCCTGCTGATTTTAGTCTGTCTAATGATGTTTTAATGTCCTCTTCCGTTTTTTCTGTGGGTCTTAGCCAAATACCTTTAAGTTCTCCGTTTTTGTATGGCAGAACACTTTTTAATGCATCATTTGATGCTTCTATTGCAAGCTGAGAGTATTTTTGTACATCTTCAGGATTTTTTCTTGCTTTTTTTAGATAATTTTTTGCATCATTTATATAGCTGTATGGTAATTTCCAATTGTAATCAGGGCTTGTTGAACGATAATATTGAAGCATTTGTTCTGCTTCGGCTATTTTCTTTTCTGATTCAAAAATATAGCTTTCGGAAGTTGTATATGTATATATTAAATTTGATGATTTATCAATGTAGATTTTTGTGCCGACTTTGATTACAGAATTCATCCAGGTTTTTGCTCTGCCATGACCGCTTATTACAAGTCCGTCTTGGGGTATGAATGAGTCTGCGCCCGAAAGTTCGGTTACAGTATTTCCTTCAACCACTGCTTCTGCCCCGAATTCATTTGTATTTGTCCTGGTACCGTAGTTTGGAGTGTAAATTACAAGTTGATTAATTCCGCGAGCTCCGGGAAGGTAGCTTCCAGTTCTGTTTGTCAGGGCTGTCGGGTCTATTGCGTTAATTAAATTTTTGGTATAACTGAAAACAACTTCATTTTTTGAAGGTTCATACGGTTTAAATACTGTAGGCAGTATTTCTTCAGGAAAACTGATTTCTTGAATGTCATTTTCTTCTGTTTGTGTAGTTGTTACAAGTGGTTTATTTTTTATTTCACGTTTTGCAGTAAGTATTGTTGTAAGCTCATCTGCCGAGCATGCCAAATTTGCAATCAACATAACTGCTAAAACAGTTATTATTTTTTTCATCTCTTACTCCCTGTAATATCCGGATTTTCGGTATTCTTCGTCATCAATAGAACGAATTTTTTTTTGAAGTTCTGTTGATGGCTTCATAGAATATGATACATCATAAAACTTTTTTGCGTTACTTAAATCGGCAAATTTTTCATAAATTGTTGCAAGTCTTAAATTTAATGTATATTTATTTTTGAAACCGTTGTTATAAGCAATGTTATAATGGTATAATGCTTTTTTATACTCATTGCGTCTAAAGAAAAATTCTCCATAGTAAAAGTTAGCTGAAGGGTCTTTATAATTTATATTAATAGCCTTACAGAAATTTTCTTTAGCAAGTCTTGGTTTATTTTTTTCATCATAAATTCTTCCCAGTTGAACATAAGGTTCAATTCTTGTGTTATCAACTTTGGTAAGAATATAGTATTTGCCGGAAGCGTAGTTTAAAAAATTTTCTTTACTTTCGGGTGTTGTGCTTTTTTTATATCGGGCAAAATAATTATCTGCTTCTTTTTGAATTTGAGTGAAGTTTAGTTTTTTGTAATCAAACAGCACCGAATTATATTCAATCTTTCCTGATTGAATTGCAAATGAGGTGTTTATTGTAAAAAATAATGCTGTGAATACCAGTAAATTTCTATAAATCATCAAATCTCGGTGATGTATGTATTTCATGGTCATTCATGAATGAGTGGTCATCCAATGAAGGGTCAATATACATAAATACACGTCTTACAGCTTTGAAAAAACCTTTTCCATAATATTTATGTTCTAAAGGTTCGGTTAAAGGTTCTCCGTTAGCTTGAGCCGTAAGTTTTTGAGCAGCATTAATTGTTGCGGTAGAATAACCGTTATTTTTCAGATATTCACGACTTACAGCATCTTCTACAGTTAATTCTGCAAATGACGGTAATGCAAATAATATTAGTAAACTTGTAATTAAAAATCTTTTTTTCATTTCCACCTCAGTGTAATTATAATACATTTTTTAGCAGTTACAAAAATATTATAAATTCTTTACAAAATTTCTGCCATATGTTATTCGTATGATTTTATTATAATTTCTTCTAATTTTTCAAGAAGTTGGTCTTCGGGAACTTTTGCAATAATTTCGCCTTTTTTGAATACAATACCTTCTCCGACACCGCCTGCGATGCCGAAATCAGCATGACGCGCTTCACCTGGGCCGTTAACGGCACATCCCATTGTTGCAATTGTAATTGGTTTATCAAGGTTTTTAAATTTTTCTTCAACTTTTTTTGCTAATCCGATTAAATCAATTTGAGTTCTTCCGCAAGTAGGGCAGGATATAAAATTTACACCGCCTTCACGAAGTCCCAAGCTTTTTAAGATATCAAACCCAGCCGTAACTTCTTCTGTCGGATTTTCTGTCAAAGAAACTCTTATTGTATCGCCAATTCCTTCTGCAAGAAGTGTTCCTAAACCTACGGAAGATTTAATCAAACCGCCTCGTAAAGTCCCTGCCTCAGTTACACCGAGATGTAAAGGATACGGGATTTTGTCCGCAATTGAGCGGTATGCTTCGATTGTTGTTAAAACATCGGAAGATTTCAATGAAACTTTGATTAAATCAAAATCTAAGTCTTCAAGGATTTTGATGTGTCCTAAAGCACTCAAAACCATTTTTTCTGACAACGGGATGTCTTTGTCCTGAAGGTCTTTTTCTAAAGAACCTGCATTAACGCCTATTCTGATAGGGATTTGTTGTTGCTTTGCAAGCGTTACGACTTTTTCGACATTCTCGCGTTTTCCGATGTTTCCGGGGTTTAATCTAAGTGCGTTAATACCGTTGTTGATGCATTGAATTGCAAGTTTATAGTCAAAATGAATATCTGCAATTAAGGGGACTGGTGATTTTTTTACGATTTCTTTAATCGCTTCTCCTGCATCCTGATTTAAAACTGCAAGTCTGACAAGCTCACAACCTTTGTCTGAAAGTTCATTAATCTGGTTTAATGTAGCATTTACATCTCTGGTATCGGTATTACACATAGATTGAACACTTATTTGTGCTCCGTTGCCGATTTTTACATTTCCTATTAAAAGTTCTTTTGATTTTCTTCTTTTTATCATATGATTATGATAACACAAAGGAGAAAATCATGAGAGTTGCAATTGTTTCTGATATTCATGCAAACTGGCAGGCACTTGAAGCTGTCTTGGAAGATATGAAAAAACAGGGTTGTCAAAGAGTTTTATGTTTGGGCGACCTTGCGATGGCAGGTCCTCAGCCGAAAGAAGTTATTGATTTTGTAAGGTGTCAGGATAATTGGACTGTAATTCAGGGTAATACAGATAAGCTTATTGGTGATTACTCACAAGAAACGGTTGATAAGTTGAAAAGTGCTTTTCCGGTTATGGCTAACGCGCTTATGGATGATGTGAATATTTTGGAAGAAGATAAAAAAGAATATTTGAAAAATCTTCCTGCTCAAAAAGAACTGGAAATTGAAGATATTAAAGTTCTTTTGGTTCATGGTTCGCCTCGCAGAAACAATGAAGATATTCTGCCTGATGTCCCTTTAGCGCAGATTGAAGAAATTTTGCAAGGTGTTGATGCTGATTTGATTTTTTGCGGTCATACGCATGTTCCTTGCGGTTATCAAACCGATAGCAGAAAAACCCTTGTAAATGTCGGTAGTGTCGGACGTCCGATGACTGAAAATCCGCAAAGCTGTTATGTTGTTGCAGATTTTAATAATGGCGGATTTTCTGTGGAACACAGATTTGTAGATTATGACAGAGAAACAGCTTCTGAATTTATGAAAGCACGCGGTTTTGACGGTTGTGAAGCTCTTGCTCAAATGATTTTAAAACCAACACGGAGGCATGTTTAATGTATAGAATTTTTTCGACCATAATATTTTTGGCAATTTTGCCTGTGTATGCATTGATTAGAGCTGTTAAAGGTAAGGCTTTGCCATTGGAGAAATTTGGTAAATTTGATACGCCGAATTTAGATGGAAAAGTTATTATGTATCATGGCGTTTCTGTTGGTGAAGTTATTGCGCTTGAAAATTTAATCAAGAAGACGAAGGAGATTTTTCCTGATTGCAAACTTGTAGTTACGACAGGTACAAAAACAGGGCAGGAAATTGCAATGAAAAAATTTGAAGGGGTTGCAGATTTTATTACATATTTCCCGCTTGATATAACTTTTTGTGTTAAATCATTTTTAAATAAAATTAACCCTGATGTTGTCTTGATTGCAGAAACAGAACTCTGGCCGACATTTGCTCATTATTGCAAAAAGAAAAATATTCCGCTTTTTGTAATTAACGGAAGAATTTCAGACAGTACATACCGCTCATACCGCTTATTAACACCTTTCTTTAAAGGTTTATTTAAAAATTATGCGGGTATTTTTACACAAAGCGAACAGGATAATGAAAAATTTATAAAGATAGGTGCACCGTCAGATAAAACTCAAGTGATGAGAAATCTTAAATTTGATGTTAAAAAGGTGCAGGCAGATTTTGATTTGGGTGAAGGCAGGATTATTATTGCAGGAAGTACTCATAAAGGGGAAGACGAAATTGTTCTTAATACTTTTTGCAAACTTAAAAAAGATTTTCCTGATATAAAATTGCTTCTTGCTCCACGTCATTTGACAAGAGAAGCAGAGGTTAAATCACTTGTCGAAAAAACAGGTTTGCCTTATGGCTTGCGCTCAAATAATGATAGATTTGATAAAAATGACATAGTGATTTTAAATACATTGGGCGAACTCAGCAAAATATATCAAATCTGCGACTTTGCTTTTATCGGCGGAAGTTTTAACAAAACTGGCGGTCATAATCCGTTGGAAGCTGTTGTTTATGAAAAACCTGCGATTTCAGGTCCGTCAATTCACAACTTTAAAGATATTTATTGGCTTTTAACTCAATCAGATGCTGGCAGAGTGGTTAAAACTCCTCAAGAATTAACGGATTACATGCGCAAACTTCTATCGGATAAAGAATTTTACGCAAAAGCATGTGATGATTGTAAAACAATTTTTGAACAACAGCAGGGGGCTTTGGAATTTGTTATTAATCGCCTGAAAGCTACTCTATAGAATTGATTTTGACGATTTTACCTCCTCCATACGTATGACTTTTGTAACGAAATGTTAACTTTTCTGGTACAATAATTAAAGATTTCCTGTAATGTTGCCGTAATAAAAAACATAAGGAAACAAAAACGAAAGGAACGCAGGTCATGGGTATGGCAGCTTCGCAGGCACGCTTTTTGGGCTTGACTGCAAGAAAAACAAATACCGAATATGAAGGTCAGCAGATCAACCAGCAAAGAACGACTTTGTCTAACCAATCTGCTAACTACTACAACCAGCTTCTTGGTATGTCAGTACCAGTTCCTCCGTCAGTTGCAGATTTTACTAAAACAGTTTATACATTCAAAGATGGCGCTTTGAGCAATTCAATTTCAACTATGATTGCAAAACAGGACGGTTTATATGAAATCAGTTATACATCAACCTGGACAAATGATTTTGCCGTAGTTGACGCTACCCCTACACTTTATACAAAAACAGAAGGCGCAACAGTTGATGATAATCTTTATTATGTTGGTGCTAAAAAATTGAGAAAACTTGGAGAAGCTATTCCAAGAGATGCTGAAGGCAGATATGCAGGCGAAGTTATCGGTCAAGATAAAGAAGGCAATGATATAATTTATAGAGACGAATATTTAAGCACTTTGTCAAAAGATCAATTAGATCAATTAGAAAAAGAAGAAGATGAATATGTAACTATGCTCAATACAAAATACGGAACACCTGAAAAAGGCTGGGAAGTAAGATATACGTACAACACTTCCGCTAAAACATGGAAACCGACTTTTGTAAAAAGAGATGTTCTTGATAAAGCAGAATACAATGAAACAGGTACTTCTTTAAATTACATTAAAAATTATACTGTTGGTTCAGCTCAGGAAACTGAAGAAATAAAAGGTATTCAAGCAAGATTTGAACAAGATGCTACAGGACGTTTAGTCAGTGTAACCTTAAAACCGGGTGAAGCTGATGAAGTTACATACGCTGTAACAACAAATACTCTTACAGATCAGGCTAAATATGACGATGCGATGAATCAGTATGAATATGATAAATATCAATACGATCAATCTATTCAAGAAATTAACTCTAAAATCGAAATTATTCAATCAGAAGATAAAAACCTTGAATTACGCTTGAAACAGTTAGATACAGAACAAGCAGCAATTCAAACAGAAATGGATGCAGTTCAAAAAGTTATTGAAAAGAACACAGAATCTACATTCAAAACATTTGGTTAATGAACGCAGACATTTTAATAAGATTTTACGAAGCCTTACGCTTCAATATATATTTTTGTTTCCTTTTTTCCCTACGACTTTTACCCAAAGTCGTTTTTTATTATTCAGACTGTACTGACAAATTCATAAATTCAATGTCATCGTAATCAATATATGCAGTTTGTTTGAGATTGTGCCCTGTTTTAATTGTAATTTCATTCATTTGACCTGCACGTAAAAGATTGTTGGGAAGTTTGATACGTTGTCCGTCGCCATTAAGCTGAATTTCTGCGATTTTTTTGCCGTTAAAATAAACTTCAGGCGGACTTGCAAAAGAATTAACTATTGAATTCTGCCTCATAGAACGTGCCATAAGCGTATCAACCCCTATTATAGAGCCTATTACAAGATAATTGCTTTTGGAAAGTGCATTTGCTGCCATCATAAAGGTTTTTGAATAGAACGGTCCTATTGATTTGCCTTTAAACTCTGCTGAATTTGCAGAAGCTTCTGAAAAATTATCATCCCCCAGGTGAAACATTTCTGTGGAAATTACGATATCTTGAACGTTACTTTTTTCAATCCCCAAAACTAGAGGCTGGCTTGCGAGTTTTTCATTTATAGTGAGTGAAAATGGTCTGTAGCCCTTTTTTTCTACAGATAAAACAGAGCTGTCTTTTACATCAGCTTTAAGGTTGAATATTCCATTATTGTCAGTATATGTTGTATAATTCTGTTTTGGAAGGCTTACTTTTGCACCTGATACAGGCATATTTGTATCAGTGTCGACAATTCTGCTTACGTCCCCGATTTTTGAAACTCCGCCTTCCATGACTTGTGCTTGAACAGGAAGTGTTAAAAATAAAAGCATGATAAATAAAATTCTCATATATAAATCCTCTTAATGAAAAAATTTTAAAATGCAATAATGTGGATTTAATCAATCGTAGTGTGGCAAAAAAGATTAATAAAAAAAATTTTAAAATAATATTTGAAATTTAAAATGTTTCTGTTATTATAAAGTAGTAACAATTAAATATGCCGAAGTGATGAAATTGGTAGACGTGCTAGACTCAAAATCTTGTGTGGGCAACCACGTGCCGGTTCGAGTCCGGCCTTCGGCAAATAAAAAGAGGTACTAGATAAGTACCTCTTTTTATCTACACTTATGTAATATTGGAAAATTTGTGCAGAGCTTTGGATTGCACATTAAATGATTTGTTTGAAATAATAGATTAATTTTACCAGTCAATTGATGCTTGGTCTAGATTTTTTATGGGTATTTCAAATGAAAATTTATTGGAAGTACCATTGCCTTCGAGGTATATTTTGCCGTTGTGAGCTTCAACAACCCGTTTAGAAAAATATAGGCCCAGCCCGATACCTGTTGGGGCGCCTGATACATATTTTTCAAAAATATGCTCTTTAATTTCTTCCGGAATTTCCGGACTATTATTTTCAATGCAGAATATAATATCTGTATTGGTGCTTGTAACGGATATAATTAAATCACTGTCTTTAAATGAGTAAATGATTGAGTTGTTTAATAAGTTGGAAATTACTCTGCGTAAGTGTATAGCGTCAGCAAAAAGTTTTATTTCACTGGATTTATGTGTTATTTTAATATTTTTGCTTTCTGCAAAACTTTTTACTTCATTTATACAATTTTGTATTAATTCATTTACAGAAAATTCTTTTTTATCCAGAAATATAATTCCGTTATCGAATTTGTATGAGTTGAGAATTGATTGAAGCATGATATGCATATAGTTTGAAGATTCTAAAATGATATTAATCATATCTTTTTGTTTGGAATTTAGTTTTCCAAAATCGCCGTTAGCCAGCATTTTTAAGCTCAAAAGCTGAGCCTGAACAGGATTTTTTAAATCATGTGCAAGCGTTGCAAAAAACAGTTCTTTTTCTTTTAAACCTTCGGAACTTCTTGACATAAATTTACCTCAAGAAGCATTGTACATCAGTTCCCTTGTTTTGGCAATAGACTATAAGCCTAAACGTTTTTTTATTTTGACAAGCGTAATCATATTGTTAAAATATTGAGGACAATAGTCGTATGGAGTCATCAATGGAACTATTTTCTTTAATTCTTTTGAAGCAGATTCTCTGTCATACATATCATTTACATATGTGTATATAAGCATGCTTACAGAATTTGTTGAAGCATCAAGAACAGGACAAAATTCTTCATTTTTATTTTCTTGTGCCTCCGGTTTGTTTGTAACCAGAAGTACCTCACAGTCACTATTACGTTTTTTGATAAATTTAAACTTACTGAACGGGTTAGAATTTTGAACAATTAATCTTGCAATTAATTCATCATCTGCACAAATATTTTGTTCTGCGATTTTTGTTTGGGTTACTTTGTAGCTGTAAATCCCATAACCTGCGAGTAATAAAACCAAAACACCAATTAAAATAAAACAAAGTTTTTTATAATCCATATTTATATTATAAAACATTTTTATTTAATATGCAAGATTTACATTTATACATACTTTGTAGTTTTTGTAAATTTTTTTGGTAACATATTAAAGAAATGACAAAAAATTTTTTGTTTATTTTTTATATAGTTGAAAAGGATTTACAAATTGCAAAATACTTTAACTCGTAACGAAATTCAGAATACAAAAAGTTTTCTACAGTCCGAAACAAACCTTTGTTTTTATATTGAAAAAAGGTTAAAACAAATATTTTCTGAAGAATTAAATTCACCTAATTCGATATTCCGTAAAGTTAAACCGGCTGCTATACACAAAATGGCTTTGTTTTTGTCAGGTGCTATTACAAGGTCATGTTCGATTGGTATTGCAGGTGAAACAGCAAGCGGTAAATCAACAATTGCATATGATGTTATAGATACAATTCAAAAATTTGCAAATGAGTATTCTATAAATGATGCAATTACAAGAATTAATACAGACGATTATTATTATGATCGTTCAGATATGGTTAAAAAAGCAGGCAGTTTTGCAGAGTTTGCTAAACACTATGATTTGGATGTTCCAGAAGCTTTAGAATTGGAACTGATGAAAAAGCATATCAAAACTCTTGTATATGGCGAAGCTGTTTATCTGCCGGAATATGATATGTCTGGAACAGCAATAAGGACTGATAATGTTAAACTTGCAAAACCTTCTAAGATAATTATTTCTGAAGGTTTGTTTACATTAACCGAAAAAGTTGTTGATGCATTTGATTTTAAGATTTATGTAGATGTTTCGACTCACGCTCAAAAAGAAAGATTTTATAAAAGAGCAGAAGAAAGAGGCTTGGGAGATTCTGCTGATGAAGTCTATAAAAATGCCTCAGATAAAGCGATTACGCATATTCATCCGACAGCGATGAAGGCTGATATAATTTTATCCGGTGAAGCTGACAGAGCCGCTTACAGAAGATTTATCAGCCGAATACTTGCCCTGGTTGAAGAAATATATTATAATAAGTAACAGACTTGGAGAAAATTAAATTGTTGAAACTAGCCCCCTATAATATCGGCGCGTCTGCACCAAAATTTACAGGCGAGCAAAATAAGAAAGACAAAAAGTATGCAGACCCGTTAATGAATTGGCCTGTACGAGGTCTTGCGTATACAAATGAGCTTGGAGCAGCTTTGAGTGAGATTGCTCCAAAAGCAGGTGTATTACTATGGTTTCCTGCCATGTTGTATTTTGGGGCTGATATTTATGACAAATATAAAAATGAGAAAACATCATATGATCCTAATGCTCAAAGAGGTACAGAACAGGCAATATTTCAGCTTCTTGCAAGTGTAGTTCTGCCGACAGCCGCTGTTATTGCAGGTCAAAAAACAGCTTCTGTAATGGGTTCTATGGGAAAAACAGGACTTACGCTTCAAACTCAGGAAGAAGTTATTAACTTTATTGATGAGTTTAACAGCAGAAGACATTTTGGTAAGTTTACAAATAAAAGACAAGAATTTAAAGATCATTTTGTTGAATCTTTCACTACTAAACGTGAAAAATTAATCCGAGAACACAAGATTAAAAATCCAATTAAATTTATAACAGATGCAATCTTTACTTCTCGTCATCCTGAAGCAATTGCAATGTCGCATAAGGATAAAGTTTTAAAATTTGCAGATGAAAATATTGATTCTATGTTCAGAATGTATGACGATTTGATGAATGGAAGAAGACCTAAAGAATTTTCGGACAAAATGTGGAGAAAATTCGGTAAACTTAAAGAAAAATATGCTAAAGACCCTGATTATAAAGCAACTTTCTTAAGAGATGCTTCTGAAGATATCATCAAAAAATTCCAAAAAAGTAAAATGACTAAGTCTAAAATGTTAAAAACATTAGGAGGTTTTGTTGCATTGGGTATTGCAATTAAGCCTATTGACCATTTTGTTGAAAAGGTTGTAATCAAAAAAGTTGTTGAACCTAATTTGAGTAATGTTTTCAATAAAGATGAGAAAAAAGCTTAGACTGCTATTTTTACAACCACTTTTTTAACTTGTTGTCCATTGCCCATTTGAGGTCTGTGAGCTTCATGCGGATAAATTAATGCAAATTTAAATGGTTCCAGTTGTAATGTATCGGGAGTTTTTTCTGGGTTGTGAAAAAACATTACATCTCTGTCAGCATTATATTCTTCACTAATACTTAAGCCATCAGTGCTTATGTAATCAAGTTCTTCTGTGCCTTCAAGAAGCATTTGGATGTCGATATATTTTTTATGAGCTTCGAATTTGCAGTTTTCTATGGATTTTGTATTATAAATATCAATATTTGCATAAGCGGTGTCATCAATTTCATAATGACCGGCATCAGCTGGCAGGTTTAATAAAAAATCTGCAACTTTGGGTGATACAATATTGTAATTTTTTAGGTTTTTGATATTGTCTGTAATCATAATTCTGCGTATGCTCTTTCAAAATCTTCTTTATTAGGTGCTTTACCATGCCATCCGGCATTGTTTTCCATAAATGAAACGCCTTTGCCTTTAACTGTATTAGCAATTATTGCAATTGGTTTATTGTGTTGTTTGGCTTTTTCTATTGCATCGTAGATTGCGCGAATGTCATGGCCGTCAACTTCAATTACGTCCCAGTTGAATGACTTAATTTTTTCAGTCAGGTTGTCCAATGATTTTACGTTTTCAGTGCAGCCGTCGATTTGCAGTCTGTTTCTATCGATAATTGCTACGATGTTATCCAGATTTTCGTGTGCACCGTGCATAAACGCTTCCCATACACTGCCTTCTTGAAGTTCTCCGTCCCCCATTAAACAAAACACGTGAGCCGGATTTTTATCCAGTCTCAAAGCCATTGCAATTCCGCAGGCTATAGATAAGCCTTGTCCGAGCGAACCTGTTGCAACATCAATCCCGGGGCAGATTGGCACAGGGTGACCTTGAAGTCTTGAACCGAAAAGTCTAAATGTCATAAGTTCTTCTTTAGGAAAGAAGCCAAGTTGTGCTAAAACAGAATAAAGAATTGAAGATGCATGACCTTTTGAAAGTACAAATCTGTCGCGGTTTTGGAATTCTTTATCCTTAGTCCATTTCGGGCAGGTTTTCATACATTTGTGATAAAGTACTGTCATTATTTCAGTTGAAGATAAAGCTCCGCCAATGTGTCCAGATTGTGCATTATAAACCATTTTAAGGATGTTTTGTCTGCTTTCTCTGCATAATTCTTCTAATTTTTTTACTTCAATATCTGTTAACATTTAAACTCCTTTTGGAATAATTCTGTCGCGCAAAACTCTTAACATAAATAACGGTAACGTTGGGAAAATCCTTTTAAACCTCTGCGGTTCTTTAACTGTTCTGTATAACCATTCCAGCCCTAATTTTTGATAAATTTCAGGAGCTCTTTCAACCATTCCTGACCAAACGTCAAAGCTTCCTCCAACACCTATAAACAATGCGTTCGGTAATAATTTTTTTGCTTTGATTATAAATAATTCTTGTTTTGGTGAGCCTAGTGCGCATAATACAAGGCGCGGATTAGCCTGTTTTAATTCATCTAAAACTCTTTCGTCATCTTTAAAATAGCCGTCTTGCGTGTAAACAATATTCAAATTGTTAATTTCTTCTTTAAGATTTTTGCAAGCCAGTTCAATAACTTCAGGTTTTGCACCGACCAATGCAACAGAATCACATTCTTGAAGCATTCTGTGTGCAAATTGAATACCGGGAATTCTTCTGACATTGTAACCTGAAATACGTAAACCTATTTCAACACCGATACCGTCAGGAATAACAAGTTCTGCCGAGTTGACAATTTCTTTCATATCGGGATTAGACATCATTTCAGGATTAATTGTAACTACCTGACCAGATATTGTTTTTGCGTATTCTACTGCGCTTTCAAAATTATATGTATCTATTTTAAAGCCTAATAATTCTGCTCTCATATGTTTATTATAATTTTAATCAACTAAATTTGCAAGTTTGAAAAGATAATCTTCTCTTGCACCTGTCTGCAAACCTTTTGGGATAAAGTTTTCTTTAAACTTTTCAACAGCATATCTGTCTGTCATTCCTGAAATATAGTCAGTTACGATACGTTCTATCTTTCTTTCTTCGCAAACGGGTTTAAGCATATCGCAATATAGGTAAAATAATTCTTTTATTACGTTTTTAGCCTTTTTTTCCTCTAATTTTGCGGGAGAATCAATATAGACATTTTCGAACATCCATTCTCTGAGTTTTGTTGTGTAATGCCATGCTTCTTCGCTCATTGATACATTTGGCTTACCTATTGAGTTTTTTATAATTTCATTAATCATTATGTTTAAACGTTTTGTTTGAACTGATGAAAAATAATCAATACAATCTTTTGGCAAGTCGCTTTCAGATATAATTCCAGCACGGATACTGTCTTCTATATCGTGGTTAATATATGCGATTTTATCTGCAAGTTGAACTATTTGCGCTTCGGGAGTTTTGGGAGTAAAGCCCCAGGTGTGAGTTAAAATCCCGTCGATTGTTTCAGCGCAAAGGTTCAAATCTTCCAATACTTCAACCACTCTTACGCTTTGGATATTGTGATGAAATCCGCCTTTTACAAGTTCATTTAAAACACCTTCTCCGCAGTGCCCGAATGGTGTATGTCCCAAATCGTGCCCTAATGCTATAGCTTCGGCTAAATCTTCATTCATATCTAAAGCTCGAGCTATAGTTCTTGCGATTTGCGAAACTTCAAGAGTATGTGTTAAACGTGTTCTGAAATGGTCGTCAAACGGTGATAAAAACACTTGAGTTTTGTGTTTTAAACGTCTGAATGCTTTTGAATGTAAAATTTTGTCCCTGTCGCGTTGAAATTCTGTTCTCATATCGCAGGGTGCAGATTCTTTTTTTCTGCCTTTTGTAAATCTGCTTTTTGTTGCAAATTCTGATAAATTATCGATTTCGCGTTGTTCTAATTTCTCTTTAATATTCATGACAACGATTTTAGCAGAAAATAAATAAATTGTTATACTTTATCCGGTTGAGCTTTTTTGTTTTGGAAAGAAACATTCAGAGCATATTGCTTGCGGACTTGATCTGTAAAAACTCCGACTTTATTTATTGCCCAGCCGGAAAGTAAACCAAATAATAATGCTTTTCCGCCAGAAATAAGTCTTGCTGTGCAGTATAAAGAAGTTGCAATTGCACCGACTGCAGGGATTCCGTATTTTAATGAAGCAGATATTTTTTCGTCTTTGTCTTTAGATTTGCCTAAGAACCAGCCGACTGCGCCTACAGTTCCGAGGATTGATATTACATCAGTCGGGGCTGCACCAAGTTTTAAGTCTCTTGCTTTATCAAAATACTTATTGGTTTCTGTATCAATTGAGTGGTCGAGTGATTTTACTGCGTTTTGAACTTGTTTTTTGAGTTTAAGGTATTCTGATCTAGGCAAAACTTTTTTGTAAAGTGTTAAAATTTCCTGTAATTCGCCTTTTGAACCTTTTGAGATAATAGTTTCAACTTCTTTTACATAATTTGAAATAGCGCTCATTGCTTGAGGTTCATATCCTCCGGAATTGAATGTTGAGGATAGGCGTTTTAGATTTGCAATTATTTCCTGATTAAGTTCTTGGCGTTTTAAAATTTCATCTTCGCCTGATAATTTTTTATATCTCGCAAGTTTGTTGCGTAATTCATTTAGCACAGCATTTGTTTTTGTATCTTTTGGATTAATAAATTTTTGAATATTGTCAAAGGCTTTGATTGATGCTTTGTAGCTGTCATTGATATCATGTGTTATTGCTTGTCGTAAAATACCAGTTTCGTTCGCCATTTTCATTTTATGCGGAAGCAGGTAATCTTCTGCAATGTAGGAACTCCACATATTTTTTGATTTGAAGTTTCGTACATCACTTAAACTTGCATTCCAGAAATAGTCGAACAAGCCTTCTGAAGCATTATTCATCTGACGAAGCCTTGCAGTTCTTGCATTAATGCCAAAACCTTTTTCAAGTCCTGTATTAACAGTGAGCATTCGGTTTCTTATTGCATTAATTGTTTCTTTAATTTGTTGATTATTAGGGTCATTATGTAATAATCTTTCATTTATCACTTCCATTTGCTCGTTTAAGGTGGCAAATCGTTTATGTGTTTTGGCATATGATGAATTTACTGTACGTCGGCTGATTTTATCAAAAAATCCTGTTATACCTTCATGTATTCTGCGTGTAAAGGTTCGTTGACCTTTTTTGCCGTACATTAATCGTTGAACAGCAATATCTTTTAGTGTTGTAATGTTGTTAATACTTTCAAATCTGTTGCGGAAAATGTCAACTTTGCTTAGTGCAAATCGATAGAAATTCTTCAATTTGCTGTCTTTAGACAATTTCTTTTCCAGTGAAATTTTCCACTTATCCAGCACTTTTGCAAAAGATTTTGACATTACCCCTTTCATTAAAGCAAGAACACCAAAACCTGCGCCCATTGCGTATAATGCAATCTTTTTCCCTGAAACTCCCTGTTTTTTTTGCTCAATTTCTTCTTGTACGGCAGGCATCATAAAGTAACCGTTTTGCGGTTGTTTAAAATCGCGAAAAGTTCGCATTGAATTACTATTGCCTACCTGATTAATCATTATATATATATAAACACAAAAGAGAGGTTATTTTTGACTGTTTTGTAAAATTTTGTAAACAGCTTCTGCAACTTCTTTAGAAGACACTTTTTCTGATAAAAGTTCTTTTACTTCGCCTAATTGAGAAATATTGTTTTGTCTATATGAAATATCATAAAGTAACCGTTCAATTTCATAGGAAATTTTAGAAACTTTCACATTACCTTGGATAATTTCAGGTACAATAGATTTATCTGCAATAATATTTGGTAGAGATACTCGTTTAATACATCTGACAAGCAGATAAATAAGATAAAATAACCAAGGCCCTTTGTATGCAATAATCATTGGGGTTTGATATAAACAAGCTTCCAATGCTACGGTGCCTGAAGCTAAAATTAAAGCATCAGAAACACTTAATAATGCTTGATTTTCGCCTTTAATTACTTTAAAATCTGTCTTTTTCAAAAATTTATTATAAACTTCATCTGATAAATTTGGCGCATGAGATACGCAAAATTGTAAATCAGGATGTTTTTTTTGAAGTTCTTGAGCTGTTTTAATAAAAGTATTCATAAGATATTTCAGTTCAAACACCCTTGAACCAGGAAAAATTGAAACCAATTTTTTGTTTTTATCCAACCCGTGTTTTTCAAAAAACTCATTTTTATCAGCTCTTGCCGGTAACTGTGAAACAAGAGGGTGTCCGCAGTAATGTGTTTTTATTCCATAACTTTCATATAATGGTTTTTCAAACGGAAAAATACAAAGAACTTCATCAACATTTTTTTTGATTTTGTGAATTCTTCCTTTTCTGCTAGCCCAAACCTGTGGAGGAATATAGTATAAAACTTTTATCCCTGCTTTTTTTAAGAATCCTGCAATTCTAATATTAAATCCGCCGTAATCAATTAAAAGAACGGCATCTGGTTTAAAATCTTTAATTAAATAATCAACAAGTTTTTTCCCGAGCATAATATGGTTAAAAATAATTTGCGGGGAAAGTCCGACAGACGACATTTTTGAATGGTTTTCAAAAAGTTTGACTCCGCTTTGAGCCATATTTTCTCCGCCGATACCTTCAATTTCTATATCATTATTAAGTCCGCGCAAAGCTTTCACTACATGTGATGCGTGAATGTCTCCGGAATATTCTCCTGTTACGATAAATAATTTCTTCATTAAACAGCCATTATTACGATATTGTGATTATCTGCATATCTGATTACTTTTTCTTGATTAACAATAATTGTTTCATTAGCTTCAACTGCTATTAATGAAGCTTTATATTTTCTCATTGTTTTTAGAGTTCTTAATCCGATTGCAGGAATATCAAATCTTTTATCTTGCGACGGTTTTGCAACTTTTACAACAACAGCGCCTTTTTTAGCATTTTTACATCCGCGTTTAATACACATGTCTGTACCTTCAATTGCTTCAACTGCCATTGCCATTTTATCTTTAATTACAACAGATTGACCGACATCAACTTTACCCATTTCTTTTGCAAGCCAAAATCCGTAATTAACATCTTCCATTTGACTTTCAGTCGGCTTCAGCCTGCCCAAAACTCCTGAAGGTATCATTAAGTTTTTGATAAAAATTGTTTGGTCAAGTACTTTGATATTACGTTTTTCAAACTCATTAACTATCAAAAGCATAACTTCATCGTCATTAAGTCTTTTTACAGATTTCAAAATTTCAATAGCACGTTTATCAAATTTATGAAGCTGTAATAATACTCGTTTATGCACTTTTCCTAAAAAAGTAACTTGTTTGATTTCATTTTCAGCAAAAATATTTTCAATTTTAGTCATTTCGCCGGGGTGGCAGGAATAAACTTTTGAACAATATTTTTTTAATTCTTTTAAATTATCATTAGCAAGGGATACGCAAATAACTTCAAATCCGTTTTCTTTTGCATGACGAGCCATTTCTACGGGTAAAATCCCGTCACCAGCTATCAATCCTTGTTTATTTTCCAACATTAAAGACATACTTTTCCTCTTTTACCGTAATTATATCACAATTTTTTCTTTAATGAATTAATTTCATCAACTTGATTTTGGTTAAACAAAACAGCACCGCCCATTAATTTTGTATTAAGTACAACCTGAGCATAGCTTTCAGCAAGTTCCAGCTTTAAAAATGCATCTTTTATCGTTTTGTCACCAACTATAAATCCATGGTTTGCCATTAAAACTGCATCATATTCTTTAAAGTATTTTGCAGTTTTTTCAACCAAATCCATAGAAGACGGCAGACCATATTCAGCCAGTGGAATTTGTCCGAAATAGAAGACATTTTCTGCCATTACCGGTTCATCCAACGGGATATGACAGCAGGCAAATGAGCTTAAATAAGGTGAGTGAACATGAATTATATAATTCACATCGGGTCGTTGTTTATAAAATTCGGCGTGAAGCATTTTTTCTGAGGAAGGTTTTTTAGCTCCTTCAATCAAATTGCCGTCAAAATCCATTAAAACAAGTTCTTCTTCTGATAAATATCCGTTAGCAGAGCCTGAGGAAGTTATTAAAATTTTGTCCCCGTATCTTGCTGAAAAGTTGCCTGAATACCCCGGGGTAAAGTTTTTAACTCCTGCCAGTCTGCCATATTCAATTAATTCTTGTTTTAATTTATGTAACATTATAATTCTTCCCTATTAGGATCTTCTATATCAATAACTTCAGCATACATCATTTTTTTAGCTGTTGTTGTTTGTGGTTCTCCGAATACTTTTAGTTCGACTGGTTCATCATTACGTTTTGCCAATCTGTCAGGGTGTTTGATGACCATTTTTTCATATTCTATTCCAGATCCTTTTGTATCCATCGCGACAGCAATAGCAAAATATGTATGTTGTCTGACCCAGTCATATCCAAGGTTTAATTTTAAATCATCCGGACCGAGAGATATAATAAATGTACATTCCTGGAAAGGTTTTCCGTTTGGAGAATCTCCTGTTACGTTAATAGTTCCTGACCATGCAATAGATAGGTATTTTGACAAGCGTAATGCTTCTCGGATATTAATACAGCCATGACCGTATCTGTATGTGTCATATACTTTTAACGGAGTACCGTCTTCATAAGCTGAAGCAAAATATCCGATATCTTGCATCCAGTATTTATATTGAGTATGAAGTCTTGGACCTATTCGGCCTATAAATTGAGTATCACCTGTACCGTATAAAGCAGCACTGCCTTGCATTACTAAAGATAAGTTAAGTGATTTTAGGTTTTCTTTGTCGGTATATTGATATAATGTTTGTGCAGCTTCTGCCATATATCTTGTTCTTGTTGTTCCGATATTAGACGGGTCAAGGGATTCTCCATATCTGTTAAAGTCACTGTTATGCATATAACCGAAACCTAAACGATGTCTAAAGTTTAAATTTAATTTATCACCTATGGTTGAAGGGATTACACCTCTGTCTTCATAAACCAGTTCTGCATCATATTTAGCCATTCTTCGACCTAAGAACCATTCATCCATATATGAATTCATACCATATTGAATATGAAGTTTGTCGTCTAAATATTGTTTACCTCTTAAGAAAAACATATCAGAGCCGGAACCGTAGCCGAAATCAGTAAAGTTTGTTGCACTTCGATATTTTAAAAATCCGCCGATACCAAAATCACTTTTTTTGTTAATAATCGGCATAAGTTTTAATGTCGAACCGTTTTGTAACGGAGTATCTATTGTGTATCCCGGTCCTAAGAACATACCGAATTTCCCGCGCGAACCAAGTTCCGGATAATTGCCTTCAAAATATTCTTGCTGTTTGTTAGTGTGCATTTTGATTGTAGGTAAAGTGAACAATTTGAAATCACCAAAATGAATTTTGGCTTTTTTCAATGTAATTGTATCAGTATTTTTCTTTGCATCAATAATAATTTCTTTTGCTTTGATTGTTATTGGAGTTTCGCCAACTTCGTCACGTAAATATGTTCTGTCATCTTCATCAACAAACATTCTGCCGAAACGGTCACCGCCAACCATTTTTGTATGGAAATTCATGATATAAGTATCTTTAGATACCATTTGACCGTTATATAATGTAATTAAGTCCTCATCCATTTCAGACTTTCTTGCAGTAACTGTCATAAATGAAGCTTTTGTTTCAACATTATCAAGAATTGCATTTTCTTCATTAAGATTAACGTTGAGATTTTCACCAAAAATGCTGTGTCCGTCTTTGATAATTTCGACTTTATCTGGTACGATTAAGGTGTTGGAAGCTGTATTATAAATGATTTTGTCAGCTTTAATTGTAACTTTTTGTGCCGGAAAAGTTAATAGTGGGGAACCTGTTGCGATTAAATCCATTGTTTTTTCATTATAATCAATGTTATCAGCATCAAGTTGAACACTGTTTGTAGTTACTTGTTGTGTTACTCCGCCTTGCAGTTCTTGCACATTTGAAACTTCTGGTTCAACAGTTTCTTCAAATTTGTTTTGGATTTTTTGTTCTTGTTCGATAAGTTTTTGAGCTTTATTATATTCTCTTTCTCTCAGATAATTTGTAACTTTAATCCTTGTTTTTTTGAAGAGAGGCATTGTTTTTATAGGCTTTGTTGTACTGCCCTCAATAACAGTTACGGTTGGAATTGGAGATGTAGGTTCTTCGAAGAATTGTGTTTCAAGGTTTTCCAAATCTTGAGGTGAATTTACAAGTTCTCCTGCCTGTGCGCAATTTGATATTGCTAATATTAATGCTGTTATTATTAAATGTTTTTTCAAAATCTAGCCTTCTTAAATATAGTTCAACGGGTTGTTGGGTTTTCCGTTAATTCTGACTTCAAAGTGTACATGTGGCCCTGTGCTGTATCCGGTAGTTCCTTCAAAACCGATTACATCGCCTTTGTTTACATATTGTCCTTGTCCTACTTTAATTGATGACATATGAGCGTATAGTGTGGTTGTTGGCTTTCCGCTAACGTTACCATGGTCAAGAATTACAACTTTTCCGTATCCGCCGTACCAACCTGAATAAATTACTTTTCCAGAGTTAGAAGCTCTTATACTACCTTTGTTTGGTCCTGCAATATCGACACCTGAATGGAATGTTTTGCTGTTAAATATAGGGTGGGTTCTCCAGCCGAAAGGTGAAGAAATACGTCCTCCTATTGGGCGCATAAACCCTGCAGACGAAACTTTAATAGAGTTGTCACCTTTATTTCTTGCAATCATACTTTGAATACTTGCGGATTGTCTTGCAAGTTCTCTTTCTGCTTGTTCGTAAGTTCTTCTGTCAGTTTTGTATTTGGTAATTAAATTTTGGTTTTGAGCAATTGCGTATTTAATATTTTTTTGTTGGGAATTTATATCTTGAATAGATTGTGCAAGTGCAAGTTTTTTATTTTGCATATCGCGTTTCATCATTGCGATTTTTTGAGATTTTGCTTTTACTGCCAGCATGTTTGCGTAATCTTTTTTCAAAATTATTTTTTCAAAATAAACTACATCAAGGAGAGAATTCAAATCTTTAGCAGTAAAGATTAATTCAAACATGCCTGTGCGTTGATTTTTGTAAACCTGTCTGATTCTGGTACGCATACCTGCGTTTGCGTTATTAAATTCTGCAACAGAATAAGCTAAATCTTTTTCCAATCTAGCGATTTGCGCTTCCAGTGTGGAGTATTGCTTTTGAGAATTTTGCAGACTGCTTGAAGCTTGTTCAAGTTTGCGTTGGTTTTTAGAAAGCTTGCTCTTTTCCGCGTTTTCAAGATTTTTCAAACGTCTGATTTTCTCTTGGGTAACTTTTTGCTTCTGCTGAATAGTCTTAAGCTGGTCTGCGCTTGCAAACTGGCTTATATTACCTATAAGCATGCAAAGTATAACTATAAACAATTTTTTAATAAATTTATTCACAATTTACCTTATTTTATCATAAGAGGCAGTAACATTAGTCCTATAGTCCAAGCAATAAAAGTTATGGCGATTAATGCAACTATAGCTTTTTGGTGTTTTCTAAAAAATTCCATACCTTTTCCCCTTTTACTACAGTGTACTATAAAAATATTCTATTTGCAAAATTTTAAGAAATCTATTAATATAGCTTTATGGAATTCATAAAAGAAGTCGTTGATAAAAAGATTATACAAAAGCAGGATATTGGTATTAATCCTGTTTTAATTGAAAATAATCTCGGCAAGATTGAGAGTATTCTGGAATTTTTTAATACTCCGTCGCCCTTGCTGCTTGTTAACGGATTTATGGGAACGGGTAAGGTTCAGGTTGTAAATCAGGCACTGTCTTTTTTGAGTGAAGATGTGATTACGCTTAAATATAATTGTTTTGAAACAACTATACTTGATGATATTCTGCTTGAGTTTTTTGATAGTTTTAAAAAACTTACTGCACAAGGTGTTATTCCTATGCCTAAAGTGAAATCAGAAAACTTTACTCAAAAAATTAATGCTTATTTTGATTGTATAGATAAACCTGTTTTGATTGTTATAAACTCTTTTGAACAAATTTTGAAAGATTATAAACAGGATATTTTAGATTTTTTCTATCATTTATCAAAATCTTATAAAATTAAAACTCTTATTATTTCAAGAAAATTTGATTATGATGACTTTAAACAAAATTACCATAGAGTTTCTATAAATGCTCTTGAAAAAAGTATATTTGAAAAATACCTGCGGGAAGAAGGGTTTAAACAAATAGGTCCTCTTTCTGATGAGTTATATAAATATACACGCGGATATTGGTTCTATACAACTTTATCAATAAAAATTATGCAGTTTAGAAAACTTTCTCTTGCTGATTTTATGTCCGGCTATACTCAAAGTTTTCAAACTTTTAATGATTTTATTTTGCGTGAAGCATTGTCACTTGTTGACCCTGTGAGCGGACATTTATTCAGGTTTTTGACAATTATGCGACACCCTGTTAATGTCAAGCTTTTGCAGACATTGCATCTTTATGATGCCGATAGAATTGCTTATTTTGTAGATAATCTTGTTTTAACACGTGAAGGTTCTATGATTTATCTGCAAGATTACTATAAAATAATTGCGGAAAATTCAATTACTGAAAACATAGCCATAAAAATTCATAAAAGCTGTGTGGATTTGTATAATACCCAGCTTCCGCTTAAACCGCTTGAAAGAGATTTGCTTATTTCAAGACAAACAATGCGTAAAGAAATTGAATATCACAGTCTTTATATTCCTAAAAAACCTGTTATTGCACCAAAAACCGTAATTCAGCCGGAATACATACAAGCACCTGTCCAGCCTACAATTCAGGAAAAAGATGAGCAGATTAAACATATTTCTTTTGTATTTGAGACAGAAGCGGATGAGATGGCGATTATGAATAAAATCGCAAATTCTATTACAAAATTTGTTGATATTTCCGATAAAAAATCGCAGGCTTTGGATGAAGTTAAAGATTTGGCTCTTGTGGATTTAATTAATCTGGCGAAGAAAGAAGAACAAAACTTTGAGTATCTGAAAGCTGTAATGATTTATCAAAAAGCGCTTACTCTTAATAATGATGATGATTATTACACGTTTTTGCCTACACTTTATTCTAGGATTGCAGAAGCGTTTAAGAATATGTCAGATTGGTTCAATGCTCAAAAATATTTTGAACTTGCTGTTGAATTTTATGTTTCTACAGGCGATACAGAGAAAATTAATGAATATAAATATGAAATAGCAAATATTTTCTATGTGACATTCAAAAGCGACAGAGCAGAAAGATTGCTTAAAGAGATTTTGTCGGAAAATGTATCGGTTAATCTTCAAACAAAAGCACAAATGCTGTTGGCATCAATAACCGGCATGGAGTTAAAACTTCCTGTATCTGTTGAAGGTATAGAAAAATCTGTTCTTGCAGAACTTTACTTTAAGTATGCAGTAAATAAAGATGATGAAGGTGATATTGAAACTGCTGTCAGATATTACAAAAAATGTGTTGAAACATCACAAGATGTTAAAGTGAATGCATATTTATCATCATCTTTGACAAACCTTGCTTCAATTTATGATGAAAATGGTAAAACTCAACTTGCAATAAAATATCTGCATGAAAGTTTAAGACTTGATGAATTATCAAAAAATTATAATGGTATTTATGTTTCAGCAATGAAACTTGCCGAAATCAGTAAAGATAAAACTTTAGAGTATTTGCAGCGTGCCAAAAAATGTGCACAGGATTTGAACGAGCCATTTTATTTGAGTTCAGTCAATATTGCTTTCGGTGATTATTACAGCAATATTAAAGATTACAAGCAAGCTCTTGTGTATTATGAAACAGCTGAAAAATACGCAGAAAATGATTTTAATAAAGAGAAAATTCAAGTTCGTATAAATGATATTAAAAAGGTATATAATGAATAAAGATAATTTTAAAGAATATATTCAGGCGTTTTTAAACCAAAATGCAAAGTTAAATCTTATTTCGAAAAATGATGAAAAATTTTTGTGGGAAAAACATATTTTTGATAGTTTGGCAATAGAAAAATTTTTTGAAAAATATGCAAAAGGAAAAACACTGCTTGATATTGGCACAGGCGGAGGTTTCCCGTCAGTTCCGATAGCTCTTATGTATCCTGAAATCGAGGTTTATGCACTCGACAGTATAAGAAAAAAAATTAATGCTATAGAAAATATTAAAGCAGAATTGAATATACAAAACCTTCATACAATTTGCGACAGGGCTGAAAATGTAAAACAAAAATTTGATATAATTACTTCTCGAGCTGTTGCAACACTTGATAAAATCTGCGGATATGCTCTACCTTTGTTGAAAAAAGACGGTTATTTCGTGGCTTACAAGTCTCTTAGAGCGCAAGAAGAAATTGCCGAGGCTGAAAAAACATTGAAAAAATATAAAGCAGAGATTATTGATGTGATTGAATATGATTTGCCGTTAGAAGAAAATCATACTCGTAATTTGATTGTGATAAAACGTTAATTGTTTTAGTGTGGCTACGTGCGTAGCACAGCCGCTCGCATTAAACGGTACCGCTCACAACAACACCGAAAACTCAACGTTTCCGTTGTTTGTTGTTTGACTTTCGCTTCGCTCATACCTCTGCTCGCGGCTAAAAAAAACCACTCAATAAATTGAGTGGGTCGTTTTCTGCATCCTAATGGTCTCTTTTAGTGTTTATTATTTAGGAGTTTATATGTTTTTGGGGTTAATGAATCTATTTATATTTAGTGTTTCGACTACACTTAAATCTTACTCACTTATTATTGCACATGGTAATTTAAAAGTCAATAGAATGGATTAATAAATTTTTAAGAAACCTGAAAATGCACAAATAGTGTACAATTTACACTTTACAAAAGTTAATAATTTGTTTAAAAGTCTAAAATTTTGGGTATAAGTAATTGCACTTGGGGATATGTTAATAATTGTAAACTATAAAATAAACAAAAAAGCAATTATTTAAAAAATATATACTTTATATATACAAGAGTATAAAAATAGGAAAGTATTATGGCAATTTCACCAATTGAAAAAACTGGCGGACGTCAGATATATAAAGTTGATGCTGTTCGATTGTATGAAACAACAAACAGACATATCGGAGCTGTAAGTAATGAAAATCCATTCAAAGGTGCAGTGCAATGGGGTTTGTTTAATTGGAATTACAGTGACCCCGGTCAGTTAGACGGAAATCCGTCACAAACTTATGACAGAGATGGTAACCCACATGAGATAAACACAATTTGCTGGGCATAAGGAGAGATAATGGGAGCATTAGATGCAATAAACAACATAGGTTTACATATACCATCAACTGATGATTGTGCTTCTGATGGTAATGGTGATATATTTGCCGATACAAAAGGATATCAGCCTGTAGACCCTGCAACTCGTCCTGAAATTACTGCTACTGATGGTAGTGCAGAATATGCAGCAAATAATCCTAATTGGGGGGTAACAAATTCATATAACAACAACGAATATGCATATGAAGTTGCTAGAAATATGATGCAACAACACACCTATGGTACAAATCCTTTTTCAAATGATGATTTTAATAGGATGTTATATCAAGAGAAGGGAGCAGGTTTAAATTTCTTTACTTTAGGATAAAAAAACGACGACACTTATGAGCATCGTCGTTTTTATTATAGTAATTAATTAAACAGTTGCAACTGATTTAGATTTTTCAATGCAATCAATTAATGTTGAGGCAACTGTTCTTTGTTCTTCTTCTGTAAGTTCAGGGAACATAGGTAATGATACTACCAAATCTGTATTTTCTTCTGATACAGGTAATGAACCTCTGCCTACACCTAAGTATTCATGAACTTTTTGTAAGTGTAATGGGATCGGGTAGTATAGCATTGCGCCAATTCCACGTTCTTGAAGCATTTTGTGAACTTCATCTCGGTTAGGGATTTTTACTGTGTATTGGTGGTAAACACAATATGTATCATCCAATTCCACAGGTGTTTGAATATCTGCACAATCTTTGAATAATTCATTGTAGTAATAAGCGTGTTTACGTCTCATTTCGTTCCATTCTTTGACGTGAGGGAGTTTTACACGTAAAATTGCTGATTGAATTTCATCAAGTCTGCTGTTTACACCGATTTCGTCGTGGTGGTAACGAATTGCACCGCCGTGGTTTCTTAATGCAATTACACGGTCTTTAAGCGCTTCATCATTACACATGATTAAACCGCCATCTCCCATACCCCCTAAGTTTTTAGTAGGATAGAAGCTTAAGCATCCGAAATCACCGAATGTACCTACCATTTTGCCTTTGTATAAAGCACCAACTGCTTGACAGCAGTCTTCAATTACGTGTAAGTTGTGTTTTTTAGCAACTGACATAATTGCATCCATATCACAAGGTTGACCGTAAAGGTGAACAGGGATGATTGCTTTTGTTCTTGGTGTGATTACTGCTTCTAATTTTGAAGGGTCAAGGTTGAATGTATCTTTGTCTATATCAACAAAAACAGGTTTTGCACCAACAATACCGATAGCTTCTGTTGTTGCTACGAATGTGAATGCAACTGTGATAACTTCGTCACCTGCGCCGATGTTTAAAGCACGTAAAGCCAAATGCAACGCATCTGTACCTGAGTTTAAACCAACAGTATATTTACAGCCATAGAAATCAGCCATTTCTTGTTCAAAAGCTTTTGTATTAGGTCCTAAAATGTAAGAACCTGAACGTAAAACTTCGCAAACTGCTTTTTCAACTTCCGCGCCGATAGTTGCGTACTGACGTTTTGAATCTAAAATAGGTATCATATATTTCTCCTTTTTTTCTGCCCTCTTTGTATATTTTGGTATGATTTACCATATTCCCGACAGAGGCTAAAGCCTCCGTTCCATAATACAAGTTTACCACAGGATTTCCATGCCTTTATATAAGCTTAATAAATGCTCTTGCGATTGCAGTCATTGTCCAGAAAACGAATTGGATTTGCGGACGGAAAAATACTGTATCAACAAGTCCGTGGATGCTTACGGCGCATATTGAAATTAATGCTGTTGCCACAAAGATTACCGCATTTGTATCGGTTGATTTTAGAATAAATTTTACAGCATCCTTAATTAATATAATTAAAAATCCTAAATATGCGATAAGTGCAAAAATTCCGCTTTCAACAGCAATTTCCAAAAAGATATTATACGCGCTCAACGCATCAAAGCCAGTTTTCATATATAATCCGTAGATTTCGCGGAAATTTTTATTGCCGATGCCTATGCCTAAAAGCCAGTTGTCTTTAAACATTTCAACAGATGATTGGTAAACGTTAAATCTGAAAGAGTTTGAAGAATCCTGACGCATTGCAAATATTGACAGAACTCTTGCGCGCAGTGACGAGCTTAAAAGTACTGCGAGGGTGCCAAGAGTGATAACTCCGCCGACAAGTGACAGGTATATTTGTTTGTAGTTTTGCCATAAAAATTTTGCAGAGACTGCGAACATTCCAGCCATAATTACCATCATTCCTATGTAAGAGCCTCTGCAACCTGTTAAGAATAATGTTATTGTGGAAAGTAATGCCAAACCTAAGGTTATGCATGCAAATTTTATTTTTTTATTGTTTAAGAAATACGCAGATAGTCCGTAAACTGCAGGAATTCCCGCAACAAAATATCCGCCGAGCAAATTCGGGTTTAGAGGTTTTAATGTTCCGTAAACTCTGGTCATAATCTGTTCGGGGTTTAGGTTTGAAACATCCTGCCAAGTTGAGATTTCTGAAACATGTGCAAAATTTTGCAAAAATCCTATAATTGCCTCAAACCCAACACAGACACCGATTGTTCCAAGAAGTAAAGGTGTTTTGTCTTTATTATTTTTCAAAAATTGAACGGTTGATGCGTAAAATGCAAGGTATGTAAAGGTTTTGAAAAATCCTTTCAAGCTCAGGCTGAATAAGGTAGAACCTGCAAGGCTTATTATTACAATCATAAAGTAAGCTAAAAGCCACAATTCAAAGGTTTTGCAATCTAACCTTTCGTCAGGTTTAAACAGTAATTTTACAAAAGTCAAAAATATTGTGATTAAGGCAATAAAACCTATTACATCCGACGACATTACGGTTGATGACAAGAAGACTGCAACAATCGATGCTAAAATAAGTTTGTCTATATGTTGTAAAAACAAGCTGTTTTCGTATAAATATTTTGTTTTGTTTTGTGTAAATTCCAGTATCTTATTGAACATCGTTATTTGTATTTATTGCATCGTGAAATTTATTATCATCAGTTTCAGGCATAACTTTTAAATCAGAAACAGTGCCGTTAAATTTGTAATCTTTACCTTCAAGAGTTATCGGTAATCCCATTTTAATCTTGTTTCCTCCGACAACTGCGCCGTCTTTGGTGATTTTTGCAGTATCAGTTAAGGTTACTGTAATGTCATACATATTTGCTTGAGAAACATCTTCGACTACCATAACTTTTTTGCTGTTTAATACAGGCAATACAACTTTTTTGCGTTCTGCTTTTACTGCAACAATATCCAAATCAGAGTAAGGAACGTTTCTTATGCTGATAAATGTTTTATCTTTAGCTTGTAATGGAATTGCGTTGCCGGTAAGTGTTACACCTCTGATAAATACTTGAAATGAAATTTTTGAAGTTGCTTCAATTTGGTTTGATGCAGTTTGACGGAAGTTTTTGAATGTAAAAAATCCGACAATCAGTGCAATAATTACACCTACTATAATAATTAAATCTACGGTTTTAAATTTCTTTAAAATCTCTAGTATTTTTTCCATAAAGTTCTCTCCATAATTTGCTGTTATAAGTTTTCAACAGCGTTTAAAATTTCATCAATTGAGGTTGTAGCGCAGCCGAATTGTCTTACAACGATGCTTGCTGCAATGTTTCCTATAATTGCTGCATAAGCCGGATCTGCACCTGTTGCCAAAGCCAATGTATAAACTGCAGTAACCGTATCGCCGGCACCTGTAACATCAAAAACTTCTGATTTATTGAATACAGGAATTTTTGTATAATTTCCGTGAGCACGAGCCACAAACATACCATCTGCACCGCAAGTAATCAATATTGATTTTGCGTTTGTTTCTTTTAAAAGTTTGTCGCCTGCCCGTTTTAAGTCTTCTTCGTTTTCAATAAAGAAACCTACTGATTTTTGAGTATCAGGAAGATTTGGTGTCATTGAAGTTACGTTTTTATAAACTTCTAATTCTTTTTGAGCATCAACAACAACAATTTTATTATGCTGATTTGCAAGTCTTATTGTTTCTTGAATAATGTTAGGAGTAAGTGTTCCGATATGATAGTTTGATAAAATTATTGCATCATGTTCCGGAATTGCTCTTTCAATTTGTTTTAAAACTTCCAGTTCAATTTCAGGGTTTAAAAATCCGTCAGTCTGTCTGTCAATTCTAACAATTTGTTGTGTAATGGAAGTTGTGATTGAACCTGAAATCCTTGTTTTTGTGGTGGTTTTTCTTGACGGGTCAACAACTAGACGTCCACAGTTAACGTTTGCTTGTTCGAAAGTTTCACGTAACTGTCCTGCCTGAAAATCATCACCGCAAACACCGATTACACTAACTTTTCCATCGTTTAATGCAGAAACGTTATGAGCTGCGTTTGACGCTGCACCAAGAATTAATTTTGTATTTGAGTGGCGAAGAATTAGTACGGGAGCTTCTCTGGAAATTCTTTCCGCATCGCCGTAAATCATTTCATCAATGGCTAAATCGCCCACAACAAGAACTTTAGGTTCTGTAAGTTTTTTAATATATGAAGTTAATTGTTCTTTATTAATATACATATAAAGACTTCCTTACTTGTATATTAACACAAAGGTATTATTTGTAAACTTTTCCCGTATAAACGACTTTTCCGTTGCGGATAACTTGTACGGTTTGGGCGGTTGGGGTGATGTTAGATTTATTTACTTGCAGTTTTTCTTCGGTTGTTGGAACTATGTCATCAAATATAATATTTCCTTGAATTAAATTTGATGGTGGGTTTGTTGTAGCGTTTACAAATTGCATTATTGGAGTGCGCTGTATTCCTTCTAAAAACGTACCATTTTGTCCGATAGTAAATTCATCATTTCCAATTTTTATAACATCACCTGATTGTATTTCAACTTTAGTGTCGTCATTTACTTGTATTCCGTGTTGAATTGTAATATTACCATTTAAATTATCAGACATATTTCTATAAGAAACATCAAGCCATTTGTTTAAATGTTGTTCCAGTAATTCTGGGTTATCTAAATATTCTGTTACTGGAGTTTTGGGTACATTTGGAATTCCCGGATAACGACCAAAATTGTCACAGCCTGTTATTTCGCCGTTTTTTATAAGAAGTGCAGAAGTAAGTAAGCCTAATCTTTCACAATTAGCTTCTTCTTCTTTGGTATCTATTCTGACTTTAGTTTCACCATTTGTATGTAGTTGGTTGTAGTCACAATGATTAGCCTCATGCATTAACAGTGTAACCATATCTGCAAGATTATCAGTATTAGCACAACTAGAGTTTATAATTATAGAATCACCGTCAGCACGAGCTGCACCGTATGGATTATCTTCATATTTTATATTTGCGATATATTTTAGCAATCTATCGCGTTTAGCAGAAGATATGCCTAGCTTTTCCAAATCTGCATCAGAAAGATTAGCTAAGTGCTCTTGCAAAAACTCTTGTGCCTTACCTACGTTTGTTTTTAATGTAGTCATCTTTTCGGGGGGGGGGCACTCTGAGTTTTTCTTACATTACTAGCAGAGCCTGTACGTGTTACAGAATTTGTAGGAGTGATATTAGCGTTTAAAAACGCATAAGGGTTTGTTATATCGTAATTAAATGTGTTGAAATTAGCAGGGTGTCCAAAACCTCCGCCAAATATAGAATTAAAGTTATTGTGGCATCCGCAGTTTCCCTTGGAAGCCATACCTATAAAGCCGACACCAAATGCTGTGGTGCCTAGAGTTGAAAATAGTTTTGCTAAAAAATTACCGTTTGTCATAACAAGTGTTACGTCACAAATGTTCAAAAACTTTAATTTGTGTAAAGTAATATTACTATTGACATGATAAGTTAAAACTTTTAAAATATTAATATGGCAATAGTTTATTTGAGTTTAGGTTCAAATTTTGGCGATCGTATCGGTTACGTGCAGCAGGCGGCGAGTTTACTCGGGGCATGTGAGGGAATCTCTATTGTTAGAACGTCAGCTTTTTATGAAACAGAGCCTTGGGGAATGAATTCTGAAAACTGGTTTGTTAATGCAGTTTTGGAAATTAAAACAAATCTTTCTCCGCAAAAACTTTTGGAAGAATGTCAGCGCATCGAAAATCAGCTTGGGCGTAAACGCTCTGAAAACGGTTATATTGATAGAACTCTTGATATTGATATCCTTTTTTATAATAAAGATATAATTAATGAGGAAAATTTGATTATTCCGCATAAATTTGTTCATTTACGAGCATTCACACTTGTTCCGCTCTTGGAATTAATTCCGAATTTTGAACATCCGGTTTTGCATAAAACTATATCTGAACTGCATAATGACTTAGAAAACCCTGAAATGGTATTTTTGTATGGAACAAGGGTTGAAATCTAAGGTTGCAATTATCGGAGGCGGGCCTGCGGGGTGTATTTGTGCATATTTTTTGCAGGATAAGTTTGATGTAACCGTTTATGATAAAAAATCTCCGCTTTTAACGCTTTTGCCCACAGGCGGCGGAAGATGTAACCTTGCACATGCAGAATATGATTTTAAGGAGCTTGCCAAAAATTATCCTCGCGGTGAAAAGTTCTTATATTCTGTTTTTTCAAGATTTTCTACCTCTGATACCTTGGAGTTTTTTGAAAAAATAGGTGTAGAAACTTATATTCAAGATGATATGCGTATTTTTCCCGTATCAAACAGCGCAAAAGATTTAAGAGAAAAGTTTTTGAAAGCTTTGAATAAAGTTAAATTTGTGAAAAAAGAGCTTTTTGATATTCCCGATGCCGATTTTGTTGTAATCGCAACGGGCGGGCATGCTTCATATAATATTATTAGAGCACTTGGACACAGAATTGTTGAACCGAAACCTGCTTTAACAGGGCTTGTGACTAAAGAGGATTTTTCTAAAATAAGCGGTGTAAGTATAAATGATGTTTTATTTACGCATAAAGGTGTTTCAGGTCCTGCGGTTTATAAAATTTCCTCACTCAAAGCTCGGGAACAATTTCCGTATTCATTAAGCTTTAATTTTGTCGGAGATATTGATTTGCAAACAGCTCTGAATGAAAACCCGCATAAAACAATTAAAAATCTTTTGTCTGAATATGTTCCAAAATCATTTGCGGAATTTATTCTTGATAATCCCGATGAGAAATGTCACAGGATTGACGGCAAAATACGGGATAAAATTCTTGATAAATTACAGAATTTTACCGTCACAGCTATAGGAACAGTTCCCGACGGCGAAGTTGTAACAGCTGGGGGTGTGGATTTGAATGAGATTAATCCGAAAACAATGCAGTCAAAATTTGTTCCGTATGTGTATTTTTGCGGGGAAGTTATGGATATTGACGGATTTTGCGGCGGGTTTAACCTCCAAAACTGCTGGTCAACAGGGTACTTAGCAGCGCAGGGGATTATTGCTTCAAATCAATAAGATTTTCAAGTTTGCAATCCAGAGCACGAAGAATAGCAAATAGAGTTGTAGTTTGCATGTCGACTTTCCCGCTTTCTATTCTGCTTATGTGTTGAGATTGTGATAATCCTGCTTCATTTGCAAGGTATTCTTGTGACCATTTTCTACGAAGTCTTTCCAGTCTTATTGCGTCACCTAAAATCGTTAAATCATCTTTTTTATTCATTTATACATAATATACTATTGACAATACAAATTCCATGTGTTATTATGCACACAATACTACTAATTATACACAAACGGGAGAACATTATGGAAAGAGAACGCGCAAAAGAATTATTCGATAAAATAGAAGAACGTACTATATATATTCTTGAGGTTACTGAGTTGCTTAAGCTTATTTCTGACGTAAGCGTGGTTAAAGATACCGCTGAATATCTATATATCCTCACCGATATTTTGCATAATGAATGCGATAGGCTTGATTTTGAAAGAGCTCAACTCAAAATGGCTTGTTTGGATTAATTTTTGTTTGCCATCTGCTTTCTCAAATCCTCTTTAACCTGAAATGCATCATTATTTTTGCCAAGTTTTCTTACTGCAATCATGACGGCAGGAGCAAGAATTCCCAACGCGCCGATACAAATTCCCATGTTTTTCAAGATTGACGATCTTTTGAATTTTTTAACATTTTTCAAAAATGCTTCAAGTGATTTGTCGCTTGCATCAGTAACTTTGAATGCGTCAAATTTGTCATGTAATTTATTTAATTTTTCAGCAACACCTTTAAACTCATCAAGGTCGATAAATTGTCTGTAGTCTATATTGTCAGCCTGTTTTGCATTTTTTAATGTTGGAAGTACATCTGACATTTTTGCCATTTTTACTGTGAAATCTTCAGGGTTGTTGTGGATAAAATCAAGAAATCCTTCTTGTGTGTTAATGCTCAAAACTTTTTGAACACTTGATTTTAGTTCGCCGTTTTTGAAAGCTTTTTCAAGTTCTTTGCTTTCGATTACTCTTGCATCCAAATCAATTGAGGCAGGTTTTTTCTTGTTATTTTCAACAGATTTTTCAAAGAATTTTTGGATAGGTTTGCTTGCAAAATACATAAATGCCCAAACTGTACCTTCTTTAATCGTATAACCTATAAATTCTTGTTTATTTCTAGAGTTTGCAAGTCTTTCGGTAGTAATTGAGCCGTCAAGAATCATAAGATTTTTTACCGGATTGTACATAAAATCCTGAATTCCTCCTGTGAAAGACGGTTGTTTGTTTAGGAAATTTTTTTCAGGTTTTGTGTAAGAAAAATCAGTTTTATCTTCTTTTTGCATTTCTGCCATAATTTCTTTTTCAGCAGCTTTCTTAGTCAGATGGTGTCTGTATTTTGTAAGTCCGCCGTATGAAAGAATAGTAAGTATAGTTGATACAATGAATTTTCCCATTGCAAGGTTTTTGCTGAATTTCGGATTTTTTACAGCCTGATTCATGCTCTCTTTGATAGAAGAATCTGCGTATTTTATGGATTTCTCAAGCAGTTTGCTTCTCTTTTGTGAAAGGTTTCTGACATCGAATTTCGGGTCAATTTTTAAAGCTTTATATAAAGTTAAATCAAGAAGTTTTTTATAAGCAGGAATTCCGAAAAGCCAGATAGCTTGTGTTCCAAACTCATCTATAAATCTGTCTTTGCCTTCAAGAGAGTCGCCTGTAAAATACGAGCCTGCTGTAAGCCCTAAGCTGTTTGCGACATCTTTGATGGCAAGGGGTACTAATGAATTATTATTTCCTAATGTTGAATATATTTTACTTGCATTTAATGCGGGAATCATTTTTGGTCCTTTCGACGGCAATATTATGCCGTTCAATAATTAAGTACTACAGACCCCAAATTAAGTTCATTAATTTGACGATTGGGGCATTCGCCTTGATTATTGAATTTCGTCGAAGATTATTTCTCATATTACTACCTTTCACTCATTTATTAAGTACACTGAATATTTTTTATTGCCATAATTTATGTTTTTATTAATGATTTTTTACATAAAAAAATGACCTTTCGGGGGGAAAGGTCAAGTAATAAAAAATCTTTTTTACGACAAATGTAAGCGTCTTATTTTTATAACAAGCCTTTCAAAAAATATCTTACATTTCGTCGGATTAATTTTGTCATAGTTCCATTATACAATAAACTTTTTTCTTGTAAAGTGTGTGCAGATGTTATATAATTTCTATATGAAAAAGATTTGTTTATTGTTTGCAGTTATATTTTTATTTGTGAATTTTGTTTTTGCAGAGGATTTTATGGTAATTCCTCCATCTGTTTCACTAACGGTTCGTCCCGAGAATAATCGCGATTTAAAAACTTATGTTGAACAATTAAAGGAGTATGTAGATACCGCTTGGAAAAAAAAGAATGTAAAAAATGATTTGCGGAAAAGAGTATTGGTAGAATTTAAAATAAATAAAGCCGGCTTATTTTCAGAACCAAAAATAGTTTTTTCAAGTGGTAGTACTTTAGTTGATGATGAAGTTTTAAATACAATAAAAGAATTAAAACACTTTAAACCGCTTCCTGAAACATTTAAAAAAGAAAGCATTGTTGCTCATTTTTATTTTATTGCATCTCATAAGACTGCATCCAAAGAAGTTGCGGATGCTGAAAATGATTTTGTTCCATATATAAGAGACCTGCAGAGACGAATAAAAATGAATTGGAATCCGCCAAAAGGCAGGGAAAGTCTGCGTGTCGTTTTGTTGTTTAGGCTGGAGAAAAACGGTACTTTATTGAGTAGTGCGGTATTTAAGTCATCAGGTGATAAGGAGGCAGATAAAGCTGCTTTAGATGCTTTGAAAAATTCTGCTCCATTTAAGCCGCTCCCTGAAAGTTTTAAAGGCAAAAGTATAGATATACAATTTACATTTGATTACAATGTATTTAATACATATTCTATGAAGTCTGCTCCTCCAGCACAGCCAAAACCTGTTGATGAAATTTATTATGAAAATTTGGACAAAAATTTGTTGATTGTTAAAAAGAATTTAATTCGAGAACATGATGGTTATAAATATATCCATGCTTTAAAATTAAATGATTTTTCATATACTGCATATTTGCTTCAAAGTAGAATTGATTGTCGAAACCGCCAAATAGGCGTCAAGAAAGTTTATGCAGGTGCTTATAATATGTCACATAATGTTTTGGGATTTACACGATTGGTAAATGTATTTGCAGATGATGTGAAAATGAAATCTCCTGATAATAATACGGATTATATGAAAATATATAATTATGTTTGCCAGCCGTAAAGCATTAAAAAAGCGCCTCTTGGGCGCTTATTCTTTTAAATGGTGACAAAGTCTTGCTCGTTCGCATTTAACGGCAATTCCGCCTTTTGCTAATGTGATTGCATCCCAACCGCAAAAGTGCTCCAGTCTCAGCTCACTCGCGCCAAGCGAAAGTTGTTCGTTGGGTGATTACATAATAAAAAAACACCTATTAAAGGTGTTGTTTTTATTATGGTACCCCCAAGCGAATTCGAATCGCTGTCTACACCGTGAAAGGGTGTTGTCCTAGGCCTCTAGACGATGGGGGCTCAATCGACAATTTCTATATTATACAAAAAAAAATTTATTGTCAACACTTTTTAATTATTAATTTAAAATTAATTTTAATGACTTTTTGAAATTCAGCGTTAAAATGGTACTGTAAGGAGTTAAATGTATGCCAAATTTTGAAAAATTTACTAATTATTCGCAGGAAATTTTAAATTCAGCAGGTGCTGTCATGAACGAATATAAAAATTCAGAGCTTCAACCTGAGCATGTCATGCTTGCAATGATTAAAGATGATGGAATAATTAGAGATTATTTAACGGAGTTAAAACTTTTAAATCAGGGATTTGTATCCAAAATTGTTCAGTCTGTTAAAGCGTTTCCAACGATTTCTACTCCGCCTTCGGGGCAGGTCTTTCTATCAACACAGACTTATAAACTTTTGGATTTGGCACAACAGCAGGCTGAAGAATTGAAAGATGAATTTATCGGTATTGAAGCTGTACTTCTTGCCATGACAAAGTTAGAAAACAGTAATATTCAAAATTTATTGCGTTCTGCGGGTGTTGATGCAAATAAAGTTTTGAATGCCATGAAAAAAATAAGAGGTAATAAAAAAGTGGATAATAAAAATGCAGAAGAAAATATGAAAGCGCTTGAGAAATATTCAACTGATTTGACGGCGCTTGCAAGAAAAGGTAAATTAGACCCGGTAATAGGTCGCGATGAAGAAGTAAGACGTATTATTCAGGTTTTGAACCGCCGTACCAAAAACAATCCTGTACTTATCGGCGAACCGGGGGTTGGTAAAACCGCTATTGTCGAAGGCTTAGCACAGAGAATTGTGCGCGGAGATGTTCCTGAAAGCCTTAAAAATGTTAAACTTGTTTCTCTTGATATGGGTGCTTTGGTAGCAGGTGCAAAATTCAGAGGTGAATTTGAAGAACGTTTGAAAGCCGTTTTAAAAGAAGTTGAAACCTCTAATGGTGAAATTGTCATGTTTATTGACGAACTTCATACAGTTGTTGGTGCCGGAGCATCAGAGGGGTCTATGGATGCAGGAAACCTTTTAAAACCCATGCTTGCAAGAGGTGTTTTGAGAACAATAGGTGCGACGACAATTAATGAATACCGCAAATATATTGAAAAAGACCCTGCGTTAGAAAGACGTTTTCAGCCAGTTTTGGTCGGAGAACCGTCTGTAGAAGATACAATTTCTATTTTACGCGGTCTTAAGGAAAAATACGAAGTTCACCATGGTATCAGAATTTTGGATAGTGCTTTAATTCAAGCTGCAAAACTTTCCGATAGATATATTACAGACAGATTTTTGCCTGATAAAGCTATTGATTTGATAGACGAAGCGGCATCTTCTTTGCGTATTGAAATTGACAGCATGCCTGAAGAAATTGATAAAATGATGCGTCAAAAAATTCAGCTTGAAATTGAACGTGAAGCTTTAAAAAAAGAAACAGATGACGATGCGCGTGCAAAAGTTGAAGATTTGTCAGCTCAGATTTCAGAATTGGAAAGTAAAATTTCTAAAATGAAAACTCAATGGGAGCAGGAAAAAGCTTCAATTACAGGCGAAGCAGGTATAAAAGAAGAAATTGAAAACGTAAAAGCAAAAATTGAAGAAGCTGAGCGCAATACTGATTTGCAGACTGCCGCGGAACTTAAATACGGTAAACTTCTAGAGCTTGAAAAACAATTAAAAGCTGTTCAAAACAAAGAACATACTGAAAATAAACTTCTTAAAGAAGAAATTAATGACGAAGATATTGCAAATGTTGTAAGCAAATGGACAGGAATTCCTGTTAACAAACTTGTCGAAAGCGAAAAACAAAAACTTATTAATATGGAAGATATTTTGCACAAACGTCTTATTGGCCAGGAAGAAGCTGTAGAAACTGTTTCCGATGCAATTCGTCGTGCCCGCTCAGGTTTGAAAGACCCGAAACGTCCGATAGGTACTTTCTTATTCCTTGGGCCTACAGGGGTTGGTAAGACTGAACTTGCAAAAGCACTTGCAGAATTTATGTTTAATGATGAAGATGCATTGATTAGAATTGACATGTCTGAATATATGGAAAAACATAATGTTTCAAGACTTGTTGGAGCGCCTCCGGGATATGTAGGATATGATGAAGGCGGTCAATTAACAGAAGCTGTTCGCAGAAAACCTTATTCTGTTGTACTTTTTGATGAAATTGAAAAGGCTCATCCCGATGTATTTAATATCATGCTTCAAATCTTTGATGACGGAAGATTAACTGACAGCAAGGGAAGAACTGTAGATTTTAAAAATACGCTGATTATCATGACATCAAATATCGGCTCGGATATAATTCTTGAAAATTCATTGAATTCACTTGTTTCGGAATCAAACTTTGAGGATACTAAGGAAAAAGTTCTTGAAGTTTTAAGAAGTCGATTCAAACCAGAATTTTTAAACAGAATTGATGAAACAATTTTCTTTAAAGCGTTGAATATGCAAGATTTGACAAAAATTGTCGATATTCAAATGGATTATTTGCGTCACTTGTTGAAAGATCAGGAAATTGAATTTGAAATTACACCTGAAGCTAAAGAATTTCTCGCAACACGCGGATTTAACCCCGTATATGGCGCACGACCGCTGAAACGAGTAATTCGTCAATTAATAGAAAATCCATTATCAAAACAAATTTTGTCACAAAAATTCCTTCGCGGTGATAAGGTTATAATTGATGTTGATAATGACGAAATTGTATTTAAAAAATAAAGACCTCAAATGAGGTCTTTATTTTATGTATTGTAATTTATCTCTATTTATTTTATCCATATATTAAACTGTAAATTATCTTTTTGCGGTTTTATTTCAACTTCTTTACCGCGAAACATTACTCCGCAGTAGTTAAAGAATTGAGCAGGACGGTTGCCTTTGTATTTCAATATATCAAAACCGTTAATTGAAACTGGACTTTCTATCGTAAGCATACTGCCGTCAACAGTTTTTGTTTTGAAATATTTGATATCTATCTGTGCATTGTCATAACTCCAGCCGTTATCGTTAACATAATCAACAATTCCGTATATAGGTGTATCTTTTTTTATGTAAAGTTTTTCGTTTTTGTAAACATCTTTTTCCGAAATAAATTTAAGTTTGTTGCCGACTTCAATTTCATCATTGCAGGTTGAAATTGTTTGTGCTGGTTGAATTTTTATCGGTGTATCTTCAGAATTAATGTAATCGCTAAGGAATACAACTAGTTTTGTTGTTTCAGGTTTTAGGATTACCTCTCCGCCTCGGATAAATACGGTTGTAGTTACGGCATTTGCAAATTCTTGAGCTTTTTTGTGTTCTCCGCCTTTTATATAAATGCTGCCGTTCAAGATTTTGTCTGAATTTTTATATTTAAAATTATCAATAAGTAAAGATGCCTGTTCTCCGGCAAAGCCGTTAGGAGTAATTTCTTTTACAATACCCGTAATGATTTCGTTTGTATTGATATCTTTAAATTCTAATGTGTCACCTTCCATAAGGTGTTTGTCTGCTGTAGAAATTTTTTGTACCGGAGTTATAGTAACGGTAACTTCCTCGGCAATAGAGGAAATTCCTGTCATTAATAAACAAATAAGAATTAGTTTTTTTATCATTATAATTCGTCCTTCATATTTTTTCTTTTTTGCTTTTGTTGAAATGCGTTAATTTCTTTGCTCATTGCATATTCAAAGTTTTTGTATGAAGGTGTTTTAGTTAGTGGAGAGTTCAAAAATCTTGGGTACTTAACATAAATATATTTGTACATTTCAATTAATCTTTTTGAACCTTTCGGATGCAAGTATGTACAACCCCAGTCCCAAATAGGTTCGCCAAAAATTTTATTTCCCATTGTAATTGCAGCAATCGGGTCGTATCCTGATTTAACCATATAATCAATACCGTTTAAGTCAGCTTTTTGCTCATATTTTTTTGAGTTTGAATTTATAGCCATATATTTTATCATTCCGCCATATGCTTCAACAGAATGAGCAATTTCATGCGCTAGTACATATGCCAGTTCATCATCGTTATCTATATAGAAAAACATTCCTTCATGGATTGTAACTGTTTTGTCATACAGATTTGAAAATGCATTAACATTCTTTTTAGTATCAACAAAAATCGGAACTCGTTTTGGAATTTTGTTATCAAGCATGATTTTTTGTCCGACTTTGATAACTTTTTCTTCATTAATCCCTTTTTTGTGCCAGAAGTTATCCATATTAACTCCGCGTACAACTATAACTTCTTCAGCAAAAGAGTAAGAGCCTGCTAGTAAAAAACATAGTAAAATTAAAATCTTTTTCATAATAGTTCCTTTCTGTTTGGACTATCATACAATATTTTATTTTATGAGGCAAGTATTTAATACCCTGTGAACTTAACCGGCATGATAGATTTTAATTTACAGTCGTGGTTTTTAAGAGTGCAATCATAATTCTTATTAATCCCGTTACAATATTTAGTTTCACTTTTAATATATTGCATAGTACATGCACTGGATTTAAAACTTTTGCTTTTTGTAATCCATTGAACATTGCGTTTATTGTTTTCAATGAATTCATCATAGACACTGGTTTGTAAATGAATTTTACTGTCACCACCTGCAGTTTCTGGATTATCTATATCATAAGCGGGTATAACTTTTCCTGATAAAGTAACATAGAAAGGATATACATCTTCCCAAAGCTTGCTTTCTCCTCCTTTAGCTCCATCAATATCTATATAAACAGTGTATCCCCATTCATCAATATCAACTTCTGTCCCGTCATCTTTTGTGAATTTAACACCTTTGGAATTTCCGTTTAAAATCTCAATTTTTTGAGGGTCTTGACTTACGTTATATAAAATCATTCCGTTACGCAAAATAATATCCGGCAGTTTGTCTTTAAAATCATTTTCCTCTGGATTAATTTGAGTTCCGCTGCATTCTTCATCTTCTGTCAGAATTGCGGTATTAGTATAGTTGACAAATAATTTGCAGTAATTAGCACCTTTTCTGGGTATTGTTTGTGTGATAGGAACACATCCGCAAGTATTATTGTTATCTTTAAATTCTTGGCCGGCAGGGCAATTTGGAGGCCAAGGAGTTATATCAGTAAGTGTGCATTGTTCTTGATTCCATTCTTTTCCGCAGGGGACAATTGCAGGAGCAAACTTTTTACACATGCAAGAACATGTTGCTGCATCGAATTCGTTACCTCCGCTGCATGGAATTGGTGTACAGCCGGCAGGTGGCTGCGGGTCTTCCGGTTCATCTTCAATATAATCGCAGGTAAGTACTGCAACTGTATCACAGGCTTTGCCGAAAGTAAAAGGACTGTCTCCTCCGCGATTTAAGCCTGTACAGTCTGAATATCCAGCGTAACATCCGAAATATCTACTTTTGTCATACATTAATTTTCCGATAAGGCCGGTAATTCCCTGTGATATTAACTCTGCGGATTTTTTATTCCACGCTTCTGGTAATGGCAATTGACTTATTGTTCCAAGTTTGTCATAACCGCCTGCCTGTTGAACAAAATATGCATAATAATCATATTCAAACGGACAGGTTGGTAAACCTGTTTTTTTGCATTCTTCTTTGCTCAGGTAATTATTACAACTTCCGTGGACTACAATATAATCACAACACAGTTTACCCGCACCTGTATCGGTTTCATAAAAACATTGTCTTGCATAAGCTGCAGGGAAAATATAAGAAGTTGTATATTCTTCATTTACTGCATTAAAATCTTTCAACATTTCTCTTGTTACCGAATTAACTGTTTTGTATGCGGAATAGTAAGTGTAGGAAGTAATATTATCTAACTTTGCTTTTGTTATTTTAATACTTACACTTACAATAACAGTGATAATAAGCATAACAATAATTACTTCAGCCAATGTGTATGCTGTTTTTTTAAATTTGTCCAATATAATTTATCCTTTTGTATAAATTGTAGTTTATATGTATAAACTGTACATTATAGAATTGGTAAAGTCAAGATAATAAATTTAAACTATGAATGATAAAAGATTATTGGAAATATTTGGATTTAATTTAAAAATTGAACGTTTAAAACGCAAGATGTCTCAAGAAGCACTTGCCGAAGCTCTTAATGTCAGTGCAGTTTATGTTTCTAATGTTGAAAGCGGTAAGCATAATCTTTCTTTTGTTAATGCCTTAAAGTTTTGTAATTTTTATAATTTGCCTGTCGAAACATTGCTTGAAGAAAAATAGATATAAAACTTTTATAAGGATAATTTATTTCATGCTATAATAGCGTTATAGAGATAAAGAGAGGAAATTATGTGCGGAATAGTCGGATATGTAGGTCACAGATCTGTTGTTGATATATTATTGGATGGCTTGGAACAGCTTGAATACAGGGGGTATGATTCTTCTGGTGTTGCTGTTATGTGTAGCAGTGATATTAAAGTTTACAAGGCTATCGGAAAATTACAGAATTTACGTGAAGAACTTCGCGGGCATGAAGCTGAATTTACTGCATCAACAATGGGTATCGGACATATCAGATGGGCAACACATGGTGCGCCTACTGCATTGAATGCTCACCCGCATACTTGTAATTGCGGTAATTTAGTTATCGTACATAATGGGATTATTGAAAACTATAAAGAATTAAGAGAAGAACTGTCTGCTCAAGGATGCGTATTCCGTTCTCAAACAGATACAGAAGCCGTAGCGCATTTGGTTGCAAGAAAATATTCACAGTGTAAAGATTTGACAGAAGCTGTTCGTCTTGCTTCTCAAGAGATAGAAGGAGCTTATGCTCTTTGTGTTATGCATAATGATTGCAAAGATAAACTTGTTATTACAAAACGCAATGCTCCGCTTCTTGTTGGTGTTGGAGAAGGTGAATTCTTTGCAGCATCTGATGTTCCGGCAATTATTAAACATACTAAAAAAGCTGTTTACTTGAATGATAATCAGATTGCAACTTTGACTCCTGGCAGTATGGAAATTATTAATGAAGAAGGTGACAAAGTTGAACCTAAAATTGAAGTACTTCCTTGGGAACCTGTTGCATTAAGCAAAATGGGATACAAACATTTTATGCTTAAAGAAATACATGAACAACCTGATGTTATTAGAAATATTCTTGTTGGCAGACTTCATGCTCCTGATGAACATATTATT
>CAMTMK010000006.1 GCA_947073645.1 uncultured bacterium | reverse complement strand
TAATACTTATTTAACAAATAGCAAGGGTAATATGACAGTTTAGTGGGATACTACTAAAAATATTATTTGTTGGGTACAAATTTTTATATCAAATTCAAAATACTCAAATTACTCACTTGCCCAAAATAATCAAACCATCTGCCCTGAGTAATAAAAGAGTAAAGTGAGTAATTTTGGTTCACATGGTTTGATTATTTCCTACCCCCGAAACTCGCTCACAAAGCCAATTACCCAAAATAATAGCACCATCTGCCCCGACCAAATTACTCAGTTCGTTACAGCAGGTTTGTCGAGGGTTCTACCCCAACAAATTCAAATTACTCAAAAAAGTACAATAATCGAAACACAAAACGGTCATTAAAACTACACATACATTAATAAAAAAGACTTCCATAAGGAAGTCTTTTTTATTACGCGCGGAGGGATTCGAACCCCCGACCTTTTGGTTCGTAGCCAAACACTCTATCCAACTGAGCTACGCACGCATATTTTTTATTTACATTTATTATATTACTGCAAAAAAAAAATTTTTCAAGTTTTTTATATAGAAATCAAAACGGCAATATAATTAATCTTTTTAAAATTCAATATGATATTGTTGGCTTGAGGTATAAAAAATGAAAAAATTGACAGAACAGGAAACAACCATTCTGCATCTGATTGTAAGAGGTTGTAACAACACGCAAATCAGCCAATCGGTATATATCAGTATTCATACCGTAAAAGCACATATCAGCTCTATTTTCAAAAAACTCGGAGCAAAAAACAGAGCAAATGCTGTTTATATAGCACTCAAAAATAATATTGTTGATGAATAAAATCGTTACAATTTGATAGCTTCAATTTATCGTTATATAATAATAATTGAATTGTTATGAAAAAATTACTTTTATTATTTATATATTGTATTATGTTTCTATTTGCATTTGCACCCAAAAATAATGCAGAGGAAATGTATAGATTTGTAAATGCGAATTTTGATACTTCAAATTCTATTATTGTTTTATCAGCACAGGATACTGCCGAAAACTTTCTTAACCAGAACATTAAGCTGGTAAAAATGGAAAATAAAGCTTATTTTGATATTGATAATGCAATTACAACGTTCCCTAAACAAGATTGGATATTCAACTCAGGTCCGATTAAAGAAATTAAAATCAGCCAGTTTTCTGTTAATCCTTGTAAAATCAGAACGGTTATATACTATGATAACGATTTCAATCCCGACAGTATCAAATTTTTGAGAATAAAAAACAATATTATTATAAAACTTAAAAACGGCACAATTGGAGATAACGACTATTTTAACAACACTTACAGAGATGAACATTCATCTTCAAGTGATTTTTATGAATATCTTACAATCACTACACCTGCGCAAGAGACAAACGACAACATTGTAGGTCAAATTCAAGATGCTTTTAATACTGAAAAAACTTTTACAAAAAAAGAATTAAAACTTAATACAAAATATTATCTTAACAACGTATCCGTAAGGCAAAACGGCATACTAATAAACGGCTTTGGTGCAGTAACAATAGAACGCCCTATGATATTGCAAAATCCGTCCAGAATAGTATACGACTTACCAAATACACTTGTTGACATGAATATCAGAAACAAAGAATTTAGGATAAATGAAACAGAAACCGTTAAAATCGGACAATTTTCCGTAAACAAAGCGAGAATTGTAATCACTACTGATGCTGTTGAAGATTATATCCCAATATACTCTGAAGATAACCAGTCACTCATCCTTGCAAATTACAAAAAGACAAATAACACAACACTTTACACACATTCAAGCAATGCAATTGACTATATTAAAGAAAAAGAAAACCAGCAGACTGAAAACATGATTTTAAAGTTTGACTCTCCAATTGTTCATGGACTGGACAGATACAACGACAAATTAATTATTTATTTATATAACGTTTCAAAATACAACGACACAAATTTTAAAGAAGCCTTTAAAAACACTTTTTTTGAAGATGCTGTAATTGACTTAATGCCAAAAATAGGTTTAAAATTAACTATACCGTTCCAACAAGACGCTATGGTAAGTTCATACCTGGGAGCAGACGGAAGAAGCTTAAAAGTTAAAATCAAACAGGTTAAAAAGAAACAAGAACCAACAATAGTCCTTAATCCTGTAAATCCCAAAACTCCAACAGGAAAAAGAAGTGTTGTAATCGATGCTGGTCATGGCGGAACTGATGCCGGTGCAATTGGCGGTGGAATAAAAGAAAAAGACATAACACTGGATGTCGCAAAACGTGTTGAAAAACTTTTAAAACAAAAAGGTTATGATGTTAAAATGACACGTACCGATGATACTTACGTATCATTGCAGGAAAGAGTAGAAATAAGCGAAGAATATTGTCCGGACATTTTTGTCAGTATTCACGTAAACTCAAGCGTAAAACCTGAGATTACAGGTGTTGAAACCCACTACTACCACCAGGAAAGTATGGAACTTGCTCAAGTTGTTCATGCTTCTTTTGCCAGCACTGTTCAGTCACCAAACCGCGGATTGTTTAAATCAAAATTTTATGTTATAAATCATACAACATCTCCCGCAATTTTGATTGAAATTGGCTTTATTTCAAACGCTAATGAGAGAGTACAACTTACGGGAGAAAAAAGGAAACAGGCAACAGCCAAATCAATAGCAGATGGAATACAAGAATATTTTAAAAGATAGCCCAATAGCTTTTTTTGACTCAGGAGTAGGCGGTTTAACAGTTTTTGAAAAAGTAAAAAAACTTCTCCCGCAAGAAAATTACCTGTATTTTGGCGATACAAAAAACATGCCTTACGGCGAAAAAACAGAAGAACAATTGATAGAATTTGCAGATAATATCTTCAAATTCTTTGAAAAGAAAAATGCAAAAGCTGTCGTTATTGCCTGCAACACAAGTTCTGCAGTAGCTTATGAAAAATTAAAAGACAATTATAACTTTAAGATTTATCCAATTATTCAATCGGTGTGCTCAACTCTTGCGCAACTTGATGTAAAAAAACTCTGCGTGATAGCAACTCCCGCAACAATAAAATCTCATACCTATTCAAAAGAAATAGCAAAATACAATTCGGAAATGGAAGTTATAGAAATTCCTGCACCAAATTGGGTAAGAATAGTTGAAGAACACAGAATTAATCAACCGCAGAGTATTGAACAGGTAAAGGAAATTCTTGAAATTGCACAAAGTTATTCTCCAGACAAAATAGTTCTTGCATGCACTCATTATCCGTATCTAATGGATGTATTAAAGAAATTTATGCCAGAGGAAAAATTTATCGACCCTTCAGTATTCTTTGCGCAAAATATTAAAAAAGATTTAACAGTCTTAAATGACAAATTTGAATACGAAAAATTCTACGTCAGCGCTGACCCTGAAAATTTCAAAACTGCATCAGAACTTTTTTATAAACTCACAGAACTTCCTGAATTAATAACTTTATAAAAAAGCACCCTTACGGGTGCCTTTAAATTATAATTTTATATTTTTTCCAAATTTCATTACATACTGCCAAGCTTTACTTATAAACCTATCCGCAGATTGAGAAGAAATATGCCCTTCTTTCGCATAAGTTTGAGCTAACTCCTGAAGTCTTGCAAATTTTGATAATTTAGCGTGAACAGCTTTTCCTACAGCATCTACAGGCTGATTTTTCTTCAAAACGGTTTTCAACGGCGGAGTATACACACCTAGTGCGTCATGTGCAATAACCATACCTGGTTTTAATCTGGTCGGTGCGACTCCTGCAGCTTTTGCTTCTGAGGTCAATACATGTGTCATATCCTCTGTTGGAATTGTAATTCCAATATTCGCATCTTTTATTGCAGTAATACTTGTACCCGGTGTTCTTAATCTGCCTGTCAAATATTCTCCGGGCTTAAATTGACCGTTTCCGATAGGAATTGCTTCGCGGTGCGTACTTTCCATAAGCGCCACATCAACACTGCCCGCTTGATCTATAAGCTGTGTAAGCCCTTTAGATTTTGCATACTTCTGCCACCTTGCATCCATCCAATCTACAGATTGCGGACCATATGTCATACGCAATTCGCCGGGTTTCATAAGATAGTCTGTACCAAACCCGCCCCATCTGTTATTTATATGTGTCGGCTTAGATAAAACATCAATTTGAGTAGTTGTTTTACCATCACCTGCATGCAGATTTACGGCTCTATCAAGAGTTTCCCTGCTGCCGGGCCCGACAACACCTTGTCCATACAAATTGAATCCCTGATTAGGAATTTGGCGCCACAAATAAGCCTCATTAGAGGCTGGACCACTAATAGTCATAAATATAAATCCTTTCTTTTTCCCGTAAAACGTTTTCCCTTACCTCTTTATAAAAACGAGAACGCCGAAAGGATTGCTATGGGCGTAAACATGCTATGCTATGCTATGCGGTATTATACAAGGGTTTTCAGGATTTTAAAAACACCTTTACATTTCGTTACATAATAAATTTTCATAACTATTTTTAATAACTATTTTATCACTTATTTTTTCAGGCGAAACATCCAGCGCTGTTGAATTTTCTTTCACTGCATACACAGGAATATTTCGTTTCAAACATTCAAACACAGGGGTTGAACCCAGTGAATCATAAGGCATTACAAGATAATCCAAATTATCTATACTTATCTTTCCATTTTCAGACAACATAGGAGCTTGGCTCAATCCTAACAAAATACACGGCAAAAACGTCGGTGTAATATATTCTGATGCAGATTTTCCATCAACCAAATCCGAATAAATTTGATAATCTCTAAATGCGGGCGAATGTGCGCATGGGACTTTTAATTCTTTAGAAATATAATGCGACAAAACAGCTTCTACACCTCCGACAGGGTCAGTTCCCAACCCGTTTGCATAATCTTCATTATCACCTTCGGGATCTTCAAATAAACAAACAAGCGCAATTGCATTACAGCCTTTTGCTAAGAGTTTTTTTGAAGCTTCAAGCATAGTTTCGGGATTTTTCACACTGCCTGTAGAAATTCCGCTATCATCAATATTAAATTCAACCCCCACATCTTCATCAGTAACAATATAATCCAGAACATTCACGCCATAAACACATTTTACTGCATTAACGGTATTTATATGAACATTCAAAACATCTTCGGGAATTGCCTTATCAAAAACAATACCGATTTTATTGTTTTCAGACGGTGTCAAATTCAAATTTCCCTTAAAAAATTCATCAAGAGAATACCCTTCAACATACAGCATATTTTCGGTAATTCCCGAAAAGCCGCCCGCATTAACAACATTCGGGTTAACAATAAGCTTTGACTTCTTTGCAAATTTTCTGGCATAAGAAGAAGCATCACCGGCAAATCCGCCAATTGATGCACCAACACCTGTTGGAACTATAAACGCACCTAACTTTTCCATACATATATAATACAACAAAAAAGCGGTTGTAAAAACCGCTTTAAAATTATTATTGTGAAACTCCGCCGTAGGAGAAATCGCCTTTGATATTTGTTTGAAGAAGCTTTGTCCAAGAGCTTTCAAATGTATTAATTTCGTTCAAACGAGTTTCCAAGTTGTTCTTTTCAAGCTCAAGCTCCTGCTCCCAAGAATTTAAGTTAGCCAATGTCAACTCATGCTCCTGCTCACATTGCTCTGTTAAAAGCTCATAAGTTGCAGGATCACTCTCATAATATCCGTAATAAATATCATTCATTTGATCATTGTATTTAGCCTGAGATTCAGCTGTTTGTTTTGATGAATTTAACAAATTCATCATATTAGAAGATAATTGGTCATTAATTAAAGCTTTCTGCTTTGTGTAAAGTAACAATGTTTCGTGAATATTTGAAATTGCCATCTCTCTCGTCCTCTTTTTGTTATCTGTACATATATAAACAATTTTGAAATACTGCAATTTCAAGAGGGGTTCAATTTGTTACATAAGTTTACATTTACACTTTGCATACGCTCATGTTTGTATTACAATAATATCGGTTACACTAGTCTGATAGGTTTTGCCCTAGTCCGCTAAGGATGAGACGGTTTAGCCCGTAGTACAATAAGTAAAAAAAGGAGAAAACCGATGCCAGTAGCATCTATGATTGAACTTTTAGAAGCAGGTGTACACTTCGGACACCAAACTCAAAGATGGAACCCAAAAATGAAACCGTATATTTACGGTGCAAGAAACGGTATTTACGTATTAGATTTGCGCAAAACTACTGATTTGCTTGATAAAGCTTATGACGTTGTTAGAGAATACGCAAGCAAAGGTAAAAATATCTTGTTCGTAGGAACTAAAAAACAAGCAGCTGAAGTTGTTGCTGAAGAAGCTGTAAGATCAGGCGCTTATTACATCAACAGAAGATGGTTAGGCGGTATGTTAACTAACTTTGAAACTATCAGAGGACGTGTTAACAAACTTAGAGAATTAGAAGACTTCATCAACTCAGGCCACGCTGAAAAATTACCTAAAAAAGAAATCGCTAAATTAAACAGAGAATTAGGTAAATTAAGCAAAACTTTAGGCGGTATTAAAGAAATGAGAGGATTACCTGACTTAATCTTCATCGTTGACCAGAAAAAAGAAGATATCGCTATTCTTGAAGCTAACAAACTTAACATTCCTGTAATCTGCTTAGCTGATACAAATGCTGATCCGGACGGAATTGACTACATCATCCCAGGTAACGATGATGCTATCCGTTCTATTAAATTGATTACATCTAAATTAGCTGATGCTGTTTTAGAAGGTAAACAATTAAGAGAAGCTAATGCTAATGCCAGAAAAGTTGAAGCTATTAAAGCTGAAGACGCTGGTGTTACAGTTGAAGAAACAGTAGTTGCAGAATAAATTTATAAGTTGCGGAGATTAATTTCTCCGCAAACTTAAAAGAAGGAGAAAATTTAATGAACATTACAGCTCAAATGGTAAAAGAACTCCGTGATAAAACAGGTGCAGGCATGATGGATGCTAAAAAAGCACTTGTTGAAACTGACGGTGATATGGAAAAAGCAATGGACGTACTTCGTCAAAAAGGTATGGCTTCTGCTGATAAAAAAATGGGCAGAATTGCAGCTGAAGGCTTAGTAGCATCAGCTATCCTTGATAATGCAGGCGCTATGGTTGAAGTTAACTGTGAAACAGACTTTGTTGCTAAAAACGAAGAATTCAAAGAATTAACAGCAGGTCTTGCTGAAGTAGTTGCTTCTGAAAACCCTGCAGATGTTGATGCTTTATTAGCTTCAACTTGCAAAAAATGCGGAAAAGTTATTTCTGAAGTAATTAAAGAAAAAATCGCATCTATCGGCGAAAAAATCACTTTCAGAAGATTTGTTCGTTACGAAGGCGCAACAGCTTCTTACGTTCACAACGGTAAAATCGGTGTTTTAGTTCAAGCTGACAAAAAAGATGATGAATTATTGAACGACATTTGCTTACACATCGCATCTTCAGCTCCTGAATTCGTTACAAGAGAAGAAATTCCTCAATCTGTAATCGACCACGAAACAGAAATCGAAATGGGTAAAGAAGACTTGTTGAAGAAACCTGAACAAATCAGAGCTAAAATTGTTGAAGGCAGAGTAAACAAACTTATGGCAAGCAAAGTTCTTTTGGAACAACCATTCATCAAAAACCCTGACGTAACTGTTGGACAATTGATTGAAGGTAAATTGACTATTAAAGCTTTCACAAGATATATGCTTGGTGAAGGTCTTGAAAAACGTCAAGAAAACTTCGCTGATGAAGTAATGAGCCAAATCAAAGGATAAGGAGTGTAGCCGCTCCACCCACCACATTGGGTTTTGAAAAGAAGTAAAAAGACCGATTTTACAATCGGTCTTTTTTAGTAACAAATTTTATTTTGTGCAAGTTTTTATACCAAAAAGGGTTGAAATCCTCAAAAAATCTGTTATTATATAAAAAAAGGAAAAGAAATGAACGATTTAAAAGTAAAAGAAATTTCACGTTTTATGGAAAACAACATTCAAAAAACCAGACTTATTATTTCTCAAAACGGGAAAGAAACTGAAATTATCCTTGAAGGTAATGGTAAAATAAAAACCGCTGTTTGTGTTTAACAGCGGTTTTTATTTTTATTTTTTCAAATAGTTTATATTACTATTTCTTTTCTCTGATTGTATCATCAATTTTTTAGGGATATTAAAATTGCTTCCATTATCAAAAGAGTTGAGTTTTATTCCAGGGAACTCTTTCATTGTCTGTGGAATTTCATTATCATAAATAACCATATCTGATTTATTTACAATAGCAGAAATCCCATTAGAAGAATCTACCCCTTGAAATCTTTCGCCGATAGAATTATCTACAGCTTCAGGTTCAATAATAAAATCTAACAGAACTTTTGCATTTTTAGGAATACTGCCTTGAGCTCCGCCTTCCAGAACTTCTACAAATTTTGCAGGATAATTGCCTGTGATATCAAACACTTCATTGTGAACATTTTGGTATTTTACAGGTACAAATACAAAACCATTATTTGCAGTTTGAATTTGTCCTAACACATAAAAACCTTCATGAAGCATTGTTTCTTTATTAAGTCTGACATTAGACAAAATTTTAATCAACAATGTTTGAGGCGGATTTGATAAAGAAAAATCCTGTAAAGTTTGAACCGGTGTTGTTTTAGCATTAGCCGGCACAACAGTTAAGCCCATCAATAATGCAAATATAGTTAATATCTTCTTCATATTAAGAATCTCCAATTATTACACTAGGATAATAACATAATTTTATCATTCCGTCAATCAAGTTCCTGATATTCATAGTTTGGAAGTTCTTCTTCATCTTTAACTTTAAAATTAAGCAGAAAAACCTGTTCTTTTTCAATTTCAATTTCGTGCCCTTTTTTAACATAAGAAAGCGGAGAACTTTCATAAACAGAAGTAACACTTGATTTAAAACGGTTATCTTTTTCGTTTTTTACAGCCCCCTCTATGGCACTATATCCCATAGAAAGACCTTTTACAAAATAGCTTCCGACCCCTAGCGCTGCACTTTTTGCAATTTGCCCCTTATTAAGTTTAGTTGTATATTTGGCCGGATAATATCCTTTTAGTTCCACAACTTCCCCTTCATATGTTTTTAATGTTTCAGGCACAAATGTAAATGTTGCATTACGTTTTAAACGTTTTGGATCTTTTATATCGACAATTCTTCCATATAATATATCATCTTCTTTTATAGTCGTATTTTCATCCAAAAACAAATCTTGTAAAATTTTTATTGCATAAACTTTCGGCGGATTTTCCGTAGATAAATCTGCCAACGCTTGAACAGGAATTGTTTTGGCAATAACAGGCTGAGATAACAAGCACAAAATCAAAACTAGTCTTTTCATAATTTCAACTTTAAATTATATTTTACCATTTGTCAATATTGGCTTAAGATACTGACCTGTATAAGATTTCTTGCATTTTGCTACTTCTTGAGGAGTACCCTGAGCTATAATTTGTCCTCCGCCAATACCGCCTTCAGGACCTAAGTCTATAATATGGTCTGCAACCTTGATAAAATCAAGATTATGTTCGATTACAAGAATAGTATTACCTTGGTCTGCCAATTTTTGCAAAATTTTAATTAATTTATCCAAATCATACCAATGAAGTCCGACAGACGGTTCATCAAGAAGATAAAGAGTTTTACCCGTAGAGCGCTTATTAAGTTCCGATGCAAGCTTAATCCTCTGAGCTTCTCCACCTGACAAAGTTGTAGCGCTTTGACCAAGTTTCATATAATCAAGCCCTACATCATTAAGAGTTTGCAAACGTGATTTAATTGCAGGAATGCTGTCAAAAAACTCTAAAGCTTCTTTAACACTCATATCAAGAACATCAGCAATAGTCTTACCCTTATATTTAACCTCTAATGTTTCACGATTATAGCGTTTACCTTTGCAGACATCGCATTTCACATAAACATCCGATAAAAAATTCATCTCAATTTTTAAAACGCCATCACCCTTACAAGCTTCACAACGTCCGCCTTTAACATTGAAACTAAATCTTCCCGGTTTGTAACCGCGCAATTTTGCCTCATTAGTTTTTGCAAACAACTCTCTGATATGAGTAAACAAATCAGTATATGTGGCAGGATTTGAACGCGGGGTTCTGCCGATTGGCGACTGGTCTATATCAATAATTTTATCAATATGCTCAAAACCTGTAATCTCATCAACACCTTGTGGTTTTGGACGATTTTTACGCAGTTTGTGAATTGCATATTCATAAACCAAATCTTGCATCAAAGACGATTTTCCGGAGCCTGATACACCTGTAAGGCAGACAATTTTACCCAAAGGAATATCTACATCAATATTTTTCAAATTATTGATATGTGCATTTTTAACCCGTAAAAATTCTCCGCTGCCCTCACGGATTTTTTCAGGTATAGGAATATATTTTTCACCGCTCAAATATTTACCTGTAATTGAGCCTTTAGATTTTATAATATCGTCAACAGACCCGCATCCGATAACTTTACCGCCGTTTACACCTGCTTTTGGACCAATATCAACAATATAATCGGCATTTCTTATTGTATCTTCATCGTGTTCAACAACAATCAAGGTATTACCAAGATTTCTTAGCTTTATAAGTGTCTTTATCAATCTGTCATTATCACGCTGATGCAATCCTATTGAAGGCTCGTCCAACACATACAAAACACCTGACAAGCCGCTTCCGATTTGCGTTGCAAGTCTGATTCTTTGAGCTTCTCCGCCTGATAACGTCCCCGCACGACGAGCAAGATCAAGATAACTTAAACCTACATCTTTTAAAAATCTCAAACGAGCCCTGATTTCATCCAAAATCTGTTTTGCAATCTGCATTTGAAACTCATTTAATTCCAAATATAAATCTTCAACAAACTGCAATTCGTCATCAACAGACATCTGAGTAAATTCAAAAATATTCTTGTCCTTAATTTTGACTGCAAGCGGAAATGGTTTTAACCTTGCACCGCCACAGGCAGGACAAGGAGTCATTGTCATATATTTTTCAATCTCTTCACGCCAATATTCACCGCCTGATTCATTGTAACGTTTTTCCAAAAACGGAATTACACCCAAAAATTTATGATATTTGTCCTCATAACGATGAGTACCAAAGCGCATTACATGGAATTTTACTAAATCATCATGTCCGTAAAGAATTATATTTTGTTCATCTTTAGACAATTGTTCAAACGGTTTGTCCATATCAATCTTAAAATGTGAACAAACAGATTTTAAAACATCTTCATAATATTGAGTTGTAGTCTTTGACCAAGGATAAATCGCACCATCTTTTAACGACTTTGTTCTGTCAGGGACTACCAAATTCGGGTCTACAACGAAATCCGCTCCTAATCCGGCACATCTTTCACAAGCACCATAGGGCGCATTAAATGAAAAAATTCTCGGTGCTAATTCTTCAAAACTCAAATTACATCTTGGACATGCTAGTTTTTCACTATAAACAATCTCACCACCGTCCACAACATCTATAACAGCAAGTCCGTCAGATTTTTTCAAAGCAATTTGCACACTGTCTGCCAGACGAGATTGGGCAGATTCTTTTACAACAATTCTGTCTACAACTACAAAAATATTATGTTTTTTAGTTTTTACAAGTGAGATTTCATCTTCATCAAGATTATAAATTTCTCCGTCAACTTTAACTCTGACAAACCCTTCCTGACGCAATTCATCAAAAGTTGAAGAAAATTCACCTTTTTTTCCATAAGCAATCGGAGCTAAAATTTGAATTTTTGTACCTTCACCAAGTTTTAAGATACTGTTTACAATTTCATCAATAGTCTGAGGTTTAATCTCATCACCGCAATTAGGACAGTAAGGTGTTCCGACACGAGCAAACAAAAGCCTTAAATAATCATAAATTTCCGTAACCGTTCCAACAGTAGAACGCGGATTATTACTAGTTGATTTCTGGTCAATAGAAATAGCAGGCGAAAGCCCGTCAATATATTCAACATTAGGCTTGTCCATCTGCCCTAAAAATTGCCTTGCATATGTGGAAAGACTTTCAATATAACGTCTTTGCCCTTCAGCAAAAATCGTATCAAATGCAAGAGAAGATTTCCCAGACCCAGATACACCTGTAAATACTATTAATTCATTTTTCGGCAATTGCAAAGAAACATCTTTCAAATTGTGTTCCTTTGCCCCTCTAATTGTAATCGTGTCTAACATAGTTACATTATTGCACAAAATTATTTGGTCAACAAATAACTTTCTTCAATCAAAGCTTTTAAAATATCTTTCGGAGTATTTTTGACATCTGCCTTAATCCAATGTGTTTTATTCATATGCCATGCCGGAGTAATAAATGAATATTCGTCACGCAAAATTGCAGAATTAACAGGGGTACATTTTAAATTAACATACAATTTTTCATTAAGATAAAAAATTAATGCAAACCATTTATTATTAGACTCGTGACGGATAACAGCATAATCTTCGTAAGCTTTGTCTTTAAAAGGATATGTTTCAAGTGCATCACCAAAACTCAAACACAATTTCACTAAATCATTTTTATTCATATACCCATTTTACAAAAAAAATAATTGTGTTAAAATAATAAATATGATTTATATGTCGGCGTGGCGGAATGGTAGACGTGCACGTTTGAGGGGCGTGTGGGGTAACCCGTGCGAGTTCAAGTCTCGCCGTCGACACCATTTTAGGGAATAAGTAAGAGCTATGAACATACAACCACAATTTATAATATTTGGAATATTTTTGTTTTATATATGCCTTGCACTTACTTTTTATTTCATTCGTCAAGTTAAAATTTCTAGCTCCTTAAATAAAAGATTTGGTAATCCGATAAAGCAATTTTACGTTACAAGAGCTTGGAATACCCTAATAATAAAGAATTCTCCTACCATTGTAACATTTTATGATGACTTTTTCGTTGTAACATATTTATGGACAGGTAAAGAATTTATCGTACCAAGAACTCAATCTGATATTAAAATCTTTTATAGTAATCTTTATTTTGTTATAGAGATAACTATAGAAACAAAAACTGCTTATAAAAAATTACAATTAACTTGCTTAAAGGGAGAAAAAGAACAATTTTTCTTAGATTATTTTAAACTACAGTCTTAAAATCATTATGATAATTGTAATAAATTTGTTAATCTTATGGTAAACTTGCATTTATCCTCTAAGCTTTTTCAATTTATACCAAGTATCTTATTGTTAATTTGGAGTAGCAGGTTGGGCTTTTAGCCCAACAACATTAATCTTTTTCAAATAACATATACCCTGAATTCGTATAACTTGTCGGTTTTATTTTTCCAATTTCTACCCAGTACCTTATCGTTGATGCTGGAACACCTTTGTATTTTGCATATTTGGATATTGTTAATAAATCTCCATGCTTACCCGTTACAGTATCTTCAAACATATTTATTGCAATTTTCATTGAACGGTTTAATATGCGCAACATTAACTTAATGTATGTTTCTTCGCTATTCTTAGTTTGATAATTTTCAATAGCTGAAAGATATTTTTTTCTATCTGTCGGTCGAACGATTATAGGTGCATAACCGTATTTCAAAAGTAATGCATTCATTAAAAGTCTTGCGGTTCTTCCGTTACCATCAGTAAACGGGTGAATTGATACGAACTTGAGATGAGCCATTATTGCTGTAATCGGTTCATTATCAAGATTATCAGACAACCATTTATAAAAATCTTCCATTAATTCAGGCACTTTTAATGGATTTGGTAAAATTGTATTAGAGCCTGAAATTCGCACTCGACAATTTCTGTAAAATCCTGCATTTGTATCATCCAGACCGATTAAAATAGTTCTATGAATATCTAAGATTGCTTTTTCATCAATTCCTGAATTATTTTCAAGTATTTCCAATATTTTACAAAAAGCTTTTGCATGGTTTACAGCTTCAATATAATTTCTTAATGGTTTAGAAGATGATGTCAAGTTTTCTTCAATTACAAGCTGAGTTTCTTTTCTTGTAAGAGTATTCCCCTCAATTGCATTTGAAGTATAAGCAAGTTCAGTTTTCAACCACTTATAAAATTCATTCTTATTATTTTTATTTTTTAGAGCTTTCGATAATTTGATTTTATTTTCTTCAATTTCTGATAGAATTATCTGCATATAACCTCGTACTTTATAGTTTAATTATTTTAAAAGTATAAAGTATAAAGTAGGAAAAGTCAATTGATATCACAAAGTATCCAATTTTAAAACAATTCTCATATTGTAATAAACTTGCGCATCTTCTTTCATTGTGCTAATAATAAACTTGTAAAGTTCCAAAGTCGGGAGCTTTACGACACCATAAAAAAGAGAAACTAAATAGTTTCTCTTTTTTATTTATATCAAACTAATATCGTTTTCACTTTCAACATCCAATATCCATCTTTTATTGTTGGGTTGAAGTTTTTATATAAGCAATATTCTGATTGAACATGTGATAAAAGTTTTGAATATTCTGCAAAGTATTCTTGCTTCAAATCATCTTGAAATTTTCCAAGCCATGATGTTGCTTTGGAAAAATATTTTTTAACAAAAATATCTTTATAATCATTAAGTTTATCTGTTTTTTTTAAAACTTCTTCAACTGCATAGAAAACATATATTGGTGAAAAATTCTTTTTCTTTTTAACAGTCATTGCAGAACCTGCCCTATTTTTACGATAACAGTATAAATTTTCGGGCAAAATAGCTATTCTCTCTGCCGTAATCATTGAATGAAAAAACGGCAATTGATCCTGACCTACTTTAATTTCTTGAAATTTTATGTCATTTTTTTGTAAAAAATCTCGTCTGTAAAGCTTTGTCCACGCAGTTGATGGGAATTTAAAAACATCTTTTTTAATATCTTCAGCCGAAAAAACTTTATTCAGATATTTCTTAGGAAGTTTGTTTGCTGAATAACCTCCGTTCTGTCCCTTACCTTCGTAATATGAAAGCCCGCCAAAAATTAAAATATCTGTTTTAAGCCTGTTCGCTTCATCAATCATTTTTTGCAGAGAATTTTCCTCAATCCAATCATCACCGTCAACAAAAAATATATATTCACCGCGTGCGACAGCAAGTGCAGAATTTCTTGCAACCCCTGAACCTTCATTTTTTTTATCAATAATAATCACACGTTCATCACGACATTTTTGCAATTCAGCAAGCGAACCGTCTGAAGAGCCGTCATTTACGCAAATAACTTCAAAATCTTTAAAAGATTGATTTAAAATACTGTTCAAACATTTTGAGATATAAGCTTCAATATTATATACAGGAATTATAATTGATAATTTAGTCATTAACGTCCGATTTCAACGGCTTTTTGCGCCATTGCCTTTGTAATACCTATTAACGCAAGGTTGGCTTCATAAGCTCTTTGTGCAAGAATAGCATCTGCCATATCAACTGCAGGGTTAACGTTTGAAGCTCTTATATAACCATTTGCATCAGCATCAGGATGTCCGGGACGATAAATTTTATCACCTAAAGTAGGGTCTTCAATACATCCGTTAAACACTACACCGCCTTGAAGGTACGGCAAAGTTCCGACGCCGAAAACATCTTCTTTCATAGTATTCATCAAACCGTGGAAAGAAATATCTTCTGTCGCATTCAAAATAGGAATACGTCTGACGTAATTTGGAGTATCAACGTTTGCAATGTTTTTTGCGTGAATATCTAACCTTAAGCCATGTGCTTTTAAGGCATTTGATCCGATATTCATTGATTCTATTATACTCATGACGCACCTACTTTCCTACGTTAATTACTGTTTTCATTTCTGTAATTATATTAGACATTCTTCTTGTTGCCATCGTATAAAGAAGTGAGTTTTGTTGAATTGCCATCAATTCATTTGCAGGATCAATTTCTTCATACTGTCTTTCTTCAATAACTCCAGAAGGCCCAAGACGTTCTGACAATTGAGTTTCTAAGGGACTGTTCATAGAGCTTAAATAGTCGCCAAAGTTTATATCACGACGGACATAACCCGGAGTATCGACGTTAGCAAGGTTTGAACCCAAAGCACGCTGTCTTTGTGTTATCAAATCCATCATTAATGAAACTTTACCCATACTGTCTAGTGATGTAAACATCTTTTTTACCCTTTCAATGTTTTTAAGCCCGAGTGGCGGGTCCAGCGGCTACGCTGGTTACTCCCTTATATTGATTGCTTTGTTGTACATATCATCAACAACTTTCATCATACGCATACTTGCAAGCATTGATGCATTCAGCCTTAGCATTTCAGTTGTTGATGAATAAACATTTGTATTTGAATTTTCAAGATTATTTTGGCAAAAACATTCATGTTCTCTAACCAATTCAGGTTCGCCCGAATCTTCTGTCGGCACAAGTTTGTTCATGCCTGCTTGTTCCAAACTTTCTTGAGATGCAAATCTTACTAAAGGAATTGTACCAATTTTTTTAGGTGTAGTATTTGCCTTATCATATGTATAAACTTCGCCGTTCGGTTTAATTTCAAACTTATAACAGTTTGCAGGTATCTTAATTCCCTCGCCGACAATCCAGTTGTCATTTGTAACAAGATAGCCGTCCTTGCCTTGTTTGAAAGCACCGTCGCGGGTGTAAGCAACTTCACCTTCCGGCGAAACTACGGGAATAAAACCGTTACCATTAATTGCAACATCATAAGGATTACTTGTAATCTGTATTGAGCCCTGCTTAAAATCTGTTCTCACAGCACCTGTCAGATACCCGTCTTCTTTGAGCATTTGTTCAAAGCTTACGTTTTTATACCCTCTTGTGTTCATATTGGCAAGATTATTTGCAACATAACCCAATCTTTCAAACTGACTGATTGAGTTGTTTACACTTTTTCTTACTATACCTTGCATGCTATACATAAATTATACCTCTTATGCTTGTCCCAGTTGGGAAATTACTTTTTGAAGATTTTGGTTTTGAATCATAAAAATCTGCCTGTTTGCTTCAAAATTTCTAATAATCGGCATCATTCCGATAAATTCATCTTGAAGCGATACATTTGAATATTCATTATAACTTTGTTTAACTTCGGGATTCATAACAACAACGCCGTTTGTATCAACGACACCGATAAACCCAGCAGTTTCAAACTTGTTAGTTTTGCGGTTTAAAACAGAAACCTGACCTTTTGCATTAATTTTAATATCCTTAAGCTGTTCCGGAACTACAGGCAATTGAATAGGAACACCTGCATTTGAGAGAACTTTGTCATCTTCCAGTGTTAAAAGATTTCCTTCTTTATCTAGTTTAAATCTTCCGTCACGTGTAAGTTTTATACCGTCAGCGGTTTGAATTTGAAAATATCCTTTATTAGCAAGTGCCAAATCCAATGGATTATCTGACATTGCAATACGTCCAACTTTATCATCAGTAGTTTTAGAAAGCCCATGCACCCCTATAAACTCAGTGAAAGATGATACAACAGGTTCTTGTCTTTGATAACCAATTTTATCAAATCCGCCGACATTCTCGTTATACATCCCGATAAGCTCGCTTTGAACATGCATCGCTCTCAACGATGCTGTTAAGCCTTTTTCGCAATATCTGATACCACCGTTAATTTTCATTTACTACCTCTTTTTTATTAGATAATCGGATAATTTACACTAACATTCAACAAATCAGATAAAAATCATCCGTTTATATGAGGTTTAATGATTATTCAAAAAAAGTCAATATTGACATACCCCAATCTGCATAATAAAATTATTATGGAGGTATTTAATATGAAAAAGCACAAAATCGCCCCCCCCCCGAAGGTTTTACTTTAGCGGAAGTTTTAATTACTCTTGGTATTATCGGTATTATTTCTGCACTTACTATGCCATCTCTTATTCAAAAAACCAATGATAAAGAATACAACTCTGCAAGAAAAACAATATTGTCAAGATTTAGCGATGCAATGAGACTCATGGCACTAAATGATGAATTAACATCTGCGTCTGATGCCGAAGATTTTACTAAAAATTATCTGTCAAAATATATGAAAATTGCAAAATTTGGTACAACCCACCCAAATAATATTATTGCAATGAACGGTGATAAAAAAAGTAAATTAGTATATGCACAAGGTGATTATTCCCCTACCAAATACGGCTTTGTACTGAATAACGGTTATACAGTATATTTATATTACAATCCTAAATGCATAAATGATTGTTTGGCAAATTGTTATGCTGCAAACACTGTATGTGTAAATGCAATATATGATATGAACGGTCTAAAAGGTCCAAATAAAGCCGGAAAAGATATTGGATTTATTACTGCACTTTACCCTGACAATACTAAAGTTGTCGCTCCATTACTACATAGTGATATAACAAAAACAGGAACATTTGTCGAAGCCGGACAAATATGTACAACACTGGACAAAGACACACATGTTCCTTTAAGAGAAGAAGCTTTGGGAATATCATTAAATGCTGATTGGTATGTAGGAACACGTGCTCCAAGTAAATATATATGGACACCTTATACTATTGATAAAGCACAAAATTACCCTACCCAATTAAAAGGAATGGGTGCATCTATTCAAGATGATAACAGCGTTTTTATAAGAGCAAGTTCAAAAAACAGTTCACTAAGTGTTTATTGCGTAAAATACTAGTTCAATAACTCATATAAAGATTGAGCTTCCTGAACGCTTACGTTGCCTGTCGGAACTTTCAAAACTTTCGCACAAACTTGCCTGTTTGCATATTCAATTGTTATCACATCGCCTTCTTTTAATTGTTTCGCAGGCTTTGCCGGATTGCCGTTAACAAGCACTCTGCCCATTTCAGAAACTTCATTTGCTACTGTTCTGCGTTTTATTAATCTTGAAACCTTTAAAAATTTGTCTAATCTCATATTATAATAATATAATTTATGTTATAATTTGTCTAGAGGGTATAAAATGAAAAAGAATATTATAATCACTTTGTTGTCACTTTTACTTTTGCAAACTGCAGTTTTTGCAGAAGCAATAAAATTTGTTCAAATCACAGATACTCATTTTAAAACAAATGATGAGCACAGAGCTGAACTTTTGAAAGAAACAGTAAAGGCTGTTAACAAAGAGAAGGGAATTTCTTTTGTCATTTTCACAGGTGACAATATAGATTCACCAAAAGCCGAATATATACCTGAATTCATAAAAATTATAAACAAACTGCGCGTACCTTACTATCTTGTAATAGGCAACCACGATGTATTCAAAAACAATGGACTTTCAAAAACACATTACCTTGAAATAGTTAGAGATAACAATTTTTTATATAAATATAAAAAACCTAATTATGTATTCAGAAAAAACGGTTTTGTATTTATAGTTGTTGACGGAGCAAAAGAAGTTGTACCGGGTTCTAACGGTTATTACAAAAAAGATACTCTCAAATGGCTTGATAAACAATTAAAAAAACATAAAAATGACAAAGTTGTAATATTTCAGCACTTTCCGCTTATGATGAACAAAGAACTTGCTTCGCACTCTGTATACAAAAAAGAAGATTACTTCAATGTTCTAGACAAACATGACAACGTAATCTCTATAATCACAGGTCACTTGCATACTAATTATGAAATTATGAGAAATGGAGTTTATCACATAACTTCCCCAACTCTGTTAAGCGAAAAACCTGTTTATAAAGTTATAAATATCTCTACTACCAAAAGATTTTCTCCAATGGTTTACACAGAACTCAAAGAGGTTGAAATCCCTAAAAAATAGGATTGCATTTTTTTACAGATAATATTATAATTATAATCAATATAAGAGGAAAAATTTACAATGGATGAGACGGGCAATATATATTTTAATTTGTTTGTAATAGCATTTTTGTTATTCTCAAACGGTTTTTTTGTCGCTTCGGAATTTGCAATGGTAAAGGTTAGAAAAACCCGCATTGAACAACTTGTTAATGAGGGAAATTATAACGCAAAAATTGCAATGGAAGCATTAAAAGATTTAGATAAATTTATTGCAGCTGTACAGCTGGGTGTAACAATTTCAAGTATCGGTCTGGGCTGGGTCGGAGAAGGAACTCTTGCAAGAATTATAGAACCGATATTCGTATTCTTACCGGGAATTTCAAAAACAGTTGCAACCCACACAATGTCTGTATCTATTGCATTCGCTTTAATAACATTCTTCCATGTTGTTATAGGCGAACTTATTCCAAAATCTATTGCACTTGAATACACCGAAAAAACAGCTCTATGGGTTGCTAAACCTATGCAGGTTTTAACATTTATTTTTAACCCGTTTATCTGGCTTTTGAACGGATTTGGAAATCTTGTTTTGAAAATGTTAAATATCCCGCACTCTCACAAAGGTTCTCTCGTACATTCAACAGAAGAACTTGATATGCTCGTTAACGCAAGCTACGACGGCGGTGTACTTAATGAAACAGAAAAAGATATGCTTCACAATGTATTCAAATTCTCTGATTTAACAGCAAAACAAGTTATGATTCCAAGAACTGATATGGTGTGTATTCCAAGCGACATGCCATTGGAAGAACTTTATAAACTTACAGAAGAAAATCAATACACAAGATACCCTGTCTATGAAGAAGATATCGACCATATTACAGGTCTTATCCACGTAAAAGATTTATATTCTTTGGCAATCAAAGACGAAATATGCCCGATTGAAAAAATTCAAAGAAACATTCTTCTTGTTCCTGAAACAATGACAATGGATAACCTTGTATTAGAATTCAAAAAACGTAAAGGGCAAATGGCTATTGTCATTGATGAATTCGGCGGAACATCAGGACTTATCACACTTGAAGATGTTCTTGAAGAAATCTTTGGCGAAGTGCAAGATGAATTTGACGAGGAAGAAGAAAGCGATATTAAAGAAATTGCTCCAAACACATATATTGCAAACTCAATTATGCGTCTTGATGAATTTGCCGAATACTTCAATATTGACGAAAATGAAATTGACGACGAAGATATTGATACAATAGGCGGACTTGTTTTAAAAATATTAGGACGTCTTGCTGAGATAAATGATACTGTTAAATTGCATAATTTAACCTTTATCGTAAAAGAACTTGACGGCGCAAGAATTACAAAATTAGAAATTCTCAAAGAAGAACCAAGTGAAGAAAAAGTAGAAGAAAATAATTAGGAGAACAAAATGGATCAACAAACTTATATGAAAATAATGGGCTATGTTCCGACAGTAATTGAAGCATCATCACGCGGAGAACGCTCTTTTGATATCTTTTCAAGACTGTTAAGAGAAAGAATTATTTTTTTAGGTACAGAAATTAATGACGAAGTTGCAAACTCTGTTGTAGCACAATTATTGCTTTTAGACAGTGAAAACTCTGAAAAAGACATTATGCTATACATCAATAGCCCCGGCGGTGTAATCACTGCAGGTATGGCTATTTACGATACAATGCAGTTAATCAAATCTGATGTATCAACAATCTGTTTGGGCGATGCAGCTTCAATGGGCGCATTCTTGCTTTGCTCAGGTGCTAAAGGAAAAAGATTAGCACTTCCAAACGCTCGTGTAATGATTCATCAGCCTCTAGGCGGAGCTCAAGGTCAAGCTACCGATATCGAAATCGAAGCTAAAGAAATTTTGAGAATGAAAGATATGTTGATTGGAATTATTGCAGAAAATTCAGGTCAACCGTATGACAAAGTAAAAGAAGACTGCGAACGCGACCACTTCTTAACAGCTCAACAAGCTTTAGAATACGGACTTATTGACAAAGTTGTCACAAGAGAAAATAAATAAAGTTAACATAACTTTACAAAATACTCAAAAACATGCAATTCCTTGGAGTTGCATGTTTTTATATACATGTAAGGTTAAAGGTTAGTTAAAACAAAATTTGGTAGGAGTAAAACAATGTCTCTATTAATTTTCGCATACCGAAAATTAGACATTAACAGACAGCGTAGTGATTTGAACTATCGCTTGATGGAAATCACCCGAAAGCTATCGGATTTGCAGCAATATGCATCCAACATAGCAGACGGTTCAGTTTCTATGAGTGATATGATGAACACACCGGCTTCAATGTTTGGTCGTCAGTTAATGTACATGCAATATGCTCACAACGGAGCATTATTCGGTGCACAACAACAAATGGGTATGTTACAGCCCCAGATAGCAATGCAAATGCAGCAGATGCCAAATCCGCAGTATCAGCAAATGTATCAACAATGGATTTTCAAAAACCTGTATAATCAACAGCGAGAACAAATAGGAAAACAGGAACAAAAGCTGTTGAACGAACAGGAAAAACAAATTCAGGCAGAAAAACAAAAAATTGAAACGCAATTAAAACTTCTAGACCAAGAATACGATTCTTGCAAACAAGCGGAAAGCGAAGAAGTTAAACGTTGGAAACCTGAATACGTATAAACTTTAACATCCTATCCTTAACTAACCTGTATGGGCAGTCACTTTTGACTGCCCTTTTACAAGCGTAGCCGCTTGACCCGCCACATTGGGTATTGGAAAAATTTATTAAACTATCACAGCATAATCGACCTTTACATCAAACTCATCACGAGGGAGTTCATCAACAAAGAGTTCTTTTGCAATCGGCACAATAGTTTTTATATGAGTATTTGCAGATAAAAATCTGTCATAAAACCCGCCGCCATATCCGAGCCTGTATCCGCTTTTATCCGCCATTAAAGCAGGAACAATCGCCAATTCAATAATCTCTGCAGTCACAGGATTTGAACATGGCTCACATACATTAAATTCCGATTTAATAAGATTTTCAGAATACGGACAAACTAACAGTTCATTCCCACAAACTTTCGGCAAATAAAATTTTTTATCATCTTCCAAAAGTTCCAGAAGATTAATTTCATACTGCATAGGATAAAAAATCAAAACATTTTTAGCATTTTTGTATAACTCAGTTTGTCTGATTTTTGCAGCTGCTTGCTCGCTTAATCGTGTAATATCAAGAGTTTTTCTAATACTTTTTGCTCTTACCCTAAGGTCTGTTTTATTATCCATGTTTTTAATATATAATAAATACAAATGAAATGCGATAATTTATTCAACCCTGATTGGGCAAAACACGGATATATTCAAGTTTATACAGGTGACGGCAAAGGTAAAACCACAGCATCACTAGGACTTGCAATGCGGGCTTTGGGCAGATGCTGGAAAGTGCTTATTATAATGTTTACCAAAGGCGGAGACGACTACGGAGAACTTAACTCATTTAGAGAATTGTCACCTGAAATCTCCAAAAACCTCACAATTAAACAAGCTGGTTTGGATAGAATTGTATACGCAGATAATCAAACCAACGCAGACAAAGAAGAAATTAAAAAAGGCTGGCAAGAAGCTAAAGACGCGATTTTAAATGATAAGTACAATCTTATAATTCTGGATGAAGCCAATATCGCAATAGATTTAGGAATAATCGATGTTGATGAAGTTGTAGAAACGCTAAAAGCAAAGCCTGATGAAATGGAAATTGTTCTTACAGGAAGAAATGCTCATCAAAAAATTATTAACATCGCACACCTTGTATCAGAAATTACCCCTGTAAAACATTACTGGGACACAGGTGTAATCGCAAGAAAAGGTATAGAATACTAGATTTAAGCACTTCTTCTCATTAAATCTGAAAGTTTAATATCTTTTGAAACCTTAGCCGGTTTTACTTCAACCTCTTTTTGTTCTTCTTCTTTAAATTGTGATAAACCTATTTTAATATCAGAACTCTTCTCTGATATCATAAAAATTTCTTTAAAAAATGATAAAATTTCGTTCATTATCTGTCTCCTGACTTTATTATAATATGTTTTATTTAATTTATATCATTCATTAAAACTATTTTCCACTCAAAAATCATCATAGTTTATGTTATATTATAGATATAACGAGGCAAAATGGAAAATTTGAACGAAGATTTTAATACAGCTTTAAATATATATGAAAATGATTATTCATATGCTGATTTGATAGAACTTTTGAAAAACGGTAGTGTTGCCGAAAAACAAGCTTCAGTTCTTAAACTGGAAACTCTTACATCAAAAGATGATGCCGAAATCTTAATGCAAAATCTTACCGGATGTGACGGCAAAATTAGAGAAGCAGTGTCATTTAGGCTTCCTGAATTTGTAAGCCAAAACCCGGAATATTTTACAGATTTTGTAGAAATATTTTTGGAAGCAATTATCGATATCAATGGAAATATTTGCAGAAACACTATTTCTGCACTAACATATCTTAAAAATTTTAATGAATTTTGCACAAATTTCTGTCAAAAACTCTCAGAAAGAACTCTAAAACTAGCAAAATTTGCTAAAACATTCGACCTCCAAGACGGAAAATATAAAGTTAACAAGGAAATTTTCAAACTTTACTGGTATCTTGAAACAATTTATCATTTTACAGATTTTATAGAAATAAAAGATATTATCCTTGAAACAAAAGACATCTCTGATTACACAATTAGAGAAAAAACTGCAAAAATTTTATCTAAATTAAATGATTTTGAACAAATAAAACAAGAACTCAAACAAGATGAAAATTATTATGTAAGAAGGGTTTGAAGGGTGCAATATTAAGTTTTGTAAATAAAAACATACAAAATATATACTCTTTACGCAATTTTTCGTTAATAATTTCCTTTATATAAATACAAGGGGATTACAGGAAAATTCAAAAGGAGTTAACAATGGCAAGAGTATTAATATCAATGCCCGAAAGATTTTTAGATGAAATTGATCAAGTAGCAGGTAACGAAAATCGTTCAAGATCAGAATTAATCAGAGAAGCACTCAGAACATATATGTACAGAAATCAAGTACGCAACACACAAAAAGCTTCAAGAAACGCAGAAATATTAGACGCATTATTAAGTTAAAACATAAAAGGATGGGGAAAATGGAAAATACAGAATATATAATGTCATCATTAGACGAATACTTTGAAATCTTAGATAGGGAAAATAAAAAACGTTCAGAATTGGTAGCAAAATCATTAGTTAAATACTTACAGAAATCAAAAGAAGCTAACAAATTTGAAGCAATAAAAATTGCAAAATAAGGTCAAGGAAATATTTGGTTTATAGGGGAAAAAAGTTGTAAAGGACTGCTAATAGCAGTCCTTTTTGTATATTTATTAATAATCCATCTTCCAACCGTCATTCAAAATTTTGGCAAAACAAGCACCATATGTAGATTTAGTTGTTGTGCTTCCGCAATTTGTTGAAAAATCAGAAGCAAGCTCATCTACATTGCCATCAATAGAAATAGTTCCATTACCATCAATCACAAAATCAAACAAATCTCGTCCTAAGATATTTGGGCCTTGCTTACCATTAACATCAACAACAACATAAAAACCTGTTTTATAATATCTGTGACCATTTGAAATAAAATAAACAGAAGCACCATTTGATAAAACTGCACTAGCACAATAGCCAGAACTTGGATTAATAAAACTCCTTATTCTAATAGTTCCGCCATTAATATTCTTATAACTGTCAGCAAAACAATCTGATGCACTACGAGTACTACATATCTTAGATGTCTTGAAATAATTTCTTACAAAATATTCAGCACCATCAATTTCTTTTTTGGCTAATTCTGATTCTCCTAAAGATACAGCATTACTATCAGTAATAACCTGTTCAACCGCCTGCGATATTTCGTTATAAACTTTATGCAATTGAGTTACATAAACTTGACGTTGATGATTTTTAACAAGCGTGGGTAAAGTCATTGCTGACACAACACCAATAATACCCAAAGTAACCAATACCTCTGCAAGGGTAAATGCACCGCTAAAATTTTTACAAAACCCAATGTGGCGGGTCAAGCGGCTACGCTTGCTTAGAGTGCCCCCCCCCCCGAAATTACAATTTTTCATAAAACTATTCATAAATCCTCCTTTATACATATCTATTTTAACATATATAAATAAATTTTTCAATTAAAAAACGAGCCTGTTTCCAAGCTCGTTTTCAATTTATATAGTTATTAACTTAATTATTCAATAATTTTGTCAACAACACCGGCACCAACTGTTCTACCGCCTTCACGGATAGCAAATCTCATACCTTCTTCGATAGCTACAGGAGCGATAAGTTCAACTTCCATAACTACGTTATCACCAGGCATTACCATTTGACCTTCGAATTTGATTGAACCAGTTACGTCAGTTGTTCTGATATAGAACTGAGGTCTGTAACCAGGGAAGAATGGAGTGTGACGTCCGCCTTCTTCTTTAGTCAATACGTAAACGTTAGCTGTGAATTTAGTGTGAGGTTTAATTGAACCAGGTTTAGCCAATACTTGACCACGTTGAATTTCAGTTTTATCAACACCACGTAACAAAGCACCAACGTTGTCACCAGCTTGACCTTGGTCAAGTGATTTTCTGAACATTTCAACACCAGTAACTGTAGTTTTCTTAGTTTCGCCTAAACCAACTAATTCAACTTCGTCACCAACTTTAACGATACCACGTTCAACTCTACCAGTTGCAACTGTACCACGACCTGTGATTGAGAATACGTCTTCAACAGGCATCAAGAATGGTTTGTCCAAATCACGTTCTGGAGTTGGGAAGTAAGAATCGATAGCATCCATCAATTCCCAAATTTTGTCAACCCATTTGTCAGCGCCGCGAGCGATTGAAGGGTTAGCTTGAGCAGCTTCAAGAGCTTTCAAAGCAGAACCGTGGATGAATGGGATGTTGTCGCCGTCGAATTCATAAGAAGTCAACAATTCACGAACTTCCATTTCAACCAATTCTAACAATTCAGGATCGTCAACCATATCACATTTGTTCAAGAATACTACTAAGTTAGGAACACCAACCTGACGAGCAAGTAGAATGTGTTCACGAGTTTGAGGCATAGCACCGTCAGTTGCAGCAACTACAAGAATAGCGCCGTCCATTTGAGCTGCACCTGTAATCATGTTTTTAACATAGTCAGCGTGGCCCGGGCAGTCAACGTGAGCATAGTGTCTTGCTTCTGTTTCATATTCTACGTGAGCTGTAGAGATGGTAATACCTCTTGCTCTTTCTTCTGGAGCTGCGTCGATTTCATCGAATTTTTTCATTGCAGCTTGGCCTTGAGCAGCCAATACAGCTGTGATAGCTGCTGTTAATGTTGTTTTACCGTGGTCAACGTGGCCTACTGTACCTACGTTAACGTGAGGTTTGGTACGTTCGTACTTTTCTCTTGCCATGAGATTAATCTCCTTTTTTGTCTACTTTATACTACAATACTAATTTGGTATTTTAAGCCATATTATATATGATATTCGCTCAAACTTTTTTGTCAACAAGTGTTAAAAAAGAGGCTCATTTGAGCCTCTTAATTATTCTTCTGTTTCTTCAACTTCTTCAATTTCTTCTTCAACTTGAATATCTTCTTCATCATAAGCTTGTTGATTCATTTCTTCTTCAATTTCCTGTTGAAGTTCATCTTGTTCTTCTGCTTCTTCAAGATATTCAGGTTCTTCGTAGTTTCGGAAATTTGCAGCTTCTGCTTTTTCCATTTGAGAAACACTCTTAATATCTATCTTCCAGCTTGTTAATTTGTGAGCAAGCCTTACGTTCTGACCTTCTCTGCCGATTGCTAAAGATAATTGGTCATCAGGAACAACAACCATAGCTTCCTGAGCATATTCGTCATTTGCAAGAATATCAACAGATACAACTCGTGCAGGTGATAATGCGTTAACAATATATTCTACAGGGTCTTCAGAATATCTTACAATATCGATTTTTTCATTTTTCAATTCAGAAACAATTGTCTGAATTCTGCTTCCGCGAGGTCCTATACAAGCACCTACACTATCAACTTCAGGGTCATTTGACCAAACGGCGATTTTTGTTCTGTAGCCTGCTTCACGAGAAATTGACTTAATTTCAACAATTCCGTCTTCAATTTCGGGAACTTCAAGTTCAAAGAGTTCTCTAACGATTTCTGCATGAGCGTGAGACACGATAACCTGAGGCAATTTTGTTGTTTCTTTTACATTAAGAACAAACACTCTGATTCTGTTACCTGGTTTATAATATTCACCAGGAATTTGCTCTTTTTGAGGCATTATAGCATCAGTTTTACCGATATTAACGATTACGTTTCTATTTTCAACGCGTTGAATAATACCTGTTGTCAATGTACCTTTTTTATCTAAGAACTCATTTAAAACAAGATTTCTTTCTGCTTCTCTAATACGTTGAGTAATAACCTGTTTTGCAGATTGAGCAGCAATACGTCCGAATTGTTCCGGAGTAACTTCAATTTTAATTTCGTCACCAGCTTCAACATCTTCAACGATTTCTTGAGCATCTGTTAATGAAATTTGTAAATCTTGGTCTTCAACTTCTTCTACAACAAGTTTTGTACTAAAAACACCGATTTCACCTGATTGTTCATCAAGAATTGCTTCGATATTTGTAACTTCTTTACCGATTCTCATGTGTTTTTTGTAAGCTGCAACCATAGCGTCACATAAAGAAGCTATTAAAACTTCTTTGGATATACCTCTTTCTCTTTCGAGTTCTTCACACGCTTCAAAAAGCGCTGTACCAATTTTAATCATGTTTTTATTCCTTTCTGTCTTCGATTATTCGGGTTGTCGCCGGAGTAACGTCCTGCTCCAACTTACGGGCTGGGTTCGCGTTGCTCACACGGCGCCCTGCCGAAAATCCGCTTAATCTATATATAGTTTTGCTGATTGTATATTATCTCGCGGGATTTGAAGCTCTTGACCGTCATCGAAACGGAAAAATTTCAAACCTTCAGTTTCATTAAAATCAAGGATTTCGCCCTTAAATATTTTTTCTTCTTCGCCTTTAAGCGGAGTTTTGAGTTTTAAACTTATTCTTCTGCCGTTAAAATATGTAAATTCTTTATCAGACTTAAATTTACGTTCCAATCCTGGTGAAGAAACTTCCAAGTAGTATTTAACAGGGATAAGTTCATCAAGAAAATCTGACAAGCTTCTTGTAACCTTTTCACAGTCATCAAGGGTAACATCTTTTTCTTTAGAATAAAGGTAAATCCTTAAGAACCATCTGTGATTTTCTTTAACAAACTCAATTTCGATAGGAATGTATCCGAAACGCATTGCGGTATTTTCGATTAGCGGAGTAATCTTTTCCAAAATATCATGCCTGTTAATTTCGTGTTTCATGCTTACCTACCTCTTTATATAAGTGAAAAAAGAACGAGGGTTCCCGTTCTTTTTGTCTGTGGCAATACTGCCTATGTGTAAATTATATCGTACTCACTCCGAAATGTAAAGGCTATTGTAAAAATATCTTAAGAAGCTTTAAACAATTTATTCATCGGACTCATTTCATTTTGTGTATGAATTTGTTTTAACTGATTTGCAGTAAAAATTTGTCCTAAATCAGAAGTAAAATTACCATCAGCACCTTTTGTATAAGTTGCATTACCAAGATCAATTACTTGACCATTTTGACAGTTATCGATAGCTTCTAATATTACAGCATTATCATTTGCAATATCACCAGTCAATTCAGTATCATTTCCGGCACCTTTTATAGGAACAGGAGTAATAACAGTCGTATAATTAGAATCTTCATTGCCATTTTTAACAGTATATTTCTGATTTTTACTATTTGTAAATTCAGTTGCATCTGCTTCCTTCAATGAAGCATATAAAGTTTTCATTTCTGCAACAAGATCATTATATTCACCTATTTTAGCATTTAATTTTTCAAGTTTATCTGCACCTTTTTTCGGATCAGTAGTTTGATTTCTAAGTGTTGCAATCTCTTTGTTTAATTTATCCATTTTAGTTTTATTTTTAGTAATCTTTTCATCTTGATCTTTGGCTAAATCATATTTCTTATCCATCAATTCAGACTTTGTCTTTTTCAAATCATTTAATTCATCTTTCTTAGCTTCCAATGCTGTAGTAATATCATTAATTTGTTGTTTTACGGTAGTTTCTAATGTTTCTTTAGCAGTTTCTACCTTAGCTTTTTCAGCCTCTAATTGTTCTTTTTTCTCTTTCAGTTCTGTAATTTGCTGGTCTATAGATTTATCAGCAGTAGCATCTCCTGTTTTCTGGGCTTCCAATCTGGAAATGCTTGAATCTATACCTCTAATTTCAGTGCTAATAGCATCAATCCTGTTTTTACAAGATTCAATAGCCGGCTTAATTTGTGTATTTTGGAAATCTTCAACAGCTTTCTTATCTGCATCTATCTGACCAACATTTTTTGTAATATCTGCAATTGAACTTGCATCAGTCAAAGTAATATTACTTAATGTAAGTTTGCTATAATCAATTTCAACTCCTGCTGATTGTAGACCGGCTTTAACATTTTCTGCAGATAATGTATCTTGAATTAAACTATTGCCATTTTCACTTTTACCGATTTTGCCATATTCAGCACCAAAACCATTAAGTTTAGTACTTAAATCATTTTCAACACCGTTAATTTCAGCAAATGTTGCTGCCCCATTCAGTCTTTCGTTCAATGATTTTTGAACTTCGGGAGTGTCTGATGGACTACCTGTAGTCATATTTTTCGTTACACTTGTTGTTTTCTTAGTAGTTTTATCAACATCACCAGCTTTTGCCTCATTAATAGTTTGAACAGTTTTAGCTGTTAATTGTGCCATCATATTCATTGCCATCATACCAGCCATGAACTTATTCATAGTATTGTTGCCGTTATTGTTGTTGCATCTGTGAGGAGCAACTCCAATATTGTTAAATAATGCAGTTCTGTTATCATTCAATGCATGACGAGTAGCACTGATTGATGCACTATTAAAAGCTCTGTTATTTAAATGAATTCCACTACCAGTTAATGAACGTTGAGCAAAAATTCCGTAAGAAACACCAGTACTGCGGCTTGCAGAACCAAGATTAGCCGCTATCGCCGCTTTTGGCGATGATACATTTAGCATATTCAGTTTTTGCACTCCTGGTCTTGTAACTGACATGATACGCTCTCTCGTTTTTACTCTCTTAAACATGTAAACGCTTTGAAAAACGGCTGATTTCACATGTTTAGAAATCTGTTACAATCGTTAACATTATAAATTTCGACTAATTATATTATACCCTTTTTATTAACAATGTTCACAATTCAATATTAAGGTAAAAAGAACAATTCACGACTATCTTGGAACTATGCAAGTATTTTTAACAATTAGTTTACAAAAATTATGTAAATTTTTAGAAAATGAAATTTTTTATCCTAAATTCAATCAAACTGTCATTCTTTAGATTTATACAAAATTCAATTGTAAAAAGATTGGCATGGAGTGTAAGAAAAACATTTATTTTTTTTTGTTTTATCCTATTATGGATATACAAATCTTGGGAACAGGAATTAAATCCTTGGTTTTATAGATTTATCCACCCTTAGAACGATTAAACCCTTTGGTCAATACGTTAAAATAAGGATAGAGGAACTTTTTTGGAGGTAGTTAGTAGTGTTAGAACATGGTTATATTCAAATTTATACAGGCGACGGCAAAGGAAAAACTACGGCATCTTTAGGTTTGGCTCTCAGAGCTTTGGGACACGGATGGAAAGTTCTTATTATCCAATTTACAAAGGGTGACAGTGCAACTTCATATGGCGAACTTGCAGCATCTTCTAAATTCTTACCAAACCTTGATGTAGTTCAATTTGGTATGGATAGAGTCTGCTATTCTCATAATGTTTGTATGGAAGACTTTAAAGAAGCTAAAAAGGGCTGGGAATTTGCGAAAAACGCTATCAACTCGGGAGAATATCAACTAATTATTTTAGATGAAATTAACATTTGTACGGCGATGAACATGATTAAAGTTGCTGATGTTAAAGAAGCTTTGCTTAATAAACCTGACAATCTTGAAATCGTGTTAACCGGACGTTATGCTCACCCTGAATTAAAAGCTATGGCACATCTTGTTACAGAGATGAAACCCATCAAACACTACTTCGATATGGGCGTTATGGCTAGACAGGGTATTGAGTATTAGGGGAGATTTGAGGAAAGTTTTAATGTAAATCCTTTTTGTTTCAGAAAATGAAATAGCGGGCCGAAAGGCTCGTTTTTTTTTGTACGCGGTACCGTTTAATGCGAAGGTACAGCAGGCTACGCTATACACTTTAGTATTTTTGCGACAATTCCTCTTTTTAAATGATGCAGGAAAACATATATTGTATAGAATAGATATGTAAGAACAATATTTGGGAAGTTTATGAGTCAAAGTTTTGATTTTACATCATACAATAACATCAAAAGAATGTCAGAAGAAGAACTCACCGCATTGTGGGAGAACTACCTTAACGACAGGACTAATAAATCTGCCCGCGATGTTCTTATTGTTCAATACATTTACCTTATCAGATACGTCGTCGGACGTGTAAAAGTTACTCTGCCCGCAACTATTTCTATTGAAGACATAGCAGGTTATGGTGTTGAAGGTTTAATCAACGCTATTGAAAGATATTCACCTCAAAAAAATACACGCTTTGAAACTTATGCACTTATCAGAATCAGAGGTGCAATTTTAGATAGAATCAGAGCACAAGACTTCTTACCGAGAAGCGTAAGAAAGAAAATCAAAAATATTAAAGCTGCTCAAGAACATTTAAAGCAAGAGTTAGGCAGAATGCCGACAACTCAAGAAGTTGCTCAATATATTGATATGGATCCGGAAAAAGTTATTCAATTGCTTTCTGAAGATTCTACCATGACTTCAATCTACGACAAAAAAGGTTCAAATGAAGACAGTGTAGAAATTATCGACACAATTGAAGACACTAATAAACTTAATCCACAAGAACAAGCTGAAGAAAAGAATGTTAAACAAGAACTTGAAAAAGCTTTATTAAGATTACCTGAGCGCGAAAGAATTATCATGGTTCTTTACTATCAGGAAAACATGACGTTAAAAGAAATCGGCGAAACTATAAGTATGTCAGAGTCCAGAGTTTGTCAGCTTCACGCTCAAGGTATTATGAAATTAAAAAATATCTTAAGCGAAAACAGAACAACAAGACTTCGTCAAAGTATTATCGCCTAGCTTCGTATTCAATAATTACAAAGTCTATTCTGTTATTAAGCCCGTTTTTGGGTGCAACATTATCTCTAAACGGCATAGTTTCTCCAAATCCTAATGAAAAAACCTTTTCTATTGGCACTTTTCTATACTTAATCATATATTCTGCAATGTTTGAAGCACGTGATATGGAAAGTTCCCAATTTTTCGTAAAATCATCTTCTTCTGTATGATTTTCTATAACACAGTAATTTGGCAGTCTTAACAGCAAATATGATATTGCATCCAAAATATCAAGAGAACTTTCTTTAATTCTTACTTCTCCCTTATTAAAAAAGCACTTTTCGTCAAGGCTTATAATCAATCCGCGCGGAACTTTTGTATACATAATCCCGCATTTTAAAGGAAGAACAGACTTAAACAGAGCCTCTAACTTATCGACTTCAGGCTGATAAGATATTGTGACGTTAAATCCCGAACAAAAAATTGATATTAAAATCAGAAAAATTAAGTACAGTTTTTTCACAGGCTCACTCCCAAAATATTATGCAATATTTTGAAGAGCATCTGCATTACCCGACTAGGGTTTCAAGACAGACAAAACATATTTGTCATTAAAATATTTATTAGCACAATCCTGAATATCCTGTGCTGTCACATCCTTAATTTTTTCAACAGCTTTATCTCTAAAATCAAAACCTAATCCGAGAATAGCATAATGAGCAAGCCAATTTGCTTGTTGAGAATTTGTTTCACTAATAAATGCCCATTTACCAAAAAGGTTATTTTTAGCATTTTCAAGTTCTTCCTCACCCACAGGAATTGTTTTGATTTTTTCAATTTCTTCTTCAAAACCTTTTAAAGAAACCTCAATATTTTTAGGTTCTGTCGCGATATAAATAGAGAAATTTGCTCCCCCTCTTGCCATATCATATGAACTTCTTACAACATATGCAAGACCTTTTTTATCGCGAAGTTCAAGGAATAATCTTGAAGAAAGTCCGCTAGCACCTAAAATTACATTTAACAAAGAAAGTGCCGGATAATCATTACTATCAGCAGTTTCCACAAGCCACCCTTTCAAAATATGAGCCTGATTTAAGTTTTCTTGAATAACATCAACATCTTTAGATATTGAAAGAACAGGCTTTTTCGGCTCTGTTAATTCACAAGACGGGTGTATATCTCCAAAATTTTTATCTAAAAGTGAATTTACCCTGTCATATTCAATATCGCCAACAAATGCTAATACCTTTTTGCTGTTATCCAAAATGTTTTTATATGCATCAATAACATCTTGTTTTACTATATTTTTAAGATTTTCCAGTATCACAGTATTTGTATACCCGTATCTATGACCTTCATAAATATTTTTGTAATAGCTGTCGATAACTTTAGCACGCGGAGAATCCATTTCTGCAATAATTTCACCTTCAAGTTTAGCTTTTTCTTTATCAAATTCTTCAAAAGTTGTATTTTTGATAATATCTGTAAAAATTTCTAAAGCTTTTTCAAAATCTTCATTAAGACAAACAAACTTAAATTTTACATAATCAAGTTTTAATTCAGCCGTAAATTCTATCGCATATCTGTCTAACTCTTCAGACAATTGTTGAGCCGTGTATTTTTCAGTACCCTGCATAAAAAGTCTTGTCATTAATGAATAAACACCTGCACTGACTTGTGTATCCGGCAATGACAGGTTAAAATACAAAGCACATCTCGGTGTATTTTGGTTTCTTTTATATGCAAAATCAATATTATTTTTCAGTTTAGTAAAATTTTTATCCATACCGGCTCTCCTCTTAAAACAGATTTTAACATAACATCAAGTAAAATTCAATTTTTTTGATATAATATTATTATGGAAAAAGGTTTATTTATAACATTTGAAGGCGCAGACGGCTGCGGAAAAACAACACAAATGAGCTTGTTAGCCGAACACCTTGAAAAGCAGGGATATGATGTCGTATTGACACGTGAACCCGGCGGAAAAGGTTTAGGTGAAAAAGTTAGAGAAATTTTACTTAATTATGACGGTGAAGTTTCTGACAGATGCGAGTCATTCTTGTTTCTTGCAGACCGTGCACAAAATATTGATATTATAGTAAATCCTGCAGTAGAAGCAGGGAAAATTGTACTATGTGACAGACATACAGATTCCACCGTTGCATACCAGGGTTATGGCAGAGGTTTAGACTTAAATCGTATCAATCAATTGAACAATATTGCCACAAACGGCAGAAAGCCTGATTTGACATTTGTATTTGACATTGATACAGAAACTTCAATGAAACGCGTCGGAAAAGAAAAAGACCGTATGGAAAGTGCAGGACTTGAATTCCACAACCGAGTACGTGAAGGTTATTTAAAAATTGCAGAACACGAACCGGATAGAATTAAAATAATTGATGCTTCAAAATCAATTGAGGAAATACATAAAGAAGTCGTAAATCAACTAGCAAAAAAATTTTTTCAGGGATTTTAAAACCTCTAAAAAAGAGGTAATGCAATGGTAAATTACGATGCACAAGTCGGTCAAATGCCGGTTCCATATAGTACAATAAGCCCTTCCGGCTCACGCAAACAAAAAATAGGTATGACACTGGCAGGTGCTATGATTGGTATGAACGCTTATTATCTGCCTGTTAAAAAAGATTCTTTTATTAACAGAGCATTTGATGTTACCAAACGTGAAGCTGATGAACAAATTGCAGCACTAAAAGGAATTGCAGAAGAAGTTGCCAATAATAAAGTTTCTACAGAAAGCAAAATGATATTGCAGGATATGGGTCTGCCTGAAGATGTTGTTTCTATAACAAACAAATGTACTTCCTTAGACAGACGTGTATCAGACCCTGCATCTGTTAAAGCTTTAAAAGCAGATTTCAGCAAAAATTTTGACAGCTACAAAAAAAATGTAGCACTAATGGACAATAACTGCGCCAAAGCATTTAAAGGCGTTAAACAAAATAAATTCAAGTGGGGCGCAGGTATAGGCGCAGGCATCGGACTTGCACTCGGTTTAATGACAAGCAGAGATTAATTGCAAAAAAATATATAAATGTGTATAATTAATGAGTACAATAATAGGAGTAAAAATTATGAAAAATCTTATTAATACTCAGAAATGCCCCCCCCCGTAAGCCTCGCATTATAGGTGCGTTTACACTCGCTGAGGTCTTAATCACTTTAGGAATTACTGGAGTTGTTGCTGCATTAACTATCCCAACACTTATTCAAAATCACAAAAAACATGTTGTAGAAACTAAGTTAAAAAAGTTTTATTCTACCATGAATCAGGCAATAAGAATGTCTGAAATAGATAATGGTGATAAAATGTATTGGGAAGTTACAGATATAGATGATTTTTATTACACATATCTGGAAAAATATTTACAGGGAGTAAAATACGAAAAAGTTACATGGCACGTAACTCAAGCTAATAAAAGATATTTACATTTCCCTGACGGCAGCACAGCTGTATTTGATTTATACCTGCTTGATGCCAGCAAAATTGGCGGTCATTTTATATTTTGTCCTTATTCAAAAGATTGCAAATATGGTACACAAGAAAAAACATTCGGTACAAAAGAATTTGCCTTCGGCTTTTGGCCCAACACTATAAGCAATAGAGTCAATATTGTAAACTTGATGAAATATCATCAAGGGAAGGGAGTAGAACCTTACTTAGCAAACTGGAACGGAACCGAAACTCAGTTAAGAAACGGTGAACAAGGTTGTAAAAAAGACGGTTCAAGACCTTATTACTGTACTGCATTAATTCAACGCAACGGCTGGAAAATCCCTAAAGATTATCCTTTTAAACTATAAGGTAATTTGACAACATCAATAACATTAAAATCCTTAAAGCTTGAAACAACTTTCACGTTTTGAGGATTTTTTGCATTTTCTCTAGCAAGCAGAGCTCCGACAATAGCTTCTAATTGCGACATCGGCATCATATTAGCAGGCAAATCTAAACCCCACTCATATTTCAAAGTCTGCTGTAAAAATTTACAATCAGCAGGAGAACGCTCTTTATAACAAGAATTCAAATTCATACTCTGACGTGTTAAATAAAGTTCAAATCTGTTAACTTCAATACCTTTTTCAACAAGGGATTTAAAATATTCACATCCGCGGGTAGAATACCTCTGCGTCCACCCCTCACGATTAGGCATCAAAGGATTAGTCGCAACAAGCTGATAAGGTTTACCGAGTATTCTCCATTTACCGTTAAGCATTGTTCTATCCCAAACCAAAGATACACAAATCTTTGAATACTTCAGCATAGGATAATTGTCAAAGAAAAACATAACATCATTCATTGTATAAAGTTTGTCAACAAGAATTAAGTTGTTATCCTCGTCCAAAACCGCAACTCCGCTATCCATACCGGAAGATGCCGACAATGCCAAACCTATATAATAATTCATCTCTACTCCATTAATTGTGTCATGATTAAAGGCTCATCATCAGTTGCCAGAACAGTATGTTCAAAATGCGCCGAAGGTCTTCCGTCTTTTGTACTAACAGTCCACTCATCATCAGCAACTACAACCTCATCGCAGCCTAAATTTAACATTGGCTCAATTGCAATTGCATAACCTGATTTAATTAAAGTATTATCACCTACTCTATAATTAAACAAAAACGGGTCTTCATGCATCTCATGTCCAACACCATGTCCGCCGTATTGACGAACAATACCCATTTTTTCGCGAACTGCAACAGCTTCAATTGCTCCAGAAATATCATCAAGAACATTTCCGGCTTTCATCTGAGAAATTCCTGCAAACAAAGCTTCTTCAGTCGTTTTTAAAAGTCTCTGAACCTCATCAGAAACCTTTCCTACAGGATAAGTCCACGCGCTATCGCCGACCATTCCCGCATAAGTCGCACCGACATCAACACTTATGATATCGCCCTCTTTAACCGTAACATTTTCATGTGGAATCCCGTGTACAACCTGTTCATTTATTGATGCACAAATACACCCTGGGAACCCATGGTATCCCAAGAAAGTAGGAATAGCACGTTCACCTTTAATAACCTGCATGGCAATATCGTCAAGCTCTTTTGTGCTTATGCCGGGTTCAATAACTTCTTTCATTTTTTTATGAACAAGAGCAACAATATGCCCTGCATGACGCATTCTTTTAATTTCGTCGCGTGATTTTTTATTTATCATTTAATTACCTGTAAAAGTCTTTCCCAAACTTCATCAATCGTTCCATTTGCATCGATTGATTTTAAAACACCTTTATTAGTATAATATTCAATCAACGGAGCTGTTTCGTGCTCGTATGTATCAAATCTTGATTGGGCAATTTCTCTTGTATCATCTTTACGTTGAGTTAATTCACCACCACATTTATCACAGATGCCTTCTACTTTAGGAGCTTTAAATGCAAGGTTATAAATTTCACCGCATTTTGAGCAAGAACGGCGGTTAACAATTCTTTCAACAAGAATACTTGTATCAATATCAAAGTAAACTGCCATAAATCTTACAGGAGTATTACCGTTAATTTCATCATTAATTTTAGTCAGCTGTTCAGCCTGTTCAAGGCTTCTCGGAAAACCATCCAAGATATAACCGTTTTTGCAGTCTTCTTGAGATAACCTGTTTTTAATAATTCTTGAAACCAGTTCAACAGGCACAAGATTTCCTTTATCAATAAATTTTTTAGCTTCAATACCAGCAGGAGTTTCTGCTTTAATTTCTGCTCTCAAAAGTGAACCTGTATCAACATGCGGTAAATTCATAAATTCCGCTAACATAGTTGTTTGAGTACCTTTTCCGCAAGCCGGCGGTCCTAAAAAAATCAATTCTGTTTTCATATTTTGTCTCTTTTCCTCGTTAATAAAATTGTTTACAATATTAACGACATCAATACTTTTTGTTTCATTCATTTCAAATATCCTCTTATACAACAATTTTACATCAAGAATAATTAAATTCAATAAAAAAAGCTCCGAAGAGCTTTTTTTAAGTATCAATGTTTGTTGCATAAACCGCGTTTGATTCAATAAAGTTTCTTCGCGGATCAACCTTGTCGCCCATCAAAATATCAAACAACTGGTCGCATAACATTGCATCTTCAATATTAACTTTCAACAATGTTCTTGTTTCAGGATCCATTGTAGTTTCCCACAACTGTTGAGGCATCATTTCACCAAGACCTTTAAAGCGTTGGATTGTCATACCTTTTTGACCTCTGTCGTCAATGATTTTTTGAAGTTTATCAAACGAATTAATTTCATACTGTTCAGTATCCGTTTCAAGAATTAAATTATCTTCTTCCTCAATCAAGTAGTCTCTAATCAAAGGATAAGCTGTTTTCAATCGTTTGTATTCTGAACTTTTGATAATATTTTGGTTAATTACAACATGTTCTTCTTCATTCAAGTTCAATTGAATAGAATATTTTGCGCTTTCTGCATTGTATTTCAAAGAGCAAACATAGCTTGAAGCTTCTGAAATATTGTAGTTTTTAGCGTGGTCTTGCAAGTAGTGATTTAAGTAATCAACAACTTCGTTCATCTTAGCCTGGTCTTCAAAATTTTCAGGCGCAATATTTGAACGCACCAAACCTCTTAAAACTACAGCAGGATACAAGTTCAAAATAGGGTTGTTATATGAATTATAGAATGTTGACATGTTTTTAATCAGTTCTAACAATTCATCACCTGTTTTAACTCTTGATTTAGATTTATCAGAAAGACTCAAGTTTTTAATACCGCGTTCTTTAAGCATTTTATCAAGAGCATGCTCATCGTACAGATATTCAATATTTTTACCCGAAGTGATTTTGAATAACGGCGGTTGAGCAATATATACATAGCCGTTTTCGATTAACGGTCTTGCATATCTAAAGAAGAATGTTAATAATAACGTTCTAATGTGAGCACCGTCAACGTCCGCATCGGTCATGATAATAATTTTGTGATAACGAAGTTTTTCTAAATCGACTTCATCAGGGTTTCTGCTGATATTAATACCAAATGCCTGAACCATTGATTGAATTTCGTTATTACCGTATATTTTATCAAGTCTTGCTTTTTCAACGTTAAGAATTTTACCTCTCAACGGCAAAATCGCTTGGAACATTCTGTTTCTGCCTTGTTTTGCAGAACCGCCCGCAGAATCACCCTCAACGATATAGATTTCGCATTTTTCAGGTTCTCTGTTTGAGCAGTCGGCAAGTTTACCCGGCAATGTAGAATTTTCGAGAACAGATTTTCTTCTTGTTAATTCTCTGGCTTTTCTTGCAGCTTCACGAGCACGCTGTGCCTGCAAAGTTTTTTCGATAATAATTTTAGCGATTTTCGGGTTAAATTCTAACCATTCTTGAAGTTTATCCCTTACAGCATCTTGAGTCGCACCCATTGCTTCGGCATTACCGAGTTTTTCTTTAGTCTGTCCTTCAAATTCAGGATTTGAGATTTTAACGCTGACAATAGCTGTCAAACCTTCTCTTACGTCGTCGCCAGAAAGGTTTTGGTCGCTGTCTTTCAAGATATTATTTTTTCTTGCATAGTCATTAAACACACGGGTCAAAGAGTTCCTAAAACCTGTTAAGTGAGTACCGCCTGAGTGTGTATTAATGTTGTTTGCAAAAGATAAAACGCTTTCGCTGTAAGCATCTGTATATTGCATAGCAACTTCAATCTGCATACCGTCAACCATTTTATCAATATAAATTGGTTTATCATGCAATACATTTTTGTTATGGTTCAAAAACTCAACATAACTTCCAATACCGCCAACGAAGTGGAATTCTTGCTGTTCTTGAGTTACACCGTCAATAAATACAATTCTCAAACCTTTATTCAAGAAAGCCATTTCACGCAATCTGTTTGCGATTACATCTTTATCAATAACTGTAGTTTCTGTAAAAATTTCAGGGTCAGGCCAGAATGTTGTTTTTGTACCAGTCTTATCGGTAGCTTCACCTTTTTCAACAGGAGCAAGAGGTTCACCTCTCATATATTCCTGACGCCATACAAAGCCTTGACGGGAAACTTCAACTCGATATTTTTCTGACAAAGCGTTTACAACAGAAGCACCTACGCCGTGCAGACCGCCTGAAACTTTATAACCGCCGTCACCAAATTTTCCGCCTGCGTGAAGAACTGTGTGAACAATTTCCAAAGCTGATTTACCAGTTTCCGGCTTAACATCAACAGGAATACCACGACCGTTATCTTCAACAGTTACACTGTTATCTTTATTAACTGTTACATAAATATCTGTACAAAAACCTGCTAAAGATTCGTCAATAGAGTTATCAACGATTTCGTAAATACAGTGATGCAGACCTCTTTGGGAAGTTGATCCGATATACATACCGGGACGCATCCTAACAGCTTCCAAACCTTCCAAAACCCTGATATTACTTGCATCATAAGATTGTGAAGTTTTAGTTTCAATAGCTTCATTGCTTGCTGGCAAATCTACCACTTCAATCTTTTCGGCAGTTTGCGCCTTATTATTCTGTTCGCCAGCCACTTCCGTAATTCCGTCTGCCATAAATTAATTCTCCCCTTATAGTCTTATTCCCTTGACATTATTGTAACACAAACACATTATTTTTGCTAATTTATGACAAAAAGTTAACCGTTTGTCGAATAAAAAATCTCAAAATACAGTTTATACTCTGAGGGAAAAAGGAGAACTTATATGTCAAAACATTTATTAAAATCAATCAAAAAAATTACCGAAGAAGCCGGCACAACCAGCATTACAATCTTTACAAACCATTTAAAAATAGACGGCATGCTATTTTTACCGGAAGGCAGATGTGAAGAATGCCACGACGATTTTATTACATTAGAAAACGCATTAGCTTGCAGATTAAATGACTACTGCAAATGCGAAGGCGACAAATGCGAATGTAATGATTATGTGTGCTTCAAATACGACTGGCTGAATGTAGCAATTGACGAAATCGTAGCTTACAGCATAGTTCAATAAAAAAAGAGCCATAAGGCTCTTTTTTATTACACTGTTCTTGATAACGCTACGATTACAATCGGATCCCACTTTGTTCCAGCTTCCGATTCCATAATTTCAACCGCCTTGGCAACAGGCATTGCTTTTCTGTAAGGTCGGTCCGAAGTCATTGCAGAAAACGCATCAGCCACCGCAATAATCCTTGAACCAAACGGGATTGATTGACCTTTCAAACCTTCAGGAGCGCCTGAACCGTCATATCTTTCTTTTTGATATGTTATATATGGAACAACTTCTGACAAGAAGTTAATATTCATCAACAGATGCACACCGAGATTTGAATGTTCCTGAATCTTTTTCAAATCCTCAGGAGAAAGTTTTCCGTTTGTTGCAAACATTTCTTCAGGAAGTGCAATTTTACCGATATTTTGAAGTAATCCTGCATAATATATCAAATCTGTTGTTTTCTCGTTCAAACCTAATTGCTTACAAAGCTGTCTTGCAAGGTTTGCGGTATTTTGAGAATGTGAAACTTTATAACCGCCTTTTGTATCAACAGCATTTGCGAGATGTTCAACAAAACTTTGCTGATAATCACACAAATCACCGATTAAAGCTGTCAATTCAGCTCTAATATGCTGTAAATCCTCGGATAATGACGCTTCATCTTCAGTAAGCCTGTTTGCTTCATCAATAGTTTGCTGTAAAGTCATTGAAGTCGCAAAAAGAATTGCCATACTTTCAACAAGCTGTAAGTATTCTTCATTAATAACCTTTTCAGTTTCAAGAACAATTGCACCGACAGATTTCACATTGCAATGCATTGGAACCGCAATAACATCTTCAAATACTGTTTCTCTTGAAACAAATGCTTTTTTAGCAGTTTCTAAATCGCATCCGCTTGAAGTTGTCCCAACAAGTTCCAACTCATTATTTTTTTCCAAATAAATATGGCAGGCATTGATTTCAAGCATCTGAACTATAGAATAAGCAATTGATGTGTATATAGCTTGCTCCTCGCTAGCATTAAAACTCAAAACGCATAAAGTATTTTGGAGTGAATATATAGAAATCAATTCTTTTAACTGATTAATCAAACCTGATTTTTTATCTTTTGAACTGTTACCGATTTTTCTTGCTAAATCTTCTGAAATAAGATTTTCGGCTATAAAATCACCAAGGTTAAGCGCAAAAAGTTCTTCAATAGGGTCTTGATCAATTAAATATTCAGACTGCGAAAACAGTGAGACACCATTATTTTTCTCTTCTTTTTTCATGAAATTTTCCTTACATACATGCCTTCATATTCTCTTACGGCACAACGCAGAATAAACTTTAATAAATTTTACAAAACTTCATACTTTAGTATGAATAAAACCAAACTTTTGTATAAGCGTCTATTAGACAAGTGTAGAAAACAAATCGGATATTCGGCTAATTGCAGAACATCCGATTATTACGTTAAATATAATCATTAAATCTTTTTCATACTTCCAGCTATTCTTAATTCCAATGGAGTCTTCGGACTCCTTTTCTTTTATTAATATCCTACAGCCCAATCAAAAGATGCTGTTTTTGGCTGAGCCGCAACTACCGGAACTATAGAATCCACTGCCTGAACTTCTATAACTTTTTCAGCCTTTGTGAGCATGCTGTATTGTCCCATTTTACTGTCAACGTTATTAAATGATTTCAATCTGTCTAAATTATTTTGCAATTCAGCATTTTCATCGTTCAAAGTCGTAATCTGACGACTTAATTTATTAAGAGCAAGTTCGTTTGACATAGCAAAATAATAGCTTACAAATGCAAAAAGCACTGCAACACCGAGCAAAGCACATAGAGTTTTATTAACTTTTCTGATTGCCATAGCTTTTTGCGAAATCTCCTTCTGAAAATAACCTTCAATAACCTGAGTTTCTATCGGATTGTTAACATAACTTTGATTTGAATAACCTTCTTGCTGTCTTACTCTTACTGTATTCAACTTTTTCTTACCCCTTAATACACCTCGCCACCCGAAGTTTAGCACTTCTTGACGGCGGATTTATCCTTATCTCCTCATCACTCGCAACTATCGGTTTCTTATTTACAAGTTCCAGCTTTGGAGGCGGACAGTGGCAAATCATCTGTGATTTATCGCAATGACACCTCTGCGAGTGGTATTTGAATAAGTGTTTCACTAACCTGTCTTCTAATGAATGAAAACTTATTACACTTATTATAGCACCAAAGTCTAACAAATCCAACACATCATTCAGAGTATTTTTTACATTTGTTAACTCTTGATTTACCTCAATGCGAATTGCCTGAAAAACGCGTGTAGCTGGGTGAATTGAGGATTTTATATGAGGAGTGCAGTTTACGATTAAATCTGCTAATTCTGTTGTTGTCTCAAGCTTTTTGAGCTTTCTTACATCAACTATTTTTTTTGCAATTCTTTTTGAAAATCTTTCTTCTCCGTATTCTGAAAAAATCCTTACCAAATCCTCTTCAGAGTACGTATTTACAACATCATAGGCAGAAAATTCCGCATCTTGATTAAATCTCATATCCAAAGGAGCAACTTTCGAAAAAGAAAATCCGCGCTCGCCCTTATGAAATTGATGATAAGAAGCACCAAGGTCAAAAAGCACACCGCCGGTAATTTTTTCGATACCAAGCTCATGCATAACCTTCTTAATATTTGTATAAGAACTTTTTACGATTGTTAAGTTTTCGTAATCTTTCAAGCGTTCTGACGAAGCTTTTATAGCATCTTCATCAACATCAAAAGAAATAAGTCTTCCATCTGGCTGAATACGACTTAAAATAAGTCCGCTGTGACCGCCTCCGCCAAGCGTGCAATCTACATAAATCTTACCTGATTGACATTCCAGCGCGTCAACGGCCTCATTTTTCATTACCGTATAATGTGTAAATTCTTCCATAGAAAAATTGTAGCATAAATGTGGCTATGTGTGTAGCACAAAAAAGACCCTTTTCGGGTCCTTTTTTTTATTTAATTGCGTTTTTGATACGTTTCAAAGATTTTTCCTTACCTAATATAGCAAGCGTTGCAGTCATATCTGCTCCGCAAAGTCTTCCTGTTACAGCAGCTCTTATTGCCCACATTGTAACTTTTGGTTTAACACCTTTTTCTTTATAGAAGCCTCGGAAAGCGTCAAGTTTTTCGTGTAAGTTTTCTTCTGTCCATTCCCAATCAGCTGATTGTTCTACAAAAGTTTTCAAAACATCTTGAGAAACTTCAGTTTCTAATGTTTCTTTTGCTTTCTCGTCCAATTCAACACCTTCACCAAAGAAATAAGGAACGGCATCAGTGATATCTGACAATAATGTTAACGGTTCGTAAGTTATTTCAACCATACGAGTGTATTGCTCGTCAGTCAATTCAGTCAAATCATATTTTGTCAAATACGGTTTCAATCTTTCTTTCAATTCGGGAATTGAAAGCATTTTGATATAATGGCTGTTCATCCAGTTCAATTTGTCATATTCAAAAATCGAGTTTGATGATGAAATCTCACCAATTCTAAAATCTTGAGCAATCGCGTCAACAGATTTAACTTCTTCACCGTCTGACGGCGCCCAGCCAAGAAGTGCTACAAAGTTAATCAACGCATCTGTCAAATAACCTTTTTCAACAAATTCTGATACTGCTGTTGCACCGTGACGTTTAGATAATTTACTTCTGTCAGGCGCTAAAATCATACCTAAGTGTCCAAATCTCGGAACTTCTGCTCCCAAAGCTTCAAAAATCAAGATTTGTTTAAATGTATTTGAAATATGGTCTTCACCTCTGATAACGTGAGAAATCTTCATAAGCATATCGTCAATTACAACAGCATAGTTATATGTAGGAGCGCCATTTGATTTCAAGATTACAAAGTCGCCCAGCAAGTCGGTATCAACGTGAAGTTCGCCTTTTACCAAATCATCAAATGTTAACATAGAAGTTTCATGGAAAGCTTTTTGAGCTTTTGCAATATTAAATCTGATAGCAGGTTTTCTGCCTTCTGCTCTTAATTTTGCTTTTTCTTCTTCTGTTAAATTTTCGCATTTTCTTGTATAAACGTAAGGTTTTTTATTAGCTCTTGCTTCTTCTTTTTCCTGTTCCAATTCTTCCGGAGTACAGAAACATTCGTAAGCAAAGCCTTTATCCAAAAGTTCTTGAACATATTTCGGGTAAATATCAAATCTTTCAGACTGTGTATAAGGGCCGTAAGGACCGCCTACATCCGGACCTTCATCCCAGTTTAACCCTAATGCTTTCAAACTGTCAAAAATATTATCAATATATTCCTGACTCGTTCTGTCTGCATCTGTATCTTCAATTCTTAAAACAAATTTTCCATTATTTTTCTTAGCAAACAAGTAGTTGAACAAAGCAGTTCTTGCAGTTCCTACGTGTAAATTTCCGCTTGGTGACGGAGCTATTCTAACTCTGACTTCTGTCATTTTATCCCTCGTTTCTTTTTTAATCAGCAAGAAAAGGTTAGCACGCGCACAATAATTTTTCAACCCTTTATACGATTTGACTAACATCTATAATGATTTAAAATATAAATATGAAGAGAGCATTCCTGTTATTACTGACAATAATCCTGCTGTCGCCTGCATCATATTCGGCAAACAAAAAAATGGTGCCGACAGCCTCTGACGGAGAAAATCTGCTCCCTAACATATTTATTTATGCAATTCCTGATGATGATACAAAAGAGTTTAACGAGAACCTTGTGGAATATAAAGAACCAAATTCAAATCAAGAAAACGACGTAATAATGCTTGAGGAAGAAAATGTAACTTTAGGCGCAACAACATTAAAAGGTTATGCAGAATTCATAGAGGATGATGCGGTAATACATCTTAAAGATATCGACAACAACTATGTATTAAATATTAAAACTCCCCAAAAAATTTCCGGAGAAAAAGGCTTAAATCTTGCACGCACTCCCCAAAAACAGTTGCAACAGTATCAAGATGCTGAATACAGAATTGCACCCAGCACAATAAAATCATCAGGAAAAGCCGGAAACTTTACATTCGGTGCAACATACGGCACAGAAGTAGACAATATTGCAATGCTTGAAACAGAAACAGGGCTTTTCACCAAATACGAAAAAAACAGGTTTGCCTTAAGCTCATCTTTCAAAAAGTCTCTAAATACAACTTATGCACTTGATTACAATACAATTTCAATAGCACCCGAGTTTAAATTAAATGATTATATGTCGCTTAAAAATGTCTTGAGCGCTGATATCACAAGAAACAGAAATTCAACAAAATTCGTGTTTACCCTGAATCCATTCGGCAAAAAAGATCGTGACAGAGTGGAACTTGAAGTCGGTGCAAAACAAACGGTTTATATGGATACTGATTTCACCAAAACGGAATTCAGTTTCTCTACAAACTTTAAATTGTAAACTTGTTGTCTAGAAATTTTATTTTGTTTATAATTTTATTGTGAGGTTTTATGGCTGAGAATAAGGAAGAAATTCACGTATCAAAATCCAAAACTGGTTTTTACTATTCGTTTTTAACGATAGTTCTTTTATTCTGCCTTATTCAGATAGGTTTTGGAGCAATTTTAAATATCTCTAAAACAATATCTTACCGCGGGAAAATTTCTGTTTTAACAAAAATCAGAGACCATGCGGAAGCACAAAATCACGATTTAAAAGAAGATATAAAGCAGTTTTCTTCAACGCAAAGCTTAGAAGGTATTGCAAGAAATAACCTGAAAATGGCAGGAGAAGATGAGGTTTTAATTTTAATCAATAACAACCAGCCTCAAGTGCCGGCAAAGAAAAAATTTAAACATAAGAAACGTAAACGGAAATAAAAATGCAAGAAACTATTGAATACATTAAACAAGCTTTTGAATTAAAATCACAACAATGCTACAAACAAGCTATTGAAATGCTTTATAAAGCATTGGAACTTGAAAGTGACAATATTGAGATACTATTCCAGCTCGGCGAATTATATTTCCTGTTGAATAATTTTGCACGTTCACAACAGTATCTTGAAAAAGTTCTTGTTCAAAACGAAAATCACGTCGAAACTCTTGAAATATTAGAAAAAATATATGTTTATTCAAATGAACTTTCTAAAGCTTTTTCAATAGCAGAAAAAATTTTTAACATTCAAAAAAATCAAAAAAGCATCTTAAAACTTATTGAAATTTCATCAAAACGCAGAGATTTAAATAAAGTTAGAGAATTTGAAAATTCTGATGACGATAAAATTCTCTGTGAAATTGCAAAAGCTTATTATAATAATAAAAAATTTGATGAAGCTAAAATAAAACTGGAACAAGCAAATTCAATAAACCCTGACAACGAAGATGTGCTGGTTCTTTTAGGCAAAATTTACTTTGACAGAAGTGAATTTGCTAAGTCACGTGATATTTTCAACAGTTTTTCAAAAACAACGGAAAATCCCGAAATTTTAAATTATCTTGGTTTATTTGCACTTGAAGATTTGAACTTTATAGAAGCAATAAAATTCTTCTCTAAAGCATCAAATATGGATAAACAAAATGCTAAATATAACTACAATCTTGGCAATGCATATTTCTATAACGGCTGGATTGATGAAGCTGTAAAAGCTTATCAAAAGGCGATATGCATGGAACCTGACAACAATGGTTACAGATATTCGCTTGCATATCTTTATTTTGAACAAAAAACTTTTGACAAAGCACAAAGAGAAATTGACTATATTCTAGAACAAGACCAAGAATACGCGCCTGCACATGTTTTAAATGCGCTTTTGAAATTTGAAAATAAAGATTTTCTCGGTGCAAAAACTGAACTTGAACAAAACCTCAAAAACGGAAGCAACGATAACTTTACACTCGTATCACTTGCAAAAGTTTATACCGAACTTTCAATGTTTGAAAAAGCTGAAAATATATTAAACACCGTTCTAGAAAGAAATCCGCAAAGCTTAAATTACAAATGCCAGCTAAGTAATAACTATATTGCTCAAAAAAATTATGAAAAAGCTCTTGAGATAATCAATAACGTTATTTCTGAAAACGAAAATTATATCTCGGCATACGCGCTCGGAGCAAAGGCTTCCTTTGGCTTAAATAATTTAGACAAAGCAAAAGATTTCGCACAAAAATCCATTTCTCTGGATATGAATTTTGCTGACGGTTATTATTATCTTGCAATGGTAAGATTTGAGGAAAAAGATTTTGAAGAAGCTATAGAATGTATGAAACGCGCAATTATGTATGATATAAATAATGCTTCTTATTACGCTGAAATGAGCAGAATTTACAAAGCCAAAGAAGATTACAAAACCGCACTTGAATATGTAAAAGAAGCAGAAAGCATTTCTGGCAGTGAAGAATATCGAATTATGTATAAAGAACTTGCAGTTTTGACAAGAAAAAATATATAATTATAATATTATTACATTTGTAATAAGGAGATGAGATTAGTGGATATTAAGAATATTAAAAAATTAGCTGTAATGCTTTTGCTTGTAACTGCATTACCTGTATCGGCAAAAGATGAACAACTTATTGAAATGCCGAAAACCTACCCCGCAAAATATACGGCAGAATATGTAAAACAAATTACACCGCTTTATAAAGCAACAGGCAAAGACGAAGTTATTTACGTTGCACTGGATATGCTGAAAGGTACAAACGGAGAGTTTTCAAGAAACGCACTATTAGGTAATAACATATCAGGACGCCCTGTTAAAATAGAGTTTAGAGATTTGGGTACAATAAATCCTGATTATGCACAGTTTGATGCATTGGGCTGGAAAAAGAATAAGCAATTATTCGTATTTATTAACCCGCGCCACAAAGATGCACCTCCGGGAGCACTTGCCGCATTATTATCCCATGAAGCTCTGCATCAAGACGAATACAATTCAATAGCTGAAGAAACTTACGCTTGGACGATGGAAGCTTCTGTCTGGTACGAGATTGTAAAACTTTATCCGGAAAGTAATGACGAACTTCATCCGCTTGTTGTTAGAGAAAACATGCTCAAAAAACTTTTTGAACGCGGAAATTACTCAAACAAATATATCAAAAAGACTGTAATTTCTAACGAAGGATACAAAAATTTACCATCAACCTCACCGGGTTTTGAAGATATCTAGATTAACTACTTACAAAGTATATTGATTATAAAAAATCCTTGATGTTAAATATTCATATGAAGAGAAGTCAGGTTATATTTTTCATATTTGCAATTGCTCTGCTTTTAACACTTAACAAAGTATTTATGAGCCCAAATACTGAGATTTCCGAAGTGCCTGACATGATTGACCATGACCACATTTCTTCACAAAGATTATTTGACAATACATGGAAAATCATACGCGATAACTATTATGATGCCGAATTAAATACTCAAGCCTGGGGCAGGTGGAAAGACCATTATCACGGTAAAATCAAAACCGATGAGGATGCAAAAGTTGCAATTGATACAATGCTTGCAAGCCTTAATGACCCATATTCAAGGTATATGAACAAGGCTGAATATTTAGACCAGAACAACTCACTGAATTCAAAAATTACAGGCATCGGTGTAAATATTTCATCCAATGCGGGAAAAATTCATATCGTAAACGTTATGGAAGGTACACCTGCGCAGTTTGCAAACCTTTTACCCGAAGATATTATTTTGTCCATTGACGGCAAAGAAGTTAACGGACTTGCACTGTCAGAAGTTGCAGACCTCGTCAGAGGCCCTGAAAACAGTTTTGTAAATATTACAATTTTACGAAACAAAGATAAATTAACAAAACGCGTTATGCGCAAAGAGATTAAAATTAAGACAGTTAAAAGCGCAGTTGTAGACAAAAATATAGGCTATATTCAAATTACAAGCTTCGTCGGTTCAACTACTCCAAACGAGTTTTTGGAAGCCTTGGAAAAAACCAAAGATACAGAAGGTCTAATCCTTGATTTGCGCGGAAACACCGGCGGACTTTTACCAAATGCCGTATTTATCGCAAACTTGTTTATTCCTCACGGCAATATAGTAAGTATAGTCGGCAGAGACGGATACAAATACGATATCAACGCACAAGACACCGAACTGAGTATTGATAAACCGACAATTGTTCTTGTTGACGGCGGTTCTGCAAGCGCAAGCGAAATCTTATCAGGAGCTTTAAAAGATTATAATAAAGCAAAACTATTAGGCACAAAAACATACGGCAAAGGCATGGTACAAAAGATTATCCCGATGCCGAATGAAACTGGCTTAAATTTAACAATCGCAAAATACTTAACCCCAAAAGGCACAGATATTAACAAAAAAGGGATAAATCCTGATATTAAAGTTGAATTCAGCATTAAAGATGTAAAAAACAATAACGATGCCCAATTACAGACTGCAAAAAACATTCTTTCACAGATGCTTTTGAGCCAAAACAATTGACAAAAATAATAAAATCTAAATAATTAAGAAAAAAGAAGTTGGATTATGATAAAAATTAATAAAGCTCAAAATTGCCCCCCCCCCGACAAGCCGAGCAAAAGCACGAGCATATAGCGAGAGACGAACGACAACTAACGGAAACGTTGAGTTTTCGATGTTGGCGTGAGCGGTGCTGTTTAGCGCGAGGCGCAGTTATTGCTTTTACACTTGCTGAGGTCTTAATTACTTTAGGAATTATTGGAGTTGTTGCTGCATTAACGATTGCACCTTTAGTTCAAAAATACAAAATCAAACAACTTGAAGTTGCGTTTAAAAGATCTTCATCTTTAATCCAACAAGCCTTGAATAATACTGCAATTGAATTTGGATATAGCAATTTTAATGATTTTAACCAGATTTGCGAAGGTGAAGGGCAATATAAAAAAGATTGCTCTAACTGGAGAAGTGAAAATACAACATTAATAACCAATATACAAAATACATTTATTAATAATTTTAATAATCCAATCCCAATTACACAAAAGCAACAAACTCAATTATCCAAAATACAAATAAAAAGTTTTGACGGCAGTCTTGGTCTTAATTATACTCAATTATACGGTGTAACTGCTTTTAATACTCCAAGTCATAATATGTATTTTTTAAATGATAACAGCATAATCTCCGGATTAACTTTTTATTATCATGAACGCAATGACGGAATAACTTTTACATTTGATACAAACGGACCTTATAAAGGTCCAAATAGATATGGATATGATTTATTTATTTACACAACAGGAACCTGGAATCTACTGTGTACAAATAATAAATCCGACAGAGTTTATAATGTCCGCGGTTGTTATCAATATGCGCTAAAAAACCAAAATCCTGATGATAGTACAAAAGGTTATTGGGAAAGTTTAAAATTATAAACTTTTACCAAAAAACTTAAGATTTGAAAATATTTTTATCTTTCAAGTCTTTTTTATTAAGCATAAGCCCGCATTTTGAACATGCCAGTATTTCTCCCGTACTGTCAACAGGCAGAAAAATATGTTCGCAAATATCATCTTCGCTCTCATCTTGAGCGAAAGGGTCAAAATCACTTTGACGCTTATATTTTTTACCCTGGATATATTTGGTAATTAATTCAAATAAATACATCTTTTTCGCCACGCTGCCAATATTGCAGAAATTTTACCATCTAATTTTCTTAAAGAACAAACCCTTCAGGCAGAAGCTCATTTATTGTATGAACTCTAATACCGTCAGAACACAAAGTTATGACATCAAGCCCCTCATCAGATTTAAACTCTGCAAGAACCTGTCTGCAAGCTCCGCAAGGAGTACAATTTTGCATATTTGGAGAAAATATTGCAACAGCTCTAAGCTTTCTTTCACCATTTGCAATTGCTGTACCTACAGCATTACGTTCTGCACAAATCGTCAAGCCATAACTTGCATTTTCAAAGTTGCATCCTGTGTAAGTTTTACCGTTTTCTGTCAATACACAAGCTCCTACAGGGAATTTTGAATATGGTACATATGCATTTTTTGAGGCTTCTTCTGCCAATTTTATCAATTCTTCATAGTTCATAAGTCTAATTTAACCCTTTTTATCCAAAAATCCATCCATTAATTATATGAATTATGCTATAATAATTTTATGAAGATTTTGATTAAATTATTTATTATATTTTGTTTTATAATTACACCTGCATTCGCTCATGATATCCTGGTGATTCCTGCCGATTTGTTACAGACAAAAGAAAATTATTACAGCTTTGACGAGCCGTCTGAAATCATTGCGAATGATATTATAAATGAATTCAACAAAACAAACGGTAAACTCAAATCTTTTGACCTTTATGATATAAAAGCAAAATTCAACAATAATGCTCTGTTAAAAAACGCTTTAAATAAATATAAAAACAACACTATAGATTATGAAGCATTTAAAATAATAGGAAAAGACTTCGGATGTAATTACATCCTGCTTGTTAACAGCTCCGTAATGACCAATAAAAACTCTTTAAGACGCAGCCTGTGGGAAGTTTTGGAAGTTTCAACAGCATTTGATATATCATATCCTTTCAGATTAGAAAATTCTGTAGTTTTATTGGACAGCGAAAATGAACTCGCAATATGGAGCAATAACTATTCAACTAAATTGGGTACCAACAATAACGAATTTTCTGCAAAAAATATTGCGCAAGCTGACGCTGAATATGAAAAAATAAAATTATATTCAAAAACAATAATTGCACCTTCAGTATCGCAAAATATTCTGCTAAGATTTTTCCCAAAATCAATCCGTCCGATTCAAACCGAAATTGACAGTCAAGGCGGAGCTTTAAAATTTGAGCGCACAATCCCCGAAAAACCTAATCTCAAACCGAGAGAAGATTTTTACGGAGATACACTTTTCGGAATTTAAACATTCTATTGTATTTGATTATTAATTGTATCCCTGCGTTTATCAACATTATTAAGCTGATTTTGCTGTAAAACATTGTTCTGTTTCATCTTTTCTTGAAAATTCTGCATACTGTTTTGGTTTTGTATGTTATCTTTTCTCATATGCTCATCAGGTTTGTTAATCATCTGCTTCATTTCAACCTGCGACGGAGTATTTGCTGAAATTTCATCAAGCTGCTGAAACCTTTCCCGCGCATCACAAAATGCAATTAAACCTATAATAAATACCGAGAAGAATATAAATAATTTTTTCATAAAATTCACCTTTCCGCCCCAAGTTTAACGCGAATTATAAAAAAATAAATTAATCACTTGCATAAAATTCGGCGAAATGATAAAATATCCTCAGGAGGAATATTATGGCAAGATTAATCAGACCAAGCTGGGCTATAAGATGCGTTCAATCAGGATGCAAAACTTTATTTGAAGTAGCTAAATTAGAAGACGGCAAACAACAAGAAGTTGTATGCCCAAACTGTGGTGAACACTACGTTTATCCAATCTATGACGATAAAGAAGAAGCATAATGTTTAACAACACTGATAAACGCTATAATCAGTTTAGTGCACATTTAAAGGAAATATTCGGCGTTAAGGTTTATAAAATAACACTTGACGCCGGTTTTTCGTGTCCGAACCGCGACGGAACGATTTCAACTGGCGGATGTATTTTCTGTGATGACGGCGGAAGCTTTTCACAAGCTCACTCAAACCTTCTTTCTATCGAAGAACAGGTTAATATCGGAGCTCAAAATCTAAAAGGACGCTTTAAAGCAGAAAAATTTATGTCATATTTTCAAGCTTTTTCAAATACCTATAAACCCGTAAACGAACTTGAAAAAATCTACAATTCTGCACTCAATCATCCTGATATCGTAGGAATTTCAATAGGAACTCGTCCTGACTGCATTGATGAGGAGAAATTAAAACTCATTTCAGGTTACAAAGATAACTATTATACTTGGATTGAATACGGATTGCAGTCAATTCATAACAAAACTCTGCAAAAAATTAATAGAGGTCATGATTACGAGTGTTTTTTAAGAGCTTATGAAAAAACCAAAGAAGCAGGAATTAATGTATGCGTTCACGTAATTTTCGGAATGTGGGAAACTCATGATGATATTATGCAAACCGCACAAGAACTTGCAAGACTTGAAGTAGACGGAGTAAAAATTCATATGCTTTGCGCACTTGAAAATACAAAATTTGCACAAATATACAAAGCCGGCGAGATTGATTTTATGAGCGAAGATGAATATGTAAAAACAGTATGCGACTTTTTGGAATATCTGCCCAAAAGTACAACTATTCATCGTCTTGCTGGCAACGGTTTTTCAAAAACACTTATTGCACCTCAATGGTTAAACAAAAAATTTGACTGTCTTAACAAAATCGACAGAGAATTTATTAACAGAAATTCATATCAATCTTGTAAATTCATTTACAAATAAAATATCCTGTGCAATAATTATTTATGTAACATTTTTTTACAAAAAGAAGATTAGGGTAGCAAAAATTTTTCTTGAGACTTTTTAGGTTTAATGGAAAATCGGAGAATAATATGTTAACAATACAGCCTAAAGTTTTAAACAGTTATCGTCCTGCATTCAAAGCATCAGAAAAATTTGAAGATGAAGAATTAATTGATCTTAATAATTTGACTGAAGATAAGTATGAATCAATGCGTGATGAATTAGAAAGTCAACGTGATGAACTCAAAGAACTTGCAGAAGATAAAGAACTAAACTTACCAAAACCGATTAATAAAGCTTTAAAAGGCGGAGCAGTTGTTACAACAGGACTTTTAGGCGGTATGGCTACAGGCTGGGGGACAAAAAAATCTATTGCAGGATTAAGCAAACTCGGCAAAACTAAAGCTTTGCAAGGTGTAAAAAAACAACTTACAGATTGTAAAATTGGTACGGTGAAAACTGCAAAAAGCTTAAAAACAAAATTCTTAGAATCAAAATTTTATACAAAAATTTCAGATACTATAACCAATAGTTGGAAAAAATTTGGTGAAAAGAAAATAGGCAGACCTATTGTAAAATTCTTTAATTCATTAGGTTCAGGTATTAAAAAGGCTTATGATAAAGTTGCTAAAGGTGTAAAACACGTTTGGGACAAAATCAGAGGTGTGAAAAAAGAAACCTGGGAAAAAGCTACAGTTAACACAGTTGGTGTATCAGGCGGTGTCGCATCAGGAGTTACGGCTATAAAAGAAAAAGACGGAGATAATGATTAATATGTCGGTTTCTTTGAATACCATAACATTTACAGGCAACGAACGCACTCCTGAGCGAAAAGAAGCTGAGAAAAAAGTTGTAACAGGCGGAGGTGCGGTTGCCGCAACAGCTTCTGTTACTAATTTAAAAGCTACAAAATCAGGGGTTGATATGTTTGCATCAACAGGAAAAATTTCAAGAGGAATGAGTACTGTCACAAACACAACAAAAACAGCAAGCAATGTAGCTAAACAAACAAAAAGTTTACGGGCCAAAGTTGGTGAAAACGCACGCTGGGCTAAAGATGCAATTCTAAATTGGGGTACAAAATTCAGAAATATGAAAATGATAAAACCTCTTGTGGAAAGCAGAGCATTTAGAGGCTGTGCAGGTTTCTTGGGCTATGGTTTCGGAGCGGTAACATTAATTTCAGGCTTGTCAGATATTACAAAAGTTGCTTCTGATGCAGTACAAAAATTTGACAACTAATGTTTATGCTAAACTAAACCTATGCAAGATTTTATTTTGAGAGAAATTAAAAACGCAGATATAGAAACTGAACTTAATCGTATTGGTTTCGATAAATCTTATGCACATAAAGCAGTTTCAAAATTTGAATATAAAAATATAAAAATTTATAACCTATCACCCGCACAAGCAAACATCCTAAAACAAACAGCACTTTCTGTCGGCTGTGACTGCGGAACACATAGAGAAGTAATCACCGGTAAAATAGAAAATTCAAATTGCATATTAGGCGGAAGCGTTTCAGAAATCCGAAAAGTTGCAGAAAAATTAAAATTTCAGCCGTTGGGGTTAAAAATCTTAGGCGAAAAACTTTTGAATGAAACAATTCAAACATTACCCCAAATTGTCGGGATTTTAAATATTACAGATAACTCGTTCTCTGACGGCGGACTTTATAATGATTTTGAAAATGCTAAAAAACATCTTCTTGAAATGATTTCAGACGGGGCTGATGTAATCGATATTGGTGCTGAAAGTACAAAACCATACTCAACTGCAATATCTGCCGAGGAACAGCTCCAAAAACTCTTACCCGTCATTGATTTTGCAAAAGATAAAGCAAAAATAAGCATCGACACACGCTCTGCACTTGTTGCAGAGGAATGCCTTAAAGCAGGTGCACATATTATAAATGATGTTTCAGGCTTTGATTATGACAAAAAAATGGCTGATGTAATTGCAAAATACAATGTTCCCATAATCATCCAGCATTCTCAAGGCACACCTGAAAATATGCAGAATTCTCCAACATATAATGATGTAATGGAAGAAATTTTTCTTGCATTACTTGAGAAAATAAACTTCGCACATTCACTAAATATTAAAAATATTATCGTAGACCCCGGTATCGGATTTGGTAAAACTCGCGAAAATAACTTTGAAATAATCAGACGCATTGAGGAATTTAAAAGTCTTGGTTATCCAGTAATGCTCGGTATTTCACGCAAATCATTTCTTGAAACACAGGATGATGCTTATACCGCAATGTTCAACGCACTTGCAATCGAAAGAAACGTAGACTACATAAGAGTTCACAATGTAAAAATGCACAAAAATCTCCTTGATTTGATGTCGATGTTTATGGTAAAATAAACCCATAAGAAGGAGAAAAAAATGGAAGATTTAAGAGATAAATATGAAGTAGTTATAGGTTTGGAAGTTCACGCACAATTGAAAACCAAATCAAAAATTTTCGCACCTGACGGATGTGAATTCGGTCACGAACCAAATTCTCAAACAAGCCCGATTACATTAGGTATGCCGGGTGTTTTACCTGTATTAAACAAAGAAGTTGTTAATATGGGTATCTTGACAGGTTTAGCACTAAACTGCGAAATTCCAGAAAGATGTAAATTCGACAGAAAACAATATTTCTATCCCGATCTTCCGAAAGGTTATCAAATTTCTCAATATGATGAACCGATTTGTATTAACGGCTATTTGGACGTTAAAGGCAAAAGAATCGGCATCACACGCGCGCACTTGGAAGAAGATGCAGGAAAACTCGTACACGCAGGCGCTGACGGACTTGCAGGCTCATCATACTCATTAGTTGACCTTAACCGTGCAGGTACTCCGCTTCTTGAAATCGTTTCAGAACCGGATATGAGATCTTCCGAAGAAGCAAGAAATTATATGGAAGAATTACGTAACATCGTTCGCTATATTGGCGTTTGCGACGGAAACCTTGAAGAAGGTTCTATGAGATGTGACGCAAACATTTCTATTATGCCTAAAGGTTCTAAAGAGTTCGGTACTCGTGCAGAAATTAAAAACGTAAACAGCTTCTCTGCACTACAAAGAGCAATTGAATACGAAATCGACAGACAAATCGAAATCGTTGAAGAAGGTGGTCAAGTAGTTCAAGAAACAAGATTATGGGATGACAACTCTCGTGAAACTCGTTCTATGAGAGGTAAAGAAGATGCTCACGATTACAGATACTTCCCTGAACCTGATTTAATGCCTTTGAAAATTTCAAGAGAATGGGTAAAAGAAATTCAGGACAAAATGCCTGAACTTCCTCAAGCTAAACGTGAACGTTATATGTCATTAGGTTTGAGCGAATACGATGCTTCAGTTATCGTTGAACAAATGGGATTGGCATTGTTCTTTGACGAAGTTTTGAAAACAGGTGCTTCTGCTAAAATCGCCGTAAACTTCATTATGGGCGAAATCGCAGCTTACTTGAAAGAAGAAAAACTTGAAATCACTGAAACAAAATTAACTCCTGAAAACTTAGCAGAATTAATTTCATTGATTGAAAAAAATACAATTTCCAACAACATCGGTAAACAAATTATTATCGATATGATGAAAGACGGCGAAAGAGCTTCTTCAATTGTTGAAAAACGCGGTTTAAGCCAAATCTCAGATGAAGGCGCAATCAAGGAAATCTGCCAAAAAGTAGTTGACGCTAACCCTGAACAAGTTGAAAAATACAAAGGCGGTAAAGTTCAATTATTAGGCTTCTTTGTTGGTCAAGTAATGAAAGAAACTAAAGGAAGAGCTAACCCGAAAGCAGTTAATGACTTAATGAAGGAAATATTAGGCTAAATGTTAAACAAACAAAAATCAAGTATGGAAACAGAAATTTTCGAGCAATCTAATGTGCTCGAAAATTTGCTTAAAACACATGTAAATGACAACAATTATATTCTTTTTGATATCCCGTCAGATATTCAAAAAGTAGTAATTGTTGCAAGCGGTTCATCATATCACTGTGCAAGATTTACAGCTGACCTGTTTGGAAATATTGCAAACATAGAAGCGCGCGCAATTTATTCAAGTGAATTTCTTCTAAAATCTACAGTTCCACATGAAAGTGATATTTTATATGTTTTCATAACTCAATCAGGCGAAACTTCAGATACTAATTCTGCTTTAAAAAAAGCAAAAGAACTTGGAATGCGGACTCTTTGTATTACCAACAAAAAAGGCTCTACAATTTGGGAAGCATCAGATTTCAAAATCGATTGCTGTGCAGGTGAAGAAAAAAGTATTGCCGCAACAAAATCTTTAACAACACAAATGCTTTGCTGTACTTTATTAGTTTTAAAATACGCAGCACATAAAGGTATAGATATTGCACCATATTTGAACGAACTGAAAACTCTTTCAGCAATGATTGAAAAAACATATCAACTTCATTCAAAAATCAAAGAGACTGCAAAATTCTTATCTAAATTTAAAAATATTGTAATTACAGCTGATGGAATTTCTTATGCAATAGCAAAAGAAGCTTCATTGAAAATTAAAGAAACATCTTATATCAACGTTTATTCAAACATTTTAGGTGAATTTATGCATGGTCACGTTGCAATTTTAAATAACAAACCTGCATTTATTCATATCTCAATAAACGAACTAAGCTATACTGCAATAAAAAATTTAAACAAGATAGAAGAAGATTATAATCCGCCATTATGTATAATAGGCTGTTCAAACGTCAAAATTAATCCAAAACATCATATAAATATAGATTGTGAAAGTGATATTGTAAAATCATTCTGTATTGTGGTTATTGCCCAACTTCTTGCACTGGAAACTGCAAAAGCACTCGGCAGAAACGTCGACAAACCTCATGGATTAAATAAAGTTGTAAAATAAGAGGAACTTATATATGTTAAAATTAATTTCTCAGAATTGCCCCTCCCCACGCAAGTGCGAAGTAGCATTTACATTGGCAGAAGTACTTATCACTATAGGAATTATCGGCATTGTTGCTGCACTTACAATGCCTCAATTATTAGGTAATTTTGAGAAAAAAAGAAATGCCACTACATTAAAAAGAGCTTATAGTGATTTGCACCAATATATAAAAGCTTTTGACTATGAAAACGATTGTAATACAAATTTTTCAAACTGCGCACCAAACGACGGCGAATTTGTTTATAAATTCGCAAAATTTTTACAAGACAAACAAAATTTTAAAGACAGTTCAAAACCTGGAAAAAACAATTGGTTTTGTTTAAAAAATCCAGGTCAAGATAATTGGAGCGGACTAGCTACAGAATCACCAATTACTGAAGAAAATCCCTCAAGGCAATATTATCTTATGTCTCCCACCGGGAACTATGCTTATATAATAACCGGCTATCCATATGATAATTACTACAGGCTTAAAGACGACGTGTTCCGTGCAAGAATACTTATAATAACAGACACCAAAATCGTAAAACCTACAACCAGTGTATGTAATGCAAGTATAGCCAATAAATCATTATATGGCAAGAATATTTTCACAACTTCTATAACTCAGTTTAACCACATACTCCCAAACGGTTCACCAATATGCTCCGACGATGGATATTATTGCCAGCCACTTAAAGACAACGACTGCACTAAAGAAAGCGGAAATTATACGCGATGCCTGCAAAAAATTATTCAAGACGGCTGGGAAATAAAATATAGCTATTAAAAAAGCCCTTTAAAGGGCTTTTTTAGAACTGCTTCAAAAATCTTTCATCATTGTTAAAGAATAAACGAATATCATCAACTGCGTACTTAAGCATTGTTAAACGCTCAACACCCATTCCGAAAGCAAATCCGGAATATACATCAGGGTCAATTCCAACTCCTCTTAAAACATTAGGATCAACCATTCCTGCTCCTAAAATTTCAAGCCAGCCTGTACCTGAACAAATTTTACAGCCTTTACCTTCGCACATAATACATTGAACATCAATCTCAGCAGAAGGTTCTGTAAACGGGAAAAAGCTGTTTCTAAATCTTGTTGGTCTGCTTGCTCCAAAATATATTCTGATAAATTCGTTTAAAACACCTTTCAAATCCCCGAAAGTCACGCCTTTATCAACATACAAGCCTTCAATCTGATGGAAGAAGTTGTTTTTACGAGCATTTATATTTTCATTTCTGTAAACTCTACCCGGTGCAATAACTCTAATAGGAGGATTTTTACCTTCCATAGCATGAATTTGAGCACCTGAGGTTTGACTTCTCAAAACAATATTTCCTGCAAGTTCTGTATAGAAAGTATCCTGAACATCACGTGCTGGGTGGTCTTTTGGCACATTCAATGCATCAAAGTTATAATATTCTGTTTCAACCTCTGGAGAATGTTCCTTAGGCACAACAGAAAATCCCAAGCCTTGGAAAATAGAAACAATCTCATTTGTAGTTGAAGTCAACAGATGTTCTCTGCCTTGAGGTGTATATTTGCCAGGCAAAGTAATATCAATTCTTTCCTGCTTTAATTTTTCATCTAATTCTTTTTTATAAAAATCATCATGTTTAGCTCTCAATGCACTTTCAAGCTTTTGAGTAATTTCGTTAGCAAGTGCTCCAACTACTCTTTTATCCTCATCAGACAAGTTTTTAAGGTTTTTCTTAATCTCATTAAACTCACCCTTACGACTCAAATATTTACCTCTAATTTCTTCTAATTCTGCAATTGAAGAAACTTTTTCAAGGTCGCATGACGCATTTTGATATATTTTTTCTAATTGTTCTTTCATCTTTTCGCCTTTATTTATTAAACTAATTGGTTATACTTTTTCTCAAATCCGATTGTTGTCATATCGCCATGACCCGGGAAAACCTTAATATTACTATCTAACTTAAACAATTTGTTTTTAATGCTGTCAACTAATTTATTAAAGTTACCGCCAAACAAATCAGTTCTGCCTACACTTTGCTTAAACAACGTATCACCCGAAAATAAGTTATCCTCAATCAAGTAGCAAACCCCGCCCTCAGTGTGTCCAGGAGTGTGAATTACTTTAATCTTAAGATTTCCAACATTAATTATATCACCGTCTTTAATATATTTATCATATACCGGCGGCACAGTATCAGGAAGCCCAAAAAGACTTGTAAATTCATTTATATTATCAGAAATAACCAAATCATCTTTGCAAATCACAGCTTGAGCTCCTAAAGCCTGCTTCAATGAAGTTAAACCCATAATATGGTCAAAATGTCCATGTGTCAAAAGAATATACTCAACATCATAATCCTTTGCAAACTTTGTTAATTCGGGAATATTTGAAGAAGCATCAATCAAAACAGCCTTTTTAGATGCCTCATCGGCAACTAAATACATATTATTTTCTAATTGTCCTGCAATAAACTGTTTAATTATCATCTTTTCACCAATTCAAAAATATCTTTGCAAGTTTTGAATAATTCTTCTGCATCCTTGAGCGCAACCATATTCGGTCCGTCGCATTTTGCACTATCCGGATTGGGGTGAACCTCAAAGAACAAAACATTTGCACCAACCGCCATTGCAGCTTTTGCAAGTATAGGAACAAATCTTCTGTCACCGCCCGAACAAGTTCCCTGTGCTCCAGGCAATTGCACGCTGTGTGTAGCATCAAAGACAATAGGATAACCAAATTCCTGCATAATAGGAATTCCTCTGAAATCCACAACAAGATTGTTATAACCGAAGCTTGTACCTCTATCAGTCAACAAAATATTGTTATTTCCGCAATCTTCAACTTTTTTTACAAGCGGTTTCATTTGCTCAGGCGCAAGAAACTGACCTTTTTTAATATTTACAATTTTACCTGTTTTACCTGCCTCAACAAGCAAATCAGTTTGCCTGCACAAAAAGGCAGGAATTTGTAAAATATCAGCAACCTTGCTTACAGGTTCCGCTTGTTCAGGTATATGAATATCTGTTACAATAGGCAAATCATATTTATTCTTGATAGCCTGAAGCATTTCCAAACCTTTTTCCATTCCCGGCCCCCTAAATGAGGTTATAGAAGAACGGTTTGCTTTGTCAAACGATGACTTGAACACGAAGTTGATATCCAGTTTTTTGGTAATCTCCTTTAATCCTTTAGCAGTTTCTTCAAGGATTTCCATACTTTCAATAGCACAAGGACCAGCTAAAATAGTAAGCTTATCCCCGCCTATTTCAAAATCTCTCAATTTAATTCTTTTCATACAACAATTATATGCAAAATAAAGTTGAAATACAAGTTTTAATACTCCATTTTCCAACCTGCATCAATAATTTGTGCAAAATATGAATCATCATTTTCAGGATATAACTGTCCGTCGCTTGAAACGCCAATACCCATAATTATATCTCTACCAATAAGGTTTGGACCTTTAGGTCCATTAATGTCTACTTCCATATATAAAACATCTTTAGCATTGACGCCTGCAACATTTACAATATTTCCATCCTCATCTTCATAAGAATATCCGTCTTGATTTTGTGCAACATCCATACATATAGCAGCACCGCTTGCTAAAGTAAATACTATATTACATTGGTTATTTTTTACCATATATTCTTGACTACCATCAAGCTCTTTAATAGTATCAGCATAACAAGGTGCATACTTGGTTCCACAATCTTTTGCGACTTTAAAATATCTAAGAACGAAATCTCTTAATCCTGCAGGGTTATTTCTTAACGGAGTTTCTAGTAAACCAACTGCATTATTATCATTTTTATATAACTCAAGAGCCTGCGAAACCTCATTTACAACTTTGTGCAACTGTGTAACATATACCTGACGCTGATGATTTTTAACAAGCGTTGGTAAAGTCATTGCAGATATAACTCCAATAATACCAAGAGTTACTAACACTTCTGCCAAAGTAAATGCAGGAGCTAAACTATGAGTGCCCCCCCCCCCAAATACCAATTTTTAGTAAAACTATTCATAAATCCTCCTGTATGCATATTCATTTTAACATATTTAGAGAAAATTTTCAACAAAAAAACGCCCCCTTATGGAAGCGTTTTTTGTATTATTAAAAAGAATTAAGCTAATAATTCTTTAACTTCTGTTGCGATATTTTTAGGATCAAGTTTAATACCAGGTCCCATAGTAGTTGAAAGGTATACTGATTTAACAAATGTACCTTTAGCTGAAGACGGTTTTGATCTCAAAACTGCATCTGCAAGAGTTGCAAAGTTTTTCAACAAATCTTCTTCAGAAAATTCAACTTTACCAACAGGGCAGTGAATCATACCTTGTTTGTCAGCTCTGTATTCAACTTTACCTGCTTTAGCATCTGATACAGCTTTAGCAACATCCATAGTTACTGTACCTGTTTTTGGGTTTGGCATCAAACCTTTAGGTCCTAATACACGACCTAATTTACCCAACATACCCATACAATCAGGTGTAGCGATTAATGTATCAAATTCAAACCAACCACCTGAAATTTTATCGATAATTTCTTCAGCACCTGCAAAATCAGCACCTGCTTCTTTTGCTTCAGTAGCTTTAACACCTTTAGCGATAACACAAACTCTAACAGTTTTACCCAAACCTGCAGGTAATACAACTGTAGATCTGATTTGCTGGTCAGCTTGACGAACGTCAATACCTAATCTCATGTGACATTCAACTGTTTCGTTAAATTTAGAAAGCTCTTTAGAGATTTCTTTCAATTTTTTAATAGAATCAACTGCAGTTGCAGGTTGAACGAATTCAGCCAACATTTCCTGCATTTTCTTTTGTTTTTTAGTTAATTTTGACATTTTTTAAATTCCTTTCGTGGTAATAGCGGGTTTTACCCCTTCCATCAATTATTCTGCTTTTACTGTAACACCCATAGCTCTGCAAGAACCTTTAATCATGTTCACTGCAGCTTCCATAGTTGTTGCGTTCAAGTCATCCATTTTAATTTTAGCGATTTCTTCAAGTTGAGCTTGAGTAATTTCACCAACTTTATCCTTGTTAGGTACTGCTGAACCTTTAGGCAAGTTTAAAGCTTTTTTAATTAAAACAGGTGCCGGAGGTGATTTTACAACGAAAGAAAAACTTCTATCTTCGTAAACATCAATAACAACCGGAATAATATATCCTGCTTGAGATTCTGTTTTAGCGTTGAATTGCTTACAGAAATCCATGATGTTAACACCATGTTGACCTAATGCCGGACCAACCGGTGGTGATGGGTTTGCTTTACCAGCTTCGATTTGAAGCTTGATTTTTCCTACTACTTTTTTAGCCATTTTTTTCTCCTTTTGTGGTACAAACGGGGGCGTCCCTTCCACACTTTTTTGTATCATCTTGCTCGTTCGCCTTAAACGGGTCTACAGCTGCCGTCTTTGATGACTTTGTCATCTTGCCGTCAAGCCTTTGCCCTCGGCTCGCTCACGCTATAATTTATTAATTTGTTTATATTCCAATTCAACCGGAGTTTCACGTCCGAAGATTGAAACATTTGCACGAAGTTTAGACTTGTCAGGGTAAACTTCGATAATATCAGCGATAAAGTCTGCGAATGGACCTGATGTAATTCTAACTTTGTCGCCAGCTTTAACATCGAGTTCAACTTTTTGTGAAGTAGAAGTTGAACGGTTAATAATCTTTTTAATTTCGCTGTCGCGAGCAGGAATAGGACGTTTTGCAGAACCTACAAATTTTGTAACTCCTGAAGTGTGTCTTACAACATACCAGCTGTCTTCATCCATAATCATTTCAACTAAAACATAGCCGGGGAAGATTTTTTCTTCACGTTCCTGTTTTTTACCGCCTTTAAGCTGAGTAACTGTTTTTTGAGGAACTTCAATTCTAAAGATTTTATCAGCCATGTTCATATATTCAATACGTTTTTCAAGGTTTACTTTTACTTTGTTCTCGTAACCTGAATATGTGTGAACGATATACCAGCGTTTCTGGCTTTTTTTAGCTTTTTCTTTTTCAGCTTCTGCTTCAGCTTGAGCCTCTGCTTCTGCGGCTTCTAAAGCTTTATCTTCATTCAACTGTTCTTCCATTGATTTTTCTTTTTTAGTCATAAGCCACCTTTTCTTTGAACTATTTAATAAGTCCCAGTAAACCTTTAAAAATTATATCCATTAAATAGACTGCAACTGTAAACACAAAAACAATAGCAACAACAAATACTGTTTCTGCAACAACCTGACGTTTTTCAGGCCAGCTGATTTTTCCCCACTCGGTTCTTACGCCTCTAAAGTAAGTTTTCACTGAATTTGTTGATTTTTCTAACCATGCTGGTGTATTATTTTCTGCACCTATCATTTTTGTTTCCTTTTTTATTTATAAAAATCGCGCCCTGAAGGACTCGAACCCTCGACATCCGGTTTTGGAGACCGACGTTCTACCAACTGAACTAAGGACGCAAGTTGGGGGATAATCCCCGCAGGTCTTGCTCGCTCGCGTTTAACGGGTCTTCGGCTCTGCTTGCCTTTGCCTTTGCAAAGCCAACACCAGCCTTCGCCCTCAGCTCGCTCGCGCTATTTAGTTTCTTTGTGATTTGTATGTTTTTTGCAAGTTGGGCAATATTTGCTCAACTCAAGTCTTTCTTTAATATTTTTTTTGTTTTTTGTTGTTGTGTAGTTTCTTTCTTTGCAATCTTCACATGCAAGAACTACCATTCTGTCATTTTTTCCTTTGATACCCATTGTTTTATTCCTTTTTGATTGTTATATTCATTCTCTTTAAAAAAGAATGTGATTCCCTCACATTCTTTTTTATCGGCTTATACATATATAATAAATCAAACAAAATAAATTGCAAACAAATACAAAAAAGACTACTCAATAGAGCAGTCTTTTTTTACAAAACTTTACGGAAGGACTAATCCATTCTATAATCTGAAAATTGCTGTGCTCTTTCAGAAGAATAAGATGTCGGAACATCATAGCTTCCAAAAGAATCTGAACGAAGTTTTTCCATGTAAACTTGACCATTTTTAACAATTTGCTGTTGTTGTGTCAAATTCTTTTCAAGATTTGTAAGAACTTGTTCTGCATATAATTCCGCGCCTTCCTTAGTTCTCATTGCATCTTCTGTTGCTTGAGCTCTGATATTTTCAGCTTCTTCCATTGCTTTACGCTTAATTTCTTCACATTCTTGCTGAACTTGAGTTCTAATCCTGATACCTTCTCTTTCTAGAGCTTTAATAAAATCTGCTTCTGAAAGTTTTCTATCAGCTTCTGCCTGAGCATCATTTATAATTTTTTCAGCTTTTTGCTGTGCTTCAATCTGATACTCATCTTTGCGTCTCAAAAACGCTCTTGCTTCTTGTACTTCTACAGGTAAAGAAGCATAGATTCTATCTATTAACGTTTCAATTTCTTTTGTTTTGACAACGGTAAATTTGCGTGGAACAATCGGAAAACCTTCCTCCAAAGAAATCTCCAGCATTCTCAATAAATCGTATACACCGTTTTGCTGCATAATTATCCCTTTCTAATAATAACATTCTACATAAGCGCAAATTAATTGTCAAATAATTTGTTACGATTTTGCAAATAATCGTTTACAGGCTCAGGCACAAACTTTGAAATATCTCCATTGTTAAGAAAAATTTCTTTTATTGTACTTGATGAAATAAAGTTGTATTTCGGTTTTGTTGTGAGAAATACAGTTTTTATTTCGCTTGCAAGCGCACTATTTGCTTGCGACAACTGCATTTCATATTCAAAATCGGATACGGCGCGAAGTCCTCTTATCAATACTTTTGCGCCTTTTTGTTTTGCATAATTAATAGTCAGCCCTTCAAAAAAATCGACTTCCACATTTGGCAGATCCTTAACACTTTCTTTAATTAATTTTACTCTGTCCTCAATAGGAACAAAGCCTTGTTTTTTAGAATTTCTTGCAACTGCAATAATTACTTTATCAAAAATTTCTGATGCAGTATGCAATATATCAAGATGTCCTTTTGTAATCGGGTCAAAACTTCCCGGATAAACAGCTGTTGTCATTAAAAACTTTCCTCATCTGACGGAAATAATCCGTTTTTAACATCATAATCAAATTTTTTAGCGCAATCCAAAATCAGAGATTTCATATCTCCGTATTTTCTTGCAAACTTTGGCGTAAAATCTGAATATTTGCCGAACACATCATCAGATACAAGAACTTGTGCTGTACAATATTTTCCTGCCCCGCATGAAATTGTCGGAATGTTTATATTTTCGGTAATATATTTTGCAGTTTCTGCCTGAACCATTTCTAAAAGAATAGCAAAAGCACCGGCCTTCTCAAGTTCTTTCGCCTGTTTTAAAAGCTCCTGCGCTTTTTCATCAGTTTTCCCCTGAATTTTATAACCGCCCAAAGTATTTATAAATTGCGGAGTAAATCCAATATGAGATACTACGGGAATTCCTGATTGAGTAAGCCTTTTTACAACATCAACTATATAATCGCCATAACCCTCTATTTTTACGGCATTTGCGCCATGCTTAATCATATCACCGCAATTTTTTACAGCTGATGCAATATCTGTGTGATAACTCAAAAACGGCATATCTGTAATTACAAAAGCACGCTCCACACCTTTTGCTACAGCACGTGTAAAAATTGCCATTTCATCCGCACTTACAGCATGGGTTGTCTCATACCCGAGAGCTACCATTGCCAGACTGTCACCTATCAAGATTACGTCAATACCTGCTTCATCAAGATATTTTGAGGTCGAGTAATCATACGCCGTTAATACGGAAAACTTTTCACCGTTATCTTTACATTTTTGAAGCGTATTTACGGTAACTTTCTTAACCATTACAGCATTCCTGTTTTTCAGTTTCTTTATTGAAAAATTTTCTATCAGCTTTATGCTCTTTTCTATACCAATAGTAAATTGCTCTTGCAACTCGGTTAGAACTGTGTCTGACAAGTCCTTCTCTGCTGTCTTCTATAAGCTTTCTGGAGAATAATTTTACACCAAGTTTTTTCAAATTTTCATAATCCAATCTTACAGGATATGAACCTGACATTTGATATTTTTTAGCTAAATTAGAAGGTAAAAAATCATTTACTAATACTGTGTCGATAATATTTCTGCTTTCGGCATGCTTCATCAACGCATTCACATGGTCAGAAACATTGTACCCGTCAGTTTCACCTGGCTGTGTCATAATATTACATACATAAATCTTTTTAGCATTTGATTTTGCAATTTCATAAGAAATCTCTTTAATCAAAAGATTTGGGATAACACTTGTATATAAACTTCCGGGCCCTAAGATAATTAATTCCGCATCTCTAATTGCTGCAATTACATCATCCAAAGCCTTACAGCTTTTAGGTTCTGTAAATAATCTTTTAATTTTCCCATGCGCTTCCGGAATATTTGATTCTCCATGAATTATTCTGCCGTCTTCCATTTCAGCGCCAAGACGCATATTATCCAATGTTGAAGGCAGCACTCTGCCTCTGATAGAAAGAACCTTAGAACTTTCTTTTACAGCACGAACCATGTCTCCCGTAATTGAACATAAAGCTGTCAAAAACAAGTTGCCAAAACTGTGTCCCTCAAGCCCTTCACCTGTTTTGAAACGATATTGGAACAACTTTGTAACCAAATCTTCGTCATCAGCTAACGCTGCGATACAGTTTCTAATATCACCGGGAGGTAAAACTCCCATTTCTTCACGCAATCTTCCGGAACTTCCGCCGTCATCACCAACAGTTACAACCGCAGTAATATTATTTGTTATATTTTTAATCCCTTTTAATAACATTGAAAGTCCTGTTCCACCGCCAACTGCTACAACCTTCGGACCCCTGTTCAATTTTCTTCTTCTATATAAATTCTCTAACAAAGATTGATTATCAATCCCGTCAATAATAGAAATATTAGTTTTCTGCCAGCCTTTAAAGAAAACACCTGCACCAAACATTACAATAGCAAACGCAATCCATTCAGTTGACAAATTCATCGCAACTTTTCGAATAAACTCCATTGTGTAAAAAATAGGTTTAATATCAAATAAAATAAGAACACCCAATGTCATCATTACCGCACCTAAAAATATAAGTGCAAACCATCTTTTTACCTGAAGCCCCGGCATTAACCATTTAGCTTCTTGGGGCATTTTCATATTTTTTCTAAAATCTTTCATTTTCTACTCCACCCAGCCTGATAAGCATGCGTTTTTATAATTTACGGGAACAGGGGTAATTATTTCTCTTGCTTGTTTAATCAAATCCAAAGAATTTGATAATCTGTTTGTAAAGTGAATTGTATCAGCCTTAACTACAGTTTTTCCGCCTTCGATATTAGAAACTTGAGATGAGCTTAGCAATTGTTTCAATCTTTGAATTTCCATTTCCGTATTTTCATTGTCGCGAGCTACAGTGTTTACCGTACCGTCAACATTATACATTTTTTCAAGACAAACTTCCTGTGCTACAGGAATATTTAAAAGTTCGCCTGTTTTTTCGGTAATCTCACCTGTAGCACCATAATAAACAAGCCATTTTGAACATTTTTGTACAGCTCTTGCTACAGAACATGCAAAAGAAAAATCTTCTGCACATTTTTTATACATCGCACCATGCGGACGAACATGTTCAATTTCCATATTAAAAGTTTTAGCAAATGACATTAGAGCTCCAACCTGATAAACTACAAGAGCTTCAATTTCATCTTCCGACAAATCCATTTCGCGATAGCCAAACCCTTGAATATCATCAAATCCGATGTGAGCACCTACCACAACATTTTTTTCTTTAGCTCTTAATAGAGCATTTCTGATTGTCAGCGGGTCACCTGCGTGAAATCCGCAAGAAATATTAACAGAGCTTGCATAATCCAATAAATCAAACTCCGAATTATTCTTATAAAAACCAAAACTTTGAGCCAAGTCTATGTTAAAATCAATATTTTTTATCTGCATAATGTTATTTCCTTCTAATGAAATAATTATACTCAGAAAATATTTTATTACTACAATCTTTACATAATATTAATCACAAACAAAAAAAAGACATCCTTTCGGATGTCTTTTTTAACCTCAAATAAGTTAACTATTTTGCTTGTAATTTGTTTACAGCAAGAGTTAATCTTGATTTTTTTCTTGCAGCTGTGTTTTTGTGTAAAACACCTTTTGATACAGCTTTATCACATAATTGATATGCTTTTGACATTGCTGTATTTAAAGCTTCTTTATCATCAGCTTTTGCAAGTTCTAATACTTTCTTAACCGCAGTTTTAATAGATGTTTTGAAAGCTACATTTCTAACTCTGTTTCTTTCAGCGATTAATACTCTTTTTTTAGCAGATTTAATATTTGCCATTTTGTTTTGCCTTTCTTTACTCTTAGCCTGCTTAATGACTTCAGGCACATTTGAGGATGTGAGTAATTTTATTTTAAACAAAAAATTAGAAATTGCAATAGTTTCCGCCACATTTTGTCAAAACTTTTAACTTTTGTAACAGTATTCGGCAGAATTAGTTCTTAAGGATTATATTTTTTACCCGATTGTGGTATAAATAATATATAAGAAAGAATTATAGTTATATAATAATTCTGTTTAAATAAGGAGGAACAAATGTCAGTAGGACAATTCGTATTTATGTTACATAGTCATCTTCCATATTATAGAAAAGCCGGTATGTGGCCTTTCGGGGAAGAAAACCTTTATGAATGTATGGCAGAAACTTACATTCCATTGTTGAATGCTATTTCCGAATTATATGATGAAGGTATTAAGGCTAAGTTAACAGTAGGTATTACCCCGATTTTAGCCGAACAGCTTAATGATGAACACCTTAAACATGGATTCATAGAATATCTTGATTCAAGAATCGCTAAAGTTTCAAAGGATTTGGAAAGATATCCCGATGAGAAAGTTCCTCACTCTCAACATTTGAAATATCTTGCTAAATATTACTTTGATTGGTTTACAAGTATTAAAGACTGTTTCATAAACAAATACGGCATGGACTTGATTTCAGCTTTCAAAAAATACCAAGATTTAGGATGTATTGAGATTACAACATCAGGTGCAACACATGGTTTTTCTCCACTGCTTGCAACTGACGCTAACTTGAATGCTCAATTTAAAGTTGGTTCAGATACAACTAAAAGATTATTCGGCAAAAAAGCATGTGGATGCTGGCTGCCTGAATGTGCATACAGACAAGGTTACGAATATGTGGGCAAAGACGGTCAAAAACACTGGAGACCTGCTATTGAAGTAACTCTGCAAAATAACGATATTGAATACTTCTTTACAGAATCGCACGTAATTGAAGGCGGGAATTCTATCGGAAACAGACGTGTAATTGGAATTTACGGTAATATTGAGTACATTCCGCTTCCCGAACGTCCCGCGACAGGATATGACACATATTCTGCATACTGGCTTCCAGACGCGCAGGTTGCCGTTATGGGCAGAAACGAAAGAGCAGGCTATCAGGTTTGGTCTGCTGCTGACGGATACCCCGGTGACGGATGTTTTAGAGAGTTCCATAGAAAAGATGCAAACTCAGGTATGCACTATTGGAGAATTACTTCATCTAAAACCGATTTAGGCGACAAAATGCTTTACGATCCTGTTTTAGCTTTAAATAAAATTAACGAAAACTCAGACCACTACACAACATTAATTTATCATATGCTTAATGATTACAAAAAAGCTACAGGTAAAGAAGGTTTGGTAATGGTATCATTCGATACAGAATTATTCGGACACTGGTGGTTTGAAGGTGTTGAATTTATTAAACAGGTTATTAAAAAATTCAACGCATATATTCCTGAAGTTGAAAGAATGACTGCAGGTGAATATGTTCATACCCATGCTCCAAAAGAAGCTATCCAAATCCCTGAAAGCTCTTGGGGACAAGGCGGACACTTCTATGTATGGAATAACCATTTAACAGAATGGATGTGGCCTATAATCCATGCCTGCGAAAAACGTATGAGTGCAATTGCTGATAAATATTCAGAAATTCCTGAAGATAAATTGTTGCACAGAGCGTTAAATCAGCTTGCAAGAGAAAATCTGTTATTGCAAAGTTCAGATTGGCCTTTCTTAATTACAACATGGCAGGCTAAAGACTATGCAACAGACAGATTTAGAGAACATGTTGAAAGATTTGAAAAGATTGCAGATATGATTGAAAATAACAGCATCAATGAAGGTGACTTATTCGAAATCGAAAACATTGATAACTGCTTCCCTGTAATCGATTACAGAGTATATCAATCAATAGAGGAAGGAGTAATTCCTCAGCAATCTGCAAAACTTGCACCATTATACAAATAAAAAAGCTCCTTCGGGAGCTTTTTATTTATATAAATATTCACTACTGCATCCGGCCCCGGCTAATCCTGAGCCGTTAGCATAAGTAAAATTTCCAAACATCGGACTTGATACTGCATTTTTAGCACAAATATTTGTATCTTTACCATATCCTTCTGAGCCATAAGGTATAGCTTTATTTTTAACTAAAAAAACAACATACATATCACGCCCAATAGTATTCGGTCCAGCCGGTCCGTTTACGTCAACCAGTATTTTTGGAGCATTCCAGAAAGGACCCGCAAAATATAACCAAGTTCCGTCTTTTAATATTGCAATAACTGTTGCTGCATCATTGGCACAATAACCGTCATAATCTCCACTTAACGATTTACATTTAGGACTGTTTAAATCTTGTATATGTTCAAATTCTGTTTTATTACAAGCTCTTAATCCTAATATATCATAAGATTTACCTGAAGTACCACGACAGGCATCAGCTATATTAATTTTTGAAAGTACCTGTCGATATGTTTCTATTATTTGTTCTGTACTACATAAATGAGTGGTGTCCGAATACTCAATAAAAGTACCTTTACAGAACTCATACTCTTCAGAAGCAGAATAAACAGCATTACTAATTATTGAATAAGCTTTTTTCCATTTTGCAATAAATTGCTTGTCTTGCACATTATTAATTACAGAAGGTAACGTCAAAGCTGCAACAATACCCATAATCCCCAAAGTAATTAAAACCTCAGCTAACGTAAATGCAGGAGCTAAACTATGAGTGCCCCCCCCCCGAAATCACGATCTAATTTTAAATCTTTCATTAAATACCTCCAACGAATATTACTATAACATAATAAAAAACTTTTAACAAAACGCTTGCAAAAAAATTTTTAGCATATTATAATAAATCTTGTCGAGAGACATGACAACAAAATTTATGGGAGCGTAGCTCAGTTTGGTTAGAGCGCATGCCTGTCACGCATGAGGTCGCGAGTTCGAGCCTCGTCGTTCCCGCCATTTTAAGAGGGTTTTAAACCCTCTTTTTTAATGTTATATTTTAGTTTTGCACCAATATATAAGTTTTTCATATAAATTTTCAGGATCTTGCATATTAGTATTAATACAAACAGCTAAAATTTCTTTATCCAAACCTTCTAACTTATTAAACAAATCTCTTTTAGTCGAAATATATACCTGATTTTTTACAAAATAATCTGCCTGTAAAATAAAAAAAGTCATTTTATATAGTCCTTGCAAATCTTCTATATAATTATTTGAATGCACAAAACTGTGAACAGTCGCGTGATAAAGATTCTCACAATTTGTTTTAATTGATTTTTTAATATCTTCCTTTGACGGAACTTGAATAATATCATTCAGCTTACCAAGCAAAGGTTTTGTATCATAATAAAACTGAAACAAATCCGATTTTGACCAATTTTGCAACTCTTGTTTACCTGAAATAAAACCGCAAGCTTTTTCTTTAAACGGCATTCCATCAATTATTGAACGATATGTTTTTAAATTTTCGAAATTAAGTTCGTCAATAATAACAACCAAATCAATATCGCTTTTGGATGTAGCTTCTCCTCTATTATAACTTCCTTGCAAACCGACAAAAATCAAACGTGAAGTAAATTCACATTTTAATTTTTCAACAATTTCATCCAGCCACTTATCAATATTAAATTCCATATAAACTCCTCTGACAGAATATTAACATAAAAAAAATCAATCATTAATTTGATTTATTATCTGCGCAAAATATGTATATTTAGCATGTAAAACAATAGTGAGGTATTTTTATGAAATGGATTATTATTTTACTTGTAGTGGCAGCTGGTGTTTGGGCTTATTTAAACGTAGATTTCAGTAACCTTGGTTCGGATGCGCAAAGCAAACTTAGGGAAGAAAAAACAATGAAAGTTTTCTTTGATGCTGACAAACAAAATAAAGATGAAACTCAACAAACTATCCAAGAACATTTTTAAAAGAAAAGACCGATATAAAATCGGTCTTTTTAAATATTATTCCTATCCTAAATGTTTTTCCTATGTTTTCCTAATTCTTTCCTATTGATTTTCTAACTAAGCAATAAAGTTTGTTCCAAACCTGCTTGCCCCGTGGAAGAATGATTGCTTCATCATATCCACTAAAGTTTTTTTAATAACGTGTTTCCCGTTCAAATCTACTGAACTAAGCGCGTCTGATGTTTGTTTGTATGTATCTGTTACAGTATTTGTAAATAATAAAGTTGATGCCATTTTCTTTTTCTCTCTCTTATCTCTTACTCTTATATAAAAAATTTTTCTAAAAAATTATTGCCTTTTTATATTCAACTTATATAACTTTCGTTACAATACTTTACATTTACTAAAGATTTTAATCGAAATTGCCGTTATTTTACAGGTATAAGAAAGGAGAAAATAATGGCAGATTCAATGAGTGTAGGGAGCGCTACAACACCAAAAGTAGATACGGCAAAATGGAAAAAACTTACTGCGCAAGAGATTATAAAAGAAGAAAGCAAGGGCGAAGAAATACCCGCTGAGATTATAGCCTGGGCTCAACAAATGGCAGCTATTGCAAAGATTCCTGATAACGTAACTTATGAACAAGTAGATGGTGACGTAGGACTTGATGCACTTGAAAAACTTGGTATAGAAGAAGAAAATCCGGTAGGTGTCCAAAGTGATAACGCCCTTCCTGCTGGAAAAACTGAAGACCCGGGAGCTGTAAAAGATGTAGCTCAAGATGCAGAAGTTGATGATGATAATGATGAAAATATCTTCATGAATCCTCCTGTCCCCGGACAAGCTTCCGATAAAAAGCCTGCAGAAGATGAAGAGGTTGAAGAACCTGATAAAGAACTGGGACTTGCTGATACAAAATTAACAACAGATCCGGAAGAAATAAGAAAACGTAAAGAACGAAAAGGTCTACCTCAATGAGGCAATAGCTGATTTTATATCAGAAGACTTATAAATATAATTACCCGCCACTAAAGAATTTGCACCGTAAAACGTGCAAATTCTTGCTGTTTCAGCATTTATACCGCCATCAACCTGAATAATCAAATTTTCATGAGCTTTTTGCCTTATAGCAGGAATTTTTTCTGCGCAATCCTGCATAAATTTTTGTCCGCCAAAACCTGGTTCTACAGTCATCACAAGAACCATATCCAATTCATTCAAATATGGAAAAACGACATCAGCCGGTGTTTTAGGTTTAATTGACATACCAGCTTTTACCCCGAAAGATTTTATTTGTTTTATCACAGCACTTACATCTTGCACAGCTTCATAATGAAAAGTAATAATATCAGCACCTGCTTTTACAAATGCTTCAATATATTTTTCAGGATTTTCAATCATAAGATGAACATCTAAAGGCATATCAGTAATTTTTCTGATTGATACAACAACAGGTACACCAATTGTAATATTCGGAACAAAATGACCGTCCATAACATCAATATGAAGCCAATCTGCTGTATTAACAGCTTTAATATCACGTTCTAAATTAGCAAAGTCTGCTGATAAAATAGATGGAGAAATTATTGTCATAACGGTAATGCTCCTAAAATTTTGCAAGCCTCATAAGCGGCATGCTGTTCTGCTTCTTTTTTGGTTTTACCTGTACCGTATGCAACAACTTTTCCCTGATAAGAAACTGCAACCTTGAATGTTCTTTTATGTGCAGGTCCGTTTTCTTCAACAAGTTTATATATCGGAGTTTGTTTATCAACAGATTGTGTAAACTCTTGCAACAAGGCTTTTGCATTATATTTTTCAAAGTTTGCATCAACAGCTTCAATATATGGAGTTAGAACTTTTTCTAAAAAAGGTTTTAACTGTTCCAGCTTACCGTCAAGATAAAACGCTCCCAAAACTGCTTCAAACGCGCATGCACAAACTGATTCAATACGTGCAAGCCCTTGCTTTTCCTCATGTTTTGCTAAAATAATCAATTCACACAAACCGATTTCATGTGCTATTTTTGATAAAGTATTATCTGAAACAACAATAGAACGAATTTTTGACAACTCACCTTCTGCATATTGAGGATATTTTTTATAAAGAATTTCTGAAGCAGCAAGTTTTAATACTGCATCACCCAAAAACTCAAAACGTTCATAATTTTCTCCATAAGACAGATTATTTTCCTGTGTATACGAAGGATGCGTCAATGCGCATTTGAATAAATCGGAATTATCGATTGCTATTCCGTAAATTTCTTCTAACTCTTTCATCTAAACTAATCCTTTAATAAATTCAACTATATCGTTAGAAAAAATAAAATACTTACAGAAATAATACATAACAGGAATTGTGAACACAAAACTGTCAGTTCTGTCCAAAAAACCGCCATGACCCGGGAGTGAATTTCCGGAATCTTTAACACCCGCATCACGTTTGATTAATGATTCACATAAATCACCGATTTGAGCAAATACTGTACATAAAAGACCAGCAACAGCCGACAAATACCACTGTACTCCGATTACTGACCCGACAAGCACAGCGCCTAAAACAGCACAAATAATACCACCTATAGAACCTTCAATAGTTTTATTTGGACTTACTACAGGAGCAAGTTTATGTTTTCCAAATTTTGTACCTGCATAATAACATCCTACATCAGTCAAAAGAACTGCAGTAAACATCATTACAACAAATCCTAATCCATCATGGTATTGAGCAGAATGCATATCTCTCAATAATTGGAGCTGTAACGGAAAATATGCACAGTAAACAAAACCTAAAATAGTAGTTGCAACATTTGCAATATATGGCTGTCTGCCTTTAAATAAAACCCATAAAAACGAAGCAAACGAACAAAAAGTAAGCGCACCAGCTACAAAATCAGTACGTTCAAAGAAAGTTATACCGGCAAGGATAGCACCTGCTAAAAGAATGATTTTAAGGCTTGGATAAAAACCTTTGTGTTCAAGAATTTTCACATACTCTTTTGATGCAAAAAATATAACTAATGCGAGTAACAACAGAAGCGCCACACCACCAAGCATAATACATCCCATGGTAATCGTTCCCATTATAAACCCTGTCAGCATTCTTGTCGCGTTTTTATTCAAGCCTTTAGTTTCATCCATTATACAGTCATAACCTCTTTTTCTTTATCTGCAACATCTTTATCGATAATACCTGTATATTTATCAGTCAATTTTTGAATTTTATCTTGATTATCTTTCACTGCATCTTCAGGAAGATTTTCAGATTTTTCAAGTTTTTTCAAATCATCAACCATATCACGGCGAACATTTCTAATAGCAATTTTAGCATCTTCGCCTAACTTTTTAACTTCCTTAGCAGTTTCGCGTCTTCTTTCTTCGGTCAATGGCGGGAAAGGAAGTCTTATACAAATACCGTCACTGTTTGGTGTAATACCGATTTCAGCTTTGATAATAGCTTTTTCAATTTCTTTCAAAATTGTTTTATCATAAGGTGTAATAACAAGAGTTGTACCGTCTTGAACTGTAACCTGTGACATTTGTCTCAAAGGAGTAGGAGCTCCGTAATATTCCACAATAACTTTATCCAAAATCATAGGATTAGCTCTGCCTGAACGGATTGAACCAAATTCTCTATGAAGCTGATTAATTGCTTTTTCCATTTTTTCTTCGCCAAATAAAAATAATTCTTCTAACGCCTCTGACATTTTTTATACCCTTTCCGCCGACCTTGGTCGGACTTTAAATATCTTGGTCAGTCACGTCGCTTTTATTTAATTTTATCGTTAATTTACTTAAACACAAAAGCGCTCGTTCCCGTCTTTACTCTTTCTAATTTATATATGTGCCTATTTCTTTACCATGCAGAATATCAACAATTGCATCTTCTGCCTCAAAATCAAATACAACGATTGGAATATTATTCTGCTTACACAATGTGCATGCAGAAGTATCCATAACCTTCAAACCTTTAATAATAATATCATCATATTTGATTTTATCTAATTTTCTCGCATCGGGATTAGTTTTCGGGTCATCTGTATAAACCCCGTCAACTCCGTTTTTCGCCATAAGCATAGCTTCTGCATTAATTTCAGACGCTCTTAATGCTGCAGCAGTATCAGTTGTAAAGAACGGGTTACCTGTACCTGCCGCAAAAATTACAACTCTGCCTTTTTCAAGGTGTCTGATAGCTCTGTGTCTGATATAGGGTTCAGCAACCTGATTAATTGCAAGAGCACTTTGAACTCTGCAAGGAATTTCCATTTGATTTAATACACTTTGCAAAGCAATTGCATTCATAACAGTTGCAAGCATTCCGACATAATCACCTGATGCCTGATCCATGCCAAGTTTCGCACTGTTTTTCATGCCTCTGAATATGTTTCCGCCGCCAACAACTACTGCAACTTCTGCACCTAATTCTCTAGCTTTCTGAATCTCTCCGGCAATCATCTTCACAGGGTTTTGGTCAATACCAAATTGCTGCTCTCCCAATAAAGCTTCACCGCTAATCTTTAATAAAATTCTTTTATATTTCATAGGATACCTTCTCTTTGCATTTATAATATCTTAAATTTGATTTTAAAGCAACAGGGCGCAATATTAACTTTTATTAAGCTGGAAAATCCACTCATATCAAGGCTTTTAAAATTTAATATATATTCTATCAATACAAAATAGCACTTTTTTATATAGAAATGTTTTTATTTAAGTATAAGCGATTTTCGAAAATAAAAGAAAAGGAGAACATATGGCACGAGTATTAATTTCTATGCCCGAAGAATTTTTACAAAGAATTGACCAAGTTGCGGATGGTGAAAATCGTTCACGCAGTGAACTAATCAGAGAAGCACTGCGCACTTACATCTACAAACAAAAAGTCAGGGAATCGACCGCATCCGCAAGAAATGCAGAATTATTGGAATCACTTTTAGAGTAAACAAAAAAGAACGGTATAAATACCGTTCTTTTTTTATTTATTTATTAAAACTACTTAAGTCTTACGCTTACTGAAGTTCCTTTTTTAGAAATTTCAACTTTATCTTCTCTAGCTAACCAACCAAGACCTAAATCTGCAAAATTGCTTTTAAGGTCTAATTCTTTTTTCATTTTAGAGAAAGTTGACTCTCCGTTATTGTTCAAATAATCATAAATTTGTCCTGCTGAAAAACCGATTTGTTCTTGTAACTCTTGCATAATTTAACCTCCTATTTAAAAATGCGACATCTCTTTTCTTTATGGTTATATAATAGCCGAACGGGCAAATATTTGCAATAGTTCATTTGGTTGAGGAAATTTATTTTTTATTATTTGTGCTAAAATACTGATAAGGAGTATGGATGTTAATTTCAACGGATTTATCGACAAATAAGACTGAGTTTTTAATAGAAAAATATGCAGAACTATTAAACTCTGGAATTGATGCTTCTGAAATTCTGGTTCTGGTTCAAAGCGGTAAACAAAAATTTATAGACAAAACTCTTGAAGCACTCAAAGTAAATTGTATGGAAAAACTTCAGGTTCATACTTTTTTCTCACTTGTATATAACACAATAAATGATAATTGGGCACTGCTTGAAAACATCAACCCGTTTGATAATCCGACAATTTTGCCAAACCTTGCAGGGTTAGAAATTTCTCAATTCATTTTAAAAGATATTTTGAAAGATATTCAATTTAAGGGTTACAATTCAAAAAAATCACTTCTTCACCAAATTTTCAGAAGATATTCGCTTATTGTACAAAACAACTTGTCTGATGAAGATGTGGAATGGCGCTCAAGAGTTTTGGGTGAAAGTTTTGCCGATGATGCAAAAAAAGCTCTGAAAGAACTTTTAAAACGCACATTAGAGTTACGAGATTTTGACTATCTAAGACAAGCACTTGTATTTAATTATGTTTATAAAAATTCTGATTATTTCAAAAATATAAAATATCTTATCCTTGATGACGGTGACGAAATAACCCCGATTTGCTTTGATTTTATTGGATACTTAGCACCTCAATTGAAAGATGTTTTTGTATGTTCTGACGAAAAAGGCGCAAGCCGTGCAGGCTACTTGAGTGCCGACAGAACTGCCGTTTGGAAATTTGAAGAACTCTTTAACCAAAAAGCTCAAAAAATCCAAAGTAATAATCATGACGCAGAAACTCTATTTTCCAATATAATTGAAGGGAAATTAGAACCGCTGGAGCATTTTTCGACTCAATCACCATCTAAAAGAGCGTCTATGATTGACGGGGCAATAAAACAGATTAATGAAATTTTTGCAAAAAATATCAACCCTTGTGAGATTTCTATCATCACACCCGTAATTGACGACATGCTAAAATTTTCACTGAAAGAAAATATACATTGCAATCTTGTATATTTATCAGGCAGTGAAAAACTTATCCAAAATAGACTTGTAAAATCAATTTTAACAATTCTGAAACCTCAAAAAAATGAATTTGACATGCGCGTTGTGTTGTCAGAATTTTTGGGTATTCCCGTCAAATACTGCAAAGAGATATTAGATGCGGGTGAATTTATAGAACATGAATTTGCTTTAGAAGAATATTCAGAAAAATATAAAAAATTCCGAACAATTTTGGAAAATCTGGAACAAAATGAAGCAAAACTTTCGGAAAAAGTTTGTGATATATTCTATGAACTTGCCGAATTTTACGAAGTAAACCCGATAGAAATAAACAAATTCAACTTTTTTGTAAAACAGCTTCAAGAGTTTGAAAACATTTTCGGCGAAAATTTTAAAACCCGCCAAAATGACATTCTCACACAGATTGAAAATTCTATTATCTCAGAAAACCCATATTCAACCTTGGAAATTTCTGATAATGATTTGATAATCTCAACTCCGCAAAAAATAATTGATAACAAAATCAGAACAAAATATCAATTATGGCTTGATATTTCAAGCGATGAATGGATTAAAAGCGACACAGGACCTTTATATAATGCCTGGGTCTTCCAACGCGGATGGGCAAAAGACGAATATACAATTGATGATAACATTGAACTTTCAAAAGAAAAAACCGCAAGAATTTTGCGCAAACTAACCCTCTGCGCATCTGAACATATTTATACATTCTCAAGCCTCTTTGACGGCAATGGTGTTGAAAATTTCGGCGGAATAGAAGACTATATAATAGTTAAGGAAACTGCGCATCAAGTACGCAATGACGAAAAAAGCTTCAACATCACTCCGCGCGATGACCAAAAGCCCGTTCTTGATTACAAATCAGGTAAAATGGCAATTTCAGCGGTCCCCGGAGCCGGCAAAACAACAATTTTGCTCGCATTGATTGTAAAACTTTTGGATAACGGTGTAAATCCGGAAAACATATTTGTCATGACTTATATGGAATCTGCAGCACGTAATTTCCGTGACAGAATTAAAAATATCCGTCAGAATTCAGCACAGCTTCCTAATATCAGCACAATTCACGGACTTGCACTAAGAATTTTAAAAGAAAACGGAAATTTTGAGCGTCTCGGTCTTTCGTCAGATTTTGAAATCTGTGATGATACCCAGCGTTCTAGAATTATCAAAGAAATTGCACAGAAATTAAAACTCAAAAAAACTGAAACAGACGAATTTGATAGGGGCATCTCTGTATTTAAGATTGGCGGTGGGCAATTCCAAGAAACCAAAGACAAAAAACTCTCCAATTTCCAAAAATTCTTCGAGGAATATCAAACTGTTTTAAAAGAAGCAAACCTTATTGATTATGATGATATGCTCATCTCATCTGTCAAACTTTTGGAAGAAAATCCTGATATCCAAAAATACTATCAAGATATTTGCCAATATATAATTGAAGATGAGGCGCAAGATTCTTCATCAATTCAACAACGATTAATTAATCTATTAAGCGCAAAACACAACAACTTAATCCGTTGCGGAGATATAAATCAGGCTATCACAACAACTTTTTCTAATGCAGATGTAGAAGGTTTCAGAAAATTCATTATAGAAAGCAGCAACGTAAGCATGAATCGCTCGCAACGCTGTACAAAAGATGTCTGGATGCTTGCAAACGACCTTGTAAAATGGCGCAAAGAAGCATTTTTTGAAATTTATATGAACCCTGTTGACGGCAGAAATCCTGTTTCCGACAATGCAATTCATGCAGAAATTTTTGAAAAACCGCTTGAAGAAAGAAATTATATCCTAAAAGAAATTAAACAAGCGCTCAAAAAAGACCCGAAATGCACAATCGGTATACTTTTAAGAAGCAATTATCAAGTCGCTCAATGGCTGAACTTTACAAACAACAGCGGGCTTAGATGTATTACAAGAAGTGAAAGTCTTGAACAAAAGACAATTTTCAGAACAATTTATGCAATTATGCAAATGATATTACATCCGTTTGATAATAATATTATTGCTGATAATTATGAAATTCTTGCAGAAATGGGATTTTATAAACAACGCTTAGGGCTTGAAATCAGAAAATATGAAACTCCGTTTATCCAAACCGATTGCGACAATATTGAAAACATTCACCTTGCACAATTTTACTGGGATTTAACTTACTGGCTTTCTTTCCCGCATCTTGCAGGTGAAGAACTTGCAATCAAAATCGGACTTCATTACTTCAATTCAGAAATCGAGAAATCAAACGTGTATTTAATTTCAACACTTATCAAGCGTTTGAGTCTGAATTACAAAGACTTCCCAACACTTCTCGAACGTCTTGGCGAACTTGCCAAAAAACCATCATTAAGCGGATTTAAGTTCTTCTCAGAAGAAGATGAAAGCGACAAAGAGTTTCTTGCAGGCAAAGTTCAGGTTATGACAATGCACAAATCCAAAGGCGACGAATTTGATTACGTCTTTATTCCGGAAATGTCTGAAAAGAGTTTAACATTAGATATCAATCAAATGAAACTTAAAGGTGCGGATTTTACAGAAACTCTCAAACGACTAAATCCGAATTACAACCCCAAAACAGAACTTCAAATGAAAGAGGAGCAGATTGCAGAACACTTGAGACTTTTATATGTTGCAATCACAAGAGCAAGAAAACAGCTTTATTTTACAACAAGCCGTAAAATTAAATCGTTTGATAAAATCATAGAACAAGAACCAAACACAATTTTTGGAGAACTTTTAAATGAATAACTTTTCACCGAATATGCTAAAAACTTTCGAAACCTGCCCTCAAAAGTATTGGTTCAAATATGTTCAAAAAATTTCCGTACCTCAAAAGAGTTCATTCTTTGAAAAAGGGAAAAAAGTTCATGCACTTGCAAATTATTACCTGCGCGGTGACAATATTTCAAAACTTGAAACTGCCTTGAATACAGATGAACGCATTGTTTGGGAAAATTTGAAACAGAACGAATTTTTCAAAAAAAATTATGTAAATTCCGAATACAATCTTTCCTGCAAAATCGGAGAATATTGGATTGGCGGGCGATTGGATGCTTTAGTAAAAGATGAAAACTTCTATTATATATTGGATTATAAAACAGGACAAATACCTAAAAATCCCGAATATGATTATCAGACAATGGTTTATTTACTATGCGCGTCTAAAAAATTCGGCAGAAATATCAAGTTTGTTTACATAGACTTGAAAAACAACCAGAACTGCATAATTGATTTTGACAAGGACTATGAAAAACCAATCCTAGAAATCTGTGACAAAATAAAAAATGCCCAACCAAATGTTGAGCATTCAAAAAAATGTGAGTTTTGTGAATATAGAAAAATTTGTATCTAATAGTCCATTTTCCAGCCGTCAGCTACAATTTTGCCAAAAATACCGTTATCAGGATGACCCGCATTGAAATCTGCTTCTTCGCCATTTTGAATATAAAACTTATCAAAAATTTGTCCATTTCTATCTATCTGGAAAGAAAAATAATCTCTGCCATATATATTTGGTCCTTGTTTGCCGTTTATATCTACCTCAAAAGCAATTACATCTCCGCCATTTCCGACATGGTTTGAACTGGATACAGTTTCATCTTCACCATCTTCATTCTTATCAGTAACATTTGACATTGCAGCAGCATCTGCACATATTGTAGCCCCATTTACAAGAGCTACAACAACATTACATTGCCCATTTTTAGTTTTAACAACGTTACCGGAAAAAGAAGTATACTCATCTGCAAAACAAGGAACATACCTTGTACCACAATCCTGTGCGACTTTAAAATATCTGGTAATAAAATTTCTTAAACCGTTCGCATTATTTCTAATACGTGATTCACCCAAGTTCACATAATTATTCTCTGTCACATACAAATCCGCAGCCTGCTGAATTTCGTTATAAACTTTGTGTAACTGAGTTACATACACCTGACGCTGATGATTTTTTAGCAGTGTCGGCAATGTCATCGCTGAAACCACACCAATAATACCGAGAGTAACTAACACCTCAGCTAACGTAAATGCAGGAGTTAAGCTATAAGGGGCCCCCCCCCCGAAATTCTCATTAATACTCATTTTTGCTCCTTTCATACTATCTTATATTATTATAACTCTTTCTTTAAAAATTTTCAATACAAAAAGCACCCACATAGTGAGTGCTTTTTAAGTCTATACAAAACCCAATGGGCTACGTGCGTAGCACTATTTGATTTCAACAGTTGCGCCAGCTGCTTCAAGTTGTTTTTTGATAGCTTCAGCGTCTTCTTTTTTAACGCCTTCTTTAACAGCTTTAGGAGCACCATCAACTAATTCTTTAGCTTCTTTCAAGCCAAGACCTGTGATAGCGCGAACTTCTTTCAATACAGCGATTTTGTTAGCACCAGCAGAAGCTAAGATTACGTTAACTTCAGATGCTTCTTCAGCTGCTGCTTCACCAGCTGCTACAGGAGCTGCTGCTACAGCTACAGGAGCTGCTGCAGATACGCCGAATTTTTCTTCCATAGCTTTTACTAATTCAGCTGCTTCTAATAAAGTTAATTTTTCAATTGATTCTAAAATTGTTTCTACGTTACTCATTATTTTTCTCCTTTTTTGTTATTTGTTTTTCACTATTATGTTAAATTATTGCTTCACGCTACGCTGTATTCGCTACATTTTATTTCATAAAATATTCGCTCATTTGCTTCGCGCCATTTCGAGTTTGTTCGCTTCGCTCACATCACTCTACGCAAAATTTAAGCAGATTTTTGATCTCTAACTGCTGCCATAGCTCTTGTAAGTTGTGCCATAACTGCGTTAACTGATCCAACGATACCTGAAGCCGGTGAATTGATAGAGCCAAGAATTTTCGCAATAAGTTCTTCTTTTGATGGAAGTTTAGATAATGCTTCTGCTTCTTGTGCTGATAACAATCTGCCGTCTAAAGCACCGCCAAGGATTGCTCCTTTTTTAGATTCTTTAATAAATTTTGCAACTGCTTTTGCTGGACTTACTTGATCTTCAAAACCGAACGCGATAGCGATAGGGCCTGTCATGTTTTCTGTAAGAACTTCAAAATCAGTACCTTTGAAAGCGATTTTAGCTAAAGTATTTTTAGTTACCATGTAGTCACCGCCGTCTTTTTGCAAAGAACGTCTAAGATTAGTGATTTCTTCTACAGAATAACCTTTATATTCAGTTAAAATAGCTACTTGGGCTTTTTCTGCTTTTGCTTTAATAGCATCTATTTTTTCAGATTTAAAAGCTTTTGTTGCCATGTTTAGCTCCTTTGTTGTATTACTGTGGGGACTAGCCCCGCTCGACCTGTAACCCTGAATACGAAAAAAGATTTTTTAGTCATATTCAGACCGCAAAATCTCACTGGTTAACAAATCTATTTAATATTTCGACTGTTTAACCTCGGTTAGCCTTTCGATTAAAAGCTTACGCTTACTAACTGTCTGCGGTATATTTTTATAATATATGAAAAATATTAAAATGCAAGAGTTTGGTTAACCTTTCTTAACTAACGCAAACACATCGCACTCACCGTCAATATTGTAAGAGCCTTTTAAAAACAAAGTATACATTTGCTCTTTATTAAATTTATATCTCAAATTAAAATTACCAAGACACAAAGCTTCATTTTTATGACGCAAGGTCAATAATTTTTCTAAAATAGGATAAACTTCGCCTTTGAAATCTGATTTAGAACTAAATACATCAACAGCAACGTAACTAAATAACGCCCATTTATCCTTTTTCATATTTACTCTAATCTTATTTATTGACATATCAACAAAATTTAAAAGGTTATCAACTCTTGTAAACCCGTTAAGCAAAATAAGCATCTTATCACCGGTTTTGGCAAACTTACATCCGCTTAAAGATTTTATTGCAGAATAGAAAGCTTTAAAAGCCTCGTCCTCTTTGTCTTTTGCATTACCTTGTTCATAATCAACGTACATATTTTTCACTTCAAATTTTACAAGTATTGCAACATTGCTGCACTGCTTAATTCTATCGTCAGCCTCTTTCTGTAATTCTTCATTAAACCTTTCTTCATCTTCTTTTAAACAAATTTTTATTGAAGCCTCAACCTGTTCTATAGCTCTATAGATATAGAATTTTGATTTCGTGATGAGAAATACTGTAACTAATGCAAGAATATCAAAAAGCAGCAACGAACCGTCAAGATAAACTCCGCCGATTTCAATATCTTCCTGATAAAAAAGTCTTACAAAATCTGATATACTTTCAGCTAATGGTCTTGCAAATTCGAATGCAGAACAGTTGATTAAATCCAAAAACCAGTAAGTGGCAGTCAAAAACACTACTATAAGAAGTGCTATTTGAGCAACAAACGTCAAATTCAAAACAGTTTCCAAAACTTTAATCAGACCTTTGTATATTTTCAACATAACTACCTCAAAGCAATATTATCTATTAATCTAACTGTACCTATTTTCAAAGCTATGAATACAATTGTATTATCATCTGCAGTTATTTTTTCTTCCAAATCATCCGCATCTCTAAATTCCAAATACTCAAGAGAATGTTTTTCATTCAAATATGAATATGCGGTTTCCGTCAACGCTCTGGCATCAGTAATTCCTTTGTTATAACAAGCTTTAATATTAAACAAAATTTTACTTAAAACAAGCGCCTCAACTTTATCTTCCTCAGAAAGATATTTATTTCTTGAAGACAATGCCAATCCGCTTTCTTCTCTTACAATAGGGCAAGGGATAAGTTCAACGGGAATATTCAAATCCTCAACCTCTTTTTTGCAAACGTCCAATCGCCACTC